>NZ_JANUXR010000004.1 GCF_024834075.1 Corynebacterium sp. HS2168-gen11
TGCCCTTGCTCAAAAAGATCAACGAGCAACTCACACTGACGTTGCCCCAAAGAACTTCGTGAATGCATAAAACTCCTCCCCAGTAATTGGTATCTGATTTCTCAGTCCAACTAATAGGGAGCAGTTCGGTTGTGTGTGGGTTGCGCGCATGAGATGGCGCATTAAAAAAACCGCACACAGAAGTGAACGAGCTTCCGAGTACGGTTTTCTCTTATGCGCTGCGCAGAACTGTACGATTAGTGCTTTTGATACAAAGTTTTGCGCTGGAACTTCGGATCAGAGGTAACCAGCACACCAAGATTGCGGAAGATCGCCTCATCCACCGAACCAAGGATGGTGGTGGTGTGAACATCGCAACCTTTCAGGTGCTTCAACTGCTCCAAGGCCTTGCGTGCATCTTCGCTTTCAGCAGCAGAGACGCTTAATGCAATTAAGACTTCATCCATGTGCAGGCGTGGATTGATCGAACCAAGGTGCTTGGTTTTTAAGGTCTGAATTGGCTCAATTGCTTCCGGAGACAGCAGATGAATATCGTCTGGAATACCAGCTAAGTACTTCATTGCATTGAGCAGCATTGCAGCTGATGGGCCGAGCAAATCAGAGGTGGTACCGGTGATAATTGTGCCGTCAGCCAGCTCAATTGCAGAACCTGGCTTTTCGGTCTCTGCCTCTTTGGCGCGTGCAGCGGCAATCACGGTACGGTCATTTTCGGTGATACCGGCTTTGGCCATCACTACAGCGGCACGGTCGGACTGAGTGGAATCGAGACCACCACGCGCTTCGTCGACAAGCGCTTTGAAATAGCGGCGGATGATCTCTTGATTCGATGCCTCTCGGCAGGCCTCATCGTCGGTGATGCAGAAGCCGGCCATATTTACGCCCATATCAGTTGGGGACTGGTAAGGGGTTTTGCCGGTGAGGCGCTCGAGGAGGGTTTTCAGCAGTGGGAAGGCCTCAACGTCACGGTTGTAGTTCACCGTGGATTCGCCGTGTGCGGAAAGGTGGAAGTGATCGATCACGTTGGCGTCGTTGAGGTCAACGGTGGCGGCTTCGTAGGCGAGGTTGACTGGGTGCTCAAGTGGCAGGTTCCAGATTGGGAACGTCTCGAACTTGGCGTAGCCAACTTCGATGCCGCGCTTGTGCTCGTGGTAGACCTGGGAAAGGGAAGTGGCCAGCTTGCCGGAGCCTGGCCCTGGAGCGGTGACTACCACGAGGTCGCGGGTGGTCTCGGCGTATTCATTTTGACCCAGGCCTTGTTCGGAGACGATGAGATCCATATTGGCTGGATAGCCTGGGATCACGCGGTGGCGAGCGACTTTTAAGCCTAGGCGCTCGAGGCGCTCGATGAAGGCCAAGGCAAGGCGGTTATCATCTTTGAGTTGGGTGACAACCACGTGTTCGACAAGGAAGCCGCGATCACGGAAGACATCGACCAGACGCAAAACATCGTCCTCATAAGTGATGCCAAGGTCTGCGCGTACTTTGTGACGCTCAAGATCCTTGGCATTGATGCAGATGAGGATTTCAACTTCGTCGCGAATTTTTTCCAGCATCGCGATTTTGTTGTCTGGGGTGAATCCGGGGAGGACTCGGGAGGCGTGCATATCGTCGAAGAGCTTGCCGCCCATCTCGAGATAAAGTTTGCCGCCGATTTCTTCGCGGCGGGCTTTGATGTGTCGAGATTGCATCTCGATGTACTTCTCACGGTCGAAACCAATTTTATTAACCATGGAACTTCATTATAGCTCATCTTGGAGGTATCTATAAAACTATAGAAATCCACTGTAGGCAAAACTACATGCAAAAACGCTGGTTGTGCGGCGGTTTTGGGTTGGGGATTGAGTGAGGTTTCGTGGCTCTGGAGATATTCAAAAACGCGCCATTGGAAAGATCCAAGGCGCGTTTTTGAGGGTTTGAGATATCTCGATTAAGCGTTGCGCTTTTCTTCGATACCAGCGATAGCTGCAGCGAGGCCGAGATCGTCAGCGTCGTCAAGCTCGTTGCGGACGATGTTGCCCTTTGCGAACTTGTCGATAACCAGCGCAATTGCACCGTCGCCGGTGACGTTGCAAGCGGTACCGAAGGAGTCGATAGCGATGTATGCAGCGATCATGAGGGCGACCTGCTCGTCGCTAAAGCCCAGGTTGGAGCTTAAGATGCCGACGGCAGCCATAATTGCGCCGCCTGGAACGCCAGGGGCGGCGACCATGGTGACACCCAGGATGAGGATGAAGCCGATGGCCATTGGCAATGGAAGGGCCATGTTACCCATGAACATGATGGCAAATGCGAACAGGGAGATCTTCATCATGGAACCAGACAGGTGGATGGTTGCGCACAATGGAATAACGAAGCCGGCGACCGATTGTGAGATGCCGTTCTTGCGTGCAGATTCGTAGGTGACAGGAATTGTTGCGGCAGAAGATGAGGTACCAAGTGCGGTGAAGTACGCAGGCATCATGTTCTTCAGTGCCTTCAGTGGGTTACGGCCAGTGAGTGCACCAGCAATGATGTACTGGATGAACAGCAAGGTGAACGAACCGATGATGGCCAAGATCAGGACTTTCGCGAAAGCGGAAAGCACAGATGTGAGGTTGTCATTCATGCCCAAGGAGAGGAATACGCCGAAGATATACACTGGCAGCAATGGGACGATAAACTTTGCAATAACCTTCATGACAACGCGGCGCAGATCAGCAACCGAGCCGTACAAGGTATCGGACTTGACCGAGGTCATAGCCACACCGACGACGAACGCAAGGATCAAAGCCGTCATCACAGCCATTGGGGCTGGGATTTCAACGGTGATATATGGAGACAGACCACCTTCATCGATCTTGGCAACCTTCACGTCTGTTGCGCCCTTGAGCAACCAAGGGTAAATCAGCTGCGCTGCACCCCAGGACAAGAGACCAGAGAAGACGGCGGAACCATACGCAATTGCAGTTGTGATAGCCAACCACTTACCAGCGCCACGACCAAGACCGGCGATTGCTGGAGTAATCAGGGCGAAAATAAGAACTGGAACGAAGAATCCCAGGAAATTACCAAAGAGGCCATTGAAAGTGACAAAGACTCGCGCAACTGTAACTGGGATGAAGAAGCTGCCGGCAATGCCGAGCAGAATTGCGACGACAATTTTAAACAGCAGCGACGACGAAAGTCGACGGAAATCCATAGTGTTTATCCAAACTATTAAATGATGAACGATAACAAATGCCACGTCATGGTGCACATGGCCGCATACTCATTGCGATTTTTTTGCCAACGAATAAAACGCTAATTATTAGAGTAACTAAGTTTTTCAAAAAATCATATTTACGCAATGAATAAATAGGGCGTATGCACTGTGGATGTGCGCACATGTGACTGACGCGATACGAAATAAGTGAAAAGGTGGAGTGGGGGCGTGAGGTGGGGTGGGACGTGGTGGTTTGTGAGTGGTGGGACGCTGCTGGTGGGACGCTGCTGGTGGGACGCTGCTGGGTGCGTATGAGGCTGAGTAGCGCTCGGATCCAGATCGCAGCGGCGAGCGCGCGTGCTTGTACCACTGTGCGTGCGTGCTTATACCAAGGTGTGCATGTGCCAGCGAACGCACCTTCTTGACGAGGAGAGAAGTTCGTTTCTCGATCAATTCTGACTATCCTAGAGGCTATGAATATTCTTGGAAGCATCCTGCTCGTACTTGGCATCGCAGTTATTGTGATCGGTGTATTGGCATGGACAAAACATTTACCTGGCAATAGTTATATTGGCATTAAGGTAAAGGAAGTGCGTAAGTCCAAAGAACAGTGGGATGCCGCCCATCAGGTTGCAGGTCCGGTGTGGACGGCTTCCGGTTTAGCGCTCGTGATTGCGGCACTGCCATTCTTTACTGGTAATTATTGGCTGTTGCTGGTCAGCGTCATCGGTATTTTTGCAGCCGTGTACTTCTATGGCCTTGGTGGATCCTTGGCCACTCGCGCGGCAGGCATTATGGGCCAAGATTCCGAATCAGAAGGTTGCTCATCTGGCTGTTGCAGTGATACGGCAAGCGAGCCGGCGAGCGAAACTCCAACCTCGATCGACTTCGACGCTTTACGACGCGCTGCTTCACAGTCTGATAACACATCTACTAACTAGATCTTCAATATCTAGCCTCACGAGACCTCACTGTTACATGTCAATGGAAACACTGTGCAGTGAGGTTTTACTGTATCGCACTATAGTTGTATACAGTTTTTAATTCCATCGCGCGCAATATGTGTGAATGCTGATATCACAAGAGCTCTCAAACAAGGAGGAACGTGGTTACTGCCTGACTAAACTCCAGTCGGAGGAATCCACTGCGCTTACACATACGAGAAAGAGTGTTGTGGGAGAGGTGGTGAGAGGCGTCGTCAAGCGCTCAGGGTATTGACGCCACTTACCAATGTTTCACGTGAAACATTCGCGATAGCTGCGTTACAGATCCCCCCACATCGGCGTGGTGATTTGCGTAATCGTGCAGCAGGAGACTACATTAGCCAACTATGAAAACCTTGAAGAACCTCTGGTGGTGGCGCGCGTAACCCGCGGGCCAGTTCATAGACTTCAAGTTTCGGCCCTCGGAGCCAGCACAGTAGCTGTTCGGATGGGTCGATTTTTATTGCTCACACACACATCAAACGTGCTGGTTTCCTTTCAAAACAACAACAACCACCACGAAAGAGAACATGATGAGCACTCCAAACCGCGAAACCATTTTTGACGCATACTTCGGTGAATTCGGCGGTCAATACGTTCCAGACGCACTGTTGCCAGTATTAGACGAGCTTGAACGCGGCTTTGCAGACGCCTTGGCGGATCCTTCGTTTGAAGCAGAACTTGATCATCTGCGTCGCACCTATTTAGGCCGCCCAACTCCGATTACGCAATGCGCCAACCTGCCACTTGCAGGACACGGCAAGGGCAAGGCGAAAATCTTTTTAAAGCGTGAAGATCTGGTACATGGTGGCGCGCACAAGGGTAATCAAGTGCTCGCGCAGGCCTTAATTGCGAAGCGACTTGGAAAAACGCGTTTGATTGCAGAAACTGGTGCTGGCCAGCATGGTACTGCTACCGCAATGATTGCAGCGTTGATGGGCATGGAATGCACGATCTATATGGGTGCGAAAGATGTTGCTCGCCAACAACCGAATGTGTATCGCATGCGTCTCATGGGTGCCGAGGTGGTACCGGTGAGTAACGAAAACGGCGATTCTATGTCAGATGCTATTGACGTTGCCATCAATGATTGGGTTGAAAACCTCTCGACCACCCACTATCTGCTTGGTTCTGCATGTGGCCCGCACCCATTCCCACGGTTAGTGAAAGAGTTTCAGGCTGTGATTTCACGTGAATCGCGCGTGCAGATGCAAGAGATGACTGAGGCTTTGCCAGATGTAGTGGTTGCAGCTGTTGGTGGTGGATCAAACGCAATTGGTGCATTTGCTGATTATTTAACTGATAAGCCAGGAAACGATCAGGTGCGCTTGGTGGGTGTCGAGCCGGCAGGTGAAGGTTTAGACAGTGGTCATCATGGTGCACCATTAAGCCGTGGCCGAATTGGTATTTTGCACGGTTCGAGGTCATATGTGCTCCTTGGTGAAGACGATGAACTGCTGCATTCTCACAGTGTGTCTGCTGGTTTGGATTATCCAGGTGTTGGACCAGAGCACTCGCATCTGATGCAAACTGGTCGTGCTCAATACGTTGGTATTACCGATGCGGAGGCTTTGCAAGCATTCCGGTTGCTCTCACGCTATGAAGGTATTATCCCGGCGCTGGAGAGCTCTCATGCATTGGCATATGCTCTCAAGCTTGCTGAAGAAGCAGAGCGGACCGGGGAGGAGATCAATATCTTGGTGAATCTTTCTGGTCGTGGCGATAAAGATGTTGATTATGTTCGCAAGATTTTAGGTTCGTTGGCTGCAGAAGATCCAGCCACCACGAGTGTCACGGATCCGAAGGTGGCTGAGGTATTGGCTGAAATGATTACGGAATCGAACGAGCGCGAAGGTGTTTCCTAAGTGGTAGTCACAACAGCGCGAACTGTGCGCTACCATGACGATGCCGCCAAGCTGTTTGCGCATCTTGGCGGCTTGCACACCAGTGATGCGGTGTTATTGGAAGGCGCTGATATTGCGTCGAAGAAGAAGACCGTTTGCTTTGCAGTGCTTGCGGCTGCGTTGCGAATCACGTGTATGGGTCAACAGGTACGCGTCGATACGCTCACGCGCATAGGTGAGGATCTGTTAGCGCAACTGTGTATGCTTACGGAACAGCCGCCGGTAACCCGTGGCGAAAACTTTGCAATTTGGGAGTACACGCCTGCGACCGATGTAGATGAGCATCAGCGATTGCTGCGCACCAATAATACGGAAATCTTGAGTTTGCTTCAGCACCATGCGCCATATCGCAGTGAGTATTTACCGTTTGTGGCTGGTGGTTTTGCCTTTGATTATGTCGCAACGTTTGAGCAGTTGCCTGCTGTGACGATGGCTGAGAACACCTATCCGGATTATCAGTTTGTGGTTGCCGAACAGTTGTTGCGGATTGATCATCGCACGCAGGAAGCGACACTTGAGGTTCTTGGCCAAAATGCGGAGGATGCAGCACGGACTGCGGATCAGGTAGCGGCGGCGATTGCGGTTGCAGACCTCAGTGGAGATGCGGCTGCTACGGCGATTGCTGCGAGTGGCTCAGCCACGGCTGCTACGGGTGCGGCGGGTGCGGCGGATCCGGCTGCCGACCCAACAGCTCACGTCGTGACGGCCGACGCAGCAGCAACCGCCAACCTCGCCACCCCAACCCCACGCATTGCAGCAACCACACCAACCTCCGATGCCGAGTTTCGCGCGCATGTCACCGCTGTGCAGCACGCCATTGATATCGGTGATGCCTATCAGGTTGTACCATCGCGAATGTTTCGCATGCCTTGCCCCGATGCTTTTGCCGCATACACCCAATTACGCGCGGAAAATCCTTCGCCCTATATGTTCTATGTGCGTGGGGTCAGTGGGGGCCAAAGTTACGAGTTATTCGGCGCATCTCCTGAATCGAATCTCACCTTTGCGGCTGATACCCGTGAAGTTCAGCTGTATCCGATTGCCGGTACACGCAAGCGCGGGTTACATCCCGATGGTTCCATTCATCATGAGCTTGATATTCGCGCTGAACTCGAGATGCGTACTGATGCCAAGGAACTTGCCGAGCACACCATGCTGGTTGATCTCGCCCGCAATGATCTCGCTAGGGTAGCAGTGCCGGCAACTCGCCAGGTGCGTGACTTGCTCCACGTTGATCGCTACTCGCGAGTCATGCACTTGGTTTCACGTGTCACTGCAACCTTAGCCCCTGAGTTTCAAGCACTTGATGCCTATCGCGCGTGCATGAACATGGGCACACTGACTGGTGCGCCGAAGCTACGCGCAATGGAAATCATTCGAGAGCTGGAACATCACCGTCGCGGTTCCTATGGTGGAGCGCTTGGCTATTTCACCGGCGATGGTTCGATGGATACCTGCATTATGATCCGCTGTGCTTTTGTGCAACATGGCCAGGCAATTGTACAAGCTGGCGCTGGCGTGGTGCGCGATTCGCAGCCACAAGCCGAAGCCGATGAAACTGTGCAAAAAGCTTATGCCGTTCTTGCCGCGATCGCACATGCCCAACATGCCGAAGTAGAGGTGCACCATCAATGAGCACGCATATTGTTGTCATCGATAACCGTGATTCCTTTGTCTACAACCTTGTCGATGCATTCGCCGTCGCAGGTTTTCGATGCACAGTCTTTCGCAACACCGTTTCCGTTGCCGATGTTCTTGCCGCCCAACCTGATGTCATCTGCTTGTCACCCGGCCCTGGCCACCCCCACGCAGCAGGCAATATGATGGCAATTATCGATGCCTGCCTGCACCGCATCCCAATTCTTGGCATTTGCCTCGGCTTTCAAGCGTTGCTCAGCCATTATGGCGCCACCGTCGAACCATGCGGACCTGTCCACGGAGTAACCGACACCATGCAGCTGAGCACCGACCCCATCGCAACTGCGCTTTTCGACGGCCTGACCACCGACGCCAATCCAGCAACCCACACCAGTGGCATGCTCGTACCTGTGGCTCGTTACCATTCCCTTGGTACCACCACAACACCAACAGGTATTCGAACCCTTGGTACCGCTTCTTCTGCAATTGGGGACGTTGTCATGGCGGCAATCACCGACGATGCCACCGCTATCGGCTTGCAATTTCATCCCGAGTCCATTCTTTCACCACAAGGTCCTGTGATCCTGCAACGCTGCATCAAGCTCTTGCAACACGGTGATCTGTAGCCAACCCAACGCCACTGAATCTTTGAAGGAACAACCATCATTATGTCCGCTCCAACTACTGCCTTTCAAGCATTTTTAGATACCCCAACACCGACTATTGACCAAGTACGTGAGGTATTTGCACCGGTCATTATTGGCGACTACGACGACGCGCAAATTGCCGCCTTGCTCGCTACCATTCGCACTCGCGGTGAAACTTTCGCCGATATTGCCGGCATTGCGCAAGCCTTTCTCAAAGCTGCACGCCCGTTTCCAATTCCAGGCACCGGCGTTCTTGATACCGCTGGTACCGGCGGTGATCGCTGCAATACCATTAATATTTCAACCGGCGCGTCGTTAATCACCGCTGCAGGTGGCTGCAAAGTCATTAAATGCGGTAACCGTTCGGTCAGTTCCCAGTCGGGTTCTGCTGATGTGTTAGAAGCATTAAATATTCCTCTCGATCTCAACCCAGAACGAGCAGTACGCCAGTTCGAAGCCTCTAACTTCACGTTCCTATTTGCCCCTGCCTACCATCCAGCAGTGGCCAATGTTGCCCATGTTCGCAAAGCACTTGGCGTGCCAACCATCTTTAACACCATCGGCCCAGTGCTCTCACCGGTCCGCCCTGACCTTCAGCTGATGGGTGTGGCGAATCCAAAGATCGGCCAACTGATTGCCGAAGTATTTGCCAATTTAGGCCGCAAACGCGCACTCGTAATACACGGCTCTGGCATGGACGAGATTGCCTTGCACGGTCCAACCACCATTTGGGAACTTGATCCAACCGGCACAATCGAGCAGTATACGATCACCCCATCTGATCTTGGCTTGCCAGAATACTCACTCGACCAGCTTGCTGGTGGCGATAGCCACACCAATGCCACTTTCTTGCGCGAAACTTTTGCCGGCCGCGGACCTGCCGCTCATCGCGACGCTCTTGCTGCATCTGCCGGTGCCATGTTCTATTTGCACCAGGTTGTGCCAACTCTTCGCGCCGGCGTTGAGCATGCTCTCGAGCTGCTTGAAACCGGTGTCGTACACACCTGGTTACAACGCCATGAGGAGGCGAATTATGGCGACTAAGCTACCAACCATTCTCGAAACAATCGTCGCCACTCGGCGCACGCATCTGCCTGACATCCAAAGCCGCATCGCTCACGTGGATCCCACAACGCTCGCAGTCTCAACGCGCAGCTTGGCCGCGCACTTGCAAGGCAGGGGAGCAGGACATTTCATTTTGGAATGCAAGTCGGCGTCGCCGTCGCTTGGCCTGATTCGCCCGGAGTATCACCCAGGGGAAATTGCGCGGGTCTATTCTCGCTATGCCAGCGCGATCTCCGTGTTGTGCGAGCCAGCCTATTTCGGCGGCGATTATGATCATCTCGCAACCGTGGCAGCCAATACGCATCTTCCGGTCTTGTGCAAAGACTTCATCATTGATCCTTGCCAAATTATCGCCGCACGCTATTTTGGCGCCGATGCTATCTTGTTGATGCTCAGCGTGCTTGACGACGCCACCTACACCACCCTTGCCACATTGGCAGCAAGCCTTGGGCTTGATGTCTTAACAGAGGTGAGCACTGCTGATGAAGCGGTACGCGCGCGTGGATTAGGTGCTCGGATTGTGGGTATTAACCATCGCAATTTACATGATCTCAGCATTGACTTGTCTCGTCTTGATGCGTTGGCAACACTGCTGGATGATGAGACAATCATTGTTGCTGAGTCTGGTATTCGAGATCACGCAACCGTGACACGGCTACAAGGAAAGTGCAATGGTTTTCTGGTGGGTTCCCAATTAACTTCGCAGCCTGATATTGACCGCGCAGCGCGCACGCTGATCTATGGCACACATAAGGTCTGTGGACTCACAACACCAGCAAGCGCACAGCTCGCCAAAAGTGCTGGTGCTGTGTATGGCGGTCTTATTTTTGAGGATTCAAGTATTCGCAATGTTTCACGTGAAACATCGCAAACCATCATTGCTGCTGAACCGGGCTTAAACTATGTTGCTGTTTCACGGCGTACCAGTGGCTGGGATCGTCTCATGCAGCCTGGCATTGTTGCCGTGCAGATTCATAGCCCGTATCAAGGTTCTGTTTCAAAAGAAGCGGCCCTTATCGCACAGGTTCGCCGTGAGGTTGGACCAGAAATTGAACTCTGGCGAGCCATTGCAATGGATCAGGAGCATGGTCCCACGTTGGCTTGTGAGCTAGCAGAGAGCGTCGATACGCTCGTGCTTGATAGTGGGGCAGGTGGTACGGGTAAAAGTTTTGCGTGGGAGCGGATTCCTGCGGCCGTGTTAGATAAGAGTTTGTTGGCAGGTGGCATTCATGCGGGCAATGTGACTGCGGCACTGCAGGTGGGTGCGGCAGGGTTGGATTTGAACTCTGGCGTGGAGTATCCGCGTGAGTCGAAGTTTGCAGGTGCCAAGGATGCGCATGCCGTGCAGGCGGTACTACACACTATTCGTCGTTACTATCAGGGAGTATAAATGTTTCAACCAGATACCACTCAACACACGAGATTACCGGCCTATTTTGGACCATTTGGCGGGCAGTTTGTGCCGGAGTCATTGCTGCCGGCGCTTGATCAGTTAGAAGCAGCGTTTGTCGACGCGATGGCTGATGAGGTCTTTTTACAGGAGTTTCATCGCTATTTAGAGCAATATTTGGGTAGGCCAACACCTTTAACCTTGTGTCAGAACTTGCCGCTGGCTGGTGAAGGCAAAGATCAGGTGCGTATCTTTTTGAAGCGCGAAGATTTAGTGCACGGTGGCGCACATAAGACGAACCAGGTGATTGGCCAAGCACTGCTTGCAAAACGGATGGGGAAGACACGTATTATTGCCGAAACTGGCGCTGGGCAGCACGGTACGGCGACAGCACTGGCATGCGCCTTGTTGGGCTTAGAGTGTGTGATTTATATGGGTGCGCAAGATGTGGCACGCCAGCAACCCAACGTGTACCGCATGGAGCTCATGGGCGCGACGGTGATACCTGTGCATGCAGGTGCAGGCACATTAAAGGATGCCGTGAATGAAGCGCTGCGCGATTGGACTGCGAGTTTTCATACTTCCCATTATTTGCTGGGGACTGCGGCAGGTCCGCACCCGTTTCCAACGATTGTGAAGGAATTTCACCGGGTTATTTCACGTGAAACCAAGCAACAATGCGCCACACAGCTTGGGAAGTTACCTGATTTAGTTGTGGCATGCGTGGGTGGCGGCTCGAACGCCATTGGTATGTTTGCGGAGTTTATTGGAGAGCCAACAGTTGAACTCGTTGGTGCCGAACCTGGCGGTAAGGGCATTGCATCTGGGAAGCATGGCGCCACAATTAGCAACGGCACCACCGGTGTACTGCACGGAACGCACAGCTATTTAATGAGCAGCCCTGAAGGGCAAGTACTGGAATCGCATTCGATTTCTGCGGGTTTGGATTATCCAGGCGTTGGCCCTGAACATGCCTATTTAGCACACACTGGGCGTGCAACGTACGTGCCAGTAACGGATGCTGCAGCACTCGAAGCATTCCAGTTGCTGAGCCGCCATGAGGGCATTATTCCAGCTCTTGAATCGAGCCATGCACTTGCATATGCCTTAGAGCGTGCACGGCAAGCTGCGGCCACTGGTGAACAGTTGGATATTGTGGTGTGCCTTTCAGGCAGAGGAGATAAGGATATTGATCATGTGCGCCGCCTGCTTCATACGGACGCAACGCACGTTTCAAAGGATGAATCATGAGTCGTTACCAACAGTTATTTGATCGTCTTGGCCCCGACACCGGCGCGTTTGTACCGTTTGTCATGTTGGGTGATCCCACGTTTGAAATCTCAGAAGCAATCATCGACACGGTTGTCGCTGCAGGTGCCGATGCTCTCGAACTCGGTATTCCATTTTCCGATCCAGTTGCCGATGGCCCAACAATTGCCAGCGCCCACGTACGTACACTCGCGCAAGGCATGACCGTTTCGCGTTCTTTCGAGCTTGTCGCACGTATTCGCACAAAGTACCCACAGCTACCAATTGGATTATTGGTATATAGCAATATGGTGGTTTCACGTGAAACCATGCAATTTTATGCTGACTGTGCGGCAGCTGGTGTTGATAGTGTGCTCGTTCCAGATGTGCCACTGCGTGAAAGCGCACCACTACGTCTGGCAGCAGAAGCCCATGCTATTGCGCAGATTTTTATCGCGCCCGCTGGTGCAACTGCCACCACACTTGCTGAAGTAGCGAAGTATTCACAAGGGTATATTTATGCCATTTCGCGCGACGGTGTCACCGGTACCCAATTACGCGCGCAAACCAAAGGTCTCGACACAACCGTAGCGCAACTGCGCGCATACGGCGGCGCACCGGTATTCCTCGGATTCGGCATTTCGACTCCTGCGCATGTGCATGACGCCATTGCCGCGGGTGCGACTGGCGCGATTAGTGGTTCCGCATTAACTGCCATTGTGGAACGACATCTGCCATTGGCCGATACCGAGGAGGCACGCTCAGCACTCCTGACAGATGTGGCAAGCTTTGTAACTGCCATGAAACAGGGCACTCTTCTTGGCGAAGCATAATGCTTTTGGGCTCGCTCGAGCCATTGGGGGAGTATTATTTGCCCATTTTTAGTAGCGATAGACCCGCGCTAGACCCTTGCTCTAAAACGTCACTGTGACGAATTAGGGCGAGGGGAACAGTCTTGTAGAAAACAAGCGAAAATACCAAACATTGGCGGCAAATATTGGTAAAACTGGGGTGTGCGTGCGATGGCTCTAAGCGATAGGTGCGTGAGAGAAGTAGTGCGCGCTGATTGGTCACGCATGGTGGGCGGCGAAAGTTCTGTCGCGAATGAGATGTCACTGCCGCAACTCAAACGTGAACCATACCGCACGAGCGACTTGTTGCTCACTCAACACTTGACGCCAGCAGGGAAGTACACCGCCAGACTGTCACTCAATCCAATCACTACATTTTATTTACATTTACCACAATCTAAATAATGCATTCGTGTTCAGGTGGTCCGCGCCGAACAATCTACGCTCTCAAATCAACCCAAGTATTGCCATTTTTATTTACATTGCAAACAATGCAATATGACAATACAGATAAATCGTTCTAGACTGGCTGTCATGTCAAGCAATCAACAACAGCCACGCACCTGCAGCCGTCGTATGTTCCTTCTGGGTACAGCCACCACATTTGCAGGTCTCGCACTTGCTGCCTGTGGCAAAGATCCAGTCACCCTCGGAATTAGTGACGTTCCCGTTGGCAGTGCCATTATTATCGACGATGTCATCCTCGCCCAACCAACAGCAGGGGAATATAAGGCTTATTCGACTGACTGCCCACACCAACACTCCCGCATTTCGATCGTCGAAGGTGATGTTGTGCGCTGTCCTACGCACGATTCCAGGTTCTCAATCATCGATGGATCCGTGATCGAAGGCCTCGCACGAGCACCAATGACCGAGCTCACCATGGAATTAGACGGCAATACCGCCCACATCAGCTTCTAACCAACTATTACAATGGGACCATGACGTCACTGGTAACTCGTGTTGATCCCCTCATTTTCTTAATACTTGGCGCGTGCCTGCTCGCATTCTTCTTTCCTGCTGCAGGCCACGCCGCTGTACTCGTCAGTCTCATCACCTCAATAGCCATCGCGATACTCTTCTTCCTCTACGGCGCCAGACTCTCCACTCACGACGCTCTCAAAGCTCTCGCACACTGGCGCTTGCATCTCACCATCGCCAGTTTCACCTATCTCGTCTTTCCGCTGATTGGCCTTGCCCTTCAACCACTCAGCCACATTCTCGGACCTGCCCTCTACGCAGGCATGTTATACCTCACACTAGTGCCCTCGACGGTACAATCGTCGATTGCATTCACCTCCATCGCAGGCGGCAATGTCGGTGGCGCAATTATTTCGGCATCCTTGAGCAATCTCCTTGGCGTGGTCCTGACACCGGTACTGGTCATGACACTGCTACAGACCAACACCGGCGTGCGTATCGACGCACACATCTTCGCCAATATCGCCTTCCAACTGCTATTGCCTTTTGTGCTTGGCCAACTCGCACGACCCTGGATAGGTGAGTGGGCCGGGCATAAACTGACCAAGATAGTTGATCGCGGTTCCATTACCCTCGTGGTCTATAGCGCAATGAGTGCAGGATTTGTGGCCAATTTGTGGTCGCAGATTACCACGTGGCATTTAGGGATACTTACCGCGTTATCAGTAATCATCGTGGTTGCGATGCTGATGCTTTCGCGCACTGTCGCGAAAGTCTTGAGGTTTTCAGAAGCAGATACCAAAGCAATTCAGTTCTGTGGGTCGAAGAAGTCATTAGCCACGGGCCTGCCGATGGCAGCGATTATTTTTGGTGGAGGAGATCAAAGCATCTTGATATTACCACTGATGATCTTTCATCAAGTACAGTTACTGATCTGTTCTTGGTTGGCTGCCCGTTATGCTCATGAAGCACAAAAGGGAGTACACTAGAGTCTTATTCATTCAAAGCATGTACAAGGAAGATATAATGGACCGTCTGTATATCCGCCTCGATCTCGAAGTTCCAGGTGCTGGATCTACTACTCATATTGCAGAATTAGATCCAATTAGTAGCGAAGCTTGTAACCTCTTGCGCATCGTCGAACTTGATCCAGCAGGCACTGTACAAGGCATGGCCACCCCAGAAAAAACTCTTGGCATTACAACACCACCACAACCAGTAGTGCCGCATCCAAATCAATATGGCAATTTTCCTGACATTAAAACTCAAGCTGTGACTGAAACAGAATTCGAAGAACTCTGGGAACAAGCGCTTACGCAGTTCCCGAATTTCTAGGGCGTACGAGAGCTGACAAAGTAAGGGTCAATGTTTCACGTGAAACATTGACCCTTACCCATGTGTGTTAGTTCCAGTCCACCAAGCAACCAGGATGTGTGCTGAACAAGGCTAGCAGTCCTTGTTGTCGTCGTAAAGCATCGCCCCACACATCAGTGCTGTTGAAAATATCTTGTGGCAAACATGGAGCCAACAGCCAACGATCAGCAGCAATTTCTGCTTCCAACGCGCCTGGTTCCCACATGGTGCAGCCGGTATAAATACGACCCACACGCATCGCATCTTGCACATCAGTTGGCTGCACCGGCAAACGCACATAACCAATCCGATTGGCTATGCGATGCAGATACTGATGATTCTCGAGGTCTACGCCGATTTTGGTAAACACCAGCATATGCGCAGTGCTGCGTGCCTCCTTCCCACCTGTAAAAATCACCGACGGACTCGCAACCCATTCCGACCATTGCGGAAATTCTTGCGCAACCGCAGTTGTGGTTGGCGCATGAATCTGCAAAGCAACTGAGCCTTGATCAGAATGCTCAACCACCAACAATGCTGCGCGTCGATAGGTCTGCTCTTGATCACAGGGAAACGATAGCAACAACATACCAGGTGCTACCTGCCGTGGATCGCAGCTCAGAACTTCTATTTCTTCCACCACAACACCTTTAGGAATCAGCTGAACGTTCGTCCCACCACTGCAACAAATACTTGGTGGCAAGCTCTTTATCCATCGGGCCAAGTTCGAGGCGCAACTCTTTCAAATATGACCACGCTTGACCCACTTCCGGACCTGCCGGAAGATTCAACAACTGCATAATCTCATGACCATCGAGTTCAGGACGAACCTTTGCCAAATCTTCTTGCGCCGCAATAATGTCGATGCGCTCGAGCAGATAGTCATAGGTACGTTGTAATCGCGCTGCTTTTCGCTTATTCCGAGTCGTGCAATCGGCGCGCACTAACTTGTGCAAGCGGGGGAGCAGCTTACCGGCATCTGCCACATATCGACGCACCGCTGAATCTGTCCATTTGCCCTCGCCAAAACCGTGGAAACGCATATGTAAAAACACCAGCTGTCCAACGTCATTGACCATCGCTTTGGAATAGCGCAGATGACGCATGCGACGACGAACAATCCTTGCTCCAACAACCTCATGATGATGGAAACTTACTTTGCCGCGCTCATCAAAGGCTCGAGTCTCAGGCTTGCCAATATCATGCAGCAAGGCAGCCCATCGCAAAACCAAATCCGGACCATCTTCTTCTTGATCCATTGCCTGCTTGAGCACAGTGAGTGAATGTGCATAGACATCCTTATGCTGCTGATGTTCATCCTGCGTCATGCGCAAGGCCACCAATTCTGGATACACAAGAGCGGCCATACCGGAATCAACCAGTACATCAATACCAACCCAAGGCTGCTGACCCAACATCAACTTATCCAATTCAGCGCGCACGCGTTCAACCGTGATGCGGCTTAACTGACCAGCCATTTCCTCGAGCGCGGTCCACACTCTTGGAGCAACGGAGAATCCTAACTGAGAACTAAACCTGGCGGCACGCAGCATACGCAAAGGATCATCGTGGAAACTTTGCTCTGGTGTGGCTGGCGTGTCAAGGCGTCGTAAAGCCATATCTTCCAAACCGCCAACTGGATCATGGAATATCATGTCGCCAGTCGCAGTGATTTCAACTGCCATCGCATTACAGCGGAAATCGCGGCGGATGAGATCGCCCTCTAAAGTGTCGCCAAACTGCACCTCTGGGTTGCGCGATTGACCGTCATAACTATCAGCGCGGAACGTTGTGATTTCGATCTGCTGGCCATTTTTTTCGGCCGAAACGGTACCGAATTCAATGCCGGTATCCCAGACTACATCGGCGGTTGCTTCCAAGATCTCCATCACCACGTTCGGACGGGCGTCAGTGGTGAAATCAAGATCATTGCCCAATACCCCCAAGAGGGCATCACGAACCGAGCCACCAACTAAATACAGATGGTGTCCACGGGCGTTGAATGCTTGCGCTAACGGCAGCAAATGCTGCATGAGTGGCGTAAGTGCTGCCTGCACAGTCGTCGAGGCAGTGTCGATGTTGAAAATTGGGGTTTCAATCTCAGGGGTAGTCACAGAGGCAAAGTCTACCGTGAAAGCGTGCCAAACACCCGCTTCAGCCCTCAAGATGGTGTTGAATCACACGCATAAGCCAGCAACTAGGTATCATCACAAGGATGACTGAAAATTCTCGCACACCGGCTCGCTCACAAGATGAGCAACCTCCGCGCGAGACTGGACAACGCCGTCGTCGGAATCGAAACCGGCGAGAAACACACACTCCGCCGCCAGCGACGACTTCCAGTTCCGCTGCAAGCTCACCGGCTGCATCGCCACGTGAGCGGAACAGTCATGCCCCAAACCCAAGCATGTTGGCGAATAAGCGACCAGCAGCGAAACGTCCGCACAACGACAGCCAGGGCCCGGCGCCTGCGAATGCGAGGAGTGCGGGTAATGTAGCCCGCCCAGGTAGCGCGAGTACCTCGAGTACGGAGAGTGCTGGCCGTTCAGGGTCTACCAACACAGGTCATTCAACTCACGCGAGCACCCACCGCCCAACACCTGCCACTCTCGAGCGCCCGACGCCCACCGGCACTGCCGCAACGTCTGGACGCCGCCCAATCCCTGGAAACGCCACGCCTGGCAGCCAACACCACGCAACACCTGGCCCTGCAAATCAACACCGCGCCACGCCTGCGTCGGTAAGCCAAAAGGGCAGCCAACACCGCGCCAAGCCAGGACCTGCACATGGGAAAGACACAACCGGCAGCCAACCTCGTCCAGTTCCTACGCCCAAGCCTGCTGCGCACACCTCCTCACGTCGCGAGCGCTTCACGGAAACGCGCGGTACCAAACAACGCCCCCGGGTGACTCCACGAACCACTGCACGGCGTGGACCACGACCAAAGTTCGTCCCTGAATCACGCATGCCGGTCACCAGCGAACTATCAGCTGGTGGACTCGTCGTCTCTGGTTTGGCAGAAGCAGTCCAGCCTGATGGATCAGTGGATTTATCGCGTATTTATGTAGCCTTAATTGGTCGCACTGATCGGCGTCAGCGGCTGTTGTGGTCGATGCCAAAAGGTCACGTGGAACCTCATGAAGATATTGCCGCCACCGCCGAGCGCGAAGTGTGGGAAGAAACTGGTATTCGCGGGGAAGTCTTTGCCAAACTTGGTGTGATTGATTATTGGTTTGTGTCTGAAGGCACCAGGATTCATAAAACAGTGCATCATCATTTATTACGCTATGTCGATGGCACCTTAAATGATGAAGATCCAGAAGTCACTGAAGTTGCGTGGATCCCAGCAAATGCTTTAATGGAACATTTTGCTTATGCCGATGAGCGCAAACTGGCACGTATTGCGCACGATCTTTTACCGATCTATGCAAAAAAGGAGTTGGCCGAAGGGAGGATTACACCACGATGAAACCTGCCATTTCTCGCACCATAGGCGTGATTGGCTGCATTGCGCTGGCCACAACCACCCCGATTGCACAGGCTCAAGATGCAGTGACCGATGTCACCACGGTTTTATCATGGACGAATCCTGCTGTGCGTACCGAAGCAACCTCGCCAGCGGTATCCCTGACCCTGTCGGGTATTCCAAGCACGCTTGAGTTGAACCAACCCTTGCCGTTGACCTTAACCTTGGACAATACTGCTGATGCTGAGATCAGTGATCTGCTCATTGTCGCGCAGCATGCCGATCCAGTGAGCACTGTTTCCCAAGGGCGTTTCCTACTGGCAGCGCCAGAATCTGCCTTTACTTACTATGCCGAAACCGAGCTTATAGATCAGCCATTACAAGCGCATCAATCTTCCACGCATCGCCTCTCAATTCAAACGAACCCGCAGCTACCAGGCAGTTTTTCCTTCCATCAACCAGGCACCTATCCCATCTTAATTGGTGTGCAAAATGCCACCACCGGGGAACACTACGCCAGCCAGCGCTTTTTAATCACCGTTCACGACCCGCAAGCAGCGCTTGATGACGCCACCGTCACCAACCCCGAGCCACTGCTTGACGACGCTCCTGCGCCCGCCCCACTTCCTGCATTAAGCCTGCTCTACCCAATTTCCGCACCTGTCGATCTGGTTGCTGGCGAAACTGGGGAAACCGATGCGTTGTTATTAACCTCGACCGACCTTGAACAATCATTGCGCAATGGTGGACGCCTGCACTCGCTTCTCGACGACTACCGCACAGCCACGTTAGCGTCGCCAAAGCTGCAACATGCAACCTGTTTGGCATTCGATCCAGCCTTGCTCAGCGCGGTTCAGCGCATGGCACAACATGGATATACCGTCACACAGCATCGCCCAAGCTCGGTGTCGAAGAAACAGCGCCTGCGTGATTCGTGGTCGTTCACGCGCCGCGAACCAGTTGGAGAGGTGTTCCCGCCATCGCAAGCCGCGGCACAATGGTTGCGCACCACTGAAGAATTAGCCCAACAAAATGGGTGTGTGGTGGCTTTGCCGTGGGCAAATGCTGATATTAATGCAGTAGCCGCAACCGGAAATACCTGGTTGTTGCGTGAGGCGGTATCGGAATCAGCCAGAGTGGTTGGCGATATTTTGCATGTGCCACCAATTCCTAATTTAGTGGTTCCGGCCACAGGATATATCACCGAGGCCACAGCACCGCTACTAGCTGACGTGTTTTCACCAACACCAACTGAGCAATTATGGGATACAGCTGAATCTTTGACATCGCCTGGTGAAATCATCACGTTGATTACTGATAATTCCAGTTGGGGGGCACCACAAGCTGGCCGGTTTACCACCCTTGGCACTGGCATTCGTGGGGTTACCTATCAAGGCTCGGTCAATGCTACCCTGGCAGAGGCTGCTGAAGCACCCATTACCCCTGGCTATAGCAACTACGCTCACCGTTATGACCTGCGTAAAGACGCTCCACACGCGCGTATGACGACTGCTGCAGCCAGCATTCATCTCGCATTGCGTGAGCAGCAAGCCGTAGATCCGCAACAACCTGTTTTATTGAATTTACCGGTAACCTTGCAGCATCGTTCGGCACTGCTGGATACCATTAGCCAAATTTTGGAATCTCAAACGGCACTGCCGATTAGCTTGCCGGAATATTTACAGCCCACCCCAGAACAACAAGAAGCCGTACGCCTTGCTACAGATACGACGACCATCCAGGATGCGCATCGTTTTGGGGCACCTTTTGATGATCCCGCCGAAATTCCAAGTGCAGATATTCTGGCCGTGCAGCATCAAGCGACCCAAATTGATAATCTCACGCACCTGATGATCCATGATCCGGCCATCAATCTAAGCCCGTATGCCTACACAGCGCCACTGCGGCATGCCCTCTTGCACATCTTAAGCACAAGTGGCCGGCAATCCATGCTCACCGCCGCCGACACCAATGCAACAGCACATCGCCGCCTTCAAGAACAAGAGGCGGTGCTCCAGCAGCTGCGCAATTCTGTGAGCTTGGTTCCACCTGGCAATGTGTACACTCGCATTTCAGATTCCTCGCCACTGCTGATTGTGGCGCAAAACGGCCTGCCGCTGCCTGTCGACGCCCGCCTCATGCACACCGGGCCTGCTGGAAGTGACATCACCGCACCTGATCCACTCTTTATCCCAGCAAAGGGCTCTATCACCATCCAAATGACCGCCCGGTTGGCCAATACTTCGCATCGTACCGACCTGCACCTCTGGCTTGCCACACGCAACCAGGCTGCTATTTCTGATCCGGTGACCATTGGTGTGCAAACTCGATCGGGCTTAATGGGACCATCGGGCAGTGCCGCTATGGTGTTAGGCGTATTGGTGAGTGCCTTGATTGGGCGAGTGATCCTGCGCAAAAAGCGTCGTCAAGCAAAGGCAGGAGCCTATCGACGCGCATAGGCGTGCATATCGGCAAAGGGAAATTTCCCCCAAAAGCCTGTCGAATTCCATATTTAAGACTTCACAAGGGACAATAGAAGTTTATGTATATGCCTGTCAGTACGAATTTTGTGCTGCTTGAGCATTTTTATTGTCACAGTGTGAAGGAGAGTATGGCGTGAGTGGTCACGACCAGCCCAATACCCCCGCAGGGCTTCGCGGACGTATCATCACACCGGCACCACCAGCGCCGGTCCCGAAGGTACGCAAGCACGACACCGCGGCAGCTGCATCTCATATTGACCGTTCCACGTTAAAAACCACCAACGCACCCTCTGGTGCCGCCGTGATTCAACCAGCGATTCAGCCACACTCCAGCGTTGAGACAAAACGGGAACCGGCGCATTTAGCCTCTGAGACACAACCAGCGGCAACGCAAACGGCCACTACGTCGAACGAAGATGTGGTCCAAGCCTCTGGATCGATGGCGGTTGCCACTCTCATTAGTCGCATCACTGGCTTTTTGCGCAATGTGTTTATTACCGCCACCTTAGGTGGTGCCATTGCATCGGCGTTTAACACCGCCAATACACTGCCGAATCTGATCACTGAAATTGTGCTCGGCGCGGTGTTGTCCTCATTGGTGATTCCAGTGCTCATACGAGCTGAAAAAGAGGACCCCGATAGGGGAGAAGCCTTTATCCGGCGATTATTTACCTTAGCTGTGACCATTCTTGGTACGGTCACCGTGGTATCTGTGGTTGCAGCACCGTGGCTGATTCGCATCACGCTGGACTCCGAGGGCCAGGTGAATATTCCACAAGCGGTTGGATTTGCCTACTGGCTGCTGCCGCAGATTTTCTTCTACGGCATTTTCGCGCTGTTTATGGCGATTTTGAACACCAAGGATGTGTTCAAACCAGGGGCCTGGGCGCCGGTGGTCAATAACATTATTGTGCTGCTGGTTATGGGCTCATATTGGCTGCTGCCAGGGAATCTTGATCCGGATTCCGCTGGATCACTCTGGAATCCACATATGATGCTGCTGGGCATTGGCACCACCGCAGGCGTCGTTGTACAAGCACTCATTTTGGTGCCATATATCAAGCGCGCCAATATCTCACTTCGCCCACTGTGGGGGATCGACCAGCGTCTGAAACAATTTGGCGGCATGGCCGCAGCCATTATTATCTATGTGGCTATTAGCCAATTAGGGCTTATTGTTACCACCCGCATTGCATCTCAAGCCGATGAAGCCGCACCAATTATTTATAGCCAAGCCTGGCTGTTACTGCAGGTACCATACGGCATTATTGGTGTGACTGTTTTAACCGCAATCATGCCTCGTCTTTCACGGCATGCCGCAGAAGGCGATGACAAAGCTGTTATTCGGGATCTCGTACAAGGCTCCAAACTGACCTATATTGCGCTGGTGCCGATCGCGGTATTCTTTACTGTTTTCGGCACATGGATTGCCCGTGGCCTCTTTGCGTACGGACAATTTAATGGTCCAGAAGCCACCATTTTGGGTTGGACGTTAAGCTTCGAAGCTTTCACCTTATTGCCATACGCCATGGTGTTATTACATCTGCGAATTTTTTATGCGCGTGAACAAGCGTGGACCCCGACCTACATCATTGCTGGCATCACGGCTACCAAGATTTGTTTGTCAATGCTGGCACCACTGGCAGCAACCTCACCATCGCGTGTGGTGATTCTGCTCGGTGCAGCCAATGGTTTCGGCTTTGTGGCAGGTGCTGTGATTGGCTCACAACTGCTGCGTCGCAAACTTGGTGATCTCCAAACCAAAGAAGTTGCCTACACCAGCATGTGGGCCTTAGCGGCCTCTGCCATTGGCGGCTTGGCAGCTTGGGTTATCAGCGCGCTTGCCGATTTCTTCGCAGGCGAATACTTCGACACGCTCGGCTCAGTGGGCTACTTGGTGCAAACCAGCATTGCTGGTGTAATTTTCTTACTTGTCACCGGCCTTGTGTTGTCCCGTTCGGGCTTGGAAGAAGTATTACTCGTTGGCCAAACGCTGCGTCGTTTGCCAGGATTTAGCCGCTTGATCCCACCACTTGAACAAGATCAGCCACAGGGCTTGAGCAATAAAGACATGGTGTTGGAATCTACCTATATTGACGACACCTTCAATGCCACCCCGGTACCACCACCAATGTCAGCTGGTGTGGTTCGTGGCCCACGACTGGTCCCAGGTGCAGAAGTTTCCGATGGTAATTTCCGCCTCTTGGTCGATCATGGTTCTGTTCCAGGCGCTCATTTCTGGCGTGCCCGCAATAAGGAAACTGGTAAAGATGTCGCCCTGACGTTCGTCGATACTTCAGGTTTGCCACCGCTAGCGCCGCGCACTCCGGCCGAAGCCCAAGAAATTGCCGATACAATTGCCCAGCGCACTCTAGCGCTACAAAACCTCGGCAGTGCTGCAATTCCATCTGGCATGGAAGTTCGCGCGTATCGCAACGGCTGCCTGGTTGTGACCGACTGGGTGCATGGTTCACCATTGTCGCGCATTATTAGCGACGACGTTGATGCCACCGCCGCAACCTTGGCATTTACCCCACTGATTGAAGCCACCGAAACCACCACCTTAGGTATTGATAACCGAGCACGTATTCGCATCAGTACTGATGGTGTTGCGGTGTTGGCCTTCCCGGCAGTGTTGGAAGAAGATTCCCACGAACGTGATCTCAAGTCGTTGCGCAGTGCCTTAAACTGCGTGATTTCCAAGGAAACTGCGCCGAAAGAATTACTGCCGCTACTCACGGATGAGCCACTGAATTTGCTTGATAACCTCCGCGCGTATTTGCATCCAAAGAGCGATACCGAATTGCTCGAAGAAGCATCAGCATGGACGGTGAAGGACCAAACAGTTCCAGTAAAAATTCGTCCACAAGGCACAGGATTCGGCCGCAAGGGGTACAGCCGCGTTGCAACCAGCGTGGTCTTGGTTGGTGCCACCTCTTTGGTGATCATCGCCGCGCTCATCACCGCCTACCTGACTTCCTTGTTCAGCAAGAGTGAACAAGCCCCATTAAAGCCTGACACGATTGCGACAATTAGCACCGAGCCATCAACCCCACCGGTGATCTTGCAACCAGTTGAAACTCAAGGTTGGAAGGAATCCAATGCCAGCGCGCAATCGGGTACCGATAATAATCTGGAAACCGAATGGGTGGCCCTAGCTGGTCAAGGCCTGCTGCTCAATTTGGCCAACGAACATCAACTTGATGCACTCGAAATCATTACTGACACTCCAGGGTTTAAGGTCCACATTTTCGGTACTGTCAAAGAAGATGGTATTACCAGCGAAAGTCTCCTCAACGACCTTTTGGCGAAGAATATCTTGGTCGAAGCAAATCTTGAGCACTCGCGCAATATCATCGAACTGGAAGCACCAACGCAAGTGCGGCAGGTGCTGGTGGTGATTGAGTCGCTGGAAGGCGAGGCACTCTACACCCATATTAAGGAAATTAAACTCATCGGCCGACTCTAATAGGCGCTCTGGACGATAGGAGCAACGAACAGACTTCCACATCAGCTCACCATGCTGGTGTGGAAGTTTTTGTTTCCGCATGACTGCGCTTGACGACGCCGTCTCACGGATCATAAGCGCGATGGAATAACAGTTTGTGCAACTCCATCAATACTCAGCACGTCCTTAGCCTACGTATCGTAAATATCGCCAATGCGTTCCCAAGCCGAGATATAAGCTTCAGAACGCATAGAAGCTGCCACGATACGTGCGAACCTCCTGATGCGATACCGCTTGTGCGTCGTCAAGCCAAGAACTGCAAGGCCGTTGTGCTGACCTGCCCGAGAATAGGTGCAATATTGCTGCAGTGTAATTACAAGAACAATGAGAATGAACAGCCACTTTCCCCATAATTTTGCTGGATCCCAGATATTTTGGACGCAAGACAAACTGGTACTTGTATGTTTCCTTGATTGTTTGCCTCGTAGGCGCTGCAGTTTATCAATACTAGGAGCCAGAAATTTTCAGGCACTGTCACAGATAGTCTTCACGGTATGACAGGTGTGAGTCTGCAGCATGGCGTTGGTGCAGGCTCAGGTTTGTTTTGGGGGAAACATGACGCTTGCACTTCCGACGCGCACGAAAGTTTCACGGCGCGAATGGGATCTGATTTCACGCTATTTAGCAGGGCAAACATCTGCATTTTATAGTTTGATTCATCCGCACAACACTGTACTGCTGTGGACTGCACGAAAATATGCACAAAACCATTTCGATATTGACGATATTTTGCAAGATTCCATGTTGAAGGTCATGAGAAATCTCCATAAATATCGTGGTGATTCATCATTTCGAACGTGGCTTTATCGATTAGTCAATAACACAGGCTATGACTACCAATGTCGTCGGATTCGCCATGAAACTGCTGATTTGGATGATTCCACCACGCCTGTCGATCGTCGCTTAGATTTAAGTTATAACCCTTTTCACGGACATGCCGAACATTTCACATTAAAGAAACAACTTCACAAAGCATTGCAGACTCTGCCAGACGATTATCGCGAAGCAGTGTTGCTAGTGGATTTTTATGGGGTGAGTATTCCACAAGCCGCACGTATTCAAGGAGTTCAACCTGGCACGATTAAATCCAGGCGAGCACGAGCGCGCGCCTTATTAAAAGAAGTGTTGCCATCATATGAAGCCTGCATCCGCGATGGAATAAAGTAACGCTAATTGCCGTTATAGTAAATATAACGCTAGTTCATGGCCAACAAATTCTGGTTATCCTAGTAACCGACACCCCAGAGAATGAATTGCTCTGTAGAATAGCAATTCTGATCACCACACTAAGGAAAACTATGTCTGAGATTCATAACATCATCATTATTGGTTCTGGCCCAGCTGGCTACACCGCTGCGTTATATGCAGCACGCGCCGATCTCCAACCACTTGTCTTTGAAGGCTTCAACTATGGCGGTTCTTTGATGACAACCACCGAAGTAGAAAACTTCCCAGGATTCAAAGATGGCATTATGGGTCCAGACCTCATGGAGCAAATGCGTGAGCAGGCACAACGTTTCGGCGCCGATTTGCGAATGGAACTTGTCACGAAGGTTGATCTGACTGGCGAAACCAAAAAAGTTTGGGTAGACGACGAGCTCTACGAAGCCAAGGCAGTCATTCTGGCAACCGGTTCTGCACCTCGCTATATCGGTGTCGAAGGCGAGCAAGAGCTGCTTGGTCGTGGTGTTTCAGCATGTGCGACTTGCGATGGTTTCTTCTTCCGCGACCATAATATTGCAGTCGTTGGCGGCGGCGATTCCGCGATGGAAGAAGCAATCTTCCTCACCAAGTTTGCTAAATCTGTGACCATTGTGCACCGTCGCGATGAGTTCCGCGCCTCCAACATTATGCTTGAACGTGCGCGTAACAACGAAAAGATCACGTTCTTGACCAATAAGAAGGTCACCAAGATCAATGGTGAAACCTCCATTACTGGTGTAGATCTGGAAGACACTGTAACCGGTGAAGCATCCAACTTGGATGTCACCGCTGTGTTCGTGGCAATTGGCCATGATCCACGTTCTGAAATGTTCCGCGATAGTGTCAAGGTAGATGAAGCAGGCTACGTGTTGGTTGAGCATCCTTCCACCAAGACCAACATTCCAGGCGTATTCGCAATTGGGGACTTGGTTGATAGCCACTATCAGCAGGCGATTACTGCGGCTGGTTCTGGTGCCCGTGGTGCAATCGATGCCGAGCATTATCTCAACTCTTTGCAGTCATAATTTGCATCCATTGTTTCCCACGCATTCTTGAAAGTGACATACGCTGCTATGAATAATCCAATTGCTGTTACCAAAAAATCTTTTCGACCAGTTGTGCTCGAATCCGACAAATTAGTATTGGTGGATTTTTGGGCTGCATGGTGTGGTCCGTGTAAGAAATTAGGCCCAGTGCTTGACGAAATTGCCAAGGAAATGGGCGATAAGGTTCAAATTGCCAAGGTGGACGTTGATAAAGAGCGTGAACTTGGCGCAATGTTCCAGATTATGTCGATCCCAACTGTCTTACTCTACAAAAATGGTAAGAAAGTTGACGAGTTTGTTGGCGGTCGTTCGAAATCTGACATCGTGGCAATGCTCAAAAAACATCTGTAACTGGTATCCTAGATTCTGAACGAATGCTGAAATGACCATCGTCAAAACTTAGGCCAATCTTTGTTTTATCGACAAACATTCAGCATTCTTTCTTGGAGCAAAGGAAAGGTTAAGGCGTGTCAGACATACTCCGAGTCGGGGATCACCACCCACGAGTTGCTACAGTGCGTGAAACACTCGCACGCCTTGGCTTTTTACCAGAACTAGAACACAAGTATTCTTTCGATCCGCAAGCCGACGACACTGCAGAATTTTTCGACGCTCACTTGGAAAACGCCCTAAAGGCTTTTCAACAATCTCGTCGCGTGATTGCAAGTGGTGAAATCTCCGACACCACCATGCATATCCTGCGTGAAGCCTCCTATCATCTAGGAGCACGTGTTTTAAGCTATCAAGCCAATAATGAAATGGTTGGCGATGATGTCTACCAACTCCAAAAACAATTACAAGAACTCGGATTCTATCCTGATAGAGTCGATGGCCATTTTGGTATTCGCACGCATGAAGCCTTGCGAAATTATCAGCTGAATTATGGCCTTGAAATTGATGGTATTTGCGGACCAACCACCATTCACGCATTAAGCCTGCTTGGGCGCCGTATTACTGGTGGTTCACCAGGTCAGCTCCATGAACGTGAACGTGTACGCGCAGCAGGTCCTCAACTCGCTGGCAAACGTATAGTCATCGACCCAGCAATTAGTACCGGCGGCCAGGGGATGACCGTAAAGGGCATCTATGGTGAAATTACCGAAGAAGAACTGCTCTGGGATCTTGCCACCCGTATTGAAGGTCGTATGATTGCTGCTGGAATGGAAACGATTATTTCCCATCCAAAGCACCGCAATCTATCGGTGAAAGAACGCGCCGATATTGCGAACTCCTTTGGTGCTGATCTGATGATTTGTTTACAAGCGGATCGATACCATAACGATAAAGCCTCAGGTGTGGCCACGTTTTATTTCGGTTCCGAGAATGGTAATTATTCCATGATCGGAGAACTCCTCTCTGGTTTTATTCAACGAGAAATTGTGGCACGCACCCAACTTATCAATTGCCGCAATCATGCTCGCATCTGGGACTTACTCCGCATTACGAATATGCCATGTGTCGAGGTCGTCACTGGTTATCTCACCAATCCTCATGATGTACGAATTCTGACGAATCCAGCCAAGCGCGATGCAATTGCAGAAGCCATTGTTGTTGCCGTCAAACGGCTCTACCTCCTTGATCAAGACGACCAGCCAACTGGTACCTACAAGTTCTCAGAACTCGTGAAAGAAGAACTGCTGAACTAGCAAGCATGTAGCCAGTGACGCGCGAGTCTATCACGACTAAATCTGCGCAGGAGTGTGCCGCCTTTTCATAATCACCATGTGTGGCTCTATTGTTGTACCAAAAGATCCCAGCTGCAATTAGCAACACTGACGGAAACAAGCTAGGCGGCGTTGTTGCGGCGTGCAGTTTCTACGGACGCCAGCGCTACTTCCCGTTGCTAGCGAGGCTTGCCCTGCCCTTCACCGCAGCCCTTGCATGCTAGCGACGTTGTCACCGTTTCTCGTGACCACCTTCATTGCTCACGCGCGGCGTTGTATCTCACAAAGACCGAACACACGATCCTGTATACGCTGCTCTAAGCGCCTACAACCGCTGTTGCCTTCATATGTGACTTGTGATGTTGCAAGAGCCATACCCACCCCCGTGCATGGCTCTCACGATAGCTGATGATTACTCTTGTGAGTGTGCCAGCAACGCGTAGATACGCTCGAAATCTTCTTGACCACCGAATTCCACGATGATCTTACCCTTGCGCTTACCAACCGAAACAGAAACCTTGGTTTCGAGATTATCGGCCAGGCTTTCTGCCGCACGGCTAAAGAACTCTGGCGTGACTTGCTTCGTGCGAGTCCGCTTTTCCACCTTTTCGCCACGATTGAACAACGTCACTGCTTCTTCGGTGGCACGTACTGACATGCTTTCAGCCACAACGCGATCAGCTAATTGCTCTTGAGCGGCTTTACCGGCTTTTAAGCCTAATAATGCGCGGGCATGACCTGCGGTTAAGACACCAGCAGCAATTTTGCGTTGCACTGAAATTGGCAATTGCAGCAAGCGCAGCATATTGGTGATCACTGGCCGTGAACGTCCTAAACGATCAGCCAATTCATGTTGTGTGACATTAAATTCTGCCAAGAGTTGTTCATAGGCAGCAGCTTCTTCCAATGGATTTAATTGCACACGATGAATATTTTCCAGCAGCGCGTCGCGCAGCATATTTTCATCATCTGTATTGCGCACAATTGCAGGAATTGCGGTTAAGCCAGCTTTTGATGATGCACGCCACCGGCGTTCACCCATAATGATTTCATAGCGATCATCACCAGTTGGGCGCACGATAATTGGCTGTAACAAACCGAATTCACGAATGGAGTGCACTAATTCCGAGAGCTCTTCGTCGTCAAAGGCTTTGCGCGGATTCTTTGAGTTTGGAATCAGTAAACCAATTGGGATTTCTTGATAGCTCGCACCAAAATCGGAATGGTCAGTATTCTCATGAGTTGCAGTCATGTGCTGAGCCAAGATCGGGTTGATCTTCGCGCCACTGGCATCGCGTGGTGCCGACTGTGGGGTAGGGGAGTCACCAAACACAATATCTGCCGCACCTGCGCCAATGCGAGTCGTTGGTGTGGAAGTAATCAGGGATGCTAACCCACGACCAAGGCCGCCTTTGCGATTTTCCTGCGAAGCCATATCACGAGATCCTTAACAAACTAAAGTGTACGAAAGTGAACAAATACCTCAACAACGCATCTTTACGATGATTGCGGTGGCTGTGGCGCGTGGCCAATCGGGGAAGATTCGTCAGTTGGAAGATAATCGCCACGCGTTGCCAATTCACGCGCAGCGTCCAAATATGCGAAGGATCCGCGTGAACCTGGATCATATTGCAGCACGGTTTGTGAATATCCTGGTGCTTCCGAAATTTTCACAGAACGTGGAATCTTCGTGCGCATCACGACATCACCGAAATGTTCACGCACTTCTACAGTGACTTGCTCGGCAAGTTTGGTGCGCGCATCGTACATCGTTAATAAGATCGCGGAAATGTGCAAACGTGGATTCAGGTGCTGGCGAATCATGGTGATGTTATTTAACAACTGTCCCACGCCTTCCAGTGCGTAATATTCACACTGAATTGGAATCAACACCTCATCAACCGCTGTCATGGCGTTAATGGTGAGCAATCCCAGCGATGGCGGGCAATCGATAAAGATATAGTCGAAGCCGGCATCTTGAATAAATGGCGATTGCAACGCATCCAAAAGGCGATATTCGCGACGCACCAACGACACCAGTTCAATCTCGGCACCGGCAAGATCGATAGTTGCTGGAATACAAAACAGATGTTCACTGGCGGTTGATTGCTGAATCGCCTGCTCGGCTGTGCAGGTACCGATCAACATCTCATAGCTCGATGGGGTACCAGCGCGATGTTCGACACCAAGTGCGGTAGACGCATTGCCTTGTGGATCAAGATCGATTACCAATACTTTTAGCCCACTTAATGCCAAACCTGCAGCTAAATTGACCGACGACGTGGTTTTACCAACGCCACCTTTTTGGTTCGAAATCGTAATCTTACGCGTAGCTGCTGGACGTGGCAGTGAAAGTGCATTTGGGGTCAGCACTTTGGCAGCAAGCCGTGCAGCTGCTGCAATAGGGGTATCATCCCAATATGTTTCTTCCATGACCACCGTTTACCTTCGCCTTGTCCTTCCAGGGTTCACAACACATACGCTATCGACAACTCTAGTGGGTTCCCGCGCGCTTAGCCACACATTCGCAACTGCGCAGGCTGCCACCTATTGTAACTTTGCAATCGAAATCAAAGTGGTAGGTTGCACAAGCACCTCGCCAACTGTGAATACCTTTGGATTCCCACCGCCGGCGCGTCGAATAAGCTGCGCATCGCGCTCAATTTCCTCATGGACCGAGGAACCCTTCATAGCAATCATATGACCACCTGAACGCACCAAAGGCAGCGACCAGGTTGCTAATTTCCCAAGCGGTGCAACCGCACGCGAAGTCACAATATCAACCGTGCCAACAACTTTCCGCACGGCTTTTTCCTCCGCACGCCCGCGAATGACCTCCACATGGCTCAGCTCAAGCTTATCGACGACTTCTTGCAAAAACACCGATCGTTTTAGCAATGGCTCGATCAAGAAAATCTTGAGATCAGGACGCGCAAGCGCTAAAGGAATACCTGGTAAACCTGCCCCTGAACCAATATCAGCAACCGTGGCATCAGCTGGCATGGCTTCACCAATGACAGCACAGTTGAGGATGTGGCGATCCCAAAGTCGTGGGACCTCACGTGGACCGATAAAGCCGCGCACCGTACCGTCGGTGGCAAGCAACTCATGGTAGGTGAGTGCTTTGGAAAAGTTATTGCCGAAGATGTCTTCTGCAATTGCTGGGTGAGTCACGAAACTGCTACTCCTTTTGGCACGGTTGGAACTGTAACCATTAACCTTACACGTCTGGTTTAACATCGCGGAAGGATAGGTATTTGCGCATGTCAGCGATGGTCTGGTGGGATCCTAAGAAATGCAGGTGATCGTGATTGCATGCATGCCGCATCTCAGCGCAGCGTCAACAGTAGCAAGGCTGATAGTTGCTGTACTCGGCCGGCGTTAGAGCGTCGTCAAGCAACTGAGCCTATATACGGAAAAACCGCCACCAAATGGTGACGGTTTCACGTGAAACATTGTGATTATTTCTTATTGCGATTTGGCTTCTGTCCAGGACGTGGGGCAGAGGCGCGCTTTGCGGCCTTCTTTGCTGCGATTTCAGCTTCTTCTTCGGCATCCATCGTTGTGAAAATATAACGCTGCTGGAAGAAGGTCCAGACGTTGTTCGAAACCATGTATGCCAGGAGACCGATATGCCAGAACACACCAGTTAAGATGATGGTCAGTGGGAAGACCCAGAGCATCATGCGGTTCATCATGTCCATCTGAGACTGCATCTGCGCACTACCGCTGGCCTTTTGACGACCCGACGCGATACGTGCTTGTGTACGATTCACGCTCATACGCGCGTTCAGGTGAATAGCGAATGCGATGATCACAATCATTGGTGCAGCTACATACGCAATGTTGATCCAGTTGAAATTCACCGGCTGGAATGCCTGGTACATATCGTCTGGCATCCAGATATATGCTGAAAGTGGCACACCGAAAATACGCGCGTCCAAGAATGACTGCACATCAGCTGCCGAGAAGATATAGTTCGGCGTATTGCGGTTCAGTTCAATAGACAGACCAAGCTGGCCAGCACCAGTACCAGTACGGTTAAATGAGCGCAGCACATGGAACAAGCCTAAGAACACTGGCATTTGTACCAGGATTGGCAAGCAGCCAGCGATAGGATTGACACCCATCTCTTTTTGCAGCTTGCGCGATTCTTCCATCATCTTCTGCTGGTCATTTTTGTACTTCGTACGAATTTCCTGCATCAATGGCTGCAACTCTTGCATCTTGCGCATCGAACGCATCTGTTTCAGCGTAGGTCGCACAAGGAACACACGAATAGTAACGGTCAGGAGGATGATCGCTAAGACCCATGAAATGCCAGAATCTGGGTTGAACACAAGGCTTGCTGCCTTATGCCAAAACCACAGAATGGCGGAAATGGGCCAATACACAAAATTAAGCACGGTGAGTCGAGACTCCTCAAAGGGGTTGGTAATGAAATAAATGCAAACAGGAAAAGATAGCAGTTATGCCACAATCTCACCCTGCGTTGATCCACGTATCAAAGCAATTCTACAGGTTTTTTAGGGCACATCCTTGATTGGTGGAACCAAACTTGGCCGATTGATCACCGGATCATATCCGCCTGGATGCCACGGGCCGCATTTTGCGAGCCGCACAAGTGTCATCATAGTCCCACGTAGTGCACCATATTCTTCCAGCGCACGCAATGAATATGCGCTACAACTTGGCTCAAATCGACAACTTGCGCCACTTTTCAAGCCAGACAGATGCTCTTGATAAAACACCACCGCACGTATCAACAATCGCCGCAGCATTCCACAGCCTTTCGACGACGCTTGTGGTGGATTTTTTCCAGTGCTCGCTGAATATCGTGCTGCAATTGGTCAGTTGAGGCAGTTGCAGCAGGTGGCAACGCCCGTATCACTACCAAGTCATTATCAGCGAGTGTTGGTATTTCAGCCGCCATAATATGACGCAGTTTCCGACTCACAGCATGACGAGTCACTGCATTCCCAATGGCTTTCGAGACAACCAGACCAATTTTTGGTGGTCGGCTCAGTACTGGATCGGCAACACTTGCGCCAGCATCCTGTACATACACAACGACGGTGCCTCCACCAGCACGAATACCTTTCCGAATGGTGAATTTGAATTCTTCGGAATTGGTAATTTTATGCTGAGATGGAAGCACCGTCGTGAATAAAAAATGCTATGTGAAAAGCATCACGCAATTAAGCGGTGAGCTTTGCACGACCCTTACGACGACGTGCAGCTACGATAGCGCGGCCTGCACGAGTGCGCATACGGATACGGAAGCCGTGCTTCTTAGCGCGACGACGGTTGTTCGGTTGGAACGTCCGCTTACCCTTGGTCACGGTGAACACTCCTAATAAGTTGGACAAAAGACGATCAATAAGAAGATGCTTCACGTAGGTATGCGATGCATACTGTCAAGTACTCTTACAGCGATCATCCTTGAAAAGTTGGATGATGGAAATTGAAAAGCACATATCTGCATCTGTTTGCTTCACGCTTACGAAGTAATCACATACAGAAAGATCATTCTGCTCTTGGAGCAGGTGTTCGCTTTCCAAAAGCACAGGAGATGTGGGATTGAGTAATGAAATACAATGCCTACAAAATCACTGTGACAGACTTGTATAGACTACGCGACAACAGAGGTTAGAAACAAATCGACACGCCGTTACCCCCATTGCACCCCGTAATGACAAATTTGTAATTTCAAAGGCGGTATTAGCGGCCAAAATAGACTTATCCACAGGTGAGGCAACTGTTCAAGTCGTGTCAGATTTGGAGTTTCTTCACATCTATGAACTACAAGCTCAATGCCACTGCAAGACAGTTAGACACTGATGCTAAACACAGGTAAAAATAAAGGCTGTACAAACAGATATACACAACCGTGGTTTTCACATCCTGTGGATAACTTTCAACTTTTACTTGAAGGTTCACCATTTTGTGTGAAATTTATCGCGTTTGACATGCGGAAATACAAAAGGAAAAGTTATCAACAGGTATTGTGGAAAACTGTTGATAACCGAAACTCCTAAAGTTTTTCACAAGGTTATCCACAACTGTGGATAACTTCATGAATCGCAGGTCAACGCAACTTAAGTTGTGGAAAATCTGTGGAAACACTGGTGAAAACTTCACTCCACGTTGTGGAATACCATTTTGAAGTTTTCTTCGGTGAAGCAATATTTCGTTCATATGTGACTTTGCCCAAAAAAGAAACTGTGATACCAACAATTCAAGGACAAAATATCTATCGTGGCTGCATCATCTCTACATACGTCTTCGTTTCCAGAGTCGTGGAGTTCCATTGTTGACGAAGTTGTGCAGTTTCGGGAACTTCCTGATCACGGGCCTAAGTTAAGCAAATTACAACAAGCGTATCTTTCCTTGGTTCGCCCAATTGGGCTTATGGAAGGTGTCGCGATTATTTCGGTGCCGCATGAGCATGCCAAAGAGTTCATTGAAAAAGATCTCGCGGAGCTGATTACCGATATTCTTTCCTCGCGAATGGGGCGCAGCTGCACCTTGGCGATCACGGTGCATCGAGAAGAAGAACCAGACACGCAACCGGCTCAGCAGGCAGCTGCACCAACTGTGGCCCCTGTCGCAGTGGAAACTGTTATTCCGCAGCATCAGCAACCCCATACCTGGTCAAGCGAGCATGTTTCGAACCAGCAACCTATCGTCGAGTCGCTGCAGCAGCCAGTACAAACAGGTACGTCTCAGTTGCGGAATCGTGAAGTACCAGCACATGATCCCAATCGGGATTCCAGCTTAAATCCGCGCTATACCTTCGATACCTATGTGGTTTCTGATTCCAATAAATTGCCAACCTCGGCTGCTATTGCAGTTTCGGAAAAACCAGCGCTTGCCTATAACCCGCTATTTATCTGGGGCGATTCTGGTCTTGGGAAAACGCACCTCATGCATGCGATTGGTAATTATGCCAAGCAGCTGCATCCGAGTTTGCGAATTAAATATGTATCGTCTGAAGAATTTACCAACGATTACATCAATTCAGTTCGTGATGACCGTCAAGAGACATTCAAGCGGCGGTATCGGAACCTTGATATTTTGATGGTCGACGATATTCAGTTCTTGCAAGGTAAAGAAGGTACTCAGGAGGAGTTCTTCCATACCTTTAATGCGCTTCAGCAAAATGGGAAGCAGATCGTTTTAAGCTCCGACCGCCCACCTAAACAGCTCACCACCTTGGAAGATCGCTTGCGTACTCGTTTCCAAGCAGGCTTAATTGCTGATATTTATCCACCAGATTTGGAAACACGTATCGCAATTTTGTCGAAAAAGGCACAGGCCGATGGCATCGAGGTTGGCAGAGATGTCTTGGAGCTGATTGCTTCGCGCTTTAATTCTTCGATTCGTGAACTCGAAGGTGCGTTTATTCGCCTTTCGGCGTTTGCGTCGCTAAATAATCAGCCCATTGACTTAACGCTGGCAGAGATCACCTTGCGCGATATTATGCCTGATGAAGTGCGTATTGAAATCACCGCTGAGATCATTCAAGAAGTGATTGCCGACTATTTCGGTTTAACCATTGAGCAGCTGACTTCTGCAACAAAGTCACGTCCATTGGCTCATGCACGCCAGTTAGCAATGTATCTTTGCCGTGAATTAACTGAGCTCTCGCTGCCAAAAATTGGCGATAAATTCGGCGGCCGTGATCACTCCACAGTGGTCTACGCCGACCGCAAGGTACGCAAGGAAATCTCTGAGAAGCGCCAAACTTATGATGAGATCCAAAAACTCACAACCATGATCAAAAATCACGGCCGCTAATTCCCCTCCCTACTACCCCCTCTTGTTGAAAGAGGGGGTTTCGTGTTTCAACAGGGTTTTTCACAGAACTGTGGAAAACATAATGAGAGGCTGACCTGCGGAAATCAAAAGTTATCCACATTATCCACAGGTTTATTCACAGCCGTGTAATTACAAACTTGTAATTTGGAGAGCTTGCTCACAAAAAACGTCGAAAAGCTGGGCAAACAGGCTGTGGATAACTCAAAAAACGATGTGGAGAAGGTGTGGATAATTTTCCACAAAATGTGGATAACTCTGGAACTGGAAAGTTATCCACACATGACACAAGTTATTCCGCAGTTATGCACAGCCGCATAAACATCCGAAAAAATGGCTGCGACCAGTGCAAAAAACCCCTTGTCCACAGTTTGCACAACACTTACTGTTACTACCAATGTAATTACTAGAAGAAACATAGAAGAAATAAGGCGTGTGGACAACTGTGAAACTTTTTTGCGAATGACACAAATATGACGGTTTCGCTTTTCCGCAAACTCCAGTAGGTTAAGTTTTGTCATTCAATCAATGAACATTGCAAGCCTGACGACTCGGAATTACATGTTTTATGGCTATGAACTTGGGCCATGCCAAGAAATGTTCAATGATGGTAATTTGTTAGTAACGACACAGCCACGGATTGGCGAATCTATATTTTTGAGCATTCAAGGAGCATGAACACGCATGGACATCCCTGCCACATCATTTCAAGTAGCAAGAGATGATCTTGCGAGCGCAGTTTCATGGGTTGCTCGTAATTTGCCATCGAAACCAACCCAACCAGTACTTAGCGCCATCTTGATCACAGCAGATGAAGATGGCCTAGAACTTGCTGGTTTCGACTACGAAGTTTCCACCAAAGTTCGTATCCCAGCTGAAGTGACCCAACCAGGTCAGATTGCCGTTGCAGGTAAGTTAATTGCTGGAATTACAGCGAAGCTGCCTGCAAAACCAGTCAAGTTTTCCTTAGATGGATCCATCGTCCGCGTAGAATGTGGCTCCTCTAAATTGGAGCTGCTCAGTATTCCACTTGATGATTACCCAAGCCTGCCAGTATTGCCGGAAGTCACCGGTGCAATTCAGCCACGATTATTCAATGATGCGATTACGCAAGTTGCCATTGCTGCAGGTCGTGACGATACACTGCCAATGCTGACCGGCGTTAGTATGGAAATCGACGGCGAAGATATTACCTTCACCGCAACTGACCGTTTCCGTCTCGCACTGCGAACCTTGAAATGGGTGCCGGCATTCCCAGACGCCAAGGCTAAGCTGCTCATTCCAGCAAAGAACTTGCAAGAAAATGCACGAAGCTTGGACATTAACTCCACTGAGCCAGTTGAAATTGCAGTTGGTCAAGATTCCGCGATCGGCAAAGAAGGCTTATTCGGTATTCATTTCGATAATCGTCAAACCACAGCTCGCATGCTCGACGCTGATTTCCCAAATGTGACGCCACTGCTGCCAAAAACTCACACTGCAATTGCAAGTGTAGAAGTTTCTGAACTGCAAAACGCCATTAGTCTTGTTGCAGCGGTGGCAGAAAACAATGCTCAGATTCGCATGCACTTTAGCGAAGGCCAGGTTATCTTATCTGCGAATGGTTCTAGCGGTGCGAATGCTGAAGAATTCGTGCAATGTGACTATGCGGGCGACAATGATTTGTTGATCGCTTTTAACTCAACTTACTTGCGCGATGGTTTGAATGTGATTCGTACCCGGCGTGTGGTCTTTGGTTTCACCGAAGCGTCTCGACCTGCAATTTTGATTCCAGAGCCAGAATCAATGCCGCAGCGCAATGAAGAAGGCGTGTTCCCAACACCTACCACCGATTTCACCTACCTGCTCATGCCAGTTCGGTTGCCTGGATAATCTTCGGCAACGACCAGCGATAAGCTGCAAATAGTGTTTATTCGGGAATTAGATTTACGAGATTTTCGCTCTTGGCCAGAGTGCAAAATCTCGTTGTCACCTGGCATTACGCTTTTTATTGGGCGAAATGGCTTCGGCAAGACCAATATTATTGAAGCCATTGGCTACGCTGCACATTTAAGTTCTCATCGAAGTTCGACTGATGCGCCGCTGATTCGCCACCAAGCGGCAAATGCCAGGATTTCTGTGGTTGCGGTCAACCAAGGACGCGAGCTTGCCGCGCATATTTTGATTAATCCTCACGGTAGCAATAAAGCGCATATCAATCGCACGCAATTAGCCTCCCCGCGAGAGGTGCTTGGGGTTGTGAAAACCGTGTTATTTTGCCCTGAAGATTTAGTGCTCGTTCGGGGTGAACCTGCAGATCGTAGGCGGTATTTAGATTCCATCATCGCTTCTAGACGTCCGCGACTTGCCGCCATTAAGGCCGATTACGAGAAAGTGTTGCGTCAGCGCACCAGTTTGTTAAAACAAGTTTCGTATAGTTTCCGCCGCGGCTTTGGCGATGAAACCGGTGTGTTGGAATCTTTAGATGCGTGGGATAGTCAGCTGGCAGCCCTTGGCGCAGAGGTGATTCGAGCCAGGTTAGACCTGGTAGCAGAATTACAGCCGTTGGTTCATGATGCCTATGCCACAATTGCCCCGGAATCGCGCCCAGCCAAACTGGAATATCGCTCCACCGTGCCAATTGTCGATCACGATCTTGCCGTGCTTGAAGCAAGTATGTTAGTTGAGCTTGGGAAACATCGCAGCAAAGAGATTGAGCGCGGCATGTCGCTGGTTGGCCCGCACCGTGATGACCTGGACATTTTGCTTGGCAACACCTTAACCAAAGGCTTTGCTAGCCACGGCGAAACTTGGTCGATGGTACTTGCCTTGCGGATCGCTGAATTTCAACTTTTGCGTCAAGATGGCACCGACCCAATTTTGATTCTTGACGACGTTTTCGCCGAACTCGATGCTTTACGACGCGAACGCTTAGTCACAATTACACAAGGTGTGGAACAAGTGTTGATTACTGCGGCGGTCGATGGTGATTTACCACCACAACTTGATGCTGCTATTGCACATAGGTTCAGAGTGACAGTTTCTGATACGGATGAAGGCCGAATTTCATTAATTGCAAAGGAACAGTTGTGACGGATACACCGGTGGATCCGATTCATGCCGCTTTTGAGCGCATGCGTGCAGAGGCTGCTAAACGCGGTGATGTTCCTGATCTTCGTTATCAAGCAGCGAAGGTGGTGAAGCCGAAGCCAAAAACGAAGAAATGGATCAATAGTGCCGCCGATGGGCGTAGAGTCTCGCGGATGGCGTTTGATGTCGAAGGTTTTGGCTCGATTTTGGCCGAGGAAATCAAACAGCGTGGCTGGAAAAAAGGCATTGCTGGTGGGTGGATTCATAATAACTGGGAAGGCCTGGTTGGGCCACAAATTGCAGCACATACCTCAGTTGAGATGCTGAAAGACAAAAAACTGTTTATCACCTGTGATTCAACAGCGTGGGCCACGAATTTACGGATGATGCAACGGACAATTTTGCAAGCGATTGCTGAAAAAGTGGGTCCTGATGTGGTTGCTGAGTTGAAGATTTTTGGGCCGAAAGCGCCTTCTTGGCGGCATGGTCCATTGCATGTCAAAGGTCGCGGACCGCGTGACACCTACGGATAAAACACCAAAATTTTTGTGATTTATCCTTAAAAGGGCCTAATTTGCTCATAGACGCGTTGGAATAGCTACCTAGTAGGGGCATAGGCAGTGTAGAATGGAAGCATTAAACTCTAAATTTTTAAAGGAGTGCTAGTTCACGTGGCAACTGCGGAACATGAGTATGGCGCCTCATCAATTACGATTCTTGAGGGCCTGGAAGCGGTGCGAAAGCGCCCAGGTATGTATATCGGCTCGACCAATGAGCGCGGTCTGCACCATTTGGTATGGGAAGTCGTTGACAACTCTGTCGACGAAGCAATGGCAGGATATGCCGACCAGGTAGATGTCACCATCTTGGCTGATGGCGGTGTTGAAGTAATTGATAATGGTCGTGGTATCCCAGTAGAAATGCACCCAACTGGTGCACCGACCGTCCAGGTTGTGATGACCCAGCTGCATGCCGGCGGTAAGTTTGACTCAGATTCCTATGCGGTGTCCGGTGGTCTGCACGGTGTGGGTATTTCCGTGGTGAACGCACTTTCGACTCGCGTCGAAGCTGATATTAAGCGCGATGGTAAGCACTGGTATCAGAACTTTTCGTATGCAGTTCCAGATGAACTGATTGAAGGTGGTAATGCTCGTGGTACAGGTACCACGGTGCGATTCTGGCCGGATCCAGAGATTTTTGAAACCACCACCTTTGATTTCGACACGATTGCACGTCGTCTACAAGAAATGGCATTCCTGAATAAGGGATTGACCATTAACCTCGTCGATAAGCGCGCGACGCCAGAAGAAGTTGAATTAGAAGAACTTGCGGAATCGGATGCGGCCGAAGGCGTTTCCTTCGATGATGTCGAGGTTGAGGCTGCAGAAGATGCTGAGGCCAAGCCAAAGAAGAATAAGGTGAAGAAAAAGACTTTCTTCTATCCAAATGGTTTGGAAGATTATGTTGCGCACTTGAATAAGTCGAAGCAAATTATTCATCCGTCGATCGTTGGTTTTGAGGCCAAGGGCGAAGATCATGAGATCGAAATTGCAATGCAGTGGAACGCGGGATATTCCCAAAGCGTGCATACCTTTGCCAATACGATTAATACCTTTGAAGGTGGTACGCACGAGGAAGGTTTCCGTGCGGCGCTGACCTCCTTAATGAACAAATATGCGCGTGAGCATAAGTTGTTGAAGGAAAAGGAATCGAATTTAACTGGTGATGACTGTCGTGAAGGTTTGGCGGCAGTGATTTCGGTGCGCGTGGGTGATCCGCAGTTCGAGGGCCAGACCAAGACGAAGCTGGGTAACTCTGAGGTTCGTAGCTTTGTGCAAAAGGCTGTGTATGAGCACGTTACCGACTGGTTTGATGCGAATCCTGCCGAGGCGAAGGTCATTATTAATAAGGCTGTTTCTTCGGCGCATGCCCGTTTGGCGGCGCGTAAAGCGCGTGAAATGGTGCGTCGTAAATCTGCTTCTGATATGGGTGGATTGCCAGGTAAGCTGGCCGATTGCCGTTCGAAGGACCCATCGAAGTCTGAACTGTACATCGTGGAGGGCGACTCCGCAGGTGGTTCCGCGAAGGGCGGACGTGACTCGATGTTCCAGGCCATTTTGCCACTGCGCGGTAAGATCCTGAACGTGGAAAAAGCGCGCTTGGATAAAGTGCTGAAGAATAACGAAGTGCAGGCTATTATTACCGCACTTGGTACCGGTATTCATGATGAGTTTGATATTTCCAAGCTGCGGTATCACAAGATTGTGCTCATGGCCGACGCTGACGTTGACGGCCAGCACATCTCAACGCTGCTGCTGACCTTGCTGTTCCGCTTCATGCCGAAGTTGATTGAAGAAGGCCATGTCTACCTTGCGCAGCCACCACTGTATAAGTTGAAGTGGGGTAAGGGCGAGCCAGGCTTTGCATATTCCGATGATGAGCGCGACCGCTTGTTGGAGGAAGGCTTAGCTGCTGGTCGAAAGATCAATAAGGATGATGGTATTCAGCGTTACAAGGGTCTGGGCGAGATGAATGCATCTGAGCTGTGGGAAACCACCTTGGATCCAAGTATTCGTATCTTGCGTCGAGTCGATATGCTTGATGCGCAACGCGCAGATGAATTGTTCTCAATCTTAATGGGTGACGATGTGGCGGCACGCCGTTCCTTCATTACCCGTAAGGCGAAGGACGTTCGCTTCCTCGACGTTTAAATTGCATGCAATAAAAATAAAAACTGGGACTCACAAGGGTGGGTCCCAGTTTTTATTTCAGCAACTGCTTTAAGCGAGTTCTTCTTCCTCGAAGAAATCATCGTCAATTGTATACAGCGTGAACTCGTGAGCCTTATGCACAGCAACCCCATACGCCAGCATTAAGGACGTAAGTTTAATGCCATCAATCAGCACAATCTTGCCATGACGATAATTTGCGGCAGTTTGTTCAGCCCTCGGCAAGAAGGTGGAAGTAGTAATAAACACGCCCAGGTTGGCACCGCGAGAATCTAAGGAACCAATGAAATTACGAATCTCCGGCTCACCGACTTTATTGGTATCAGCATAGCGCTTGGCCTGGATATAAACATTGGTCAGGCCGAGTGCATCTTGGCGAATAATTCCATCAATCCCACCATCGCGGGTACGTCCCACGTGCTTCTTTTCGCCATGCGCACCACCATAACCCATTGCCCACAAGAGATCGATAACTGCACGTTCAAAGAATTTTGGTGAGGCTTGTTGGAGTCGTTTGCGCAGATTGGTCTCAGTTTGCGCATTAAACGCACTTTCACCATTTGCTAATGCTTCAAGCGGATCACTGGATTCTTCAATAGATGTATTCGCATCAACATCATTGCTTTTTTGCAAGCGGCGCTTTTTAACTTCAGCCTGGTGCTCTTGCCACATCGGCCATTCAAGAAGATCTTTTTCGGAATAGGTCTTCAAGGAACGCTGATCAACCGTCAAACCATCGGCAGTAATTCGGTAGTGACCACGTTGTGGTCGTTCAATGAGTCCAGCATGCTTTAAGCTCGAACACACCCAGTTAATGCGATAAGTATAGCGGTACATTCCCGAAGGAATCTTTTCGTCGCGAACTTCTTGTGGGAGGTTGAGATAATCGGCAGCCATCTCGCAAATATCATTAAACGAATGCACCCCACCTTGATTCAACACTCGTAATACAACTGGCCGGAACTCATCAGTTGTTGGAGTTTGAATATCCGTCATCGCAACCTCACACCTTCATTTTTGTTAATAATCGGCTTTTTTGTGATTCTATCCAACGCGTGAAATGCGCACCAATAGCTTGTCCAGGGCACCCGCTCGTTGAACTGATTGCGAACACGCAGGTGAGCGTCGCAAAGCTTAAGGTTGAGGGAGGGCCTTGATATGAGCTTCGAGAATATCGCCAAGCAGCGGCAGGTGTGGCTTGAGAACCCCTGCAATTTTGCCTTTGATGGCGGTATATGTGTTCGTCACAGCGCTACGATTGAGCTTTTCGACGCCACGGTTGAACACCTTTAACAGCTGGTCAATCACATTATCGGAATGGGTGTTGAGGTACGTGCCGAAATCGGGAGCATCGGATTGTGAAAAATCGTCCCAATGTGGCTGGAGGGTTTCCAAAATATCTGGAAGCAGCCGATTCGTTGCCAGCTGCAAAATATTTGGCTTGGCTTTTTCGGCGGTTTTCAGCGCACCTTTGATAATCGTGCCGGAAAATCCCTGGGAATCCTGGATTGCTTCGCGAATTGCACGTGCAAGTTCAGTTGCGAGTGTTTCGCGAGAATGTGTAAGCAGGAGGGAAAGTTGGGTCATGAGGGCTCCTTGATAGCTGGTGCTTCCAGCATAAAGCAAAACGATCGTCTTGTATGCCTATACTCAAATTTCAAGCAGCTTAAGTATAGGTAACAAACACGATCGTTTTTTAAGAAATGGTGTCATTCTTCCGCCACAGTTTTCACTGCAATCACACCAGTCACAAATGTTACAGGATTGGTGGATTCTTTCGCAAAGAAATTAGGAAAAATCTGTCACCGATTGGGTGTAGTCCTGCAAGATAGTGCAGGCAGCGTGTGCGAAGGCTTCGTTCTCACCGCTGAGTGGCTGTAATGTCACGATGGCCCGGTGTAATGCTTGTAATTGCTGCTGGGTGGAAGCATGGACGCTAATGCCGTGAAACTTCGCGTCGGTGACTGCCGCACAGGCAAATAAGTGGGCATAATTGGCAATATCTTGATTGGCATGCCGACAAAAGACTTCAGCGATTGCCAATAATTGTTCACCGGTGAATGCAATCATAGTTGTTGAATCCTGCGGATTTTGGCTGCTAATGCGCGCTGACCAGGAATTATTTCTTCTGCTAATTGCGTGATGTGGGCATCTGTGAGCGTGCGATTCGCGGTGGTAACAATTGCTCGAATTGCAGCTTCTTGTTTACTTGAGCCATATGCCTTGGCAAGCAAGGTTAAGGCGCGGTCTTGTTCAGCGGTTAAACGCAATGTCATAGCCATACTGAAATGGTATCAGATTGATACCATTTTTACGGTGGGCGATAACTCTAGGGCGTCGAGAAGCTAAGATGGGAGGGGTTAGTATGCAAACACGAAAGGCATTCCTTTGAGCGACGATCTCTTCTCAGGTGAAACCTACGACCGCGTGCGCCCCATTGATCTCAATGAGGAAATGCAAACTTCCTACATCGACTACGCTATGTCGGTTATTGTGGGACGCGCGCTGCCTGAGGTTCGCGACGGCCTGAAGCCTGTGCACCGCCGTATTCTCTACGCGATGTACGACAACGGCTACCGCCCAGAGCGCAGTTATGTGAAATCTGCACGTCCGGTGGCAGATACCATGGGTAATTTCCACCCACACGGCGACACCGCAATTTACGACACCTTAGTACGTATGGCGCAGGACTGGAATATGCGCTATCCGCTTGTCGACGGCCAGGGTAACTTCGGTTCCCGCGGCAATGACGGCCCTGCAGCTATGCGTTATACGGAGTGTCGTTTGACGCCGCTTGCGATGGAAATGGTGCGCGATATTCGCGAAAATACCGTGGATTTCTCCCCGAACTACGACGGTAAAACTCAAGAACCAGATATTTTGCCATCGCGTGTGCCAAACCTGCTGATGAACGGTTCTTCGGGTATCGCTGTGGGTATGGCAACCAATATTCCACCGCATAACCTCACAGAGCTGGCGAATGCTATTTATTGGCTGCTGGAAAATCCAGAAGCCGATGAAGCCGCAGCGCTGGAAGCATGCATGGAATATGTGAAAGGTCCAGACTTCCCAACTGCAGGTCTGATTGTTGGTACTCAAGGTATTAAGGATGCGTATACCACTGGTCGTGGTTCGATCCGTATGCGCGGTGTGACTTCTATTGAAGAAGAAGGCAACCGCCAAACCATCGTGATCACTGAGTTGCCATACCAGGTGAACCCAGATAACTTGATTACCAATATTGTTGATCAAGTACGCGACGGTAAACTCGCTGGCATTTCCGATATTGAAGATGAATCTTCTGACCGCGTTGGTATGCGCATTGTGATTAAACTCAAGCGCGATGCAGTCCCACGCGTGGTGCTGAATAACCTGTACAAGCACTCCCAGCTGCAAACCAACTTCGGTGCAAATATGCTCTCCATCGTTGATGGCGTGCCACGCACCTTGCGTCTGGATCAGATGCTACGCAATTATGTGGCACACCAGATCGAAGTGATTGTGCGCCGCACCCAGTACCGCCTGGATGAAGCTGAAAAGCGTGCTCATATTTTGCGCGGCTTGGTCAAAGCCCTGGATATGTTGGATGAGGTTATTGCCTTAATCCGCCGTTCCCAAACGGTTGATATTGCACGCAGCGGCCTGATTGAATTGCTGACCATTGATGAAATTCAAGCAGATGCAATTTTGGCCATGCAGTTGCGTCGTTTGGCAGCACTGGAACGTCAAAAGATTATTGACGAATTGGCAGTGATCGAACTTGAGATTGCTGATCTGAAGGATATTTTGAGCTCCCCAGAACGCCAGCGTTCAATTGTGCGCGATGAATTAAAAGAGATCGTGGACAAGTATGGCGATGAGCGTCGTTCCCAGATTATTGCTGCAACTGGCGATGTAACCGAAGAAGATTTGATTGCACGCGAAAATGTGGTTGTGACCATTACTTCTACCGGTTATGCCAAGCGCACCAAGGTGGATGCTTATAAGTCACAGCGTCGTGGTGGCAAGGGTGTTCGTGGTGCCGAGTTGAAGCAAGAAGACGTGGTTCGTCACTTCTTCGTCTGCTCGACGCACGACTGGATTTTGTTCTTCACTAACTTTGGTCGAGTGTATCGCCTCAAGGCATATGAACTGCCAGAAACTTCGCGCACCGCACGTGGACAGCACGTGGCGAACTTGCTGGAGTTCCAGCCAGAAGAGCGTATTACCCAAGTTATTCAGATCCAAAGCTACGAAGATGCACCATACTTGGTCTTGGCAACCCAGCAAGGTCGAGTAAAGAAGTCGAAGCTAAGCGATTACGAATCCAACCGTTCTGGTGGTTTGATTGCAATCAATCTAAATGAAGGTGATTCCTTGATTGGTGCTGCACTGTGCTCGAACGAAGATGATTTGCTGCTGATTTCGGAAGAGGGTCAGGCGATTCGCTTCAACGCAAACGATGAGCAGTTGCGCCCAATGGGTCGTTCGACCGCTGGTGTGAAGGGTATGCGCTTCCGCGGCGACGATAAGTTGTTGTCGATGACAGTTGTGCAGGAAGGTGGCTACTTGTTGGTTGCAACCACAGGTGGTTATGGCAAGCGCACTGACTTGGAAGAATACTCCACGCAAGGCCGTGGCGGCTTAGGTGTTGTGACCTTCAAGTACACGCCAAAGCGTGGCAAGCTTGTTGGTGCCCTGGTGGTGGATAATGACGATGAGATCTTCGCAATTACCTCTGCTGGTGGTGTGATTCGTACCGAAGTGAAGCAGATTCGCCCAAGTTCGCGTGCAACGATGGGTGTTCGCTTGGTGAACCTGCCAGATGGCGTTGAATTGCTCGCAATTGATCGCAATGTGGAAGGTGAAGGCGAGGAAGAAGCCACTGCCGTTGCTACCGGCACCAAAGAGCTGCATCAGCAAACGCTTGAGACAGCACCGAAGGAGAGCTAATGGCAACGCGAACCTATACCATTGAGCGGATTTCACCACTATCGGTATTCCGCACCGCGTTTACGCTATCGCTGGTTGGTCTGGCCTCCTGGATTCTGTGCGTTGTGATCTTGTACTACGGATTGGATTCAGTAGGTGTTTGGGAAAAGCTGAATAATGTGATTGGTGGCATCGGATCTGACCAAAAAATTGGATTCGGATTTGTCATTTCATTCGCAGCCTTGATCGGTGCCATTATTACGCTGATTATCTCGATTCTGGCGCCGCTGACAGCAGTGGTTTATAACGCAAGTTTCGAGCTTTTTGGCGGCATTAAGGTGAAGCTACGAAAAGATCTCTAGTGGTTTGAAGCGAAGCGTGAAAAGGTGCATTGCCAGCATGATTGTTGCCGGTGATGCACCTTTTTTGCTTTCGATTTGGTGAATCATGGGATCATGCTGTTATAATTACAGGTGCAAACAGGGCTTATTTCATGTAAGTAATCTGTTGCGGGGCATTAGCTCAATTGGTAGAGCATCTGCTTTGCAAGCAGAAGGTCAGGAGTTCGATTCTCCTATGCTCCACAGAATGTGGAAACTCCCAGCCAGGCGGCTGGGAGTTTTTCTATGCGTGGGTGCAGGTGTGGGGTGCGGCGCTGGTGTGGTGGTACAGCGGGAGTTAAGGGACAAAAAGTGTGTAAGGCTCGGCGTGTCGTGGGCTGAGTTTGATGGCGTTGTCGGCGGCATTGTTTTCTGAGTTTCCACATTTTAAGAGGGACAATCGTTATTGCTCGAGGGTTTTACGGACTTAACATCAAGCATGCGTGTAGTGACTTTAAAGTTAGCAACTGTGTTTCAGTTGTAGTTGATGTAGTGCTAGTGCTGCCGTTATATCTGGTCGCGGATCAAATATAACGGCGATTTAGCTACTTTGAACTGGGTTTATGTTCAGAAACGGACACACTTTTTGTCCCTTAACCCGCAGAAGCCATGGCAGCCCCAGGTGACATGAACAGTACAAATGTCACCATTAATCATGGTAACGAAACGTTTTACCCGAAATTCCATTTTGTCCACGTCTCCCACTCAATATCTTCAATAGCAATCCGTCGTGCGTTGTTCGCAAACATTTCAGCTGTCATACGAACAATCCACGTATCATTCTCATACACCATCGGCAACGTTATGATCGCGTATTCACCAGGAACGGCGGGATCAACCAGCAACTCTACTTGGGCAGTCCGACTCGTACACGACAAAACCCGAAAACCATACGGAAGCGAAACTGCATTAGTCTTTCCAAGCTCAGGATAATGTTCACCTGGTTTCAACAAACCACCAATAGACACTCCTAAATCCCATAAGTCATCAATTGTTTGCGATGTGTAGTAATCCAATAACGCTATAGAAGCGACTGCATTATACGCTGCAGTTGCTGCACCAGCAGGAGTCTGTGAATATCCAGTCAGTGCACCATTATCTAGAATCTTGGTCGGACCATCTTGTTCACTAAACAGTAGAAAACGCCCTTCAACGCTCTGCGGAACCGTAGTACCAACACGAACTGATCCACGATCATTACAGGTATGCATCTCATCACCATGCCGAAAATCCCGTGTCACCAATTCTCCCTTTGGATCTTCGGGAGTCAAATACGGCAAACCATTAAACGAAACAGCCCACTTTCCAGCCCACTGTACAGTTGGCGTAGCAACAGGTGTTGCAGATGCTGATTCGTCAGAATCCGACGAATTTCCGCAACCAGACAGCAAAGAAGCACTGCATACAAGCAAAACCAACAATCGTTTCACAACTAACTCCTTTTATTCACACCATTGTGGTATTAAAAACTAGCACCAAAATATGCGCTGGCGAGCATACCAGCACTAGAGGAAAACTCCATCTAACCCTCAACCAGAAGTTGGGGGTTAGCACGATTGCAAACAATCATAGGGTAGGAGCCGATCAACAAACTTAAAATTGATCCAACAGCGCCAAGAATCATTGCTGCTGCACCAATGCGGATTGCGTTACTTGTAACTTCCTCGCTTGAACCTTCACGACGAGATACTGCCATCGCATCACCCATGACGAACAAACCAACGCTAACTATGATAAAGCCTAATCATTTTGCCCAACCAACGATAGTGGAAACTGTACGTTCAGCTCCTAGAGGTGCAGTATTAAAAATTTCTGCTTACGCAAGAATGCTGATGGAATCATGAACAATTACTGGATTAAACATAGTATGTTTTACTCTCTGTTTAGGTCGATGATATTAGTGTAAACAGCGACAATAGGTTTGGAAATTTCCTGACCAGGTTGAACAAAACTTGCTGGTAATGATGGACGCTGTCGGTGGATGGGAGAGAATTTAACTCCAGGTTTCTACCGTTCAATTTGATCAAAAGGAGTTTCAACTACTGTTCGTGAGTACGCAAGAGTAAAGACGTTGCTGAGTTCTAATAGCGTTTTCTTTTCGGTAGCCGAGGAATTAGTCCTGTACTGTGCGAGACTATGACGAAACCAAGTAGATTGATGTCTTCTGGCTTTTGGGTCTCAAATATATGGCGCTGAGGGGCGGCTGAACATAGGGGACAGGAGTGCTGTGCTGAACATGCACTGAACCTTAGTGTTGCAAGGTAGTAAAATACGGCTTTGAACTGGCGTTTTGTATAATTTTTAGCTCTCTGATAAAATTTCAACTCGTTCCTATACGGGCCTATAGCTCAGTCGGTTAGAGCGCATCGCTGATAACGATGAGGTCGCAAGTTCGATTCTTGCTAGGCCCACCAGGAATATGGGGCATTAGCTCAATTGGTAGAGCATCTGCTTTGCAAGCAGAAGGTCAGGAGTTCGATTCTCCTATGCTCCACAGAATGTGGAAACTCCCAGCCAGGTGGCTGGGAGTTTTTTTATTGGGTAATTTCGCTGATTTTAAGCGGGTTAAGGGACAAAAAGTGTGTAAGGCTCGGCGTGTCGCGTGTCGGGTGTTTGGGGTAGGCTCCTCGACGTGTGTTTTAGCCGGGGAGCTTTGTGTTTAGCGCATCGGTGGGTTAAGGGACAAAAAGTGTGTAAGGCTCGGCGTGTCGTGTGTCTAAGGTTTGAGGTAGACTCCTCGGCTTGGTCTAGGCAGGGTTTCGGCTCACTAGCTGTGTGACGAGACGTTTAACGGGACGAGGCGCTGTGGTTGGAAATGTTTGTTTGACGGCTTTTCAACGCCTTTGTGGCCCTCTGCGGTAACGATCGGGTTAATTGGCTGTATGAGACAAAATGTCTGAAATCGACGACGCAGTGTTTTAGCGGAACAATTGTGAACCTGGGACAGTTCAGCAAGGCTGTGTTTGTCGAGTAGCCATGTCAGGAAGATGCGGAAGTATTTCTCGTCTTTGGATTGGGTGTTCCTTCTAGTTTGGGAGTAATGGCATTTGGGGTTAGAGCAGCACCAACGTTGTCTTCCACCTGGTGATTTACCGTTTTTGTTGAGATGCTCATGACAGATTGGGCATTGAGTGTATTGATTTGCCATAGCTTAAAGCTAGGAAACGAAATCCGTATAGCACATTTGCAATAAAAAGTGTGGATTTCGGGGCAAAACAGCCTGAGCAACCCCTCGGTTGGAGCAGGTAGCTATATAACGCCAGATCGCAGGCCATTTTTGGGACGATTTTTACACACTTTTTGTCCCTTAACCCACAAAATGGTAGGGAAGCTGATAGCGAATCAGAACCAGTTCGTGCCGGTTGCGGATCCAACAACGTTCCTCCAGCAGGGTATTTTTGAATCGAGTTATCCATTAACCGATGTGAAATACGTGCGTCTTCGTGCGGAAAGTAAAGAAAACGTTCGACCAACCCTTGATGTGATCACCGAACAGCGTGATATTCACTGGATGTTTCCGGAAGCAGCTCGCCAGGACGATATTGATAACTTGGCAGCAGTTTTATTTGATAAGCCCTCAGAGTCGCGAGCCATTGAGCAGTCGATTCCGTTAGCGGATGCTACTGACTTTGGTTAGGATGCAGCATTGCACAACGAAGCAGAGGAAAATTTAGCCATTCTGCGGATTAGGGATTGAGGTGGGCGTCGAAAAGCTTGGAAGAGATAAGTGTCACTCTCAACACTTTGATTGATTTTCGCGCCGACCTGCGGTTTTAGCTGCTTCTGGCTTAGGTTTTGAGCTTGAAACGCGCTATATTCAAGGTTATGAAAGTTAGGCAATCCAAACCTCCGGCTCCCTATCGTTTGAGTAGTTCGGCGCGACAAACCATTGGCGCAAGTATCATACTCACTCTCATCTCTGTGCTCGGCATGTGCACCACCATTATTGGTGCGGGGCATATCATTGATGCCTACCCGCAGTGGCCATCGCTGGCGCCGATTATTGTTGGCCCGATCATTATTGTGATTGCGCTGGTCATGCGCGCGATACTGGAAGCTCGCGGTATCTTCCATGAAGAATCGCTGATTCGACACCGCCTCATTCACTCAGTGTTTGCGGCAGGACCAGCGCGAACTTCCACCACGCAAACCGGTGCGGTGGTATCGCTGGCAACTGAATCCAGTGAAAAGATGATGGCGTTTCGCGTGGGATTCGTGGCACAAGTGATTGCCTCGCTGACTGCACCGCTGGTGGTCTTAGCCACCGTGGCGTTATCGATTAGCTTCAAAATTGCTGTTATTTTGGCGCTTATGCTGCCAATCGTGCCGCTGCTGATTGGTGGATTCCGCAAAGTTGTATCCAAAGTTTCCAGCGGATCCCAAGATGCCCGCAAAGCCCTTGCCGCCGCCTATATGGACGCCCTGCGCTCGCTGGGAACCTTGCAGCTGCTCGGTGCCGCTGGCCGGATTGCCGATGATCTGGAAGAAAAAGGCGAAGAAAACCGAGTGGCCGTGATGCAACTGCTGCGTGGCAACCAATTTATCCTTTTCGTCATGGACTCCGCCTTTAGCTTGGCGCTGGTTGCCGTTGCCGCCTGGCTGGCATTAAGCAATGTGGCCGCGGGAACACTGAGTCCTGGTCAAGGTATTGCGCTGTTGGGCTTAAGTATGCTGCTGCTGGAACCAATGGACCAAGTTGGTGCCTTCTTCTACGTGGGTATGAGTGGTCTTGGCGGCCAGCGAGGCATTTTTGGCTTCCTGCGCAGCCACACAGAACCACAGTATCCACCTGCAGGAACAGCTACAACCGATGCGGTTGTGAGCGTGGATAATCTTAGTTTCAACTATGAGGACCAGGCCGTATTCACCGATGCATCGTTGCAGATTCGCCAAGGTGAACGAGTTGCCATTATGGGTCGATCTGGTGAAGGTAAATCCACATTGCTTTCCTTATTGAAGGGCGATTTACTGCCGAGTACAGGCAGCGTGATAGTTGCTGGGAAGCAGGGGAAGGAGTTGCCGTTGGCGTCGGCAAGCGTTGCGCAAACAACGTGGCTGTTTAGTGGCACAATCGCCGATAACCTGCGCATTGCTGCCCCGGACGCTACCGAAGAACAGATGTGGGACGCCCTTGAGCGCGCCCGCGTGGCCGATGAAATTCGACGCATGCCGCTTGGTCTGGAAACCGAACTTGGCGAGCAAGGCCTGGGCATTTCCGGTGGTCAGGCGCAGCGCATTTCACTGGCGCGGGCAATTATTTCAGGACGCACCGTGATTTTGCTCGACGAGCCAACCTCCCATGTTGATTTGACTTCGGAGCGGGAAATTCTGGCGGCAATCGATGCGCTTGGGCCGGAATACACCCTGATTATGGTCACGCACCGCATGAGTTCGCTCACGCACATGGACCGCATTGTCACTGTCGAAAACGGCCGTATTAAGGAAACAGCATGACCATCAAAGACCTCGTTATCTGGCTGTTAAGCATTACTCGACCAGTGCTTGCACCACTTGGCTTCTCGACGCTTAGCCGCATTGCCAACCAAGTGTTGGGCATAATTTTGTACGTTGTACCAGCCTATGGACTCATCAGTGGCCAGTGGAGCATCAGGTTTATCATTACCACTATGGTGGTCGTGGCGCTGGCGAAGGCCTTTTTGCGTTACCTGGAACACTATTTTGGTCACCTTGTGGCGTTTAAAGCACTCGAGCTGATTCGTATTCGCGTGTTCCGTGATATTTACCCACAAGCGCCAGCCATTTTATCGCGCACCGGCTCTTCGGCCGTTGGCAGCGGCGACATGCTGACCCGCCTGACCCGCGATATTGGCCAAATTGAAGTATTCTTCGCCCACACCACCGCACCGGTAATTTCAGCCGTGGTGGTACCGCTGGGCGTGCTGCTGACCATTTTTGTGCTCTCGCCCGTACATGGGCTGATTGCGCTGGGTATTTTCGCCTTCGTATTTGTAGTTACCCTTGATCGAGACGCCTACAAACACGCAGTGGCTGTTACTGATGTGCGCGGCAATATGGCACAACACGTCACCGACTCGGTAGGAGGCGTGGCCGAGGTTACCGGTTACGGTGCGCAGGAGCGTCGCTACGCTGGACTGACCGCACTTGAGCAACCGCTGGAAGCAACTCTGGTGCGCCGCAGCCGCATTGTTGGACTGCGCAATGGCTCCGTGGCCGCTGCGCGCATGCTGGTGGTGCTCATGCTGCTGCCAACTGGGGAATCGCTGGCGCTGAACGTGGCCATGATGTTCGCCGTGTGGCGCTGCTGGGACATGATTAATGAAGTCACCGACCTGAGCAACCACCTGTCGAACTCGCTTGCTGCCGCGCGCCGGGTTTGGGAACTTTCCCACGCCGGATATGGCCTGCCGGATGGCCCGAAGCAGCTTGGCGCTCACGGCGATGGTGTGGCTGTGGAGTGGAAAAATGTTACCTACACCTATGAAGGCGGCGAGCAGCCAATGGTGCGCGATGTGAACCTCGCGGTGCCGGCGGGCGCTTGGGTGAATGTGGTCGGCAGCACCGGCTCGGGTAAATCGACCATTGCGAAATTGCTGCTGCGCTATTGGGATGTTTCCAGTGGTCAGATCCTGGTAGATGGCACCGATATTCGCGATTACACCGTCGATTCGCTGCGTTCGGCCATTGCGATTGTTACCCAAGATATTCGCGCCATCCACGCCTCTGTGGCCGATAATTTGCGCCTGGCGCGCCCGGATGCCACCGACGCTGAGCTTTACGACGCACTGCACGTGGCCTGCCTGGATGAAGAAGTCAGCCTGGAAGAATCCGTGGGTGAAGGCGGAACGGCACTTTCGGGTGGACAACGCCAACGCCTTTCCCTTGCCCAGGCACTGTTGCGCGGTGGCCGCGTACTCGTGCTCGACGAATTCACCGCACACCTGAATCCAGCCCTTGTCTCTCTGGTGCGTGAGCGCTTGATGGCACGGTACCCAGAGGTGACCGTGATTGAGATTTCGCATGTCTTGACCGATATTGAGAAGGCCGACTGGGTAGCAGTGATGGACCGCGGCGTGATTGTGGAACAAGGCAAGCCTGTTGAACTGCATTCGCAAGGTGGTGCATTTGCACAATTGCTGGCTAGAAATGCCTAATGACCTGTGACTTGTGTATATTTCCATATTTCTGGTAAAGTTCGTTTCGTTCCTTTACGGGCCTATAGCTCAGTCGGTTAGAGCGCATCGCTGATAACGATGAGGTCGCAAGTTCGATTCTTGCTAGGCCCACCAGGAATATGGGGCATTAGCTCAATTGGTAGAGCATCTGCTTTGCAAGCAGAAGGTCAGGAGTTCGATTCTCCTATGCTCCACAGAATGTGGAAACTCCCAGCCAGGTGGCTGGGAGTTTTTCTATGCGCGGTGACCGTGAAGGCGGCGGGGGTAGCTTTGCTCAAGAAACCGGTTACTACCCTTTACACATATGACCGAACCGGGGGTAATTCGGGTGCTGTTTCAGGTAAATATCACACAATCCACTGTATGTTTTTGATTTTTTCTCTGGATAAGTATCCAGGGGGAGTAGTTGCCGTTAATAGTGCCTGTTCAACCCCGCTTAATCGGTAAAGTTGCTGGTCAAGGGGTTTGACCTTCCCTGAGAAGTCAGGCACACTGGCTTGGTGAATTTCATAAAGCGACTCGTAACCTTCCTGGCCTTGACCACACTCACGGCGTGCTCTGCCACCGGTGGAATCCAGAATAATGGTACTGCCAATACTGATCAACCACGCGTGGTGGCAATGGTGACTCACGGTGCCCCAGGCGATACCTTCTGGGATCAGGTGCGCAAGGGTGCCCAAGATGCTGCCCGCCATACCAATATGGAATTGCGATATTCCTCGGATCCGCAAGCTCCGCTACAGGCTAATTTGATTCAATCGGCCATTGATGCGGGCGTCGACGGCATTGCGGTGACACTGCCGAATCCTTCTGCATTAGGGCCTGCAGCCCAAGCAGCGGTCCAGCGTGGTATTCCAACTGTGGGATTGAACGCTGGCATGGATGCCTACCAGGACTATCAATTGCAGGGGTTTTTCGGTCAGTCTGAGCGAGAAGCTGGGGTACAAGGCGGGCGTCGATTAGCAGAGGCGGGCGCGAAACATGTGCTGTGTGTGATCCATGAGCAGGGCAATATTTCGCAGGAGGATCGGTGCGCCGGCATTGAGGAAGGGCTCGGCAGCGAAGTGGAATTGCTGTACGTCAATGGACAAGATCTGACCAGCGTGCAAGCCACGTTGGAGGCGAAACTTGGCCAAGATCGCAGTATCGACTGGATTGTGACACTGCAGGCGTCTGTGGCCATGCGCGCTGCAGCTGTGCGCGGTGCGGCCAAGGTGGGCACCTTTGATACCAACCCAGAATTGCTCGACGCGCTGGCCAAAGGTGAGATTGAGTGGGCGATTGATCAACAGCCGTATGTGCAAGGTTATATGGCCATCCAGGCGCTGTGGTTAGCAAGCCACAATGGCAGCACCATCGGCGGCGGGCATCCTGTGTTTACGGGTCCAAGTTTTATTGAGGCAGGGAGTCGATGAAATATCCAAGTTTAATTGGCATGCTGGTCACCGTGGGCTTCTTTTTAGCGGTGGCCCCGGCGATGCGCTCCTTCGAGGCGATGGCGACGGTACTGTATGCCAGTGCCACGCTCGGCATTGTGGCACTTGCGGTAGGCCTTTTAATGATCGGTGGCGAATTTGATCTTTCCTCCGGTGTAGCGGTCACAACTGCGGGGCTAGCTGCGGCGATGCTGAATTATAATTTGCAGCTGAATTCGTGGGTTGGTGCGGCGATTTCGCTTGGCATCGCTCTGAGTATTGGCGCGCTGAATGGCTATATGGTGCATCGCACGGGGATTGCGTCGTTTTTGATCACCCTATCTGCGTTCTTAATGCTGCAAGGTATCAATCTGGCGGTCACAAAACTGGTCACCGGCCATGTTGCCACCGAGCCGATCTCGGATATGGAAGGCTTTGCTGCGGCGCGCACCGTTTTCGCGGGCACCGTAGATTTGGGATTTATCCAAGTGCGCAGCATTGTGTTCTGGTGGATCCTGTTTGTCGCCCTGGGCAGTTTCGTGCTGCTGCGCACCACCTTCGGCAACTGGATTTTCGCCGTTGGTGGCAATCCAGCAGCCGCGCATGCAGTGGGCATTCCGGTACGACGGGTGAAAATTATTCTGTTTATGCTGGTAGGCTTCGCAGCCTGGTTCGTGGGCATGCACACGCTGTTTGCATTCGATTCTTTGCAGGCAGGCCAAGGCGTTGGCAATGAATTTCTCTATATTATTGCCGCTGTGATCGGCGGCTGTGCCTTAACCGGTGGTCGCGGTAGCGCGCTGGGAACCGCCTTTGGTGCCGTGATTTTCGGAGCCACGAACCAGGGCATTGTGTATGCCGGCTGGAATCCAGACTGGTTTAAACTCTTCCTCGGCGCCATGCTGCTTGGAGCTGTGCTTATTGGGAAAGGATCGACATGGAAATCATCTCGTTAAGTGGGGTCAGCAAAACCTACGGTCAATTCACCGCACTCCAGAACATCAACCTTTCCATCGCAGCCGGCCAAGTTTGGTGCGTGCTGGGCGACAACGGTGCCGGCAAATCCACTCTCATTAAGATACTTGCCGGCCTGCACGCGCCAAGTAGTGGCACCATGCGCATTGATGGCGCCCCAGTCGTACTCCAAAGCCCCCGTGAGGCCCTCGACGCCGGCATCGCCACTGTTTACCAAGATCTTGCGCTTGTCGACGCTCTGAGCATCTGGCGCAATTTCTTCCTTGGCCAAGAACTCACCGGACGCTTCGGCGTTCTGCGCACAGCCGAAATGAAACGCATTGCCACCGAACAGTTGCAGCACTTAGGTATTGATATTCGCGATATTGAAACCCCAGTTTCTCAACTCTCAGGTGGACAGCGGCAGGTGATTGCTATTGCGCGCGCCATTTATTTCGGCGCTCGGGTAGTTATCCTGGATGAGCCAACGGCAGCATTGGGAGTGAAACAATCCGAGATGGTGCTGCAGTTTATTACCGCTGCAAAACAGCAGGGGGTGGCAGTGGTGTTTATTACCCACAATCCGCGTCATGCGTACCAGGTGGGTGATTATTTCACTGTGTTGAATCATGGGGAGCAGTTAATGGTGGCGGCGCGTGATGAGGTTTCGCTTCCAGTTCTCACAGAACAGATGGCTGGAGTAAGATAGCTGGCATGACTATTCATACTGCTACCGCTGTTCTGCATACGAACCGTGGAGATATTAAAATTGCGCTTTTTGGTAACCATGCACCAAAGACCGTGGAAAACTTCGTGACCCTTGCCGATGGCACTGCTGAGTACAAGACCGAGAATGCTTCTGGTTCTACCGAAGGCCCATTCTACGATGGTGCGATTTTCCACCGCGTCATTGCAGGCTTCATGATCCAAGGTGGCGACCCAACCGGCACCGGTCGTGGCGGCCCTGGCTACCACTTCGCTGACGAATTCCACCCAGAATTGCGTTTCGACCGCCCATTCCTGTTGGCAATGGCAAATGCAGGCCCTGGTACCAACGGTTCTCAGTTCTTCATCACTGTGGCTCCAACACCGCATCTGAATAATCACCACACCATTTTCGGTGAGGTTCTGGATGCGGAATCCCAAAAAGTTGTGGCTGCAATTGCAACCACTGGTACCGATCGCTACGATCGCCCAGTCGAGCCAGTTGTGATTGAATCTGTTGAGATTCAGAAGTAATACATAAAAAATGGAGCCTACCAAGCCGGTAGGCTCCATTTTTTAACGCCAGCCCATGGTCATGAGCAGGCCTACGATGAATAAGCCGAAGCCAACACCATAGTTCATGGCACCGAGCTGCACCATGTAGTCGATCTTTGGACCGGCCAAGTAGAAGACGATCAGCCACAATAAACCAGCAAGCATGAGGCCAAACATGATGGTCTTGTACCAGACTGGGGTGCCTGAAGAATTAATTTTCACTGGGGTGCGATTGGCACTGTTACCAGAGGAAATTGGGAGTGGATTATGGGAAATTTTTGACTTTGGCATGAGTATAACCTTTGAGTAAAGTATGAATATTTCAATGTTAAGGGCTTAGGGCCGTGATGTCGAACTCCCAGAGAGAAATATCAACTGTGGCGTCTTTGCGAATTGGGGTTCCAGGATTTTGGGCTTGATAGGCGATCTTACCACCGTCGACAAGCGCGCCGGTTTTGACAGGGTCGCCATAGATGAAGGATCCTTGCCAGCCGAGCGCGGTGAGATCGGATTGCGCCTCGTGCGGGGTTTTGCGCGTGAGATCTGGCAGCGCGATCAGCTGACCATTCGAGATGCGCACCTCGACGTTTGATTTGGCATCAACCTCAGAGCCTTCGCCAGCGACAAAGATCACGGTGCCGGATGGTTCGATGCCATCGACAGTTTCCACCACAGGGGCAAAGCCCAAGGAAGTGAGATTAGTTTCGGCCTGCTTCCACTGCATACCCGTGATAATTGGGATGCGCTGCTGCGCCAGGCCCTTCGAGACGGTAATGGTGACCTTTGAGCCGTGGCTTACCTGCGAACCAGGCGAAGGGCTCTGGGTAATTACCCGACCTTCTTTGACCGTTTCGGAAGAATCTTCTTTGATTTCCTCGGCAAGTTCTAAGCCTGCTTTCTTCAGAATCTTTGCAGCTTCGGCGGTCGTTTTATCGCTGAGATCTGGGACTTCGGCAATTTCCTTACCCGAAGATACAAAAACCGTGACTTTTGCGCCTGACGCAAGCACCGTGTTTGCTGGTGGATTGGTGCGGATGACGAGGCCGCGCGGCACCTCAGAATCATGTTGTTCGAGGATTTCAGGCTGCAATGCGAGCTTTTGCAAGTGATCCACTGTGTCTTCTTGCGAAACCAAGGCGTAGTCCGGCAGCATGATTTGCTGGGCGACGGGGGCGGGTTTCACGTTGAAGTATTCGTAGGTGAAATATGACAGGAAGCCGACTGAGGCTAGTGCCAGGGTTGCGCCAATGATTGGCAGTACTTTGCTGCGCTTTTCGACGACCGGTGCAGGCGGTTCTTCTACATAACTGCGTGCTGCAGCGGTGACCGCGCCGCGTTCGAGGCGACGCAGATCGGCAGCAAAATCGGTGGCGGACTGGTAGCGATCGCCAGGATGTTTCGCCATGGCAGTGAGCACCACCGCATTAACGTTTAATGCTTCCGATGGGGATAGCCCAGGAATGAAATCGCTTGGTACCGATGGATCTTCCTGGACGTGCTGGTAGGCCACCGCAAATGGGGTTTCTCCCTCAAATGGTGGGTGACCAGTGATGATGTCGTACATCACGCAGCCAAGGGCGTAAATATCCGAACGGCCGTCAACGGCTTTGCCGCGAGCTTGCTCGGGGGAAAGGTACTGGGCGGTACCAATGACGGCGGAAGTTTGGGTCATTGCGGCGGTGGAATCGTCCAAGGCGCGGGCGATGCCGAAATCCATAATTTTCACGATGCCAGTGTTGGTGATCATGATATTGGCAGGCTTAATATCGCGGTGGATAATGCCTGCATCGTGGCTCACCTGGAGCGCTTCGCACACCGGAATTAAGGTGGTGGCGGCTTCTTCGGGACTTAAGACACCGTTATCGCGCACAATTTCGCGCAGATTGTGGCCCTTGACCAGCTCCATCACGATATATGGGGTGGAGATACCGTCGATAAGCTCTTCGCCGGTGTCGTACACGGCCACAATCGCTGCATGATTCAGCTTGCCAGCGTTTTGAGCCTCCTTGCGGAAACGCTCGCGGAAATTGCTATCGCGCGCCATTTCCTTTCGCAGCAGCTTCACCGCCACCATGCGGCCGAGTACAGTATCGGTGGCTTCGTACACTTCCGACATACCACCAGTGCCGATGACCGGACCAAGTTCATATCGCTGAGCAATCATAGGGTAACTCCTCGAACCAATAAAGTAATCAATGTGCGGCCACCTGCAACAAGCTTCGCCCAATCGGGGCTGCAACAGTACCACCGGTGGCCCCCGTGCCCAAATGACCACCGTTTTTCACAACCACCGCAACCGCCACATCAGCGTCCGGCAAAAAAGCAATATACCAAGTATGCGGTGCCGAATTGCGCGAGTCCACGCCGTGTTCCGCCGTGCCAGTTTTCGACGCAATCCGCGGATCTCCGCCTGGAGTGTGCAACTCCGAAGCGTGCATCAACTCAGTCAAGGACTGTGCAATCGATGTATCAAGGACATCCGCGCGCTTGACCGGACTATGCTTTTCGACGATCTTGCCGTGGTTTGTCACCACTTGCTCAACCAAATACGGCTCCATGCGCACCCCATGGTTGGCGACCGTGGCAGCCACCATCGCATTGTGCAACGCAGTCATGCGAATATCTTGCTGGCCGATGGCACTACTTGGCGAAATCTCACCAATCGTGCCGGCCACATTCGCCACACCCAGATCGTAACTATCGGTGACCCCAAATAACGTGGCGGCCTCCGTTAATTTCTCTGGACCAACCGCGTCAGCTACCTCCACAAACGCCGTATTACAAGAATTTGCAAAGGCGGTGCGCAGATCCACCGTGCCACCACCAGCACATGGCTGGCCACCATAGTTTTCCAAGAACATATCGGTACCTGCAATTGGCACCTGAGCTGCTCCCGTCACCGGCGAATCAGGCGTAAAACCCTGCGCCAACGCCGCTGCGGTAGTAATCACCTTGAAGGTAGAACCAGGTGGCAACGCATCCTGCGTGGCCCGATTCAGCGCCAATTCCTGGGACTTAATTTCCTCAATCGGCGTGGAGCGCGGATCAAAGGACGGGGTGCTTGCCATCGCCAAAATTGCCCCAGTCGAAGGCTTGACGACGACCGCCGCGCCCTCGTAGTTATTCCGCGCCAAGGCGTCAAAGGCCGCCACCTGCACTTGTGGATTAAGGGTTAATTCCACATTGCCGACGGGCTTTTCACGGGAAAATAGACCATCCCATGACTGCTTGATAGCCGAAGCTTCGCCAGTGAAGTAGTGGTCATAGCCTGCTTCTAAGCCGGATTGGTCCTTCGTTGGGGTCCAGTAGCCTAAGACCGAAGCATAAGGAACTGGATCGAGTGGGTACGTGCGATGATAGGTGCCGTCGTCGCCTTGCTCGGAGCCAGCGATAACCTCGCCGGCAACGAGCACCGAACCGCGCGGAATGGTGAAACTATCAATTAAGCCACGACGATTCGTGGGCTGCTGGGCGTATTCATCGTTTTTGAGCACGTGGATATTCGTGAGATTGGCCAGCAGAATCACGGTCAACAGCAGGCAGAAACTCAAACTGGCACGGATTGACCGGTTCATGCAGCCACCTTTCGTGCAGTGGAATCAGAAATGCGCAAAATGATGGCTAGCAAAATATAATTCGCCATTAAGGAAGAACCACCCTGCGACATAAATGGGGTTGTCAGACCCGTCATTGGCATCAGGGAAGAAATACCAGCGGTCACCACAAATACCTGGATAGCGACCGTGAGTGACAAACCAGCCGCCACCAACTTGCCGAAAGAATCCTGGGTATTTAAGGCGGTGATCATGCCACGGGTGACAAACGCTGCGAATAACAACAAAATGGCGCTGACGCCGATCAGACCCAGCTCCTCGCCAATCGAGGAGAGGATATAATCCGTCCAGGCAACTGGCACTAAATAGGGATGGCCCTGGCCCAAACCGCGGCCAGTTAAACCACCATAGGACATGCCGAAAAGCGCCTGCGTGGGTTGGAAACCGGCACCCTCAGGATCTTGGAAGGGATCGAGGAAATTGGCGATACGGGTCTGGATCTTGCTTGAAATCTGATAAATCACAGTGCCGCCCAGCGCCACTAAGAAGGTACCGATCATCAACCAGGATACTCGGCCAGTGGCCATATAGATCATGCCCAACACCGTGCTAAACAATAACAATGCTGGACCGAAGTCATTTTCACCGGCCATGATGAAAATCGCGATGCCCCACACCGCCAAAATTGGTCCCAGATCGCGCAAACGCGGAAACTCAATACCCAAAATCTTGGCACCAGCAACGTTAAACAAGGCGCGCTTATTGATTAGCAGCTGGGAGAAGAACAAGAGTAAGAAAATCTTGGAGAACTCGCCTGGCTGCACCGAAAAGCCGTTGATATATATCCAGATGCGAGCGTCTGTGGAATTATTCGCTGAAACGGGCCATACCAAAGGCAGCGCGAGCAAGATTAGGCCGACGATTCCTAGGATGTAGGAGAATCTGGATAGATACCGGTGATCGCGTAAGAACACGAGCACCAGGACGAATAAGACGACGCCGACGAGGGTCCAGACAATCTGGCGCGAGGCCATTGAGGTTTCCAGAGCCAGGTCGAGGCGGAAAATCATGGCGATGCCTAAGCCGTTGAGTAAGGCGGCGATCGGGAGCATCACTTGATCGGAATTTGGGGCGAAGAACGACAATACGACGTGGGCGAGGAAGAAGACGCCGACGAAGCCTAGCAGAAGTTGGAAAAAGGCCGCGTCGATAGGCACGTCCATGCTGAAAATTGCGGCGAAAAAGATCAGTGTGGCTGCAATGAGCAGCAATAACTCGCGGCCGCGAAATTTACTTTTTAGAGGCATTCGACAAGCTCCCATTAAGCTTTGGCTTGACGGTTTTTAAAACCGCAAGCATATCGCGTTCATCGCCAGAAACCTCGCCCGAGCGGACCTGGGTGGCGGCTTGCGGCTGCAAATCGCTGATCTTCAGCGGTGTGCAATTCGGATCGTCGAGATCGGCGAAATAGGCGCGATACGACTTTTCAGTGATGCAGGCTTGCTTGACAGGGGCGTGCAAATAGCGAATATTGACGCCCTGCTCGATTACGACTGTTTGCTGCTCGGTCACGGCCAGGTAGAGGCGTTGGTCGAGGAGGTTCTTCCCCAGGAACAAACCACCGGCAAGCAGCACGAGTACCGCAAGGAGGATTTTCCATAGGTGCTTTGACGACGATGCGGGTGTCGGTGCCGGTGCGATGGTCTGCGATTGGCGTTGCAATGCCACAGCTGCTCGACCAGCGGCCGTATCTGGGTGCAGTGGCTCGACCTTTTCGCCAGTAATGGCACCGGCGAGCATTGGCTTGGCAGGAATTGTGGTGGACTCGGCAACCACGTCGGCAACCACAATGGTGACATTATCGGGACCACCCGAACGCAGGGCCAATTCGATCATGCGTTGGACGGCATCATTGGGAGTGCCAGTGCCGAGCTCAGCCTCAATAGTCTCAGTGGAAACTGGATCGGAGAGACCATCGGAGCACAATAAAATACGATCGCCGACAGCAACATCGAGTACGCGCAGCGTTGGTTCAACTGGCCGACCGGTATACGCCTTCAAAATCATCGAACGCTGCGGATGAGTCGAAGCATCCTCAACGGAAAGTTCACCTCGATCGATTAAGGATTGCACGTAGGTATCGTCGACGGTGAGACGTTCTAATTTGCCATCGCGCAGGCGATAGCCACGCGAATCTCCAACGTGGCACAAGGCCAGCTCATGGCCATTAAACATCAAAGCGGTGAGCGTTGTGCCCATGCCTTGGGTTTGCGGATCCTCGTGGATGGTGCGAGCAATGGCATGATTGGCCTCATCTGCAACAGAAGCCAAGATGGCCACCATATCATTCTCGCCAGGATCCGCGTCGATGGCAGCCAAATGCTGCACCATCAATTCGGAAGCTACTTCACCTGCGGCGTGTCCACCCATACCGTCGGCAAGCACGAGCAAATGAGGGCCGGCATAAGCGGAATCTTCGTTATTGCCGCGTACCAAGCCCTGATCAGAACCAATTGCGAAATCTAGTTTCATTAGCCGACCAACCTTAATGTTGTGCTCCCGATTTTGATTTCGAAGCCAGCTTGGAGGCGCTCGGGAGTGTCAATGCGCACACCCTGCACGAAGGTGCCATTGCGAGAATCGAGGTCATCGATGAACCAGTCGGAGCCGCGGCGGAACAAGCGGGCGTGTTGGCCGGAAGCGAAATCATCCTGGATAGATACCGAGGAGGCAGCGGAACGGCCGATGGTGAATTCGGTGAGCTGGGTAATATCCATCTGTCTGCCAGCCAGGGGACCGTCGACAATCGCGAGTGCTTTCGGACGGCCGCCGCCTGATGGAACGGTGGCTGCGGGGGTTGCGGCCTTATTCATGGCGAGCAGGGAGATGAATACGAAAATCCATAGGGCAATGAGAATACCGAAGCGCAGGATCAGCGCAATGAGATCAGTCATTGGCACCTACACAATCCGGACTTCGATGTGGGAGTGGCCGACAGTGATGATGTCGCCGTCGGCAAGCAGCCAATTTTCGATTGGTGTGTCATTGACGGTGGTGCCGTTGGTGGATTGCAGGTCGACTAAGATGGCATCCTCGCCATTCCAGACGATTTCGGCGTGGTGGCGGGAAACGCCGGTATCTGGAAGGCGGAAATCCACATCGTTGCCGCGGCCAATGAGCGTGGAACCTTCGTTAACCACGTGGGTGCGTGAAGATCCATCTTGGAGCAGGAGCGTGACGGTTTTCGTCGATGGCACGATTGCGGAAGCGACTCGCAATTGACCTGTTTTCATGGAATCTTCCTGTTCAAAGGTAACCGTGACACGACCTCGTGTTTCCCAGCCCTGATTGCGCAGATAACGCGTGAGGAGATCGGCAAACTCGGTGCCAAGATGTGGATGCTCACGGCTAATATGTTCGAAGTCGGGCGGCGAAACCCGCACCACGAAACTGTTGGGAGCATGAACCGTACCAGTGTCGGAGCGCACCACATTATCTTCAATTTCCTGCTTCAGCAGTTCCTCAATTTCAGCAGGGACGACCTGGCCACCAAAAACAGCGGCGAAGCCGTTATCCATGCTTCGCTGCAAAGAACTATCCAGTTTTGCAATCTTGCCAAGGAAAGACATTGTTCGCCTCACTTTCTTTTCTAATGCATCCAGTATAGGGAAAGTCCGGCATTTCCTCATCATTTGGCCGCCGCGAGCTGCTCGTTTGACGCGACAGGGGCTGAGTATGGTATCTTTAGCAAGTCGCATTTTATATGCCCAGGTGGCGGAATTGGCAGACGCGCTGGCTTCAGGTGCCAGTGTTCGCAAGGACGTGGGGGTTCAAGTCCCCCCCTGGGCACAGAGAGTCGGAGGGTACAGGCCTTAGGGTTTGTACCCTCCATTTTTTTGCATGAAGGGATCCTATGAACCACAACCGAATAGCTGCCGCAACAATTATTGGTACGGCCATTGAATGGTACGACTTTTTTCTGTACGCCGCAGCCGCTGGCCTCGTCTTCAACCACACCTTCTTCGCAACCGACGATCCGACCGTTGCCACCCTCCTGGCCTTCCTCAGTGTCGGACTTTCCTTCCTCTTCCGCCCGCTCGGCGCTTTCCTAGCTGGACACTTCGGCGACCGCATCGGACGCCGCGCCGTCCTACGCATCACCCTCATGGGCATGGGTATTGCCACCACCCTCATCGGGTTACTACCCAGCTTTGCGACGATCGGAATCGCGGCCCCACTGATTTTGATATTTTTGCGCATCATTCAGGGTGTCTCGGCTGGTGGTGAGTGGGGCGGAGCCGTACTCATGGCAGTTGAACACGCCCCTGCCGGACGACGCGGCCTGTTTGGGGCCTTCCCGCAAATTGGCGTGCCACTCGGCTTGCTGATGTCTTCAGGCGTGTTGGCCATTATGGCGCTGATCGCACCGGGCGATGCCTTCATTGAGTGGGGATGGCGTATTCCGTTCCTGCTGAGCTTTGTGCTGATATTTATCGGGCACTTTATCCGTCACGGGGTCGATGAATCGCCGGTATTTACAGAGATCTCGGAACGCAAGCGCATGACGAATAATCCGCTGGGCAAAATGCTGCGCCATAACTGGGTGGTTGTGTTGCTCGCAGCGCTGATCTTTGCCGGTAATGGAGCTGCTGGGTATATGACAACCGGTGGATTTATTCAAAACTATGCAACCGGCACGCTTGGTATGGAACGCAGTTACGTGTTGTTTGCGGTGAGCGCATCCGCAGCCTTCTGGCTAGTTTTTACTCTTATGGCCGGTATTGTTTCCGACTATATCGGGCGTCGTAATACCTACATTCTTGGCTTCTTGATGCAGATGGGCGGCATTTGGCTGCTGTTCCCACTGGTAGATAGTGGCAGATTATTCATTGCATTGGCTATTTTGACCATTGGTCTTGGATTCACCTACGGCCAACAATCGGCCTTCTATGCTGAGTTGTTCCCAGCATCAGTACGCTTCTCTGGTGTTTCCGTTACCTATGCGCTCGGTGCCATTCTGGGTGGAGCATTCTCCCCAATGATCGCAGCCTACCTGGTGAAAACCACCGGCAGCACCCAAGCTGTCACATACTATCTCATGACAATGGCGTTGATCGGCCTTGTGGCGGCACTGTTATTTAAAAACCGCAATGACATTCAACTTGGCATTGGAGCTGAACAAGAACAACGAGAAAGTGCGCTCCACGGACTCTAGAAATTCCATTGGTTGAATCAGTTACAATACTTGAACACGGTTCAACCAATAAGGAATTTCCAATACATGAGTGACATTCTTGAACTAGCACGGACAAAAGTGCTTACCCAAGGCATTGGGCTGGATAAAGAAGAGATTCTGCAAGTCCTACAGCTTGAAGAAACGCGAATCTCGGAGCTTCTCGACCTTGCCCACCAAGTGCGACTGCGCTGGTGTGGGGAAGAAGTCGAAGTAGAAGGAATTGTCTCGCTGAAAACAGGTGGATGCCCTGAAGATTGCCACTTTTGCTCCCAATCGGGGTTATTTGAATCTCCCGTACGTTCTGCATGGTTAGACATCCAAGGGCTCATAGAAGCGGCGAAACAAACCCAGAAATCTGGGGCGACTGAATTTTGCATCGTGGCTGCGGTAAAAGGTCCCGATGAGCGACTCATGAGCCAGCTTGAGCAAGCCGTTGCTGCCATCAAAGCCGAGGTAGAGATTGAAGTGGCGGCCTCCGTTGGAATCTTGACCCAAGAACAAGTGGATCGGCTCAAAGCCGCCGGCGTACATCGGTATAACCATAATTTGGAAACGGCGCGATCGTATTTTCCAAAGGTGGTAACCACCCACACCTGGGAATCGCGGCGCGATACCCTGAAAATGGTTGCCGAATCCGGCATGGAAGTTTGTTCGGGTGGCATCCTTGGTATGGGCGAAAGTTTGGAACAGCGCGCAGAATTTGCCATCGAACTTGCAGAATTAAACCCAACAGAAGTGCCCATTAATTTCTTAGATCCGCGTCCAGGCACGCCATTTGCAGACTACGAAGTCATGGATAGCAAAGATGCGCTGCGTGCGGTTGGAGCTTTCCGTCTGGCACTGCCACGAACCATGCTGCGTTTCGCTGGTGGGCGTGAATTAACCTTGGGCGATCTAGGCACTGAGCAAGGGTTGCTTGGTGGTATCAACGCAGTAATCGTGGGTAATTATCTGACGACCTTGGGAAGGCCAATGGAACAGGATCTAGACATGCTTGATCGCCTCCGTCTTCCGATCAAAGTGCTGAATTCGAGTATCTAATGCAGGATCAATTGCTTGCAGCAGTACTTGCTGGTGAACCGCCGGTGTTTCACCCGAATACGGGGCAGAATTTATCTGAATATGCCGAAATTAAGCTCTCGCCCTCAGCGCGCGCAGGATTGGAGGCACCACGATTTTGCCAGCTATGTGGCCGGCGTATGGTGGTGCAGGTTCGTCCCGATGGTTGGGAAGCGAAATGCTCACGGCACGGAAGTGTGGACTCCGTGTTTCTCGGTCGCCGCTAGGAGCGAGCGGATCCAGCTGGCTCCACTTTTTGGATGCGGCTCGGTGATAATGGGGCTGGATCTATGCCGTCGATGTCCGAGAAAGCCAGTTTCGGGATCTCGTTCGATTCTGCCGTTCACTGGAGGTTTTTCGGGGTCATCGTCGTTTTGGGCATTGTGAGGGCCACACAGGGGAGCAAGATTGCTCATTTCCGTGCGCCCACCTTGATTCCAGGCGGTGATGTGGTGTCCTTGGCATGTGGCAGCTGCTCGCTCGCAGCCTGGATATGCGCAGGTAAGATTGTCAACACATGCTAGGAATTTTTGCCATGGTGAGAAATGCCGTTTCGGATCGCGTCCGCTTCCGTCGACTTCGGTTCTGGTGACAACGGCACCACTCACTGGTGCTGGTTGGCCGTTTTCGTCGAGGCCGTAGAGAACGGCATAGCCATAATCTGCAAGTTTGGTATTGAGTAAATCTTGGAGGCGTAGTTTGCCACCGTCGGTAGTGACGGCTGTGCCATCGGCAAAATAGGTACTGGTGTGCTCAAGTGGCCATAAAAAGCAAGGGCCAAGTGAATGCTCAGCACGATGCTTACCAAGTAGGCGCTGGATGAAAGCTTCACCGAAGGCATCTTCGTAGGAAAGAGATTGCTGGGAGCGTCGTAAAGCAATCGCATCTTTGTGCAGGATGCGTCGAATCGTGGCAGCGGTGGCTTGCGGCATTACGCCCGTGAAGAAGCAGCGGCCGTAAGCGTCGGGCTGCTTGGCAAGATTGAAGCGTTTTTGCGGGAGGTGCTCGAGCTCGCCCTCGTTGAGCTCAGCGACGCGCTGCTGCAGGTAATCGCGCAAGTGTCGGACGAGGCGCTGCGGGGCGGCATCGATGAATTCCTTGCGCAGATCGGACTGGGGATTGCGAACCTGGCGAACTGCGCGGTTGATGTGCTCAAGCTGGTTGATGGACAATCCATGCTCGCTGGCCTGCTCGAGGTGGCGCAGGGTGAATTGGGAAGCAAGATGCACAAGGGCACGCGCAGTCTTGGGGTCGACCTGAGCTAGCTGCTCGACCGTGGTGACATCAAGGTGATTGCGTCGCACGTGAAGCAGCATGGCAGCGCCAGCTCGCTGACCGTCAATCCATGCCTGATATGTGCTCATGGTGGTTAGGGTAAAACGGTACCAAACGTTGCACAAGGGCAAGCCGCAAGAAAGCTGAAATCTGTGGATAACTTGCCGTGCGAAAAAACGTTTTCCACAGATTTGGGTTTTGGTTTGTGGCCAGAATCGTTCTATGGTAGTAAAAACTACAACCACGGGAGCACATACAAGGATCCATGTGCTGAGAGGAACCCTAGGCCAGGGTTCGACCGCTTGAACCTGTCCGGATAATGCCGGCGAAGGAAGGAGTATTCATGAGTACACGTGTATCTACCGGGCCTATTTATCGCAGCCATAAGGTCTATGAGGAAGTAGAACACCGCAATCAAGACGGTTCGATCACCACGCTGAAAGTGCCAGCGCGAGCCATTGAACTGACAACGGGTGAGGAATTCCGGGTCTATGACACCTCGGGTATCTATACAGAGCAGGATCCGCAGCTGGATTTAGAGCGTGGCTTGGCGAAACTGCGCAGCCAGTGGGAACAATTACCAGCCGTTCCGGCTTCGGATGAGCATCCTGAGCTGTTGGTTCGCACCCAGTTGGCGTGGGCGCGTGCTGGAATCATTACGCCGGAAATGACATTCATTGCCCAGCGGGAGGGTTTCGATCCGGAGGTGGTGCGTGAGGAGGTGGCCGCCGGCCGGGCAGTGATTTGCGCGAATCATCGCCATCCAGAGATCGAGCCGATGATTATCGGTAAGAAATTTGCGGTGAAGGTCAATGCCAATATTGGCAATTCGGCGGTGTTTTCTTCGATCCAGGAAGAGGTCGAGAAGATGGTATGGGCGACGCGTTGGGGCGCCGATACCATTATGGATTTGTCTACGGGTAAGAATATTCACGAAACGCGCGAGTGGATTTTGCGCAATTCGCCAGTTCCGGTGGGCACCGTGCCGATTTATCAGGCGCTGGAAAAGGTAAAGGGTGATCCAACGAAATTAACCTGGGAACTGTATCGCGACACCGTGATTGAGCAGTGCGAGCAGGGCGTGGATTATATGACGGTGCATGCCGGCGTGTTGCTTGGATATATACCGATGACGGCGAATCGGGTAACGGGTATTGTCTCGCGCGGCGGTTCGATTATGGCGGCTTGGTGTTTAAAGGATCATACCGAGTCGTTTTTGTATACGAATTTCCACGAATTGTGTGAGATTTTGGCTCGCTACGATGTTACCTTCTCCCTTGGCGACGGCCTGCGCCCGGGCTCAATCGCCGATGCCAACGATGAGGCTCAGTTGGCGGAATTGCGCACGCTTGGCGAGCTGACCAAAATTGCCCGTTCGTATGGTGTTCAGGTGATGATTGAGGGTCCGGGTCACGTGCCGATGCACAAGGTTGCTGTGAATGTGGAGTGGGAAGAGCAGTGGTGCGATGAGGCACCGTTTTATACGCTTGGCCCGCTGACCACGGATATCGCGCCGGGCTACGATCATATTACGTCTGCCATCGGAGCGGCGATTATTGGTCAGGCGGGCACGGCGATGCTGTGTTATGTGACGCCGAAGGAGCACTTGGGCTTACCGAATCGCGATGATGTGAAAACCGGTGTGATCACGTATAAGATTGCTGCTCACGCGGCTGATCTGGGTAAGGGCCATCCGCGCGCCCAGGAGCGTGACGACGCGCTCTCGCAGGCCCGTTTCGAGTTCCGTTGGTACGATCAGTTTGCACTTTCCCTGGATCCGGAAACTGCGATCGCCTTCCACGATGAAACGCTGCCTGCAGAGCCTGCGAAGTCGGCACAGTTTTGTTCGATGTGCGGGCCGAAGTTCTGCTCAATGCGCATCTCTCAAGATGTGCGAGCTATTTCCATACGGCCTCTTTAAGAATGCCTTGACGCTTTGCGACGATCACCGCGGTCAAATTCTGTCCAGTGACATTTACCGCGGTGCGGCCCATATCCACAATCGGCTCGACGGCGAGGAGCAAACCAACGCCAGCAAGTGGCAGGCCGAGCGTCGATAGGGTCAAAGTCAGCATGACAGTTGCGCCGGTAGTACCTGCGGTCGCTGCGGAGCCAATCACGGAAACGAAGATAATGAGCAGGTAGTGGCTCAAGTTCAGCTCAATATTGTAGAACTGGGCCACGAAGATCGCTGCCACTGCTGGGTAGATAGCCGCGCAACCGTCCATTTTGGTGGTTGCACCCAGTGGTAGGGCGAAGGATGCATATTCGCGTGGCACGCCCATGCGTTCTTCCGCAATTTGTTCATTTAATGGCATAGTGCCCATGGAGGAGCGGCTTACGAAGCCCAGGGAAGTTACTGGGAAGACGCGCTTGTAGTATTCGATCACTGGGATTTTGTTTAGTACAAGTAGCGCTGGGTAGATACCGAAGACGACGATTGCGAGACCCACGTAGATGGCGAAGACGAATTTGCTTAAGGAACCAATGGTGTCCCAGCCATAGGTGGCGATAGCGTTGCCGATGAGTGCTGCGGTGCCGATTGGGGCAATGCGGATAATCCACCAGAGGATTACTTGGATGATTTTGTGCAGCGATTCGGTGAATTCGATAAATGCGGTAGCCTTGTCGCCGGCTTTGACTGCGGCGATGCCGACTGCCATGGCAATGAAGATCAGTTGGAGGGCGTTGAAGGAGAGGTTTTCTTCCAATCCGAGGAAGTTGGCTGGAATCACTGAGTCGATGAAGCCGAGCCATGAGCCGGTATAGCTTGGCTCTGCTGCGGTGGATGGATCGATGGTGGAGTTCAAGCCTGGTTTCAGAAGAATACCGGTGCCAATGCCTGCGACAACGCTGAGCAGTGCAGTAATGCCGAACCATAAGATGGTGTGGCCGGCGAGGCGGGCGGCGTTGGTAACTTTGCGCAGGTTGGCAATGGAGCTAATCACTGCGGTGAGGATCAGTGGCGCGATCATGACCTTCAGCAGCTGGATGTAGGTGGAGCCTATCCAGTCAAGGGCTGGGATTAGCCAGGTGTAACTGCTTGCTAGAAGTCCCAAGATTCCGCCGATAATGAGACCGAGGGTAACTTGGGTTCCAAAGTTGCTAAGTTTCATTGTAGTAGACCGTTCTGTCTGTATTGTTTTGTTATTGTTTCCGTGGCTTTACGCTGCGGACTTAACAACTAAATCATAAAATCAACCAGAAACGATAACCGAGTGGTAAACGTCACATAGACCGATCGGTCTGGCAAAAATGGAATATTGTGCAGACATGGTGCGGTTACTATACTTTGAAAAGTAATGTACACATCAACAATTTAGGAGAGATCCACCCATGTCATTAACAGTTCCAGAGGCGATTGAATCACGCCGTGCAACTCGCGTCTATACCGATCAGCCTGTGACTGATGAGGTACTGGACCGCGTCGTCAAGCTTGCGCTGGAAGCGCCGACCGCCTTTAATGCGCAGCGCGCGGACCTCGTCGTGGTGCGTTCGGATGAGGTGAAGGAAGGAATTTTGGCCGCTTCTGGCCAGCAGCATTTGCGCAATGCGCCGGTGTTGTTGATTGCCGTGGCGCGCGCCGGGAAGCCGCAGGATTTGGAAGAGATTTTCGGGCCGGATCGTGCGGGTTTTGTGCAGCGCTTTTTTGAGAATGCCGATGCCGCGCGGCTGCGGGAAACTGCGATCAAGGATGCCATGCTGGTTGCCGGTTTTGCGCTGATCGCAGCTCAGGGCGAGGGTCTGGCAACGGTGCCAACCACGGGTTGGGATGAGGCGAAGGTTCTCGAGGTCATTGGTTTGGGAGGTTCGCAGGAACACGCGGTTGGATTGATTATCGGCATGGGATATCCAGCGGAAACGCCAGAGCATCCAGGTCGTTTGGCGAATCGTCGCGTCAATGAGCATTATTAGGCCGTTTCGCGGGAAAACGCCGCGGATTCATCCCAGTGCATTTATTGCGCCGAACGCGACCATTATTGGCGATGTTGAAATTGGTCCGGATGCCTCGGTGTTTTATGGCTGCGTGCTGCGCGGCGATATCAACGCCATTCGGATCGGGGCGCGCACCAATATTCAAGACAATTGCGTCCTGCATGTCGACCATGACGCCGCCTGCACCATTGGCGACGACGTCACGGTTGGTCACATGGCCTTAATACACGGTGCGACGGTGGCTGATGGGGTGCTAGTTGGCATGAAATCCACACTGCTGTCGGGCAGCACGGTCGGCACCGGAGCGCTGATTGCCGCAGGTGCGGTGGTATTGGAAAACACCGAAATTCCACCGCAAGCCTTAGCCGCGGGTATTCCTGCCAAGGTCCGACGCATGCTTGACGACGCCACGTCGCAAAGCTTTCGTGCCCATGCGGCCCGCTATGTGGCGTTGGCGGCGGAGCATCGGTTAGATTGAGTATTGCTGCATGCTGGTGGCAAAACTGACCGGATTGGCCAAAAATTGGCACAAAGCCACAGCTCGGGCGGCCGCGCGCGCATTATCAATATGGGTTGGGATCACGCGGATTTCCACATGTGAGAACCGCGAAGTGCGGATCGCACGCCCAAGGGCGCGGGCTTCCTGAGCATTATGGAAAGCGCCGCCAGCGAGCACCACGGTATGCGGATTGGTTTGCGCAATCAGGCCGAGAGCAGTTTCCTGGATCGAAGAATAATTGCCGGTCAGGCACTGTACCTTGTTGTAGGTATGGGTTGCCGCACCGATCGAATCGTCCATATATAACACCAGGCCACGGCGTTCTTTGGCGGTGACAAACGGTGGCAACTGGTGCTGCTGCTCGGCGCCGGCGATAGCCTCGACCACACTGGATAAGGTCAACGGCACGTCGAAATAGCGCGAGAATGGGGTCAAAATATCAACGCGATCCCATTTCAAGTTCTTAGCCGAAATTAAATTATTATGATCCACCGTGCCAGAGGTGGAAATGCCAAGATGCGCTAATGGCAAACCTTGCTCGGTCAGCATAGTGGTGAGCTGTTGGGCCAATTCGGCAACAAAACTTGCCACCGTGCGCTCAGTGGCATGGATTTCAACAAAGCTTTCGCGCAGCAACTGGCCGCGAATGCCATAGAGGCCAATATATGTCGAGTGCGTACCAATTGCGATGCCGGCATGCACCCAGGCGCTAGGGGCCACCTCGAGGGGGATTTTGGGGCGACCAGGACCGCGCGGTTTGATTTTGATGGATTGTTCTTGAATTAAACCATGCTTCATTAAGGCGGTGACCGCCCGAGTCACTGTGGGTTGAGAATGAGAGAGGTGTTCGACCAAGAATGTGCGGGTCACAGGCTGTTTCATTCGGATAATTTGGAAACACAGGGCAGCTGGATTGGTTGGACCAACAAACAGTTGCGAAGCGTTCGGGTGACTCTCAGTGTGCATAGAAAAAAATTATAATATTAAATAGACCATTCAGTCTAATTGGCGTTGCCGTTGGGTATGGAGTTATTTGGCCACTACATGGACGTTATTCTTGGTGTGGTGAGGGAGTTTGGGATTCATTGTCAGAAAAAATTAAGCTTTGTTCAACAAGAATGGCGTTTGGTGTGGACAGCTCGGTTCATTGGGGAGTTTCGTTCCGGCCAGTCAAGCTAATACAATGATTCAACATGAGTTTTCATGTGTTGCAACCCCCCGTTGAAGGACTCCGCGCCCGCAGCATGGTAGTTGAGGACCGCCACATTCGTGGTGAGGCGGTGTTGCGCAACATGAACCGACTTGCGCCGCGCTTTACTGCAGAGGATCTCGAATCCGAGCAGCTGCGCGAGTACTTAAGCTTTGATGCCCAACGCGGCGATATCGGTATTGTACTCGAAACTACCGATGGGGCAGTGGTTGGCGCCATGTGGGTCAGCTTTATCCACGCTTGGGCTTTTATCGACGAAGATGTGCCTGAAATTGTCATTAGCGTTGATCCGCAGTGGCAAGGCAAAGGACTTGGCGGCTGGCTGATTAAACAAGCTGTGCAATATGGTCGCACTCACGGCTGGCAAGGTATGAGCGTGCATGTGGAACCAGAATCGCCAGCACGTCGCCTCTACGCGCGCAATGAATTTGTTGCAAAGAATGCCTCTGGCGTGATGCTGCGCACCCTTTCACCATTGATTTCAGCCGTCGCCGTGTATTGCGGCTCGGTGACCGGTGCGCGGCCGGAATATGCCGAAGCTGCCCGTGACTTAGGGCGCGAACTCGCCCGCCGCGGCATTTCGATGGTGTATGGCGGCGGCAGCGTGGGCCTGATGGGCGAATGTGCCACCGCGTGTTTGGAAGCCGGCGGCGAAGTCATCGGTGTGATGCCGCAAAGCTTGGTGGATCTGGAATTTGCTCACCCAGGAATTACGCGCCTGGAAATCACCAAAGACATCACCGAACGCAAAGTCCGCATGGAGGAGCTTGCCGACGCCTTCGTGGCCCTCCCAGGCGGTATAGGCACCCTTGAGGAGCTTTCGGAAGTCCTCGTGCGCCAACAATTAGGGCCATATACCGGCCCGGTGGCCTTGTTTAATGTGGAAGGCTACTGGAACGCACTGGTCGATGCCTTACGTCTCATGGGGGAAGAAGGCTTTATCTGGGAGCGCTACCTGGACGCGATTATCCTGGCAGAAGATATTCCGGAGCTGTTTTCTGGTTTCCAGTCGTGGGCGAATCCGGGCTTAAAGTGGAAAAAAGGATCGCGCACAACCAGTACGCATCATTAAAATTGCGCAAAATGCTCACGAACGGGCTGTCAGTACAATAGGATAAAAAGTATGTCAGCTCAAGAGAAACTGCAATCCCAGATCTGTTTTCAGTTTTATACCGGTTCGCGCTTAATGCAGCGCATGTATCGGCCATACTTCGATGAATGGGGGATTACCTATCCCCAATATCTCGTGCTGCTTTCATTATGGGAACGCGACCACCAAACCATTTCTGAAATTGGTGGTCCTATTGACCTTGATTCAGGCACCCTGTCGCCGCTGCTCAAACGCTTAGAAGCCGCCGGCCTGGTGCGTCGACAAGCAGACAAGGATGATTATCGACGCGTCTTTTTCGACCTCACGCCGCGCGCCAAGCGCCTGCAACACAAAGCTGAAGCCATGCTGCAGGAAGTCGAAGCTACCTTAGGCATTACCGCCGAAGATATTGAGATTTTGCAAAAAGTTATGGGGAAGGTGAATTCACGCGAATGAACGCGAAACTGGCAGTTGTAACTGGCGCATCCTCCGGCATTGGGGCGGCCACCGCTCGCGCGCTTCTCGACGACGGTTGGGAAGTGATCATTGGCGCTCGCCGCACCCACCTGCTGGAACAAATCCCTGCTCAGGCTCATTACCTTGATGTGACCGACGATGCCTCGGTGGCCGAATTTGCCTCCCACGTGCAGCGGTGCGATCTCTTGGTGAATAATGCCGGTGGTGCTTTAGGGCTCGATTCTATTGCCGATGCCAATCTAGCGGATTGGCAAACCATGTATGACACCAACGTGCTGGGAACCTTGCGTGTCACACGCGCCCTTCTGCCAGCGCTACAAGCGGCACAAGGCCTGATTGTCAATATTAGCTCCGTGGCCGGGCTGTATCCTTATGCCGGTGGCAGTGGATACAACGCCGCAAAATTTGGCGTGACCGCCTTAAATAAAGTCATGCGCATCGAATTTGCTGAACATGATCTACGGATTACCGAAATTAACCCAGGTCGCGTCCACACCGACTTTTCCACCGTGCGCTTCAAAGGTGATGAGCAGAAAGCAGCGGCAGTGTATGCCGATAAACTGAACCTCACCGCCGCAGATATTGCCGAGGCAATTCGGTGGGTCGCCGCCCAGCCGCCACATGTCAATATTGACCGTATGATTATTACTCCACGAGATCAGGTGTTCTAACATGATTATCAGCACAACTCCAACTATTGAAGGTAGCCCAATTCGCAACTATCTTGGCGTCGTTACAGGTGAAACAGTTGCTGGTGTAAACGTTCTGAAAGATTTCACCGCAGGTATCCGCAATATTATTGGCGGCCGCGCCAACGTGTATGAACAAGAGCTGGTCAAAGCGCGAAATCTCGCCCTTGAAGCGATGACCCAACGAGCTGCCAGCATGGGTGCAAACGCTGTGGTGGGCGTGCACTTGGCTTATCAAGCTCTCGGTTCTGAAGGCGGCAATATGTTCATGGTTTCAGCCAGTGGCACTGCTGTACAGTTATAGGCATGCAACCTGTAGTTGTCACGATACGTGATTCGGAAATTAAACTCGGCCAGTTCATTAAGCTCGCCAGCCTGGTGGAATCTGGCGGCATTGCAAAAGAAGTTATTGCTGCTGGAGACGTAACCGTGAATGGTAGCGTCGATACGCGGCGCGGCAAGAAATTGCGCGATGGCGATATTGTCTGCGTAGGAACGCTCTGCGCCCAAGTCAAAACAGACGCCACCGAAGACGACTTCTTCGACGAAGCCACCGCCGACGACGACTTCGACCCAGAAGTATGGAGGAACCTTTAATGCCAGCATTTCAAGCTGAACCAGGCATGCCCTACTGGATCGACCTCACCACCTCTGACCTGCGTAAAGCATCGCATTTTTACAGTGAGATCCTTGGCTGGGAAATCGAAGAGCTGGCCGACGACTACCGCCTGGCTCGGATCCAAGGCCTGCCAGTAGCCGGATTGGTGCAACGTCCTGAGGAATCGCAGCAGCCGGATACGTGGGTGACGTATTTTCAGACTGACGACATCGCCACCTCATTAAGGAAAATTGTGGACAACGGCGGGCGCGTCCTGCTGGAAGCCACCCAGGTGCGCCTGGGGGAAATGGCGGTTGTGGTTGATAGCTCCGGAGCCATGTTCGGCCTGATCCAACCAGCGGGCGAAGATTCCTTTATCGCCGCAGGTGAACCAGGCACTCCGGTATGGCACGAACTAACCGCTACCACTTCCTACGAACAGGCCCTGGAGTTTTATCCAGCGATGTTCGGCTGGACCGTCGCAGAAACCGAGGATCACAGCTACGCCACTGCTTTGGCAGAAGGCTCAGCCTTTGCTGGTATCTATAATGCGGTGGGGCACTTCCCACCTGATGTGCCAAGCTTCTGGCAAAGTTTCTTAGGCGTGCGCAGCGTGGATGCGATTATCGACCGCGTGGTTGAACTCGGCGGCGAGATTTTGCGCGAGCCATTTGATTCCGCTTTCGGACGCATGGCCATCCTCGTCGACGCCACCGGGGCAATTCTTACCCTTTGCGACGTCGCCGAACCGGTCGAAGAAGGCCACGAGTCCGACGACCTACTGCTGTAAAAAGGCCGCCACATCCCGCACCCGCTGGCGGGCCACCTCCGGAGTGGAGATTCGGTGCTCCGAAATATATTCCACAGGCTCAGCCGGCACCCACGGGTAGCGGCCCGCGATCGTGTCATGGCTGGCCACTTGGAATAATGTAGGTGGCCAGGCCGGTGCAGCTGGGAACTCCAGGCCGGCTTGGATATCCGCAGGCAAGAAGCTTAAGTCTAGGTGCGGGAAGGTGAGCGCAAGGGCGTCGAAAAGCGGGGCGTTTAACACCGCTAATGCGCCGCCAGAAGAATATCCCCAGGCGCCCACCCAATCGACGCCTTGACGACGCACCCACGCAACGGCCTTTTCAACCGCCGCGCAAACCTGCGGCAAAGTATGCTCCGGCACGAGCGGATAATCCAGATCCAAAAACGTGACACCCGAAAGCTGCGCCACGGCCGCGACCTCGGGGCGCCACGCGTGCTCCAAAGCGGCGCCGCTGCCTTTCCACCAGCCGCCAGGATGCAGTGAAATCGCCCACCTCCCATTAGGGAAATTCGGGCGGAAAATTTGAGCGTTCAACTCAGGGCAATCCTCAACGGTGACGTCTGTAGCAAACGCAACACCAGGCATGCTATGGTCCACCGCCGCGCCGAGCATAAGCATGGCGGAATGCGTGAGACGATCCGGCAGACGCGCATCAAAGGTATCTGCCTCCGCAGGATCGGAAGGATGCTGTGACCACGGCGGATTCTTTTCAGGCGCCGGATAATGGGCGTGAATGTACGAGGCGAGTTGGTCCAACTGCTCCTCTGGACTCAACTGACGATCGACACCCCCCACATGGAACGCCGCGCGCTGCTCATTTTCCGATTTTGGCCAAAAGTGTGGGTTATTCATGGCAATATAGTACATAACCTTTACATGGGAAGAAGCATCATGGTGCAACCTGAAATTCCTGTTGGCATTGAAACCATGTTCGTATTCCCCTAATGAGGCGCACCGCCAGGCGCGATATGTATTGAACTACGAAGGAAAGGTTGAGATGAATTATCCAACTCCGCTGAGCATTGACCGCATTAAGGAAATTTTGCAGCTGGAAGATATTTCGTATGGCGTGATGGAAAACGGCTCGGTGATGGCGGCGTTTCGGAGCAATCGGTTGTATTTCAATGCGCAGGGGGAGCGCAACGAGGTGCTGGCGGTGACAGGCGCGTGGCATATTTCAGCGCCGTGGAACGCCTCCAACGAGCTATGGGACACGCTCAATAACTGGAATCGGATGCATGTGTTCCCAAAGGCCTACATGGTGCACGACGAGGACAATGACGAGGCCGACGTGCGTGCCGAATTCAATATTGACTTCGAATATGGGGTAACAGATGCGCAGCTCAGACAGTCGATACGCGCGGCAATTGCCACCATGATGCAATTATTCAAAGAGCTTGAAAACAAATACGTGATTTACGCCTTCGTGACGAGTGAGGAATTCTAAAATGTTGCAAGAACCACGCCCAGTCTCGACCGGACGCATCGCCGCCTACTTCGACATCCAAGGCTACACCTATGCCTACGACGACGATTGCGATCTCGAAGCCGGATTCGACGACAACCACTTCAGTTTCATCCTGCAAGGCTCCAAACACGAAGTACTCGTTGTGCGCGGCACCTGGAACCAGTACTTCCCCGCCAAATACCGCGACGAATTCGCCGATTTCCTTAATACCTGGAATCGCGAACGACTCTGGCCGAAAGCCTATTTGCTTATCGACGAGGACAACGAAATCCAAATTCACGGCGAAGTCGCCGCCGACTTGGAATACGGTGTGACCGACGAGCAACTGGAACAGCTTCTCGAATGCGGCATCGGCACCTGCTTGAGCATGTTCAACGAACTCGACAGACGATACCCCAACTTTAATTAGACTCATTTCGAGCGCATTCGGTTCCCGATTTTGACTGTGAAAAACCTCATGCATTTGCGGTTGAAACCGGTGGTCGCAAAGTTGTAACCTCACAGCTTATGGACCTTATTGAGCAGTACGCGATGTTCGGGCGGCGCGGCGCCGCCTTCGTCCGCGCCCTCATTAAGGAAACTCGCAATGCGGCCGAGCTGGCCCGGTACATGGGCACCTCCCAATCGACCATTTCGATGATGCTGGCCATTGGCAAGAATCTCACACCAGAGGAATTGCTCGTGGCGGAGAAGCACGACTTTAGCGTCGAAAAGCTGAGGGAATTGGCAGGCGTGGGTAAGCGTCTGAAAAACCCGGAGGTAGACGTCGAGGCGGTGCGGCGGCAGCTGCTGGAAGAGTGCGCGGAGATGAGCGTGGATGAGATGCGTCGGCACGTGCGCGCCCTCATTAAGGAACTCAATGCTGGGCATGTGCCGGTGCGTGCGTGGTACCTGCGGTATTCGAAGACCGCCGATGCCGATGGCATGAAATACATGATTGCCAAAATGCCTGCTGCCACGCTCGATCGGCTCATTAACACATTGCAGCCGCAGGCGCTGGAGCTGATGCGGGTCAAGCATGCCAGTACCGTCGCCGAAGGCCTCATGAAGGCGGTGTTGGCGCGCTGTAACGCGATCGCGGCGCCGGGCACGCTCGAGCACATTTCGGAGACCGAAAATCCAGAGAATCCGCTCGACCTGCGGCACCGGCCATGTTTCTTAATACCGCTTGACGACGCCCACATGCTCGAAACCGGCAAGATTGCCAATAGCGACGGCGCCTTGCTCGACATTAAGGAAATCATTAACGATCGGCTCGCCGATTTCGGATTCGCCGTGACCTGCTTTAACGACGCTAATGGCATTCCGCGACCACAGCAAGTGTTTGATATACAGCGCTTTGCCGACGAGTCGCAACGCTTCTTGAGCATCATTAGCCATCTTGTCTGCCAGCACGCGGACTGCGAAATATCCGCGGTCCGGTGCGACACACATCATATCGTGGCCTTTTCGCGCGGTGGACCAACCAGCATTGAGAATTTGTGCCCGCTTTGCCGTCGTCACAATCTGGAAAACGACGATGACCCAGATCAGCGAAGACACGGGCACGTCTTTACTGATCCGAAAACCGGCATCGTCTGGTTCCGGGACATGTACGGCCAGCCGCGACGCAGCATCAACCGGATTCATGAATATACCGGGATGGCCGCCGCGGCCAGGATGCTTCGAGCTGCTACCAAATAGTCACGCGCTCGTGCGCAGGTATGTACATTGGCGAGTCCTCTGCGATCTCAAACGCGTCGTAGAATTCGGCAATGTTGCCTGCAATCACGTTGCAACGGAACTCTGGTGGCGAGTGCGGATCAATCGCTAATAATTGGGCAGCCATCTCTGGGCGTGCTTTGCCGCGCCAAATATGCGCCCACGACAAGAACAAGCGTTGCAGACCGTTGTATGTGTGCTGCGCTAATTCAGGATCCGCGTCCTCGGCCACAAACGGCAATATAGGGGAAGTTTCGAAATCCAGCCCTTGGTCGGCAAGGTACATGCGATAGGCAACCACGGCGATGCCTAATCCACCAAGGTCTCCGATGTTTTCCCCTAATGTGAACGCACCATTGACACCGCTGGTCTTAATCGCAGAATCCCTTAATACAGTAGGGACCAAGCCCTGGAACTGCTCAACCAGCTTCGCCGTCAGCTCCTTAAATGCCGCCCGATCTTCATCTGTCCACCAGGACTGCAAGTCGCCGTCACCGTCGTATTCCGAACCTTGATCGTCGAACCCGTGTCCAATTTCGTGCCCAATGACCGCTCCAATTGCGCCGAAATTCTCGGCCGCGTCGGCCTCCGGGTTGAAAAATGGCGCGCGCAGGATTGCCGCTGGGAAGGTGATGTCGTTGACCGTCGGATTGTAGAACGCATTTATGGTTTGCGGCGTCGTGAGCCATTCGGAGCGGTCGTTTGGCTTGCCAATTTTCCCTAATTCGTGGGCGTGGGCATATTCAGCACCTGCCCGCACATTGGCCACCAAATCCGCCCCATTAGGGGAAAATTCGAGGCTGCTGTAGTCGCGCCACGTGTCCGGATAGCCAATCTTGGCCTGGAATTTCTCCAGCTTCTCCAGCGCCTTCGCCCGCGTCGCGTCAGTCATCCAGGTCAGTGTCGAGATGCGCTCTCGATAAGCCTTAATGAGGTAGTCGACGAGCGTGAGCATTTCCTGCTTCGAGCTCGCAGGGAAGTGCTTTTCGACGAACAATTGCCCAATATCGTCGCCCACGAAGCTTTCCGCCAGCCCAAGGGCGCGCTTCCAACGGTCGCGTTGGACTTGCGTTCCCGAGAGAACCGTGCCGTAGAACGCGAAACTGGCGTTCGAGATGGCGTCGGTAAGCACGCTGGCACGGCCGCTCAGGATGTGCCAGGTGGCCCAGAGCTTCCAATCGTCAAGCCGCTCGTTCCTTAATAGGGAGTCGAGGTGCTCGAAGTAGCTCGGCATCATGACGATCGTGCGCTGGTCCGGCAGCCCCGTCGCGCGCAACATGGCCGCGAGTGACGCTGGCATTTCGTCGAACGTCATCGGGTTGAAGGTTTTGACGGCTTCGCGCGAACTGACGACGTCCCAATGGCCGGCGGCGATTTCGCTCTCGAGCTTGACGACGCGCTGGGCCGCCTCCTTCGCCGCATCCCCTAATAGGAAGGCGAGCATGGTGGCCACGTGATCCTCGTACAATTTGAGCACTTCGGCGTGGGCCTCTTCGCGGTAGTAGGCCTCATCAGGCAACCCCAGACCGCCCTGGTGGATGTAGGCGACGGAGACTTCTGAGCCGGAGTCTTTGGTCACCGCGGCGCCGAACGGCGCGCTGATGCCAGTGCGGTTCAATTTCCCTAATGAGAGGATGAACTCGTCGATGCTTGCCACCTCAAGCAGATCCAAATCTTCCTTAATAGGAGACAAGCCGGCGGCCTCGATGGCCTCGGTGTCCATAAAGGAACTGTAGAGCGCGCCAGCGAGCGAATCCGGCGAAGCTTGGACGATCTCGTGGACCTCCGCCTCTGATTGGTCGCGGAGCTGGTAGAAGATGCCGTCATTCGCGCGGTCCTCAGGGATGACGTGGTTATCAAGCCATGGACCATTCACGAATCGGAAAAGGTCAGTTAGTGTTATTCTCATAGTCTTATTCTACGTGAATTTCCTTAATAGGGGGTTGGTTTTGTATTTGCATCACCAATTATCGCGCCGCGACTGGCTCATCCTCACCACCGCATTTGCCATGTTGTGCCTGCTGCCGGTGGTCGCGTGGGCCGTGGTGCCGGACCGGCATGTGCGTTCCGAACTGTTCCTAGGCGATCCAGCGGCGCAGTGGGTGGTGGCCCCGCAGCACGCGGTCGAGTGCGAGGAAATGTTCGAGCTCACGGCGGCTGGCGCGTGGCGATGTCCTGGGGCGCAGGTGGTCACGCGCGTGGTCCCGGCTGGCCAGATACCTGAGCGCACGGTCCGCCGGGCGATGCGCGGCTATGCGCATGTATCTACCTCCGCCGAAGTGCTTCACGACGCCAACCTCTACCGAATCCATGCCCAAAATGTCGAATTACTTATGCTGTTTGGTTCGGAATCTCATGAAGGATTGGCCTTAATGGTGCAGGTTTCCGGCCCGGATGCCACGCGCTGGGCCGGCACCTTGGCCCAAGACTTACAGCGCGTAAAGGTATAAGCACCATGCGATATTTCCTAATATTTCTCGCGGTAATTTCCTTAATGGGGGCAGGGCTGATGGCGGCCGCGCAGCCCGCGGTCGGCGCCGTCGGCCTGATTGGCGCCGCGGCGTACGCCCTGATCTTGTTCGCCGTTTTGCGACGCAGCCCGCTGGTTCCGTCCCAGGCGGATTGGCGCTGGGTGGCGTCGTCGGTGCTGTGGGGTGGGCTGGTGTCCTTGGGACTGGTCAGCCTGGTGGGTGTGCCCCTATTAGGGCTTGCGGAGCGGTTGGGGGTGCCGTGGATGACCGCGTCGATAAGCGGCGCGTACCCGGAAGAGCTCATTAAGGCTTTGGGTGTGTTGGTGATTATGCTGGCGTTTCGGCTGGATCGTCCGTGGCATGGGCTGAGTACGGGCGTGCTGGTCGGTTTTGGTTTCGATGTGGCCGAGAATTACCTTTACGGTTTTGCCGGCGCCATGCTGCACCCGGATTCGGACGCGGCGGGCGCGGTGCAGACGTGGGTGCTGCGGTCGCTGCTGGGGCCTGGCCTGCATATTGCGCTGACGGCGCTGGCGGGTTTTGGCGTGGGGCTGTTTGTGACTCGGCGTTCCCGCAGCTTTACGACGCTCGCCAGCTGGCTGTTTCTCGCGTTCAGTTTGCATTTCCTGTGGAATCTGCAGTCGTTTGTGACCCTTGCGCTGGTGTCGCTGGTGCTGTACCCGCTGGTGATATGGCTGTGGGTCTCCCAAAGCCGGCTGGCGCGCGCGGATTGGGAGACCCCGATTCGAAGCCTTAGTGTTTTTCGGTCTCGATATTCTGATGCCCTGGATTCCACAGGCCCGAGCGTTGAATAACGGTTTCCTTAATGAGGGCCGGTTGCGGGGTCACGCCCGCTGAGTCTGGCCGCGGCTGGTACACCTCGAGGGCGCCCCAATCGCGGTTCCAGTCTTGGTCGGCGTAGGTCGGCAGCTCATAGGAGACCACCACTGCTTCGGCAGTACCAGTTGCGCCGCCGCCATAGTAGTCCTGGAAGGTTGCGCCAGAGACTTTGCCCTTGGCGTCGGCACTAATGCGGTATTGCGGGATTTCGGCTACACCGGCGTAGTGGTTAAATGGCCGCTGGCATGGGAATTGCAGTGGCACTGCCCAGTCGAGCAGGCCTGGGGTATCCGACCCAATAATTTCCTTAATGGGGGAAAGGTGTGGAACGCGCGGCGGCGTGAAGGCTAACCACTCCTGCTCATCAAAGGACGAGTCGACGGCGTGGAGCCGAATCAGGTTTGCCTCTGCTGGAAGGTCGGCAAGCGGGAGGCGCAGGTTGCGCCAGTTCGAGGTGATGCCGACGTCGTAAAGCATGGCTTCGCCAAGGCTGGTGATGGTGCCGGCGGAGTCTTGATGGGCGTATTCGACAATCAGGTCGCGGCCTTGCTGAATGATACCATCAGGGTCGCGGTGCTTGATCTTGCCGGCTGCCGAGACAACCAACAGCGGAGTATCGTCGCTGCGCGGTGGCAGCTGATACCAGGTGGTGGTCAGCTCGCCATAATACTGAGGCCCCTCGGTGAACGAGCCCACAACTGGCACGATCTGCGGGTCGAGGTTAAACGGCAGGCGGATGAAGGATCCGTTAATGCCGGCCGTCTCGCGGACACCGAGGGTGCGATTCATGTTCTCGGCGGCGGAGACCAAGAGGGGGTGTTGGTGGTGGCCGATGGGTTGGATGCGTTCAGAATCAAAGCCGGTTCCCCCATTAAGGGAATCGCCGAGGCTGCCCTTAATTGGCGTGAGGAAAGACTCGTTGGTGTTGGTTTCGGCAAGAATGAAATCGGCGAGTCCACAGCTGTTACCAGTAAGACTGCGCAGGTTGCCGAGGCCGACCGAATAGGCAGGGTATTGGGCAATGAATCCTTTGGCCATGGAAGCCATGCTGAAACTGACCGCGATGGCGCTAAACGCGGCGATTGGGGCGGCGAAGAAATGCGCGAAGCGGACAGAGTGAGTATGAGATTCGTTGGCGCGGAAATAGTAAATGGTGCCGGTGAGCAACACCATTAAGGAAATGCCGAGCATGACGGTGGAGGCTTCGATCTCATTGACCTGAATCGACTTATCCCACCATGGCACACCGTAGGAGGAGACGTACCAGAATCCGTTGGTGCCAGATAGACAGAAGGCGAAAATGAACAGGAGTCCACCAAGCACTAAGAGACGCGAGTGCTTGGATCGGCTGCCGAAATCGCTCAAGGCCACTGCGGCTAGGCCGGAAAGTGCGGCTGCGATGCCGGCCCATACGCCAAAGTGGTGCGTCCACTTGGTTGGGGTGAAGCTCATGAAGAACAAGGTGCCAATAAACGCCATGAGCAGGCGTGTCGCTGGGCCATGCAGAGAGCCTGGTACCTTGCCGTTGCGCAGCATCGAGGCAAATACGAGTCCGGCTGCAAGGAAGGTAAACAGCACAGCGAAGCGACGCGCAAAGGACCCGTCGACGGTTTGCTGGAACAGCGTTTCGAAGCGCACCCACTCTTGGAACCATTGCAACGATGGGCCTTTTTCGCTACGCACGTGAATGGACTCTAAAACAGTCATGAGGGTTTGGTCGCCAAAAACAACCACTAAAACAGTGGTCCCCACAGCCGCAAATGGTGCCAGCAGCACTACCCAATCCACCAGCGTCTGGGCCCGATTCGCCATGATCCGCAAGATCAGCGGAAGACTAATCAGCAGCACCGCCACCGCCATAAGGCCGGTTGGTCCGCAGGCGAGCACAAAGGCTGCCGTAATTGTGCCAAACGCGGCAGGAGCCAGGCGCTTGTGGGCAATGGCGCGTTCGCAAGCCGCCCAGGTCATTAAGGTTCCAAGGGCAATAATTGGCTCTGGTCGCAGGCCGTTGTTGTACGGCAGCCAGAATGCCAAAAACATTAAGGCGGTGGTCCACTGGGCGGCTTTGCGCGTGCCAATGGCATGCCCTAAGCGCGGCAGAATCTCTCGCGACAGCAGCAGCCAAATCGCAGCTGCGGCCAACAGCGATGGCAACCGCATCCAAACGGAAGAGGTAGAAATCTGCGCCATGTAGCCGAGGAAATCATAGTAAGGGGCACCAAATGGCGATTCAGGCACACCGAACCAGCGGTAATAATTGGCCATGTAGTCGGAGTGCATAGAGGCACGCGCCATGGTCAGAATAAAACCGTCGTCGGAGGTGTTGGCGCCAAAAATATACCAATAGCCCAGCACACTCGCGACCACCCCATCCAGCCAGCGCGGCCGGAAGGTTCCCTTGCTGAACAACGGATAGCGGCCCTTACCGTCGAGCGCATCGAGGCGCAGCAGCGCCCAGAACGACAGCAGCATTGCTACCAGACCGCCGATGATCGCGGCGTATTTCAGCATGCTTGGCGACGAGGTGTACCTGGAATTAATTGTGATATCGACATGCAAGCCGGCGTCGAGAAGCTTGGTTGCTTGCGGATCAAGTTCGGTATAGATACCCGCAACCTGTGGGCGCAAATCCTCATCTTCTTCGGAGGTTACCGAATATTTCCCTAATAGGACGGTGGTCGTGGTGGCGGTGGACTCGACGCGAAGCTGCGCGTCGGCAGGCAGTTGCGCGACACTGGCGGCGTCGAGCTGGAAAATGATTTCATCGCGGGCGAGCACGTCGAGGTTGCCCTCAGTAGAGCGCACGAATAAGCCCCGGGTAGTGGCTTGCGGCGATTCCGGTGGCAAGGTGCCAACCAGCAGATTTTCGCCAGGGCGCAGGTGTTCACGGGCTGCGATTGGCACCGTGATTTGGAGTGATTCTGGGGCGTAGGCAACCAGTGGTGCGGTCACCGACTGTAAGGATTGGCGTTGTGGCCAGCTAATTTCCGACTGCACTTGATTGACTGGCAGGAAAGGGGTGAGCACAAAGAGGAGAAAGCCCACGCTGCCGAAGATTGTTGCGAGACGACGCAGCCACGTTGGAGAAGTCTGAATCATGAACGAGTCACCACCACGAACGGTCCGATCTGATGAGCCTGCCACATGCTGCCTGGCCCGAGGAAAATATTGGGGTTGAAGCGAATGCCACGGAAACGCACATTCGGGTTATTAGGGTAAATATCTTCGGCGAGGTCATAATTCCAGCCGTCGACACTTTCACCGTTGGCGAAGCGTTGGATGGTGTCGGCCAAATCGGCTCGGAAAATAAACACATCAGGTGCTTTCCACGGGGCCCTATTAAGCTGAGTGACAAATGCCTTTGGAGTTTGAAGCGTGGTCCAACTGTGCTTGGCCCAATCTTCAATGGACGCATTCCGGCGATCGAATTCCCCTAATGGGTTTGCATAGTGACTCGTAAAGCCTTGGAAGCCACGGAACGGATGGAAGGACATGAAATTACGTTCGTCAGTCAAGATCACGATATCGCGCGGTGGCCGGCCGCCCAAGTCATCTTGGATGGTCTGTGAAATCTCTTGATAGTACTGGCTGGCATCAGCTGGATACCGATCGGCACGCTGCCCATACCCGTCGGTGTCAGAAAAGGCGTGGTGCAAGCCGCGAGCGTTATACTGCGGAATATTTTGTACGTAGGACAAACTGCCAATGGTCAGCAATGCCACCAGTACGGTATTGATCGTGTGAGAGGTTTTGGCGGAAAACTGCTCTGAAACCAGCTGATGAATGTTAAACAGACGCAAGTCGGCCAGCCCTAATACACCAGCGGTGGCTAATTGCAGGGTAATCACCGTATCCAGGCGGAATCCAAGGAGGGTGCGTCCGGTTAATGTCATGGCCATGGACAGGCCAGCCCAGGCATAAAACAGCATTAAGGAAATGCCCATCACGCGCACATCAGAATTACCTGCGCGCGCAAGCAAATAAATCACGCCGATGGTGCACAAAATGCCGACCACACTTGGGGCGAGCATTGGTAGCGGGAACTGAGAACCATCGATTGGCAAATAGTGGGTAGCGGTCGCCTCGTTTGTCGGCTTTCCACTTAAGATCTGCCATAGATATGGGTGCCACCACACTGCAGCAAAGGCGATCGAACCGATGCCGATGGTCATTAAGCGAAGCAGTGGCGCGATCGAGCGGAAAATGAAACCGGAAAAAATTGCCGCCACAATAATTGCGCTTAAGGCCACCACTGCGGTGTAGAGGGTATATGCCGAGGCAGAGTAGCCTAAGAATAAGGTGGAGCCGATAATCGCCAGTCGCCTACCGGTTAGGGCGCGGTTTAGCAGAACGGAAACTGCAGGTACTCCGAGTGCAACAATTGCCGCATACGGTTCCTCAGGATTCATCACCAGCGTAATTGCGGTTGTGACCAGCGCAATAGCTGTTGCGATTGGTAGGCTGCCGGTTAATCGCTGCCACACCGGCACCAGCACGCAGGCCGCAGCGGCAATTGACACCAGCGCCCATGGCTGGAACGCCTCCCAGCCAGGAATGCCTAAGAGATTGCCTAAGCGTCCACCAAACCAGAACCACAAGCTTGGATAGAACGATGGCAGATCAATATAGTTCATGTCCGATAAGTGCCAGTCATCGGTCAAGCGGGTTAAAAATTGCGTGCGGAAACCCTGATCCACATTCAAGCCGTCCAGATACAGACGCGTTGGCGCTAATGGGATCGCTAAGGTTGTCACCACCAACGCCGCAGGTGAAAGATAGGTTACGCCATAGCTCAGCGCCGTTCGCCACCGCGGGCGAGCTTGTCGACGCTTTTCATCGCGCACCCACATCAGCACCACACCAGCAACCATCAACAGCACAAGGAACGAAGTCAATGAGCTTAATGCCTGGGTTACCAATGAGGCTCCGAAGGCTGGCAAATTCGTGGTTTTGAGAATCTTCCAGCAGATTAAGGTTGCTAAGCCGCCGCCGATTGCGGCAAACAGGACGCCCAGAATCGTCTGCTTCCTATTAAGGAGATCAGGGGAGTAGGCCTCTTCCTTGCTGGTATCTAAGGTGTTGTCTGCTAAATGACGTGGTGGTTCCATTACAGTCATGGTTCTAAGTCTTCCACATAACTGAGAGAACATCGTGCCCTGACACTTGAAATGCAACAACCCCTACGGAAAATAACGTAGGGGTTGCATAGTATCTGCGGTCTTAGAATGGCAGCTTTCTAAAAATGGCCTGCGGAATGAACTTAAAGGCCAGTGACACATACTGGAACAGTGGGTGCACAAAGATGGCTTGCTTACGATCCAGCACAGCCTGCACCGTGGCAGTTGCAACATCTTCGCGGTTGACGGTCAATGGTGCTTCACCAGCATCAGCCGACATCTTGGTGCGGACCTGGCCTGGGCGGACGACGAGCACGTGCACGCCAAATTCACGCAGCGCTTCGCCAAGGTTGATATAGAAACCATCCATACCAGCTTTTGCTGCACCATACACGAAATTGGAGCGACGAACGCGCTGACCAGCAACTGAGCTTAATGCCACAATGCTGCCGTGGCCTTGTTGCTTGAACTTGCGTCCGAGGAGCACGCCGACGGAAACCGGTGCAGTGAAATTGGTGTGTGCTGAAGCTACAGCCAAGGATTGATCCTGCCACAGGGCTTCTTGATCACCCAAGGTGCCAAAGGCCACGATGGCAACGTCAATATCGCCATTTGCGAAGGCCAAGTCGATGGCATCCTGATGGCTATCAAAGTTGGTGGCATCAAAGTCAATCACATCAACATCGGTTGCACCAGCGGTTTTGCAAGCCGAAACGGCGTCGTCAAGCCTTGGTGAATCTGGGCGAGCAGCTAAAATGACGCGCGCCGGGCCTTTGGCAAGAAATTCGGTGACGATTGCTAGGCCGATCTCGGAGGTACCGCCGAGGAGGAGAATATTTTGGGCTTGGCCCACAGCGTTGAGCATAGGTACATGCCTTTCTTATAAGTTAGTTGAGCTCGAGACGACGGGACATATCGGAAGCGAAGACGCCGGTTGGGTCGATGTCGCGGCGGGTCTTGAGCCAGCCTTCCATGCCTGGGTACATCGCGTGGAAATTCTCCGCAGAGGTACGCGATTCCTTGGCCAGGTAGAGGCGACCGCCGAATTCCATGACGCGACGATCGAGATCGTCCAAGAAAGCGCCCAAACCTTTCTTAATAGGGAAGTCGACGCACACGTTCCAACCAGGCATTGGATAGGAAAGCGGCGCGCGGTTGCCCTTGCCGAACAGTTTAAACACGTTCAGCGCCGAGTAGTGGCCGGAACGCTGAATATCGCGAATGATCTGCTTGAATGGTTCCACTGCATCCATTGGCACCACGAACTGGTACTGCAGGAAGCCGCGGGAGCCGTAGCCGCGGTTCCACTCGCCAATCAGATCGAGTGGCTGGTAGAACTGGGTGAGGTTTTGCACCTGGTTGCGGTACGTGCCGGACTTGAGCCACCAGAGTTCGCCAATGGCCATCATGGAGAACTTGTTCATGGTGAAGGATGGGAAAATATCTGGAACTGTCACCAATTGTGGTGCGTTGAACTTCAATGGGTCCTTCGCAAGCTTTGGATTCAGTTCTTCGAGCTGCGCCAAGGTAGCCAAGGAACCGCGAGAAACAGCCGAACGACCCAGCTTTGGTTCTGGCGAAATAGCGTCGAACCAGGCTGAGGAATAGGTGTAATTGTGCTCGGAACCATCCGAGTGGAACTCCACGGTTTCGTCGAGATTGGCGGTGAGGTCACCATCAGCGATGAAGTACGCGGTTTCGGTCTTGGTCATCTTGATCTGGGCGCGCATGATAATGCCGGTGAGGCCCATGCCGCCGACAGTAGCCCAGAACAATTCACCTGATGGGTCGTCAGCAGAACCTTCTGGCTCCAAGTGCAGGATTCGACCATCGGCCACCAGCAGTTCCATCGAGGTGACGTGATCACCGAAAGAACCAGCGGAGTGGTGGTTCTTGCCGTGGATATCTGGGCCAATTGCGCCACCAATGGTGACCTGGCGAGTACCAGGCAGAACTGGCACCCACAGACCATATGGCAATGCGGCCTTCATGAGCTGGTCGAGGGTGACACCACCGTCGACGTCCACAATGGCGGTTTCAGGATCAATCGAGTGAATCTTGTTCAGTGGCTGCATATCAATGACCAAGCCACCAGCGTTTTGGGTTGGGTCACCGTACGAACGGCCCATACCGCGGGCGATAACGCCGCGCTTGAGATGATCTGGCTTGTCAGCATTATCTTCAGCCACAAGCTTGACTGCACGCACAATTTCCTCAGGGTCAGCAGTGCTCAAAACCTGAGCAGTGGTAGGAGCCGTGCGGCCCCAACCCGTAAGGGTGCGTGCGGAAGTGATGAGCGAAATCTGGTTGTTCATATTTGGGTCGTGCCCACTTTCCGTAGTTTTTGAGCTTCTTCGCTTCTCCAGAGTACTCACGTTGGCAGCAAAGGTGTGAGACCGACGATTGTGAAATTGGTCAGCTCGATATGTTTGACACCCAAACTATAGGTCGAAGATTTCACGGATCTCGGCCGGTAATTCCTCCTGCGAGGTAATCGTTGGGCCGGTGTAGGAATTCAAGATTTCGTATACGCGGATGCGGGAGGCGGAGTCGAGCATTGGCATCTCCTCCGCTATTAAGGAAGTCATAAAATTACTCATTGGCAAATTGGTATGTTCAGCAGCCATGCGCGGAGCCGGAGCAGATTTTTTCCGAAAGAAATTCAACATAGTTTCATCGTAGATGCTTCCGACCAAGTTTTTGGCAGTTGCGCGCACTTTCGGAGCGTCGAAAAGAAAATCTTGCTTACTATTTCGCCAGGTCAACCCTGGTTTCTTGGCGGTTATGCGGATGGTGCGCCGTCTTGTATATCAATTTGTTATTACTGTGGAAGCTATGACCTCTCCAGCACGTTCCGACACAGTGACATCGCTGTCGGCGGTTCGCGCTGCCAAATTACGCACCGTCACCGATGAGCAAACGCTGATCCTCAACGCCACAGTCCAGCGCGGTGACCAGCCAATTCTGCGCCACATCGGCATTAATTCCGCAATGACCGTCACCGGCTTTATGCAAGTGCTGGACACGGTATTTCAATTCCCGGCCGATACCCCACGGCACTGCCATGCAGCGCTTGTCGACGTTGACTGCTCCCGCCCGGTGTCGGACTACTTACAACAATCCGGCGACCAGCTGACATATATGTGGGGCCTGTGGAGCATAGCGTTGGAAGTGGTTGATACCATCACCCGCGATCGCGGCACTCCGGATGCGCTCTGCATTGGCGCGGTGGGCAGTTTCACTGGGGAAGATTGCGATGTCACCGCCATTAATTTTGCGCTGACCGGAACAGAAAGAATCGATGCGATCTTAGCCCTGGCCAATGTGGAAGTCGCTGAGGTGATTCGCCGCTCGGAAATTTTCGACTTTGTGGCGCTGCTGCAGGCTATCGATTTTTCCCGCGAACCCGCCCTGGATAGTGAAATTATTCATATTTGTGCAACATTGCCGGTCGAAACAGCCCCTCACCAGCGCGAAGCCTTTTGGAGCTGCGTATTAGCCTTAAGCTGTATGAGTGATGCAACGCTGACTGATCACGTTTGCGAAGCCTTAATACATGCCCTCGGCTGGCCAGACACCACCACCGCTGCCGATGTGCGTGAGCAATGTGCCGCGTCCTTGCAGATCTTGGCAACAATTGCAGATGAAACCACCAGCGTTGTTGACCGTATTGATATTTATCGTGAACTGTTGCGTCGATAAGCGCTAAGCTAGTCGGTTATGACGAATTTGCGTACCCAACTGACCCGTTTTATTGCCGTGGGCATCGTGGCGGCCATCGTGGATTTAGGCTCAACGCTGCTGTTCGACTACGGCCTCGGCGTTGATCGCACGCTGGCCAAAGTATTCGGGTGGGTCCTTGGTACCATCACCGCCTACGTGCTGAACTCGAAGTGGACGTTCAACTCCAAGGTGTCGGCACGATCCTCGCTGGCAGTCGCCGTTTTATACGTATCGACGCTGGCCGTTCAGACCTACCTCTATCGAGTGCTAGAAGCCCCGCTGAGCAGCATCTTTAATGAGTTCATGACCGATCTGGGCGCGTTTGTCATCGCCCAAGGCGTGGCCACTGTGACCAATTTCATTATGCAGCGTGCCTTTATCTTTAAGGACGATAAAAGCGCTCCTGCCGACCCAAGCGATGCAGCTTAAACCACTGCACAAACCCCGCGAGATCCCTGCGCTGTATTAAGAAAAACCAGGCGAAACGGGCGTATTCCTGCGGCAATAGGCGGCGCATTCCTGGCTGATTCATGAGATAACCGCGGTTGCGGTAGGTGAAGTACCGCTTCCCCTCATTATCTGGATACTGGGTGTGCATCCGGCCGCCCAGAATCGGCTTGAACTCATCCGCGCCGTCTGGATGCAAATAGGCGGTGGTCAAGCAGGTGCCAAAGCGCAGGCCGGAACGCACTAACCTGCGGTGATACTCCACCTCGTCGCCGCGAATGAACAGGCGCAAATCGGGTACGCCAATGACCTCCATTGCCTTCGCACCTATTAAGGCGCCGTTGAATAATGAGGCGATGCCTTCCAAGAGATCATCATCGGGGTGAGCCGGATCCATTAATTCATTGCGGAACCTGCGCCATTGCACCCCGCGTCGCAAAGGAAAGGCCAGGCGCTGCGGATCGGCGGCATTGCATACCACTGGGGAAACCTGATCGAGCTGGTGGCGCACGGCACAGTCCTGCAAGGTGGCAAGCACCTGAGAATCCTCTGGACGACCATCGTCATCGGCGCACCAAATCGCGTCCGCGCCCAAGGCCAAAGCCGTGAGAAAACCATAGGCGAAACCACCAGCACCGCCCAGATTCGTGTGCGACGGCAAATACACCCCGCGCGTACCAGCGACCTCGTCCAACAACTCGCGCACCGCCGGATCATTGCCATTATCCACCACAATGATCCACTGCACCGGGCTGGTTTGCGACGCAACCACCTCCAAGGAATGGCGAAGCAAATCAACCCGCTGGTGGGTGACAATAACAGCTGCAACAGCATCGGTGAGCGAAAGAGTCATGAATCCTATCTTTGCACATTCTCGGCTAGGACGCAGGCGTGGTGAGGCTCTAAAATGAGACCCATCCCCTATTAAGGAAATTGCCCAATGAAAATTATTGTAAAAGCGTGCATTATCAGTTGGGTCCTGGTTGCCATCGGCATGTGGATCCGCTACCAATTCATCCCCGCGACCGGCCCACAAGGACTTGGCACCGCTGCCTCTATCGTGTTCTTTGGCACCCTCGGCATGCTGCTGATCGCAGTGGTCTTTACCGTTACGTTGGTCATGGCCGCGTGGCAACGTTATTGGCATCCGGAAGAATTTCAAGAGCATTAAGGGTTTGTCATGACAACAAAACGCCTCACCGCAGCGCTGATGAGCCTCGTGCTGCTCACCAGCGCCCACCTGACCCCAGCACACGCCATGATCGGCGGCGTTCCAGTGGCCGACGACGACGAATACGCTCATAAGGTCGTGCAAGTTGGCGCCTGCACCGGCACAGTCATCGCCGAACACTGGATCATTTCCGCACGACACTGCCTCGCCAAAGCCGGCAGCACTGCCTACCGCGGGCTCAACCGGCCCTTCCTGAAAGACCCAAACGCCAAAATCTATCCGATTGATCGAAGGGAAGATGCGCCGGTGGGGGATGTGATGCTGGTTCACACACCAACTCCTATTAAGGAAATTAGTCCTGCCCGCACCGGTGCCTACACAACGACGTTTGGTGATCGCGGCGAAATCTTCGGCTGGGGCGGCGGAACTGGCAGGCGCTTGGTGAAAACTGAAGCGGCGGCTGTGAAACAAAGATTCCACTCTGCTCAAGAGGTAGAGCACAACCTCGTTGGTACGTATATTGAGGCACAATACGTCCAGTCCGGCAACGATTTGGTCTACCCGCAGCATGGCGACTCCGGTGGCCCGCTGTTTATCAACGGCACGTTGGTCGGAGTGTTGTCCTATACCGTTGGCCTTGGACGACCAACGGCGCATTTCGCTGCTTTGGATGAGGTGCAAGATTGGATCCACAACACTATTAAGGAACCTGCCCCAAGCTTGACGACGCCGCCACCTACTTCTTCTTCACCGACATCGTCTCTGAGTTCTGTGCCTTCATCGCAGGAGCCTGTGCCGACGACCAGTTCGCAGGAGCCAGCACCGAAGCCTACTACGCAGAAACCAACGCCAACGCCTAGTTCACAGGAATCAGCACCGAAGACGAGTTCACAGCAGCCAACGCCAAGTTCGTCGCAGCAAGGTTCTGTGCCGCAGCGCCAGGCGTCGTCAAGCAAGTGGCAGGTGAGTGCGATTCTTGCGGCTGTGTTGGGGATTGTGATTGCCTTGATTTCCCTAATAAGGTAGGGTCGTTCACCGATTTCAGGGCTACTGCGCGAAACAATTTCGCAAGTTCAGTTGCGGGCAGATTGCAAAAGCGTTTTGATGTTCGTATGGATTTTCTGCAACAGCTTTCGCGCATCACGCGGCAAGGTGCGGCGATCTTGCAAGAGGTGAAGGCCTCGGGAATGACCAAGCAAGAGCTCGCCGTGTTCCTTGATTGCTCGTATGCGCATGCGTCGATGCTGTTGGCTGTGAGCGAGGCTTTGACTGCTGCGGATCTGGCTGTGGCGGGGAAGCTGGGGTACAGTCTGGATCGGCTGCGCGAGCTGTCGGGATTGGCGAAGCGGTTGAAGAATCCTGAGGTGGACGTCGTGAAGCTGCGGCACACCCTTATTCAGGAATGCGCGGACTTGAACCATCATGACCTGCGCATGCATATTCGGCGGGTGATTGCTGAGCTGAACGAGGGGTATGTGCCGACGCGGGCGTGGTACGTGCGGTATTCGGGGGCGGAAGATCCGGATGGCATGAAATATATGATCGCAAAGATGCCAGCGCCGGTGATACAACGCATCCAGGCCCTGCTCACCCCGCGCGCACGCCACCTCGCCGCCATGGGCACAGCTGTCAGCGAAGCCGAAGGTCACGCCATGGCGCTTGCCGCCGCGGTGCTCGACCAGCCGCTTCACGACGCCGCCGCGCACCCCATGGACCTGCGGCACCGCCCGTGCTTCCTCATCCCGGTCAACGACGCCCACCTGCTCGAAACTGGCGAGATCGTCAACAGCGACGGCTCTATTATGGACCTGCGGGAGATTGTGGATCATGAAGTCGCCAAGATGGGGTTCGCGGTGGTGTGCGGGCGCGATAGTGAAGGGACACCACGCCCTATTAAGGCATTCGAAATCCAGAGGCTTGCCGACGCAGAACAGCGCTTCCTCTCGATTATTAGCTACCTCGTGTGCCAGCGCGCATCTTGCGACGTGCCGGCCGTGCGCTGCGAAATACACCACATACAGGCGTTCTCAAAAGGCGGCAAAACCGTATTAGGGAATCTTTGTCCGCTCTGTCGAAGACATAATCGAGAAAATGACGACGATCCGGCGAAACCACGCCATGGTCGCATTATTAAGGATCCGAAGACCAAAATGATTTGGTATCAGGACAACCTTGGACAGCGGCAGAAAAATCTGCACAGAGCGCAGGAATTCAACGGCATGAGCGTTGCTGCGCGCATGCTGAATTGACGGCTGATTAGGGAAAGGCGGGAGCCGAGTTTCTTGAGGGAGCTCGGCTAGTCGTCTTGCGTATTAGGGAAATCGGTCTGTTTGGATTCCAGATCCCTTAATACACGGCGCACGTGGTCGCCAGCGCCCTTGCCTTCATAGGCCTCCACAACATCCGGAATCGCACCAGCTTGCCGAATCTGCCCATGATCGACCCACAACGCTGTATTGCACAGCTGGGCAAGAAAATCATTGGAGTGCGAGGCGAACACCAAGATGCCTGATCGTTGAACGAGCTCTTGGAGGCGGGTGCGAGCCTTGGCCATAAAGGCGGCGTCGACGGCGCCGATGCCTTCGTCGAGAAGCAAAATTTCGGGCTCTATTGAGGTGACCACGCCGAGGGCGAGGCGAATGCGCATGCCGGTGGAGTAGGTGCGGAGGGGCATTGCGAGGTAGTCGCCAAGCTCGGAGAATTCGGCGATTTCGTCCATTTTTTGCTTCATTTGTTTGCGTGTTTGGCCCAGAAATAGCCCGCGAATGACGATGTTTTCGAAGCCCGAAATTTCTGGATCCATGCCGACGCCGAGGTCGAACACTGGCGCAACTCGGCCGCGGATATGGGCTGAGCCGCGAGTTGGTTCGTAAATACCCGACAAAAGCCTTAATAGGGTGGATTTGCCGGCGCCATTATGGCCCACCAGCCCCACTCGGTCGCCCTCGCGCAGGTGCAAGTTGATGTCCTTGAGCGCTTCGACGACGACAGTGTTGTCCTTATTACGGCCGATTGCACCGCCAGCAGCACCCAGGAATGCTTTTTTCATTGAGCGTGATTTCGCGTCGAAAATTGGAAAATCTACGCATGCATCGTAGGTATCAATTGAGACCATGAAATTTCCTTAATATAGGGGGCTGACAGTTAAACCCAATAGCTCACACGGAACCGCCACTGCCGCATCGCTAATAGCGCGAGTGTGAGCCCGCCAAAGGTGCACGCGAGCACCACCCACCAGTGATAGGCCGGCAGGTCGGCGCCGATCAGTGGTGCACGCACGACTTCCATGTAATGGTACAGCGGGTTCAGTTGCGCGAGTTTCGCCCGCTCGGAGATAGCACCGCCTTGGTCTTTGAGCGTTTGCGTCATCCAGACGATCGGGGTGACGTAGAACAGCAACTGCACGCCCGCTTCTAATAGGGGAGCGACGTCGCGATAACGCGTTGCGACGATACCAAAAAACATCGCGACCCAAACTCCATTCGCAATCAACAACAGCATTGCCGGAATCGCTAATAGGAGATCCCAGCCAAGTGGCCGCGGGAAGATGAGCATGAGCAGCACCCAGATCACCAGATTGTGTGCCAAAAACAGGGTTTGTTTCCAGACGAGGCGATAGACGTGGACACTTAGGGCCGAAGGAAGTTGCTTAATAAGGCCTTCGTTGTCGATGAAGATTTCTGCGCCTTCCTTAATACAGCCAGAAATGAAGGTCCACATAATCAACCCAACCGTGACGTGCGGCAAGAATTCGCTCACTGGGATTTTGAACAGCAGCGAGTAGAGCATGCCGAGGGCCAGCGCCATGACACCGGTGGCGATTGTGATCCACAATGGCCCTAATACGGAGCGTCGATAGCGCTGCTTAATGTCCTGCCAGCCGAGTTGCAGCCACAGTTCGTGCTGCTGGAACCCGCGCGCTAAGTCGCGCCACGCGGCTCGGAAGGTTTTCGACTGTGATGGTTCACGGTCTTGTGTCCCCGAGGCGGTGATGCGCGCGATTTGGGCGTCGAGTTCGGCGTTGGCGTGATTGTTCATCGGTTTTTCCTGCACGAATGTATAGCCTAGCGGGGTTAATGTAAAAATTGCATCTGACAGGCATACTATGATCAAGAGATGTTGGCGTAATGCGATTATTAAGGGAGTTGTGGTGACTTTCGATAGTGCCCGAGTGCGAGGCTTATACACCTCATTAGGCGACGGCTGGACGTATATGTGTGACCACGAATTTCCGCAGATCCCGGAGACGGTGGCGTCGGCGGTGGCGCGCAGCTTCCGACACGGTCATCAAATGGACGTTCGCGAATACGGTTCGGGCACCCATGCAAAAAATATTTCCTTAATAGGGGCGCAAGCCAATGGCGCCGCCGCCCGCCGCGCCCTCGCCGACCTCACCGACACCACTCCTGATGCCATCCTCCTCGGCCCAAGCCTTGAGGTCCTCTACGATCGCCTGACCTCTGCGCTGCGCCCGTTGTTCCGCCGCGGCGGCGAGGTGATTGCGTGTCGCACCGATGATCAGCAGTTGGGTATTGGGGAAATGGTGTTTGCCGAGTCGGATTTGGGTACCGGCGAGGTGCCAGCGTGGCAGTATCAGGACTTGGTGTCTGGAAACACCCGCTTGGTGAGCGTGTCTACGGCGCATCGGTTCGTTGGCACGCTTCACCCTATTAAGGAAATTGGGGAGATCGTCGCAAAGCAGTCGCGCGCTTGGATGCTTGTCGACGCCACCCCGACCGTCGGTTTCGCGAGCGTGACGCACGAAGACCTGGATGCCGACATCGTTGCCATTGATGGTTTGGCGCTGGGAGTGCCGGGAATTGCGGCGCTGTCGTTGCGTGATCGCAGTATGTTTATGCGTCTGGAGCAGGAGGCGTTCGCGCCGCAGGACTATGCGCCTAGTTTGGCAGCGGGTTTGGGTGCGGCGGTTGATCATTTGGCGGATCTGTTGGAGCAGTCCCGTGGGTCGCGGCGGCGTCGATTGCCGGCGAGCGTGGCGGCAGCGGGCGATTATGTGCGCCACTTGAGCGACTATTTGGTCGAGTCTTTAGACAATATGCCTGGTGTGCACGTGTTTGGCGTCTCTGGCGAAATGGCGCGAGGAGCCGCAACGCCGCGTGCGCCGCGCGTGAGTTTCTGCCTGCCCGGCGTCCAAAGTTCCTTAATAGGGCGGCGGCTGCACGACAACCGCCTCCTATGCTCCCTTACCCCCACCGACGCCTTGCTCGAAGCGATGGGCCAGGACCCGGCTGATCCGGTCATCACGGTTTCATTAGGGGTGTACAACACAAGCAGCGACATTGACCAGTTGCTACGCGTGGTCGCGTCCTTTGGCTAATGCTTGACGACGCTTCGTCGCACCCCACCAGGAAACACAAAATGTCGCGTTAAGCTGTCTGGTTAGGTGAAATTGGGTGGGACTTGCTAAAGTTTTGTAACAGCATCTTGGAGATGTGGCAGAGCGGCCGAATGCACTGGTCTTGAAAACCAGCGTTGGGAAACCAACCGGGGGTTCAAATCCCTCCATCTCCGCCATTTAGGAACCCAGTTACCTCAGGTAGCTGGGTTTTTTACTGCCTGCACAGGTGAGGGTGCGTATGGGAAACGCCCCTGCGCGACGGGTTTGTAAAAAACCATGGCGGGCAAGGGCGTATTAAGGGAAAATTTCCTTAATAGAGGGAGTCCCAAACCTCCAGCAAACGATCCGTTTCTTCCTTCGTCGTAATCGTGATGCGAATGCCATCAGGGAAGCCGCGAATGATGACACCGTTGTCTAAGAGGGCCTGGGTGCGCGCCGGGGCGTCGTCACATGGATACCAAATAAAGTTGGATTCGGATGGGACTGCGCCAATGTGGGCAGCGGCGCGGATGCGCTGTTCCACAACTTCGTCGGTACGGGCAAGCAGTTCGTCGATGTGTTCCAAGGAGGCTAATGCGCCTGCTTGCGCCACAGCATTGACGCCGAATGGAATGCCGACCTTATTCAGTGCCACCATCAGGTCTGGGTTACCGAACGCGTAGCCAATACGAGTGCCAGCGAGTCCGAATGCCTTGGAGAAGGTGCGCAGGCCGACGAGGTTGTCGAACTGGTGGACAAGCTTCGTCGCGATTGGGGACTGCTCGTCGCGGATGTATTCAAAGTAGGCCTCGTCGAGCGCAACGACAACATCCGATGGCACTTGGTGCATGAATTCGATGAAGTCGGCTTCGGTAATGGTGGTGCCGGTTGGGTTATTAGGGTTGCAGATGAAGATTAGGCGGGTTTTGTCGGTGACTGCCGCTGCAATTGCAGGTAGGTCGAGTCGGTGGTGTTCGTCAAGCGGCACTTGCACTGGGGTGGCGCCGGCGATCTTGGTGAAAATTGGGTAGGCCTCGAAGGATCGCCAAGGGAACACAATTTCGTCACCAGGTCCAGAGGTGATTTGGGCAAGTTGTAAACACAGCGCTGAGGAGCCCACACCGACTGCAATGTGCTCAGGAGTTAATGCAAGGTATTCGGCCAGAGCTTCGCGAACCGCAACCACACCCATGTCTGGATAACGATTTACACCAGCGGCTGCGTCGGCCATCGCCTGGATTGCTGCTGGTAGAGGTGATTGTGGTACTTCGTTACTGGAGAGCTTGAGGGCGTCGTCAAGCCGTTTGCCGGGGATATAAACCGGGATTTCTGCGAGATCGGGGCGTAGTTTCATAAAGGTAATACTAACCCCCCTATTAAGGAAAGTATAAATGCAGTTCAGAGCGGTGTTTTTGGGCATTATTTGGCACTGCGTTGATTGATGAGTAAGATAGGGCGAAGTTCATAGCATGAACGACGGCTTGGAGACGTGCCAGAGCGGCCGAATGGGGCTCACTGCTAATGAGTTGTCTTTTTAACGAAGGACCGGAGGTTCAAATCCTCTCGTCTCCGCCAAGCGCCCGTAGCTCAACGGATAGAGCATCTGACTACGGATCAGAAGGTTGGGGGTTCGAATCCCTCCGGGCGCACCACTAAAAACCCCAGGTCAAACCCATAAAGGCCTGGGGTTTTCGCATACCCAAACCACGTGTAGCAACAATGCTATTGTTGCCAGTTGTAGCAGGTCGTCACCACTCGTGGGTAACAACGAGGTAACCAGAGGTAACACCAGAGGTAACAAAAACAACCCCCGAAGCCAGCAGGTGAACGAGCCCCCGGCAACAAAGCCTCTTGGGAAAGTAGTGACTGGTGGTGATAATGAATTGACGCATCAATTCATTGAAGACCGATATGTTTACGATAGAAGAGTGCCCACTGAACATATCGTTGTCGGGAAAGTGAAGCGTAATGTCACGCATGGTGCTCATTCCAAAAAACGGAGGGATGTGAGAGGCTATGCGGACAAATAATTTATTCCAGCAAGTAGCGGATGAAGCCCAACCACCTGCAGTGTTGGGTAGATATCCGGGTTTGGAAAACTTTGAGCAGGTCCTTCTTGATGATCTCGTTACTTCCAACGCCTGGCTTCCGCGTGAGTTGAAGGAGCCGTTCTTGGCATTGTGGGTCAATGAACCGGAATTTGATGATCCTGATCTTGGCGACCCAATCGAAGAGCTTGATTACAACAATGTTCATGCGTTTGCGGCTATGGACCCAGTGGTGGATTTGGAAAGCCTTCGCGAACCAAAGACTCCCTAGCCTGCAACTTTGCGTGTAACCTCAGTTTCCCGGACATCCGCTAGCTGGGGTTTTCTGTACCCAAACGCGCACATATCCACATCCCACGTCTGCGTAATCCCCGCTTGAGCATTCTCGAGCATCCTCGCGCGTTCACTGCGATCAATTCAAAACAGGAACGCTCACGGAATTGCGCGCGTGAGTGTTGAACAATGTGTACGTAAAGCTGCGCAACACACAAGGGGACTATCGATATTTGAGATCAGACATTGCAGCGTTGATACATTTGGTATTGCATGCTTAGCGACGTTGGTTGCTTTCGATATATCAGAAATATCGCATGGCATTCTTGCTGGTAGTCTGAAATGGTTTTCATTCCAATTTGAAATATATACCCCTATGTGGGGTTATCGAAGATCATATAAATTGGTGCGGTATGTGTATTTCCGCAGTTAATCATAGGGGGTAGTAATTGTAATCGAATCTTAACCTAAACCTGTGGGTGTAATGGAGAGGGATATGAGTAGTGTGAACGTATTCCCAATTTTTGTCGAGTGTGTTAGTAATAATTGTCACATTATTTTCAAAACGAAATCTGTAAAGGTTTGCGAATATGAGTATTGCTCCAATCACCCATGAGTCTTCGTCTCATGCGCTAGTCGAAGACGCTGTAACGCATGATCCGGCGGAGACTCGTCGTCAGCTTATCGGCATGATCGGCGGGTTAGCGCTTGCGGTTATCGTCTATCTGATTTTCCCTCATTCTGCAGTTGAGACTGTGCAGGCGGTGGATCCTGAACTCGAAGTTAGCTATCAAGCGCTACGCGTGACCGCAGCTATTGCAATCCTCATGGGTGCATGGTGGATGACGGAAGCAATCCCGCTAGCGGCAACCGCGTTAGTACCACTGGTTGCATTTCCATTGCTTCAGGTAATTCCGATCGGCAAGATTTCTTCGCCTTACGCCTCGCCGACCATCTTCTTATTCATGGGCGGCTTCATCTTGGCGCTGGGCATGCAGCGTTGGAACTTACACCGCCGCCTCGCACTGAATGTGGTGTTGATGGTTGGTACCAAGCCAAAGCAGCTGATCGCTGGCTTCATGCTTGCGACGGGCTTCTTGTCCATGTGGGTGTCAAACACCGCAACGGCTGTGGTTATGCTCCCAATTGGTGTTTCTGTGTTGGCGCTGACCGCTGAATCCGTCGGTGGTGTGCAGAACCAAAAGAAATTTGCGACCGCATTGATGCTGGGTATTGCCTATGCTGCGTCGATTGGCTCGCTGGGTACCATCATTGGTACGCCTCCAAACGCCTTGCTGGTTGCGTATATGGCAGACAACCATGACATTTCGATTGGTTTTGGACAGTGGATGTTAATTGGTGTGCCACTGGCAACCGTATATATGGCAATTGCCTGGTTCGCGTTGGTGACGATTTTCAAGCCAGAAGTTGATGATATTCCTGGTGGCCGCGAAATGATTCGCGAAGAACTGCGCAAGATGGGCAAGATGGGCTGGGGCGAGTTCGCGACCGCTATTATCTTCGCTGGTGCTGCAGTTGCGTGGGTATTGGTGCCACTGTTGATTAAATGGACCGGTTCTGACCTTGAGATTGCCGACGCTGCCATTGGTCTAGCTGCTGCACTGCTGATGTTCATGATCCCAGCTGATAACAAGAAGGGCATTCGCCTGATGGACTGGGAGACCGCAAATGATATTCCTTGGGATGTTCTGCTCTTGTTCGGAGGCGGCTTGGCGCTGTCGAAGATGTTCTCTGAGTCTGGCCTTTCCCTCTGGATCGGTGAACTTGCAAAGGGTTTCGGCTCCTTGCCAATCTTCCTGCTCATTTTCGCAATCGCGGCACTCGTGCTGATCCTCACCGAGTTCACCTCGAACACCGCAACCGCTGCGACCTTCTTGCCAATCATGGCTGGTGTGGCAATCGGTATTGGCCTGACGGCAACCGGTGACCAAAATGTCTTGCTCTTGACCATTCCAGTGGCACTGTCTGCAACCTGTGCATTCATGCTTCCAGTGGCAACCCCACCAAACGCAATTGCATACGGTTCTGGTTACGTCAAGATTGGCGACATGATCAAGGGCGGCGTTTGGCTCAATGTTATTGGCGTCTTCTTGGTGACCTTCACAACCTATTTCCTTGCCGTTCCAGCGTTTGGACTTGTGCTTTAAAAAAGTGATTTGAACAGGCAATTTGCCTAAAGTTTGAATCATGGTGTAACGTAGTTCCACGTTGCACCGCAAGCGCCCGTAGCTCAACGGATAGAGCATCTGACTACGGATCAGAAGGTTGGGGGTTCGAATCCCTCCGGGCGCACCACTAAAAACCCCAGGTCAAAACCATAATGGCCTGGGGTTTTCGCATACCTAAATCGCATGGGCGGTTTCAAGAGGGCGCAACCACCGACTCTTCGCGTTCGACTCCTGTTCAACGATGAAACACCAAAACCCTGCCCAGCAATGCTATATGCCCAGCTGAACAGGGTTTTTAGGTTTAGATCGCCTCAATGCGTGCACCAATGCCCTCGGCCTGTTTCAACTGGCTAATCCAGTTCTCACCACCTGGATGGAGTCGAAAGACCGGGCGATGGGAAACATGAGCCGCTTTACTATTCAGACCAGCGCGAGCTTCAAAACGAATTCGGGAACGGTAGCCGTTGTCGATCAGCTCTTCTAAGTTTGGATGAGGCTCGGCAAGATGCGCGCGGGCGTCGTGAAGCAAATTAAGGCACTCATCAAGCGCATCCAATAACGCCGCGTGGTTGGTCTCACACATTGCCCGCACGAGCGACGGGGTAGAACCTGCCACTCTGGTGCCGTCGCGATATGAACCAGCTGCTAACGACAACGATAACGCACCGCCATTATCACCTACGATGGCCAGCGCTTCGGCGAGCACATGAGGTAAATGGCTAATGCGGGCCACCGCTGCATCGTGCGCCTCGACGCGGGCAGGAATGACTTCCGAACCAATTAACGTGGCCATATGTACAACGTCGGTCCAGAGCTTGAGCCAGAATCCTTGATCCCTCTGCGGGAAATCAAGCGGATAATCAAAGGTCACAACCCACACCGCATTTTGGAACAGCTCTGGGAAGGAAGCTTGCCAACCGGAGTTGGCGGTACCTGCCATTGGGTGGCTGCCAACATAACGATCTTCCATGCCGTGGGCTTTGACCAGATCATATACTTCACCTTTAACGCTGACGACGTCGGTGAAGCCGCAGGTTGGTGCGTGGGTTTGCAGATCAATCAGCAAGGATTCAATCGCAGGCATTGGGGTTGCTAATACTATTAAGGCGTTGTCCTGCTCGGCGCGTCGCAAAGTAGCGGTGAGATCTGAGCTGACGTCGAAACCTTCTTTTGCAGCGGCGCGGGCGGCTGACGGGGAACGATTAAAACCATAGGCAGGCACATTGTGCTGCACCAAGGCCCGTAACAGGGAGCCGCCAATAAGGCCGAGGCCAAGGATGCAAACGGGACGCGAAATTTCGTGAATACTCATAGTGTCAAGTCTGGCACAGAACGACTATTCTTATTCGTTATGAAAAACAATTTTGCCGTCACTATCGCGCGCACAGGTACAACATGGCAGATCAATACCTTTAAAGACGATTTCTCTACCATTGATACCGCAGTTAAAGCGGTACGCAGCCTGCGCGCAGAGTCTGTGGCATTCGCATTGTTGTGCGTCGATGATGAATATTTTGTCATCGTCCGGCCAACCCCAAGCGGGGTAAAGCTTTTCCTTTCCGACGCATCCATGGCCGCCGTTGATGATTTTGCGGCGGGGATCCTGGACGAGCTCGATATTGATATTCCTCTGATTGAGGAAGAAGAATTCGAGGACACCGAAGGGTGGCCAGATGGCGATTTCGACATCCTGGCAGATGTCGGCGTGAGTGAACAAATCCTCAGCGTGATTTGCGACGAAACCGAATGGTGGGCCTCGGAACAGTTGCAAAGGCTCGCGGAAGAATTTGGGTTTGAGGAGGAGTTCAACGAGGTCACTGGCCTTGACTCCTATTAAGGAAATATTGTTGTGGAGGAGCCAAACAAAACGGTCCTGCCGAGGCCGCATTATCAGACACAGGCCGAAGCGTATATGCGCCTTGCGTTGATGGAGGCGCAGCACGCTCCGCAGCAGGATATTCCTATCGGCGCGGTTGTGGTGGATAAAGATGGGGTTGTGATTGGGAAAGGCGTGAATCGTCGAGAAGCTGATCAGGATCCGCTCGCGCATGCGGAGATGCTCGCCATTAAGGAAGCAGTGGGGAAGCGTTACGACGGGTGGCGGTTGACCGATTGCACGCTGATTTCAACGGTGGAGCCGTGCACAATGTGCGCCGGTGCAGCGGTGGGAGCGCGGATCGGCAAAATTGTGTTCGGTGCGTATGAGCCGAAAACTGGTGCCTGTGGATCGATCTTTGATGTGGTGCGTGACCCCGCAGTGCTCCATCGGGCAGAAGTCATCGGCGGCGTATTAGAACAAGAATGCGGACAGCTAGTGACTGAGTTTTTTGCGTGCTTGCGGACATAGCGTTTATGAAGGAATTTTTTTGAATAGGCGATTTGCTCTAGTGAACTTTATCCCTTAGGATTTTGAAACGGTGGCGTGTCCGAGCGGCCGAAGGTGCTCGCCTCGAAAGCGAGTGTTGGGTAACCCCCAACCGCGGGTTCAAATCCCGCCGCCACCGCCAATGGCTCCGATACTTGTAGTATCGGAGCTTTTTTAGTTGTTGTGGGTGGTCTGGGTGGTCGCCAGAGTTGTCGGCGCGGGTGCAACCGGGAGTTGTCGGTGCTGGGTGCCGTGCGGGTGTGAGGTGCGGCCGGGCGTTGGTTACCGCCGCGCCCCACTGCCACACGCGCCGCCACACCGCCGCGCGCCCTGCCAAACCGCAACCCCCTCACAACCACCTCAAGCCCAAATTGTCCTTGTGTTTTCCTGCGCAATCCCCTAATAGGAGGCAGCGCAGGTAGCATGAAAAGGTATCTTGAGATTTATCGCCTGTAGGAAGGGACCCTTGTGGCAGCTTGGTTGTACCAATTAGGGAAGTGGTCGTACCGCGCGAAGTGGTTGGTCGTGAGCGCGTGGGTGATCATTTTGGCCGCTTTTGGTGGTTCAGCATTCGCGTTCCAGGAAGGCTATACCGATGCGTTCAGTATCAATGGCACGCAGGCGCAGAAAGCCACTTTTTTGCTGCTGAAGAACTTTCCGAACGAGAAGCCACCGATTGAGGCCACCGGCGTGACCATCGCGTTTAAGGCTCCAGAGGGTGAAACACTCACCGAGACCTCGAATAAAGAGGCCATTGATGCGGTTATTACGTCTATCCAGGAAAATCTTGATGGTCTGACTGACACTGACCGCTTCGGCAATCCGGTGACGTTGGATCCCGAGTTTCGCCAGTTCGTCGTCGATACGCAGGTCAGCAATGGCATGCCGCTGGAGAATGCGCAACGTGATGCCGATAATGTACGGCTGCTCAGCGAAGACGCCCGCATTGGCTTTACGACGTTTAGCCTCGATGTGCCTACCCCTGCGGACGTTCGGCCTGATCAGCGTGAGGCAATCGCGAACGCAATGGAGCTGGGTCGCCAAGCTGGCCTGCAGGTGGAAGCCGGTGGCGCGGCGTATGGTGATCCGATTGTGGTGGAATCAACCTCGGAGATTGTCGGCCTGTCTGTGGCGGCGGTGATTTTGCTGCTCACGTTTGGTTCTCTGGTTGCTGCCGGTATGCCGCTGATTATCGCGGTGGTGGCGGTCAGCCTTGGTTCGCTGGCAACCACGCTGGCAACGGCCTGGGTTCCGCTGAATAACATCACCCCAGTGCTGTCGGTGATGTTGGGCCTGGCAGTTGGTGTTGATTATGCGCTGTTTATTTTGTTCCGATTCCGCAAGGAATTGAAGCATTTACCGCCGCAAGAAGCCATTGGTGTGGCGGTCGGCACGGCTGGTTCGGCAGTGGTGTTTGCGGGCCTGACCGTGATTGTCGCCCTGGTGGCGCTGTATGTTGCCGATATTCTTTTCCTTACCTATATGGGCCTGGCGGCGGCATTTACAGTCCTGATGGCCGTGCTGATTTCGATCACATTATTGCCCGCGATCCTGGGCATCGCCGGCCCACGCGCCTTTTCCGGCAAGCTGAAATTCCTGAATCGAAAGGCACGCAAGAAGCGCTGGTCTCCTGCAGCATCCTGGATCCGCTTCGTCCACCGTTTCCCAGCACTGATTATTGCGCTGGTGGTCTTTGGCCTAGGCGCATTAACCGTGCCAGCTTTAGGACTCCACCTTTCCCTACCCTCTGATGGCCAATCACCAATGGAAACAACGCAACGCAAACAGGCAGAAATCCTGTATGAAGGTTTCGGCCCTGGCGCCGACGCGCAATTCCTAGTCGTCATCGATGCCCACCATGTCAATCCCGACGCCACCGCCTTAAGCTCCTTAATGGAGGTGCAGGAAAGCAGCCACGACCCCGCCACCGGACCATTCGACCGCAACGCCGCAGCGGCGCTCGCCAGCTACCTATACGTGGTGCAGAAATTCTCGGTGACCCAGGACGTGAAGCACGTGCAGATCGTGGGCTTGTCGGAGGATAAGATGGCGGCGAAGCTGCTGTTGTCCTCGGAGCGGGCGAATATTGATCCGCGGACGAACCAGCTCATTGACGCCCTCCGCATTAAGGAGCAAGAAGTGATTGCCGCCACAGGTGTCGAGTCCGGCATTACCGGCTTGGTGCCAGTGCAGCAGGATGTGGTGAATCGATTAGCACATGCAATGCCGCTGTATTTATCGATTGTGGTGGGCTTAGCAATCGTGTTGTTGCTGCTGGTATTCCGCTCGGTTATGGTGCCAGTGATTGCCGGCGTGGGATTTTTGCTATCCGTTGGCGCCGCCTTTGGTGTCACCGTGTTGTTCTGGCAAGAAGGCCTGTGGGGCCTAGTTGGCACACCTGCTCCGATCATTGCGTTTATGCCGATTTTCTTAATAGGTGTGTGCTTCGGCTTGGCAATGGACTATCAAGTGTTCATCGTCTCTGCCATGCGCGAATATTACACTCATCATCACGGCGCCGGGGAAGGCAAATTCAATGGTGTTGAGACGTCGATTGTGCACGGCTTTGTTCATTCTTCGAAGGTTGTGACAGCAGCGGCGTTCATTATGATTGCGGTATTCGCAGCCTTTGTGGGGCAGCCATTGCCGTTTGTGAAAATTTTTGGCTTCGCGCTCGGCGCCGGTGTGCTTTTCGACGCGTTCTTCATCCGCATGGCCTTTGTCCCTGCCGCCATGTTCCTATTAGGGCGAGCCACGTGGTGGATGCCTCGTTGGCTCGACCGTATCTTGCCGCATGTGGATGTGGAGGGAACTTCCTTGTCGAAGGTGAGTGGAAAAGCGGTGGTGTAAACTAGCCGGCATGAGTGGAACCGTTGACACAACTTTTAGCATTGGTACTGAATTAGAGTCAGGCCCTGGCCGACATGGTCGCACAGGCGTGATTCATACTCCGCATGGAGATATTCAGACCCCGGCCTTTATTCCGGTGGGTACGAAGGCGACGGTGAAAACACTCACCCCAGAGCAGGTGCGTGCAACTGGTGCGCAAGCGGTGTTGTCGAATGCGTACCATTTGTATTTGCAGCCTGGCCCAGATGTGGTCGATGAGGCTGGTGGCGTGTCGCGATTCGAGAACTGGCATGGCCCAACCTATACCGATTCTGGCGGATTCCAGGTGATGAGTCTTGGCGTGGGCTTTAAAAAAGTGCTTGCGATGGATACCGCGAACCTCACCGAGGGCGATATTCGCGCGAAGAAAAAAGATCGTTATGCCAATGTTGATGAAGATGGTGTGGATTTCCGCAGCGTGATTGACGGTTCGCGACACCGCTTCACCCCGGAAGTTTCCATGCAGATTCAGCATCAGCTAGGTGCCGATATCATCTTTGCCTTCGATGAACTGACAACCCTGGTGGATACCAGATTGTATCAGGAGCAGTCGGTTGCCAGGACGCATCGATGGGCAAAGCGATGCCTGGACGAGCATGATCGCCTGACGAATGAGCGGGTGGGGAAGCCTTTGCAGTCGCTTTGGGGCGTGGTGCAGGGTGCGCAGTACGAGGATTTGCGTCGTCAAGCAACGCGCGGGCTTGTCGAGTTGTCGCAGCAGGCGGAAGACCAGGGCAAACGCGGGTTTGGCGGCTTCGGCATCGGCGGCGCGCTGGAGAAGGAAAATCTCGGCACGATTGTTGGGTGGGTCTGCGATGAGCTGCCACGCGAGAAGCCACGGCATTTGCTGGGCATTTCCGAGCCGGATGATCTGTTCACCGCGATTGAGGCCGGCGCGGACACCTTCGATTGCGTCGCTCCGACACGTTTGGGACGCCGCGGTGGTGTGTATACGCTCGACGGTCGCCTGAACCTGACCGCTGCGCCGTATAAACGCGATTTTGGGCCTATCGACGCCGAATTCGGTGGCTACGTTTCGGAAAACTATACGCGCGCCTATATCCATCACTTGTTTAAGGCCAAGGAATTCCTCGGCGGCACCCTGTGCACCATGCATAATGTCACTTTCATGGTGCGCCTCGTAGACAATATCCGCGCGGCGATCGCCGGTGGCTACTATGCCGAGTACAAGGCAGAATTCATGGGACGCTATTACGCCAAAAAATAATGCAGCGCAGGGCAATAGTGTGAGAAGTACTATAAAAAATTCTCACACTATTGCCATATGCGCAGCTCAGAGCCGTGTTGTGAGCTGCTGCACGATTCAGAGGTATCCAGTTGGGGAGTAGACTGGGCAACCGTGAATTATCTCGATAAACAGGTTGAAATGGACGTCGAAGCCGATCAAGTGGTGCGCTTGGGTCGGATGCTGCTGGCCTCTGGCACAGGTGGTTACCGCGTGATCCGAGCAATGAAACGCGCCGCCCGTGCGCTCGGCTTCGATAACCTCGCGGTGGTAGTCAATATTGACTCGGTGGTCTGCACCTTCCGCCGCGGCCAACAATTCCGGACCCTGGTCTCGGAGCAGTCCGCGATTGCCATTAACTCGTCGCGCATTGAAGCCATCGAGGAGTTCACACATAACCGCCTGCAGAACTCAATTACCGTTGCCGAGCTACAAGAAAACCTCGATCGCATTGAAGCCAATACCGGTTCCCGCTGGAGCTTAACGACGAAGGCCCTCGCGGCCGGTTTCGCCTGCGCCGGCTTTGCCCTGCTGAATCACTTCACCTTCCTGACAGCCTTAATAGTGGCAATTGCTGCGACATCAGGGCAGGTCGTCCGCGTGCTGTTGCACCACAAGAGTTTCAATCAGCTCGGCACCACCGCATTATCAGGCATCGTCTCGAGCCTGGTCTTCTTCGGTATTGGACTGCTTGCCAAAGAAGCGAATTGGATCCAAGAAGCCCAGCTTTCCGCAGGCTATGTCGCCAGCGTGCTGTACCTGATTCCTGGCTTCCCACTGTTCGCGGCACTGCTCGATTTGGTGCGTTTTGACTTCACCGCAGGACTATCGCGTCTGATTTATGCCATTGAGATCAGCCTGGCCGCCACCTTCGCAGTCACCATGACCGGCTTGGCGATCAGCTTGAACCCAACACACCCTGTCTACTACCAAACCGGCTGGTCATGGTACGCCGTTGCTACGTTCGCCAGTTTCTTTGGTATTGCAGGGTTTGCGGTGCTGTTTAATTCATCCAAGCGAATGATCATCTTAGCGGCAACCGTTGGTACCTGTGTGAATCTGGTACGCCTCGGGCTCGTCGCCGCCGGATTCTCCCTATTCTTCTGCGCATTTATCGGCGGCCTGCTTATCGGCCTGCTTGCGCCAGCCATTGTGGGACGCTTCTCCATTCCACGCATCACTATGACAGTCCCAGCCTCCGTCATTATGATCCCCGGGCCCTTAATGTATCGGGCGGTATACGGCCTGGTCACCCGAGACATCTCAGGCGCTATCATTAACGCCGTCGACGCCGGCCTGGTGGTCATTTTTATCGCCGGCGGTTTGGGAGTCGCGCGAATGTGTACCGATCGCGACTGGGCATTCGGCTACGCGATCGATTTCCATAAGAAGCTGGGGTAGCGTCGTTAAGCGCGCTGTTCGTGGGTGGTGACGAAGCGAATAGCGCGGTAGGTCAGCGGCATTATGGCGATCTCGACGCCGGTTTTCCACACAAAACCAACCGCCACGTAATTAAGGGTGTCGCCAAGGGTGCTAATGCCGATGGCGGGCGCGGCGATGAGGCAGAAAATCAAGGTATCGCCAAACTCGCCGACGATGGTGGAGCCGAGCAGGCGCTTCCAGAGGCCGGCGTCGCCGTTGCGTTCTTTCATGCGCGTGAGCGTCCACGCATTAAGGAGTTGCCCGACCGCATAGCCCGCTAGCGAGGCCAATACGATGCGTGGCACCAGCCCTAATGTGGCGGCGAAAGCCTCCTGACCAGTGTAAAAGTCTGCAGGTGGCAGTGCAATAGCAATGTAGAACGAAATGATCGCCAGCAGGGTGATGAAAAACCCCGTCCAAATCGCGTGGCGAGCCACGCGGAACCCATAACATTCGCTCATGACGTCGCCAAGCACATAGGCGAGCGGGAACAGGAAAAACGCCCCGTCGGTCACGAGCGGGCCAATCACCACGCCTTTGGTCGAGGTAATATTCGAGATCAGGAACACTGCCACGAACATTGCAAGCAGCTGCGGATAAAGACTGGTCCTTAATGGGATGTAGCGAGTCATGAAAAAAATTCTACGATAGAGTACATGACTTCCTCACCTTTGCCACCTGCTGGCCGCTACGCTCCGAGCCCTAGCGGCGATCTTCACCTCGGCAATCTGCGCACCGCCACGTTGGCGTGGTTGTTCGCCAGGCGCACCGGCCGCCACTTCTACGTGCGCATTGAGGACATCGACACGCAGCGTTCCCGTCCCGACTCCGCCGCCCGCCAGCTCGAAGACCTCGCTGCATTAGGGCTTGACTGGGACGGCGAGGTCCTCCACCAGACCACCCGCTTTCGCGCCTACGAAACCGCGCTCGCCCGCCTGCCGCACTACGAATGCTACTGTTCCCGCAAAGACATTCAGCAGGCCGCTTCCGCCCCCCACGGCATCCCCGGCCACTACCCAGGCACCTGCCGCGAGCTCACCGACGAGCAACGAGCTTTACGACGCCAACAATTGCGTGCCGAGAACCGGCAGCCGGCGATCCGGCTGCGGGCCGATGTCACGACCTTCCCCATTAAGGACCTGTATCACGGGGAGCTGCTTGGTGATGTTGACGATATGATCCTCAAGCGTGGTGGTCAGGCGCCTGATTGGGCGTACAATCTTGCCGTTGTTGTGGATGATGGCTACCAGGGTGTGGATCAAGTTGTGCGCGGCGATGATCTTTTGAGCTCCGCGGCGCGCCAGGCGTATCTTGCGCACCTGCTCTCCATTAAGGCGCCAGAATTCATTCACGTGCCGCTTGTGTTAAATAGCAACGGCCAGCGGCTTGCCAAGCGCGATGGGGCAGTGACCATGCGAGAAATAGGGGCGCAGGAGGCGTTTCAATTCATCTCCACCTCATTAAGGAGCGCTGCGCGAACGCCACAGGAGTTGCTGGAGACCTTTGATCCCGCCACATTGGATCGTAATCCTTATACCTGGCAAGGATAAGAGCGCCTTAATGAGTGGGTATGCATATTTGTGGTGAGTCCGCAACACTTGTACACCCCGTACATTTCCTATTTGTGAATCGACAGGCAAAGTGGGATGTCGCATAGTTGCGGCATGGAGATTTTACAGGCATACGAACAACTCGGGCCACGCGGCGTGGAATTGGTCGATGCTGTGATGAAGTCTAAAGAAACTGTGCCTGCTTTATCAAGGCGGATTCATCTTTCACAGCAGCGAATTTCTTTGATCAAGGAGATCGGGAAACTTGTGTCACGTGAATTGCTGAAAGCTGCAGGAGAGTACGGCTATAGCGTCGATAAGCTGCATGAAATTGCCAGCATTGGACATCGGTTGAAGAATCCGGACGTCAATGTTGATGAGGTGCGTGCGGCGATGATTCGGCAATGTGCGCAGATGAGCATTGCGGAGACAAAGGCGCATATTCGGGCCGAAATTAAGCGCTTGAACGGGGAGTATACGCCGGTGCGCGAATGGTACTTGCGGTTTTCGGCAAGTGCAGATCATGATGGGATGAAGTACTTGATCGCGAAAATGCCGGCGCCAATTATGGATCGGTTGATCAATAGCCTGGTGCCGCAGGCGAAGCAGATGGTTGCGAAGCAGATGGCGCGGACTCCGCAAGAAGGCCTCATTAAGGCGCTGCTGACGCGTGCTATTCCGACAGCACGGCCACAGGCGGCGGACGCGGTTGATTATGAGTACGTGGGTGAACATGAGAATCCGAATAATACGTTGGACATGCGTCAACGGGCGTGTTTCCTTATCCCATTAGGGGATGTGCACATGCTGCAGACTGGGCAAATTGTGACTAGTGATGGTTCGTTGCTGAACGTTGAAGACGTTCTTGATCAGCAAATGGAGCCATATGGTTTTGCGGTAACCATGTACAACGACAAATTTGGGGTGAAGCGTCCAATGAATGTCTATGACCTAGAGCGTCGAGCAAATCCGAATCAGCGATTCCTGGAGATTCTCAGTTACTTGGTATGTCAGCACGCTGAATGCGAGGAATCGGCGGTACGGTGCGATATTCACCATATTGTGGCGTTTTCGCAAGGAGGAAAGACAGAGCTTGAAAATCTGTGTCCGCTGTGTCACCAGCATAATCTTGAAAATGATGACGATCCGAAGCGGCCACGAAATGGGCGAGTGATTCGGGATCCAGATACGGGGCTCGTCTGGTATCAACTGCCAAACGGCACCATTAGGAGAAAAATTCCAAATCCTTTGGCGGCGTTTACCGGAATGGCGGTGGCGCAGCGAGCAAAGGCAGTTATCTAGCAAGTGCTAGCAGCTATCGAACGCAGGTAACCATGATGATCAGATGCATCATGGTTACCTGGCATGCCTGCCGAACGTAGGGAGCAAAGGGGCAGATTACTGCATCAATATGGGGGTATACTTTGTTGCCTTGAAACCGCCGTAGGCATGAACGAAATAAAACCCTGTACAACTTTTCGTTGTACAGGGTTTTCGCTGCGGAGGATGTGGGATTTGAACCCACGAGGGGCGTTAGCCCCGCACGCGTTCCAGGCGTGTGACATAGGCCGCTAGTCGAATCCTCCAGTGTGACACATTAAGAACTCATGTGTACCACGGAAAGTTTACACAAAGGGGGTTGGTTTCACAAATTTCGAGGTAGTGCCATTAAGGAGCGAAATATTTGGGACTCATGACAAAATACGTTAAAGTGTTGATTAGGACTTCGCATGGCGCGTATCCCATGAACTCCCCCAGGGCAGGAATGCAGCAAGGGTCAGTGGGCTCTGGTGGGTGTGCGGAGTCCCCTTTTTTATTTGAACACTCATGATTTTTTAGCAACCTGATGAAAGGCCTTGTTGCTACTAGGCACGAGACTAGTCAGCCGTCTATCCTTAATGGATGAAGATGTAAGAATGACATCTCGACAGCACAATACGTGTTCAATATGGAAGGTGATTCACTTTGTCCCTGCTCGAATTTGATGCCGATCGCCTCGCTTCGTTTACCGAAGAAATCACAGCAAAATACGAGGAACTCAAAGCTCGTAATTTGAAATTAGACCTGACGAGGGGCAAGCCTTCATCAGAGCAACTTGATTTCTCTAACGAGCTACTGAAGCTGCCAGCTGAAAACTACATTTCCGCCGACGGCACTGACTGCCGCAACTACGGTGGCCTTAATGGAATCATGGATATTCGCAGCATCTGGGCAGAAACCCTCGGCCTGCCAGCCGATCTCGTCATCGCCGGCGATGCCTCGAGCCTTAATATTGAGTTCGATCTGATTTCCTGGTCCTACGCTTTCGGCAATAACGATTCGCCGCGCCCATGGTGTCAGGAAGAAACCTTAAAGTGGCTGTGCCCAGTTCCAGGCTACGACCGCCACTTCACCATCACTGAACACTTCGGTATCGAAATGATCCCAGTGCCGATGACCGACGAAGGCCCTGACATGGACATCGTCCGCGAACTCGTCAAGGACCCACAAGTCAAAGGCATGTGGACAGTCCCAGTGTTCGGCAACCCAACGGGCATTACCTTCAGCGAGCGCGTATGCCGCGAACTGGCCTTAATGGAGACTGCCGCACCTGACTTCCGCATCATGTGGGACAACGCCTACGCCGTCCACACGCTTACCGACGAGTTCCCGATTGTCCACAACGTCATCGCCATGGCTGAAGAAGCTGGCAACCCTAACCGCTTCTGGTTCCTGTCGTCGACCTCGAAGATCACCCATGCCGGTTCCGGCGTCTCCTTCTTCGCATCCTCGAAGGCAAACCTCGACTGGTACGGCAAGACCGCTAATGTGCGCGGCATCGGCCCTAATAAGATTAACCAGCTTGCGCACGCTCAATTCTTCGAATCAGCAGATGGCGTACGCGCGTTAATGCGTCAGCATGCGGCTTCGCTTGCACCAAAATTCGCACGTGTCCTGGAGATCTTGGATTCTCGACTCTCTGAATATGACGTTGCAACGTGGTCAAAGCCAGAAGGTGGATATTTCATTTCTTTGGACGTGGTTGACGGTACTGCTGGTCGCGTCGTCAAGCTTGCCAAGGATGCAGGTATTGCGTTGACCGGTGCTGGTTCGTCGTTCCCATTAAAGCAGGATCCGAATGATCGAAACATCCGTTTGGCGCCTTCGCTGCCTCCGGTTGAGGAATTAGAGATCGCGATGGACGGCGTGGCGACGTGTGTGCTGTTGGCTGCGGCCGAGAAAGCGGCCTCCCATTAAGGGACGGCGTGGGTAAGACTGCGTGAATCTGCAAGAAACCACCGTTTGGGTGGAACAACTGTTTCCTGGGGAATTCAGCTACACGGAGTCGAAAGGCAATCGGCAGGTGCCAGAGTTTCATTTTGGTATCTGCCGGGTTGGCGCTGAGTCGGTGGCTGTCACCTTAGACGCTGCGAATATTGACACGGGCTTAGAAGCCGAGTCCCTTAATGTGAGGGCGGAGATATTCGTGGTTCACCGCGCCACCGACACTACGGCCCTGAAGCTCCTTAATGGGGCGGTGGGGATGCTGGCGGCGTCGCAAGGCTCCCTGCCCGCACAGCCCGGCACCCTGCTTCCCGCATTAGGGGATGTCGTGGATTTGCCGCAGGATGTGTCGGTGCGGCACGGGCTGCTGGTGGTGCCGTTTGTGTGGAGCGGGCAGACGCCGCAGGTGCGCGAGTCGGATCGGTGGACCTTAATGGTGCAGTTGATTATGCTGACTCCTGATGAGTTCAATTATGCGGTGACCTATGGTGTTGAGGCGCTTCACCAGCAGTTTTTGACCCAGGGCATCGATTTGCTGGACTGGGGACGTCCTTAATGGGGGAGGTGCTGAATAGCACCCCTTTCAGGTACTCTGGAACCCGTGGCTTTATATCGCAAGTATCGTCCTGGTTCCTTTGGTGAGCTGCTTGGTCAGGAGCAGGTGACCGTGCCGTTGTCCCGCGCGTTGGATAATGGCCGCATTAATCATGCGTATCTGTTTTCGGGTCCGCGCGGGTGTGGCAAGACGTCGTCGGCGCGCATTATGGCGCGTAGTCTGAATTGTGAGCAAGGCCCGACCTCGACGCCGTGTGGAGTATGTAATTCTTGTATTGCGTTGGCCCCTAATGGGCCGGGGAATTTGGATGTTACTGAGCTTGACGCTGCCAGCCACAATAGCGTTGATGATATGCGCGAGTTGCGCGATCGCGCGATGTTTGCCCCGGCCGAGTCGCGCTATCGCATTTTCATTATCGACGAGGCCCACATGGTCACCCGCCAGGGCTCAAATGCCTTGCTGAAGATTGTGGAGGAGCCGCCGGCTCACCTGATTTTCATTTTCGCCACCACTGAACCTGAAAAAGTCATTGGGACGATTCGTTCGCGCACGCATCATTATCCGTTCCGCCTCTTGACTCCTCAAGCGATGCGTCAGCTGCTGGAGCGCACTGTCGCCGCCGAGGGTATCCATGTTGAAGATTCGGTATATCCGCTGGTTATCCGCGCCGGGGGTGGCTCGCCGCGCGACACGTTGTCGGTTCTCGATCAACTGTTCGCCGGCACCGACGCCAGCGGGCTTACCTATGATCATGCTCGCCTGGTGCTCGGCGCCACCGACGATGCGCTTCTCGACGCCGCCATTGATGCACTTTCCGCCGCCGACCGCGCGGCATTGTTCACCACCGTCGATCGAGTGATTGAAGCAGGCCTATCCCCGCGTCGTTTCGCAGAGGACTTGCTTGAGCGACTCCGTGACCTTCTCGTCCTCCAAGCCGTCCCGCAAGCCATCGACGCCGGCCTTGTCGACGCCCCCACCGACCGCGCTGCCACCCTGCTTGCCGAAGCCGCCGCCTTTGACCAGCGCTCGCTGCCGCGGATTGCCGGCATCCTCAACGAAGGCCTCTTCTCCATTAAGGGCGCGACGAGCCCGCGCTTGTTGCTGGAAATTTTGTGCGCCAAAATGCTTGTCGACGCCGCCCCGTCCACCAGCACTCCTGTTCTCCAAACAGCTCCACCGAAGTACGAGCGCAAATCGGTGCGCGAAGCTCGTCTGAAAGCAGAAGCAGAACAACAGCGCTTAGCCGCAGAGCAAGCTGCAGCGGCACAACCGGTTGCGCCAGCGCCTGCGCCAGCGCCGACCGTGCCACAAGAACCAATGACACATCCAGCGCACTCAGCTGCGGCACCGCAACCAGTTGCAGCTGAGCAAGCACCAACGGCTGCTGTGGCACCAACACCAGCACAAACTGCGGTGCCAGTGGAACAACCTACACCTGCGCCAATGCCTGCTGCGTCGCAACCACAAGTATCGCATCCAACACCTGAGCAGCAGCCTGTCTCCGCTCCGGCCACACCTCCGGCCGCACCTGCACCTGCGCCAACGCAGCCTGCGCCCGCTCCAACCGAGCAGCAACCGGCACCGGTCGCACCGCAACCAGAGCAGCACCCACACCCAACCCACGCCATCACCGACCCCGAGCAGCAATATCAAGAAATTCGTGCTCAGTGGCTGAAAATCCGCAAGGACGCCGCGAAGCAGAATCAGGTGCTGGGCATTTTGCTCACGGAGGCGTATCCAATGGGCGTGCGCGATGGCGCGGTCATCCTCGGCCATCACACAGGCGCGCTCGCGCAGCGCTTGAACGCGGAATCGCATAGCAAGGTCCTCGTTGAACTGGTGCACAAACATACTGGTATCACCCTCGACGTGCGCTGCGAGGTGGCTGTTGACCCAAAAGCGCTGGGGTTTTCGCACCCCGAACCCGTTGACCCCGAAATTTGGCGACCGGAACTCCCGCGTGAACCTGAACCTAGCAGCGTCGTAAAGCTTGACGACGCCCCGTCGCAGTCCTCACCACCTCAGGATTCGACCTGGGGCCAACCAGCGCGCTTGGGTGATCAAGAGCCAGCTACCGACACAAGTAGCGCGCCGACTGCGGCCACGCCGGTGCTTGAGCAGCCAGCGCCGCAACCTTCGGAGTCTAGCACCACGCCGGCGCCTCCGACCGCAGCGCCTCAGACAGCCGATGAAACCGGCCGACCTCGGCGTTCGTGGCGCGACCGCCTTAATGGGGCGGACAGTGCGGTGGAGCCTTCGCCTGCCTGGGACGATGCCCCGCCACCTCCCGAGCCTGAGGACCACATGCCTCCCGAGCCACCGGAGTCCGTGATCGACGAGGAAGCTGAGATGCTTGAGCAGGCTGCCGTGGAGGAGGGCATGCGGGATCACCGTTCGGCCTTGGAGTTCGCGATGGATCTGGTCACCAATGAGTTAGGCGGGCAACCGATTTAGTTGCCCTGTAAGTTTTGCGCGCGGCTGGTAGGCTTAAGTCCACTGAATACGTTACGAATGAAAGGTTTGGTGTTCCATGGGACAACCAGATATGTCACAAATCATCGCTGAGGCGCAGGCTATGCAGGCTCGTTTGCAGGTGGCGCAGCAGGAAATTTTGGCTTCGACCGTTGAAGGCGTTGCTGGAAATGGTCTGGTCAAGGCTACTATCGACGGTACGGGCAAGGCCATCGCATTAAACATCAGCCCTGAGGTTGTTGATCCTTCCGATCTCGACACCCTCCAGGATCTCGTGTTGGGCGCTTTGAGCGACGCTCACCAGAAGCTGGCCAAGCTCGCTGAAGAAAAGATGGGTCCTTTGGCCCAAGGCATGGACAGCTTGGGTGGCATTTTCTAAGCCACACAAATATCGCTGACAAGGCCGTATGAGCAGCACAATCTGCACCTCATACGGCCTTTTGCATAAGCGCTGTGGCCGGTGAGGTCGCAATGGAAAGCCGGCAGGCTATGATTAAGAGCGCATATCCGTTACGTCCTTAATGGGGGAAGTTATATCGTGTTTGAAGGCCCACTCCAAGACCTCATCGACGAGTTTTCGCGACTACCAGGTATTGGCCCGAAAAGCGCGCAACGTCTCGCATTTCATTTGATGCGAGCGGAGCCTGCCGATATTGACCGCTTGCAGCAGGCATTAGGGGCGGTGCGTGATGGGGTGGCGTTTTGCCGCATTTGTTGTAATATTTCCGATGCTGATGTGTGCAAGATCTGCAATGATTCGCAGCGGGATCGTTCCGTGATTTGTGTGGTTGAGGAGCCGAAAGACGTTCAGGTCATTGAGCGCACTGGCGAGTTTCACGGCCGCTATCATGTCCTTAATGGGGCGCTGAATCCGATACTGGGCATCGGCCCCCGCGAGCTCAACATCGCCCAATTGCTCCAGCGCATCGGCGGGGTGTTGCCAGACCGCGAGCTGGCGGATTCGACTGCGCAGGAGCCGTTGTTTGACACTGCCCCCGAGATCACCGAGGTGATTTTGGCTACTGATCCAAATACCGAGGGGGAGGCGACGGCGAGTTATCTGGTGCGACTGTTGCGCGACTTCCCAGATCTGATCATTTCGCGCCTGGCCTCTGGCATGCCGCTGGGCGGCGATTTGGAGTTCGTGGACGAGCTCACCCTGTCGCGCGCGCTGACTGGCCGCTTCCGCCTATAAGAAATCCTGGTAGCAACGTATCGCTACCAGGATCTTGCATTTAGCCTTGATGCAGGCGTTCGTGTCGCAGCTTTTCGACGATATCCAGGTCCAAAGGCGCCAGATCCCTTAATGAGATTCCCATGGCTTGCGCAAGCAGCAAATCAGCAAGCTGTGGGTTTCGTGCCAGTGCCGGCCCGTGCATGTAGGTGCCAAGCACACTGCCTTGCACGGCTCCTTCGTAGAACTCCTGATCCGCAGCATCGGTATTACCACGGCCACGCGAGGTCATCCCTAATGGGTGAGCGTCAGGACCTAAGATGGTGCCACCTAAATGATTCTCAAAACCAGTGAGTTGTTGGTTCAGCGGCGCTGTCCAACCGGTACGCGTTGGGGTGGTTTGCACCTCGCCAATGGCGCGTTTCTGAAGGCTGCCAGTGACGACGTCGAGAAGCCCAGCACCTTCAATAATGCGACCGGAAGCGCGGAAGCTTTCCCCAAGAACCTGGAAGCCAGCGCAAACCGCGAAAATCGGGCGCTCGTTGCGTGCTGCGCGGTTGAGTCCACCGTCGGCGATAATATGCTCTGCCGCGAGGATCTGTGCGGTGTCTTCGCCGCCGCCGAGGCAGTAGATGTCGAGGTTTTCAGGGATGGCTTCACCCAGCTTGATGGTGTGGATTTCGGCGTCGATACCACGCATGCGTGCGCGTTGACGCAGCACAATGGAGTTACCATTATCGCCGTAGGTCCCTAATACGTCGGGGAGAACCAGGCCGATTGTCAGAGTTGCCATGAGTATTTACGCTCCTTTGCTGGCCGCGCGAGCCAAGGCGCGCTTGAGATCACGGAATGCGGTGTAGTTTGCAAGGACTTCGATCCGTCCCGGTGGACACGCCTGAATAGCGGCGACCATGTCGTCGATAAGCTCATGTTCGATTTCTGCATAGGTCAGGCGCACCGCTAAGTCGGTACCGCGCTCACCAGTCGCTTTGATCGGCAGATCATCGAGATTTTCAAATTTGACGTCCCACAGCCATGAGAGGTCTTCGCCATCGGCAACCTGGCCGTTAATGGCGATGACTAAACCATCGGCGGTGCGATCAACCATATTCATCGCTTCTTGCCAGCTGGCTGGATTCTTGGCCAGCAGTAGATGCGCGGTGTGCTCCCCAATGGTGATGGTGGAGTAGCGACCGGCAACATCATGCACAGCTGCAACTGCCTTAATTGCCGCAGTAAGGTCAATATCGAAGCAGGTGACAGCTGCCGCAATGGCTTGTGCCGCGTTGCCACGATTGACTTTGCCAGGCAACGACAACTGCAGTGGTTGCTCGCCTTCTGGGGAACGTAGCAGCTCATCGGTGGTGGACCAGGTTGGTGTTGGCCGACGGAATTCTGAGCCATCCTCTAACGTGCCAGTGGCGTACCAATCGCCATCATTGTGCACAATATTACTGTCGGTGCGTGGGCACGACACCGCATCGCCTTGCCAGCTTGAACCGGCAGACACCCACACCACATTCTTGGCGTCATAGGCGGCAGAGGTCATCCAAATATCATCAACATTAGCCACCACTGTCATCTCTGGGTGCGCGGCTACCGTCTCGCGCAAACGGCGTTCCACCGTATTAATCTCACCGACACGATCAAGCTGGTCGCGAGACAGATTCAGCAGCACTAAGCAGGTCGGTTTGAGTCGCTCGACGACAGATGGGACGTGCATTTCGTCGCATTCGAGAATGATGTGGCTGGCATCGCGTCCCGCCATTAAGGCGCTAATGATGCCGGCGTCCATGTTGTCGCCTTTGTCATTGGTTGCCACCGTGTGCGCCGTGCGAACTGCATTGGCAAGCATTCGAGTGGTGGTGGATTTACCGTTGGTGCCAGTGACAATGGCAACTGGACGATCCTTGCAGAGATTCGCCATGATCTCTGGGTCAATCTTTTCAGCGATCAGGCCGCCAATCATGCCACCGGAGCCACGCCCAGATTTTTGAGATGCCACGGTTGCCAGTTGTGCCAGGCCCACAGCAACAGTCGTGCGGGCTTTATCCAAACCGGCTGCGTGTGCGGCGTCGGTTGCCAGACGGGCAAGGGACGAAAGAGAAGGAAGCTTCATAGTCCCCAAGTCTAGCTACATTTTTGGGGCGATCGAAACTACTGTGGCCAACTTAGCTATTTTTCAACCTTCCCCATTAAGGCCGGTTGCCGAACCAAGCTCCTTAATGGGGACGTCCACACTTGAGCTGTGCTTGACGACGCCGCCACGCACCGCGTATCGCTAATGCCGCCTGTATTCGCGACCAAGCGGTGCGCCTGGCTGCGTGCGCGCCACCAGAGCCAAAAATTCTTCATCACTGATAAGCGGCACCCCTTTTCGCGAGGCGTGCATTGCCTTGCCAAGCAGCTGCGTATTGGTGGTATTGCACACCACCACCGAGGTTTGCCGAGTCACTTTTTCAGAGTAACTCAGCCCGTGTTCAACCGCAGCGGCAATAATGAGATCAGGATCAAGCATAATTTCAGGCGCAACCACAACCTCCATGCCCTGCACCAAATCTCCACCTTTGCGATACACCCCAGGGTTGCTATAGCGACAAATTTGCGTTGCCGCCTGCACCCGAATCTGGGTGCGCTGCAGCCCGAATCGATCCGCTGTGAGGTTCTCTGGTGTACGTGTGACCAGTGTGCCTTGGCTGCGAGTATGGAAAAAGATTTTCGCCGTCAGGTGCGTTTCTTCACGGGTGGTTGAGAGTTCCGGCATTCGTGCGCGTGCGACGGTGGCGTGCGCGTCGGCGTCGTGAAGCCCCAAGGCATGTGCCACGCTCGCAACGCGAGTATCGGCAATGTCCTGCAGCTCGCGGCGTGCACTCGCTAAAGTATCCGCTATTTCTGCAGGTACTGGGATTCTTCCCACGCGACGACGACGCTGTGAGCGCTGCCGGTTTCGAGTCCGATTGGCGCGCGCTGCATTTGCCATGGCGCGCCGGGCTTCGGCATGCAAAAAGCCCCATACCACAGGAGTATTGTGCACAATTAATGTGCGACCGTCGATGAAGCGCCCTAATGCCTTCAAAATCTGCGGAAAGCGTTTCGCCTCTGCAATATCTTCTGGGGTAACCCCATGTAAATGCTGTGGTCCCACATCGGTGCCAGATTGTAATACCGCATGGAATGAATCGCCCGAGCTGCCGTTTTCGGCAAATAAGACGGCATCAACAACCACTAACCGCGCGGTGCTTGGATGAATGCCAGTGGCCTTAATGGTGACAACCACATAGGGATATGCCGCAATCTCTGCAGCTCGCTGCTCTGCGCGCTGCGCTCGCTGCTGTTCTTGCGCGGCAAGTTCTTCAGGCGTGAGCGTGACGAGGTTGCGTGGATGCTGATTAGGGCGCTGTTTGCGTCGGCGGCGACGCGTAGTACCGGAAGCATGAGCGTTGTGTGTGGCGGCATACGACGGGTGCATCGCCGGCGGATGCACATCGGATGTGCTGCTCAAAACTTCGATTACAGGCATAGTGTCTTATTGTAGTACGCGCCTTCTTCGAAGGTGCGAAAATGAAAACGTGGGTAGATTCTTCAGAAAGGAATCTACCCACAGTTTGGATCCTGCATAAAACGTGTGTTTTGTTCTCAGGTATCCCTTTTAACCTCGAATATTAAAAGGGAGGAATTTTTGCAGGAATGGCAATGCAACTACGGCAATACCAGCGAAAATGCCGATGACAGCAAATAAAATCTTTGCTGCCGTGCTCGACGTGTTGCTTCCTGACTGCGGTGGTGTAGGTGCCACCGGCGTTGTGCTTGTCGACGTTGGAGTGGTCGGTGTAGTTGTTGGCTGCATCGTCACGGTTGCTGGCGGCTGGCCGGTACCACCATAGGTGGAGCTGTCGAAGGTTACTTCTTGTGCAGGTGTTGCGAGCTGATCGAAATCAATCTGTGGGTGCGGGAACTCTGAAGTATCACTATACAGAGGAGGGACACCATCAATTGGCTGTTTGAAAATAATCGTGCTGGAGCGGGTCACAGGGACGTTGTTTTGTAGGGTGAATTCTTCGAATCCAAGTACTTGACCAATATATCCCTTGCCTGGAACCCACGCTGGTCCACCGGAATCGCCTTGTTCTGTGCCAAGTGCTGAGGTGTAGACGAAATAGTCATTGACATCAATGACCGTGCCGCAGAAGACTTTGTTGGTTGGGTGAAGTGGCTTAATTAAGCCAGTGCGTGCGCCGTAGCGGCAGACCTTTTCGCCGACTGTTGGCCAGTACGTTGTATCGCCGGAATACTGATTGATACCTGCGATTTGAGGATACTGAGAAATGTCAATATAAGCGAGATCATAAACGCGCTGCTTCTTGATTTCTTGCGATTCCTCGGAAGTCAGCTGTGCTTGAGGATCCTCTGACGGCATAAACGTGTAGCGCCCTGGATAGACGTGGTGAAGATCGCCAATTTGAAAGAGCCGGGCCTGCTTAAGTTCTTCGATATCGTTGAAATTATAAGGAGATCCGTCTGCTTTGAAATGCGAATAGAGTGTGCCCAATCCGTCTTTCCCACAGTGCGCAGCAGTCCAAAGGCGCTTGTTGGCTTTATCAACATAGCCTACGGTGCAGGTTGATAATTTAGCATCGCCACCTCCGACAGGTTCCAACAAATAAATCGGATCGCCTTGATTGATCACGAAATCTGGACTGTCTTTGGCGATTTGACCAGTAGCTACTGGAGCTGGAACAAGTGCGCCAATAAGAACAGCGCTTATCAGGGTACGCATCAGCGATTGAATCTTCATACGCTTAGCCTAATCCTTTGATTCTTCCGAAGGAAAAGCTTCGGTATAAAAAATTTCAGATGCGCGGCATACGAGTCGATTTTCATACTATTGTGCGTGGTGAGGACTGGTTTTACAGCAGATTCGCCCGCTGTACTGTGAGATATATCTCCTGGTAACAGCGGGCGAAGATTTGCGATGCGTCGTACGCGTCGATTAGCTCAATGCGCGATTCACGGCAGAGGTAATGGCCTTTAATGAAGCGTGCGTGGTCGATCCGGCAATGCCAACACCCCATGACCCTTGGCCGTTAATCAGGGCATAGATAAATGCCGCAGATTCAGCGTCGTCACCGGCAGTACGAGCATGTTGAATATACTCTTGCACTTCCACGTCAATGCCCAGGGATTCTAAGGCGTTGGTATACGCTGCGATCGGACCATTGCCGTGGCCTTGGATCGTGGTTTCTTGGGCATTCACCTCGAGGTGGGCGGTGACCTTTGCTTCATCAGCTTCGGTATCGGCAGTATCAATATGCATGCTCAGCTGACGCAGTGGGGTAGTGGTTGTTAAATACTCGCTGGTGAAGATGTCCATCATGCGAGCAGAACTGACCTCGCCGCCTTCGGCATCGGTGACAGCTTGGACCACGGAAGAAAACTCCACTTGCAGCAAACGCGGCAGCGCCAAACCGTGATCGGTTTTCATAATATAGGCGACGCCGCCCTTGCCGGATTGCGAATTCACGCGAATGACAGCTTCGTAGTTGCGGCCGACATCTTTTGGATCGATTGGCAGATATGGTACTTCCCACAGCTCATCGCGTAATTCTTCCCACTTAATATCCGTGTGGGTCGCACCTGGTCGAATCCGCGAGGCCATAGCGTCCAGGCCTTTATTCACCGCATCTTGGTGCGAGCCAGAGAATGCGGTAAAGACTAAGTCGCCACCGTATGGGTGACGCTCAGGAACGCGTAGCTGGTTGCAATATTCTACGGTGCGGCGAATTTGATCGATATCGGAAAAATCAATTTGCGGGTCAATGCCTTGCGTCATCATATTCAAGCCGAGTGTCACTAAGCAGACATTGCCAGTGCGCTCGCCATTGCCAAATAAGCAGCCCTCAATGCGATCCGCGCCTGCCAAATAGCCCAGTTCTGCTGCGGCAACACCAGTGCCGCGGTCGTTATGTGGGTGCAGTGACAAAATAATGGAATCGCGTCGCGCCAAATTGCGATGCATCCACTCTACGGAATCTGCATACACATTCGGGGTAATCATTTCCACCGTTGCTGGCAGGTTAATAATAATTGGATGCTCAGGGGTGGCCTCCATAATCTCGACGACTGCATCAACCACTTCTTTGGCATATTCCAACTCAGTGCCGGTAAATGATTCAGGCGAGTATTCCCAACGCCAATTGGTATCTGGATAATCCTGAGCAATGGCCTTAATTAAGGTCGCTGCGTCGGTCGCAAGTTTCTTAATAGCGTCGGTATCTTTCCGGAACACCACGCGCCGCTGCAAAATCGACGTCGAATTATAAAAGTGAATAATGACATTTTTCGCGCCCTGACACGCTTCAAACGTGCGACGAATCAAATGCTCACGAGCTTGAACCAAGACTTGAATAGTCACATCATCTGGGATTCGATTGTGCTCAATGATTTCTCGAACGAAGTCGAAATCCGTTTGCGACGCAGATGGGAAGCCGACTTCAATTTCTTTGTAACCCATTTGCACCAACAGATCGAACATGCGCCGTTTGCGCTCAGGGCTCATTGGATCAATCAGCGCTTGGTTACCATCGCGCAAATCGACAGCACACCACGCCGGCGCTTTTGTCATGGTTTTTTCTGGCCAAGTGCGATCAGGCAAAATGACCGGGGCAACTTCCTTATGAAAAGGCTGGTAGCGATGTGCCGGCATGGACGAATTTTGTTGTTTATTCCATGACTGCTGATCAGCAGGACGGCCACCGGCAGGAGTTGTAATTGTGGCTGGTGCAGAAATGAACGTGTCGTGGATGGACATGATAAAAATCCTTTAGTGCTGTGAATATAGAAAAATGTATAAAAATAGTGTGCGATATTCCCGGTGGCCTGAGGTATGCATGGAGAAAAGTATCGTAACGATCAAACTGTCTTGCTCGATGCTCGAGCGTGCTATGCAGGTCAAGGCGGGTCAGCGGGTGTGTGCTGTTATGCACGTCAAAACTCCGCGACGGGGCGCCGACCACTAAACCGAAAAGAAGGTCTCAAGCCCGCCGCGGCGAATAAGAAGAAGAATCGCACGCTGCATGCGTTCTAGCTTAGCGCGCCAGATGCCACGGCTGAAAACTATCTGCAGCATAACGGGGGTGCTTAGGGGGTGAGACGCGTATTTCACATAGTGAGAAACTACTTGTCACACCTTATGCAATCACGCTTTGCTTGACGACGCTTCGTGTGCGCCCAGTACGTCCCATATTTCAGCTTCACCGCTCATGGAAGAAAAATGGAAAACCCACTTGCTACAATTAGCCGGCATATCGCTGTTCGTGAGGTAGGAAAGGGGCATGGCAGATGGCTGTAGGAGAGCAACCTTCTCAAACAGTGCAACATCGCGTCTTGAGCACCCGCATTACACAGTGGCTCACCATCGCACAACGCGTACCACAAACGCTGACTCACTATGATTGGATCGCGCTGATCAGCATCGCCATGGTCGCTCCATTCTTGCGTTTGCTGATTTTGTGGTGGTACACCCCAGCCGATAGTTCTCTGGCCGAACAATTATTTGTATGGGACGCTCACCACTACCGCGATATTGCGCTCTACGGCTATTTCAGCAAAGACGGCCATAGCCCACCCGATTTTGAAATCGCCTCCACCAGGCTCGCCTTTTTCCCAGGGCTTCCAGCACTGTTACGTATCCTGTACACCATCACCGGCGTAGATATTGGGGTCATTGGAGCACTACTTTCAAATATCGGCACCTTTGCACTGCTCCTCGGCACAATGAAACTTGCCGCTCGGCTCGGCGCACACCTGTGGGGCCGAATCGCAAGCGTAATCGTGATTGCAACAGCGCCAATGTCCATCGTGTTTCAGATGGTCTACACCGAAGCCATCTTCTTAGCATTTATGGTTTGGGCAATGCTCGCCCTGTTAGATCAACGTTGGTGGCATGCTGCCGTATGGATCGCACTTGCCGGATGTTTTCGCCTTACGGCCATTGATCTGGTGGCCAGTTTCTTTGTGATTGTGGCACTGTTGCATCGTCGACAAGCTCAAGCATGGATAGCCGCGATACTTTCAGCAGTACCAGTTTTAAGCTACCTAGCATGGGCCTCCTGGCACACCCGCGATATCGGCGGCTATTTCGGCATGCAAGCAAGAGGATGGAATTCCAGTTTCGACGGCGGCGTGCACACCCTCAAGTGGGTCTACGAACACGCACAGCCCTGGGAAGAATTCGGGTATTTCATCGCCACTGCATCCATTGTGTCCAGTGCCGTAATTCTATGCTTTTCCTGGCGCGCGATGCCGTGGGAAGTATGGCTTCCAGTAGCAAGTATTGCCCTGAACGTCTTGCTTTCCGACGGCATCATGCACTCTCGTCCACGATTACTCTTACCAGCTGTTTTGCTGTTGCTTCCGGCGATAATCAAAGCCGAAGAAGTATGTTCGCGCCGAGTATTTGTCGGAGGGCTGCTTGGATGGGCTTGGAGTGGACTGGTGATTTCAGCGTATATGCTAGCAATTTTCGAGTGGGCAATTTAACGTGCATCTCTTGCAAGAGGCGTTAATGCCTGCGAACAGCAGCCCGCAGTGGCCGCGTCGTTTCGCAGCTGTGCCGCAGTGACGGCTCCAGTGCCCCCGTCCCGCAGTGGCCTGCGGCGATGTCCCTAACTATTCGCGCGCGCAGAAAGTGCAAACGTAGAGGTCATCATGGCAAGCAGTGCTACAGCCATAATGATCCAATTCAAACCATGCACATGGAAGTGCTCACCTAAGATCACATAGCCCAAGGTAAACGCAATCACTGGCTCAACAGAGGTCATGGATGGTAGTGATAAACGCAACGCACCAGTATTAAAGGCAAATTGCTGCACAATTGTGCCACCAATCGCACCAGCAATTAAGGCCCAAAACACCCAGTGGGTCAGTAATCCAAGCAATCCGCTCTGGTAGAAAATATCGACAGTGGCTTTGGAAAGTACGGCGATAAAACCATAGATAATGCCCACAATCACGCCTAAGGCAATGCCACGGATATTGTTGTTTTTGGTCCGCGTCGCAAAGTAAATAATTGCAATAACGCCTAAGCCAATTCCTAATGCCGCCAGCCACACATACAGCTCAGGATGTCCTTTGCCCGGAAGTGGGCGGCCGAGCGTGATAAGCGTGGCCACGGCAATGGTTAAGACCGCAGCCCATGCGATTTCATCGCGGTAGAGAGGGCGTTTGTCATAAATTGCCGACATCGGCATGGTGAACATCAGAGATAACACCAACAAGGGTTGCACAATGAGCAAGGAGCCATAACTTAAGGCAACGACTTGCAAGGAATAGCCAATCAGCGCTGTTGAGGTGGCAAACCACCACAAGGGACGACGAATGGCGGTGATCAGCGGTGAACCTGACCACGTACCATCGGCGGGAGCTTGTTCTGCGATACGGTGACGAACCACTGTTCCCCAGGCAATCACGAGTGCAGAGAGCAGTGCAAAACATACGGCTAAAAAATTGTTATGCATTACACTCCACCCTAACCCCGTTTAGGAAACTATGCACAAGGCACAACGATGAAATAGTATTCTTGTATACCTGTACAGCGAAAGAAATACTCACGAAATTTTTCTCAAACAGTGTTGGACACATCTCAATGACCTGAAATGCGCCAACGGTACGTGCGATGAAATTTCAGAAAGGGCTTGAGCCGTGGCGCTAATCGTCCAAAAATATGGTGGCTCTTCGTTAGAAAGCGCGGAGCGAATCCGACGCGTGGCAGAACGAATTGTCGCAACAAAGAAAAAAGGGCATGATGTTGTCGTTGTGTGCTCAGCAATGGGAGACACGACAGACGAATTGCTCGATCTGGCTGCTCAGGTCAATCCTGTGCCGCCAGCCCGTGAGATGGACATGCTCTTAACCGCAGGTGAGCGCATCTCGAACGCACTGGTCGCAATGGCAATTGCCTCCTATGGTGCCGAAGCACAGTCATTTACTGGCTCTCAGGCTGGTGTGCTGACAACCGAACGTCATGGTAACGCCCGCATTGTGGATGTCACCCCAGGTCGTGTGCGCGAAGCACTTGATGAAGGCAAGATTTGTCTGGTTGCTGGTTTCCAAGGCGTGAACCGTGAAACTCGTGATGTCACCACCTTAGGTCGCGGCGGTTCTGATACCACCGCAGTCGCACTGGCTGCCGCTTTGGGCGCTGATGAGTGCGAGATTTATTCCGACGTTGATGGTGTGTACACCGCCGATCCACGCATTGTGCCAAACGCGCAAAAGCTGGATTCGCTTTCATTTGAAGAAATGTTGGAGCTGGCTGCGTCCGGCTCGAAAATTTTGGTGCTGCGCAGTGTTGAATATGCGCGTTCCTTTAATGTTCCAATTCGTGTTCGTTCATCGTATAGCAATGACCCTGGCACCCTCGTGTCCGGCTCTATGGAGGATATTCCAGTGGAAGAAGCAGTACTTGTTGGTGTCGCAACTGACAATTCCGAAGCAAAACTGACCGTTCTTGGCATTCCAGATCTTCCTGGTGAAGCTGCGAAAATTTTCCGCGTGCTCGCTGATGCCGAAATCAATATCGACATGGTGATCCAGAATATCTCCTCCCTGGCAGATAATCGCACCGACATCACCTTCACCTGCCCACGTGCCGACGGTCCACGCGCGGTTGAGCTGCTTAAGAAGCTCGAAGCTGCTGGTACCTGCCGCAACGTGCTTTACGACGACCAGATCGGCAAAGTCTCGTTGGTTGGTGCAGGCATGCGGACCCACCCAGGAGTCACCGCAACCTTCTGTGAAGCCCTGCGCGATGCAGAAGTTAATATCGAGATCATTAACACCTCTGAAATTCGCATCTCTGTGATTATTCGGGAATCCGATATTGCTCCAGCTGTCAAGGCATTGCATGATGCCTTTGAACTGGGTGGCGAAGAAGAAGCAACCGTGTACGCAGGTACCGGCCGCTAATTCAAAGTTTTTAGCAAATAAAGGCCTGATTCTTGCCCGTCGCGGGCGTGGATCAGGCCTTTGCTGCTGTCTCAAGAGGTTTGGGATATAGCCGGTTGGGTATACCTGAGGAATGCAAGGGGCGTCGATAAGCTGTGAGCATGGAAACGCGCTGGAAATATTGAGACTTCTTGTAATTTTTATGCAGTCACGTTCCATGCAAATCGGGGCAGTGGGGTAAGCTTATGGTAATTTTCAACATAACTATATGAGAGGTTGTCCTATGACCACAGTTGCCGTTGTTGGTGCTACCGGCCAAGTTGGGCGCGTCATGCGTTCCATTTTAGAAGAACGTAAGTTCCCAGCTGAGAAGATTCGTTTCTTTGCATCTGCTCGTTCTGCAGGCACAACCCTTCCATTTAATGGTCAAGATGTTGTGGTTGAAGATCTGGCACAAGCCACCGTTGAATCGCTGCAAGGCATTGATATTGCGCTGTTCTCTGCTGGTGGTTCCACCTCGAAGCAGTATGCGCCACTGTTTGCTGAAGCAGGTGCAACTGTTGTGGATAACTCCTCGGCATGGCGTAAGGATCCAGAAGTGCCTTTGATTGTGTCTGAGGCAAACCCAGAGGCAAAGAACAACCTGGTCAAGGGTATTATTGCGAATCCGAACTGCACCACCATGGCACTGATTCCAGTGCTGCATGCACTGCACAAGCAGGCTGGATTGGTGAAATTGCACGTTTCTTCCTATCAGGCTGTGTCTGGTTCGGGTCTGGCGGGTGTCGAGACCCTGCTCAAGCAAATCAAACTCGCTGGCGATGATGCTGCAACATTCGTGCACGATGGCTCGACTGTTGAATTTGCAGAGCTTGGTCCATATGTTGCACCAATTGCCTTTAATGCATTGCCATTTGCAGGCAACTTGGTTGATGACGGCTCCCTGGAAACCGATGAGGAGCAGAAGCTGCGCTTTGAATCCCGCAAGATCCTGAATATCCCAGATCTGAAGGTTTCTGGCACCTGCGTTCGTGTTCCAGTTTTGACTGGTCACACCATGACTGTGCATGCAGAGTTCCAGGAATCAATCACCCCAGACCAAGCCAAGGAACTGCTGACACAAGCCCCAGGCGTAGAGGTTGTTGACGTTCCAACGCCACTGGCTGCAGCTGGTAAGGATGATTCTTTGGTGGGACGTATTCGCCAAGATCAAACCGTTGATGAGAACAAGGGCTTAGTATTCGTAGTCTCTGGCGATAACTTGCGCAAGGGTGCAGCACTGAATGCTGTCCAGATCGCAGAGTTGCTGGTCTAAGGCCGAATAAGCTTTCAGAAAGATCCCGTCTATTGCGATAGGCGGGATTTTTTCGACCTCCAACCCCTATTAAGGAATGCAGTATTGGTGAACTGGGCCTTTGGGCTCAGAGTTTTGGTGTGCGTGCGGTGGTGGTTGTCGGGGCGGTGTGTGGATGTGCCGGCGGCGTACTGCCGTACGGGGGCTACACTGCTATGTCAATGCTCGTTACCGCCGTACGCGATACCGACCGCTGCGTACCCGTATAGAGTTGTGATGCAATCAATATTGCGCTCGTCATGCTTGTCGATTCGCTTAACTGTGTTTGACACGTCGTGAGCCGTTTCAAAACTTCGTGCATATATCTGGAAGTGGCAGGTGGTGTGTGAGTATATGTTTTTTATTGACCGTGTGCTTGGGCAATGGGATCAGTAGCAAACATCCAGCGTAGAGCAGAAATTTGCGCCAAGTGTCAGCAAGTGTGAGAACGGGCAAAAACACATGTATTGCGGATGTATGAAAAGAGGCGTCATGCGTCAGAAATCGCTGTGCTCCGCCTAAAGTTGCCCCCTGCTCGTGTTCCATCGAAAGAATGACAAGAGCAGTGCTTGTTTTATACAAATAGGCGGGCTAACTGCGGAAAGAGGAATTTGTGATGTCAAGCAGTGTTTATTGGTAGTGACTTTAGGTAACGCTTGCTTGAAAAGTTTATTTACCCTATATAGACTATCAATCAAACGTTAATCATAGGAAAACATTGTTATAGCTTAATAATGTATCCAGAAAGAGAGTCAGATTATGAATACTGATGACATCCTCAACAAGGGTAAGCGCCCAGCATTGAGCGGCAACACCCACCAGCATGGTGGCGCACCAGTTGCTTCCGAAAATATTTCGATCACCGCAGGCCCACAGGGTGCAAATGTTTTGAATGACATTCACCTGATTGAAAAGTTGGCACACTTCAACCGTGAGCGCGTTCCAGAGCGTAACCCTCACGCAAAGGGCCACGGCGCATTCGGTGAACTGCACATCACCCACGATGTTTCCAAGTACACCAAGGCTGCACTGTTCCAGCCAAACACGGTTACCCCAATCGCGGTACGTTTCTCCACTGTTGCTGGTGAGCAGGGTTCCCCAGATACGTGGCGCGACGTTCACGGTTTCGCGGTGCGTTTCTACACCACCGAAGGTAACTACGACATCGTTGGTAACAACACCCCAACCTTCTTCTTGCGTGACGGCATTAAGTTCCCAGACTTCATTCACTCTCAGAAGCGCATCGGCCCATCCGGCCTGCGTTCCGCTGACGCACAGTGGGATTTCTGGACCCGTACCCCAGAATCCGCTCACCAGGTAACCTACCTCATGGGCGATCGTGGTACACCAAAGACCTCTCGTCACCAGGACGGTTTCGGTTCCCACACCTTCCAGTGGATCAATGAAGAAGGCACCCCAGTTTGGGTGAAGTACCACTTCAAGACCCGCCAGGGCTGGGAGACCTTCACCGATGCAGAAGCTCAGGAAATGGCTGGCAAGAACGCTGATTACCAGCGCGAAGATCTCTACAATGCAATCGAGAACGGCGACTATCCAATCTGGGACGTCAAGGTTCAGATCATGCCATTCGAAGAGGCGGAGACCTACCGTTACAACCCATTCGATCTGACCAAGACTTGGTCCCACAAGGACTACCCATTGATCGACGTCGGATACTTCGTGTTGAACAAGAACCCACAAAACTTCTTCGCACAGATCGAGCAGCTTGCGCTTGACCCAGCGAACTTGGTTCCAGGTATCGGCCTGTCCCCAGACCGCATGCTCATGGCTCGTTCCTTCGCATACGCAGACGCACACCGCTACCGCATTGGTGCAAACTACCGTCAGCTGCCAGTAAACCAGCCAATCTTCCCAGTGAACACCTATTCACACCAGGGCAATATGGAGTACTTCTTCAACCCAGCTGAAGCACCAGTCTACAACCCTAACCGCTTCGATAAGGGTGCAGGCTACCTCGATGATGGTCAGACCTCATCCTCCGGCGTAACCTATGGTCAAGCCGCAGATCTGTATGTCAATCCAGATCCACACGGCACCGATCTGACCCGTGCAGCATACGTGAAGCACGCAGAAGACGGCGACTTCGTCCAGGCTGGTATCCTCTACCGTGAGGTCATGGATGACGGTGCAAAGGAGCGTTTGGCTGACAACATCACCAACGCAATGGTCGGCGTTTCCCCAGAAGTCGAAGAACGTGTCTACCTCTACTGGGATCAAGTTGATGAGAACTTGGGCAAGCGCGTTCGCGAACTGTTTGCAACCAAGAAGTAACATCCCTTAATAAAAAACCAGCTTCCACCACATCAGGAGGAAGCTGGTTTTTTATGTGTTATCCAGCGTCTTCGAGCGCATGATCGGATTTTGCTGCGGCAATAATATCCGCCCGAGCCCGAGCTACCCGCGAGCGAATCGTCCCAACGCGTACGTCAGAAATTTTCGCGGCTTCTTCGTAGGAATACCCAAGGACTTGCGTTAAGATCAATGCTTCTCGACGATCTGGCGGTAGCGCGTCGAGCAAAATACGCGCGTCGATAAGCTCTGACCAATGAGAATCGGCGGGAATATCAACGGATTCTAATTCTGCTGCGGCTTTGCGAGGGCGTGCCATATCGTGACGAATACTATCAACCCACACGCGACGGGCTAATGACAATAACCATGTGCGGGCAGAAGAACGCGCAGCAAAGCGTGGCAATGCGTGAATGACGCGCAAGTACGTTTCTTGGGTGAGGTCATCAGCGATTTCAGTGTCGCCAAGGTGGGCTAAGAGCCGCCACACGTCGGCTTGCGACTGACGAATGAACTCCGTGAGTGCTTTACGATCCCCACGTCCAGCGGCAAGCGCAAGCTGGGTGAGGGCGTCTGGAGCCGGAGGAGATGTCATAGGGCATCATTTTAACACTGGTTGGAAGATTCCAGCCACTGCGAAACAGCTGGATGACAGGGCTGAAACAACAATCGCTGTTGGATATCAGGTGATCCAACAGCGATGCGAGGTGCACGACAATAGTTCCTTAATGGGGTTGTTCGTGTCCTTCTTTATACAAGCTGCGCGCCATAATAAACGAGCCGACGGACAGCACAATTAATAAGCCTGCAATGGCGATCACTGCGCGGAAAATATCGCTGAAGACGAATCCGTGATGGGCAATATCGACGATGACTTTGGCTAGAATTACCAATGGCAGCGCAACGGCGGTTGCTGGACTAAACAGGTTTGCACAGGTTAAAGGATCGTCTTTGCAGCGCCACAGGGCCAGTGCAGTGATGACCATAATAAAACCAGCGGCAATGATCATCAGGCCGGCGAGAAGTTCGAGCACCATATTATCGGCGTCCTTTCGAGATAATGCGAGCCATAGAGAGCGTCGGCAAAATACCACCTGCAATGGCCGCCAGCAGCACGATTTCGTAGGCAATATGGGTGTGGTGGAACATCGTCCAGATCACGTAAATACCGATCATGGCATAAAAGACAAGGTCAGATACAATCGCGCGGACGAGTTCGTTGCGGGTGTAGCTGATCAAGGCCAGCGTCATGATCATCGCTAAGACCATCAAACCGCCGCCGATGAGGGCAAGAGTTGTAAACATGATCGAACTACACCTTCTTTACTGGAACATTGACTGGATACTCGATCACAGCATCTTGGAAGTGCTGCTCAATCTCGCGAACATGTGGTGCAAGCTTTTCTTCCATCACCCGTAGATCTTTTAGCACAGCATGTGGATCCGACCCGTACACAGCATGTACCACGAAATGACGTGGTCCTTTGATTTGATCTGGATCTTCATCGATAATCGTGCAGGTCATTGTGCCAGGCGTTAAGGTAATTGAGGCGGCAAACACCGTGATATGCCAGTCTGATGTGACGCGTAACGGATAGTGCACAATGCAGGGATCAATATTTTTATTGCCCGTTAAGGTATCAAATAATACCGTCCAGGTGGCAAGTAGAAGCTGGCCAATGAGCCAAACCGTGTAGCTACAAGCGTGGAGTATCTTCATGGCTATTTGCCTCCTTTAGGAATACCCACTGCAGGATGATTCGCGGTATCTAATACTGCGGTGACATATGCGTCGGTGTTCAGCAGATCAGCCGCAGCGGATTGCACGGCGTGCATGAGCGGACCTGCAAAGATGAACATTGCGAAGGAGATGATAATCATCGCAGCACCTGGCGCATAGCGCGAACGTGGAATGTGGAGAGATTCTGGAATCCGCTTGCGATTCATCACGCCACCCCAGAACACTTTGCGCCAAATGCGCAGCATTGCCAAGAATGCTGCAAATGATGCCACCACAATTACAGCAATAACTAACCATGCTGCGGTCGTGCCAGCCTTGGCGATATTGATGACGATAAAAACCTTGCCCCATAGGCCAGAAAATGGTGGGAAACCAACAATCGAAAATGCGCCTGCGGCAAAGACTGCCGCCACGATTGGGTCACGCTTGGCAATTCCAGAAAGCTTGGTGAGCAGGTTCTTGCCGTAGGTTTCCTCAATAGAGCCAACGGTGAGAATCAAACTGCCAACGGTGATCATGTGGTGCAGCATATATAAGATGCCTGCAGCGAGTGCAGCTTGGGCATTTCCACTGGTGAACGCCAGCATGACCAAAATAAATGGCATACCATTGACCATTTGATACGCCAGCACTCGACGCATGGAGTTTTCTGCCAATCCTGAGAATGATCCCACGATCATGCTGATGATGCTGATCGTGATAATTAAGGTGGCCCAACGCTGGTCGAGGTCAAAAATCACCACGTAGATACGGAACAGAATATAGACCGCCACTTTGGTGTGCAGACCGGAAAACAGTGCCATCACTGAGGCTGAAGTTGCCGGATACGAACGCGGCAACCAGGTGTGAACTGGGAATACACCAGCTTTAACCACCATTGCGAATACCACAATGCCCATTGCGATCGTTGCAGGGCCATGTCCTGCGGCAACACCGCGTAATGCAGCAATATTCACACTGCCGGTCACACCGTAGACAATGGACACGCCAGCAAGTAACAGGGTTGAGGTTGCCAGGTTCACGAGTACGAAGGTGCGGCCAGCTGACAGTCGCGCCCAGGTACCAGTCATGGTGAGTAAACCATAGGATGGCAGCAGCATGACTTCGATAAAGACGAAGAAGTTAAATAAATCAGCCGTTAGCAGTGCACCCATTACACCTGCCAGCAACATGATTGTCAGTGGCGAGTAGAACTGCGCCTGGGTTTCACCAACGGCAATGGCAAACCAGTTGGCCGTGAATGCCACAATTGAGGTGGTGACAATCATAATCGCCGAGAATTGATCGGCACTAAATGGAATGGCAACGCCGCCAATATAGAGACCAACGGAGTGCGCGATGGTGCCGTGGACTGCGGTATAGCTCAATAACCACAGACCTGCAATGCCAGTTCCAAGTGGGGCAAGCAAGGCCAAAGCGTCGCGAAGCCAGCGCCATGGCGCCAAGGTGGAAAGTGCAACTAGCGCCAGCGGAATGCCAACAAAGAGAGGAAGCACAGCACTGATATCCATTAGTGGTGGTTCCTTTCTTCGCGCTGAGCAAAATCGGCGGTACGCTTTGCCAAGTGGGCTTCGCTCGCCGCGATTTCCGCCATTGTGGTGGAACGTCCCAAGGTCTGCAGTGGGGAATGCTCATCTGGTACCAGCTCGATCTCGGTGTCGTCGGAACGGCCCAAACCAGCCAACGTGAGCATATAGGTGGTGGTTGCCATCGCAATTACAATTGCGGTCAGCACGAAGGCCTGCGGCAATGGATCAGCAGATTCACTTAAGTCAGTCACCGATGGAAATGGTTCACCGCGCCAGGTGGTGACACCAGTGGAAAGAATCAAGAGGTTCACGGCATGGCTAATTAATGTCATGCCGAGCACAATGCGTACCATGCCACGCTGTAACACCAGGTACACACCTCCAGCGGCAAGGATGGCGATTGATGCTGAAATAAGCATAAGTCTTAATCCTCTTTCTTAATAGTGGCGGTGTGAGCAGTTTTATCAGCCTTGAGCGCCGCGCGAAGTCGATCCGCTGTTCGCTCAATTTCTTCTTGGATCAACTCAGATGGTGCATGGCGATCTTCATCAGCAAAATCTTCTAAGACGGCAGGTACTTTATCGGGCTGCCATAATGGTGAATTTTCGCGAGTGAAGGTCAGTTCCTTATATTCCATGCCAGGGCGAAGGTAGCCGCCAAGTGCGTTAATGGCCATCGTGAGCATACCCAGTACAGCTAGGTACACGCCCACGTCGAAAATCATGGCGGTGGTTAGGTGCTGGCCTAAGAAATGGCCGTGAATGGCATAGAGGAATGAGCCTTTGAGCAGGCCTAAGAAACCAGCGAGCACCGCGATGAGTACACCGAAACCAGTGAGATACATTGGGGCGGCGACGGCGAAGATGCGACGATCGCGTGGGTAGCTAATGTAGGTCAGCATCATTGCACAACCGGCAATCAGAGCGGCAATGAAGCCGCCACCTGGTTCATGGTGACCACGCCAGAACACCAGCAAGCTTAAGACCAGTAACATTGGTGTTAGGAAGCGCAGCATCGTGCGCAATGGAATGGAATTGACTGTGGATTGGCCAAATGGCACGCGGTGCGTACCTGGGAAGAATGGGTAGCGTGGCATTGAGGTGACAACAGCTACGATCACAATTGCGGCCATACCCAGCACGGAAAGCTCGCCCATGGTATCGAAGGCACGGAATTCCACCAAGATGGTATTCACAACATTATCGCCGCCAGTAATTCCTGGAGCTTCCGTGAGATACCACATGCCCAGTTCGCTGCGTTCGTGGCGACCAAGCAGCATATAGGAACCTAAGAAGGTCACAATGCCAATACCAATGGCAAGCAAGCCGCCGGAGATTTGGCGAATCTTTTTGGTTGGGTGGAAGGTATCTGGTTGTTGGCGAACCACCATCATCATGATCACTACGACTAAGGCTTCCACCAAGAACTGCGTTAATGCAACGTCTGGCGCGCCGAGCATGAGGATTTGTAAGGTCACGCCGACACCAATTGCGCCGACAACGATCACACCAGTGAGACGATTCCGAGTGCGGATAACCGCCAGCACACCGATGGTGATAATTAACAGCGGGATGATATCGGTGACGCGATCAGCGCCAGCAAAGCGTGGCATTAATTCCATGCCGTCTAGGCCACCGTGCAGTAAGCCTTGACCAGTCACAACTGCGCCATAGATAAAGAGCATGACGAACATGTAGCTTAAGTGACGCCCTGGTGCGAAGGAATCTGCCATGATCGCAAACTTCTTGCCTAAGAAGCTCAACGACTGGTTAAAGCGCATGAGCAAGTAATTGCCAGTTCGCGGTGCGAAATGACGATCGTCCACCCAGGCCCAGATTTCCTTGCGATAGGCAACGCCGACGAAACCGGCTACGGTTACAGCCGCAGAGATTAATAGTGGCAGATTTACACCATGCCACAGGCCAAGATGTGCATGTGGTTTATGGTGCAAAATGACGCCGGCGGCACTGCTAATCGGTTGCGACAAGGAACCTGCAATAAAGGCTGCTGGTAAGGATAAAAGGCCTGGAAGTGCGGCTGGGAACCAGAGAGAAATTGGGGCTTCCTTCACGTCACTCATATCGCGGTCGCCGTCGATAAAGCCGTCGGCAATAATGCGTGCCGAGTATGTGAAGGTACAAAACGCGCCGAATGCCGCCGCGCTCATTAAGAGCACCACGCCAACGCTTGGCAATGGGGCTTCTTCAAAGGCTGCTAGCATGCCTTCTTTTGAGATAAAACCGAAGGTTGGTGGCAAGGCGGCCATGGATCCTGCGGCAATGACGACCGATGCGAAGGTAAATGGCATTTGTCGCCAAGTGGAACCTAAGCGGGTGGTATCACGAGTGCCAGTTTGGTGGTCAATGACGCCAATGAGCATAAACAGTGACGACTTAAATAATGCGTGTGCCAGCGTATGCACTAAGGCTGCAAACAGAGCAAATGGGGTGCCAACGCCGATGGTGGCAACAATCCAACCCAAGTGGGACACCGTCGAATAGGCGGTGAGTTTTTTCAGGTCGGTTTTTTGAATGGCGAATACCGAAGCCATCACGGCGGTGGTCATACCTGTGATAATGAGCAGGTAGTTCCACACTGCGACGTCGTGAAAGACTGCAGAAAAACGTAATAGGACGTAAATGCCAGCTTTCACCACAGCGGCGGCGTGTAAGAAGGCCGAAACTGGGGTGATAGCTGCCATTGCTTCTGGCAACCAGAAGTGGAATGGTAACTGTGCCGATTTTGTAAATGCCGAAATTGCCACCAAAATCGCTAGCACTGCTGTCAGTGTGGAGTTTTCTGCCCAAAACGGTGCAGCTAAAATGCCGTCGATACTGGTAGTGCCAGCTTGGGTGGCGGCAATTGCCATGGCCACCAGCAAGGTCAAACCGCCGATGAATGTTAAGACTAAGGTGCGCTGCGAGCCACGTTCGCCACCTTTGCCGCCAGATCGGGCAATGAGCATAAATGAGGCTAAGGAAACCAATTCCCACGCAATAAACAGCACAATGGCATCATTTGCTAAGACTAAGAGCAAAATTGCGGTCATAAAGGCGGTCATAATGGTGTAGAAATTGGTATTTCCTGGGCCATTATGCAGATATGAACCGGAGTATATAAACACCACGGCACCGATGACCAGCGCTAAGAGAGCAAAGAAGGTGCTTAAGGCATCCGCGCGTAAGGCAAGGTTGGCGTCAAGACCGCTGCCGAGCACATCGGGCACCCAGCGATAGTGGAACTCAAGTACTTCACCATGCATAATTGCTGGCAACTCACGCACAAGCAAGCTTGCTGCTGCTAAAAAGAGTGCAGCAAGTACCCAGCCAGCTTTGCGATCAACAAGCTTCACCAGCAAAGGCGCAAGCAGGACACCAAAGGCCGCAAGGCCTGGAACAACGATTAAAGACACTAGTACTCTCAAACTCCTTCCGGAACCCACGGGAAAACCAAGGGGTGAAAGAAGCGGACACCAAAAACAGTGGCTTCCTGAACCACCAACACGTCGAGTGCAAAAGCTCCGGCATGCTAGCGCATGTGCAGTAAGTTCTGTCCGCAGCGCCTACTTTCATTTATTCATCAGGGACATTTACTTATCGCTTTAAGGTTACCTTAAATTGCTGGTGTGCCTGCACCAAAAGAACAATCAACGCCATTAAATTTGTACACTATGACTCAAGCCTCATCTTTCCCCCTGCCACGCCGCCTCCTTGCCGCTTGCATGGTCGCCCTCCCCTTGCTCGTCGGAGCAGGATATTCCGTGGTCAGCGACCTTGACCCAGCAGATTCGTGGTCGGTCGGGGAAGAAGCAGAAGGTGCCCCTGCCGCATTCGACGCCAATTTGCTTGTCGACGCGCGCCGGGCAACTGGCGAGGCACAATCACAAACCGGTTTCTTAATAAGCGGCACCAAAGAACTGCTCAGTGGCGTTGATGAGATCCACGGCAAAAAAGACCAGGTTACCGGCCCTGTTGCAGCGGCTCGCGATGGGTCACGCCAGTTGAATGAAGGTCTCGTGCAGTTGCAAGCGGCTACTGGTCAATTAGGTGCTGGTGCAACGAAGGTTGCCGATGGTGTGGGACAAGCTGTGGATCAGATTGTGGGGCTGAATGCAGTGCGCGGCCAAATCCTTGGTGTGATTGATCGCACGTTGGAAGATTGGAAGGATACGAAGGATCCTGAAAAGAAACAATTGCGTGAGCAACTTGTTGGATTCCGTGAACAAGTCGCGACCTTCGAACTCGATGAGAATATGCGTGCACAGTTGTTGGAATTGCGCGATGGTTCCCGCGAGATCGCTAACCAGCTCCACACCCCAGGCTATGCCTACCATGATGGTATTTATACCGCAACGAAAGGCTCGAAAGAGCTTGCCGACGGTCTGGCGCAGCTCGATGCTGGCGTTGGTGAAGCCATGCAGGGCTTAGATCAGTTACATGCTGGCGCTACCAAAATTGATGATATGGCAAAGACCACCAAGCAGCGAGTCGGGGCAATTCAACGTGCATTACCAGTTGCCCAAGCAGGTACAACAGAAGCCCAAGAAGCCGGCATTACCAAAACATTGCCGCCACTATTTGCCTTCTTTATCGCTGCCTCCTTGCTTTTAGGCGCTGCTTTGCGCAGTCGTGAACAAGCTTGGTTGAGCGGATTCGCAGCCGTGATTCTGGCAGGTATTGCTGCCGGATTGTTCAGCATTGCAGCACATGGTGTGATCGCAGCTGATATTGCATTGGTTGCCGGTATTGCATTGGTCTTTGTTGTAGCAACGCTTTTAGCAAGCTCGGTTATAACAAAAGTATTTGGTGCTCGTGTGGGCGCGGCTGTCAGCATCGTGGGTGCAGCGATCCAGATTGCTGTGAGCGGTTGGGCTTGGCACGCAGCGTCGACAAGCGCGGCTGGTTCACTATGGTGGGCAGTTAGTGCATTGATGCCGGTGCATTATTTCACGGCGGCGATGGTTGCAGCTGGTAATGCAGGTGGAACGCATTCGTTGATCGTGAGCTTGGCCGTGCTTGCCGGCATCACGGTGATGGGGCTGGTTGCGTTAATGATGCTCGATCGCGGGCGGAAAACGTACGTGCCGCAGGTGAGCGTGACTCAATAATTCGGGCATCACGACCATTGCGTTTATATATGAAAAGGTCTGCATCACGGTGATGGTGATGCAGACCTTTTGATTGTAGGAAGCACGGCTCGGTGCGTGTGCTTGGAACGCTTGGCAGGAAGCGTGGGCCCGGCAATGTCGGACGGGAACCTGTGCTCAGCGCCTGCGCCCAGAACGCCAGCACCCGCGCCCAGCACCGCGCCAGGAAACCTACGCCCAGAACGCTGAGGAATACTCCCTCTCAACAGCCTTAGCCGCTACGCTTCCATGCGCAATTTCCTTAATGGAGGCTTCGTGCCCAGCGATACAAGAACGCGATCGTTGCGGCGAATCCAATCACGCCAATGAATTCACTTGCTACGCCAAAGTCGAACAGTGCCAAGGCATCTTCTCGACCAGCCGCGCCGATAATGCCAGCATTGAGCACACCGAACAACGATTCACCCACGATTAAGCCAGTTGCCAGCAGCGTTCCCATGCGGGTCGCGAATTCTGGGTTCGTTTGGCGCTCGGCCCACTTGTTGTAGAAGGAACCGATGAATGCACCAATTGGAATGATCAGCGTCAAAGAAATCGGCAAGTACATGCCCATGCCAACTGCGAGGGGTGGCAAGAAGCGGGTATCACCTGAGGATTTGCGCAGGACTTCGTCAATAATGATGACAACGACACCAATAGCGGCACCAAGCCCAATTAAGCTCCAGTCCAAGGAATTACCGAAAATACCATTTGCAACCGAAGACAACAGCGATGCTTGTGGCGCTGCCAAAGCATTTTCACCAGCGCCTTCCATACCAACGAAACCAAAACCTGTCAGCATCAATTGCAGCACTGGTGGGATAATTAAGGAACCAAACAGCACACCAATAACTAAGGCGACCTGCTGCTTCCATGGGGTAGCACCCACCAACTGGCCGGTCTTTAAGTCCTGGAGGTTATCGTTGGAAATCGTCGCAATGCCAAAGACCACTGCAGAAGTAAAGAGGGTATAGGCCACCAACGCTGGTGCATTGGTCGCAGATTCGTTTCCTGTAACGGCCTTAATAAGCAGTGCGGAGGACAAAACGACGATAATACCCACGCCAGAAATTGGCGAGTTCGAAGCACCAATCAAACCAGCCATATAACCGCAAACAGAAGCCACAATCAGGCCGATTAACAGCACAAATACCACGCTTAAGAGAATCAGTGCTGTAGTGTGGTGTGCAATTTCCGAAACGTGGACAAACAAGTAGAGCAGTGCGCCAATTGGCAGCATCGAGGCAAGAATGACTCCGATGACGATGGTAAATGGTATGTCGCGCTCGGTTAATGGCACGGTTTCACCAGCGGCACGTTTTTGGGTGGAGGTCAAAGAATCCTTAATACCTTTTGCAATCGGGACAATAATCTTCAACAGCGTCCACACAGCGGCTACGGCCATTGTGCCGGCACCAATGAAGCGGACTTCACCAGAGAAGGTGGAGCCAATAATTGCGGAGAGTTCTTCGCCAGACTGAATCTGATCAGCAGAAAAGATTGGAAGCAGCACGCCGTAGGAGATCAAAAGACCAACGATCATCGCAATGCCAACACCAACGCCGACGAGGTGACCAACGCCAATCAGTGCTAGCGATAAGGAGCTACCAATCATGGTGCCGCCGCCGAAGATCTTAAATGGGTAAGAAACGCTGCCAGCAACTGCGCGCATGGCTGCCAGTAAGGAGAACCCTGCAGATGCTAAACCGCCCAGAATAATAACTTTCAGGCCTTTTTGGTTTTCAGCTAAGGCTTGCGGATCGGCGTTATCGTCGCCAACTTTTAAGACTTCCGCTGCTGCCACACCTTCTGGATACGGCAGGTCAGAGCCAGTAACCATAGCTCTGCGCAGCGGGATCGAATACATCACACCTAAAACGCCGCCGATGGCACACACAGCAACGGTGGTCCAGTATGGGAAACCAGTCCAGAAGCCGATCATGACCAAGCCTGGCAGCACGAAAATAATAGCTGAGAGAGTACCTGCTGCCGAAGCGATGGTTTGCACAATATTATTTTCCACCACTGAGTGGTCGCGGAACTTGCGCAGAATCGCCATCGAAATAACAGCGGCTGGAATAGAGGTGGCAAATGTTAAACCAACCTTGAGGCCAAGATAAACATTTGCCGCAGTAAAGACAAGCGTAATCAGACCGCCAAGAATAATGCCGCGGAGTGTTAATTCGCGAACATTGCTCGTAGCGCTGGATGTGGCAATTGCGCTCATACCTAAAGCTTTTCCTTTCTCATATAACGTGAATATAACTGCATTTCATACTTCGTTTCATACCAATATTGCAGGTCGTGAAATATAAAATGCCGCCTTTAACAGGCGAGCTAATGAAAAAATCCTAAACGGTGAGATAGCTGCTGTCTAGGTTCTTCGTTGGATGAGAAAGTCGCGTAAACAACCGCAAATTTATAAAAGACAAAGCTTAATCGCCATCTTGCATGCTTGACGACGCCAACCGCATCCACCAAAAGTGTGATGGAGTGGACAATAATAAGGTGGTTTTGTGAAGCTTAGGAACGATCTGCCAGTGTTGGGCGAATGGGCCGTGCGAGTTGCGTCATGAGATTACGGCCGCGTAGCTCGACAGATTTCATTAAGGTCCATCGTGCGCGTTCTGCCTCATTGGCGCGTTGCAAGGTAGAAGCATTGGTAATCACACGACCTGGTGTATCTTTCGCAATTTCGGTCAGTCGCGCTGCAGTATTCACTGCATCGCCAATGACCGTATATTCAAAGCGATCATGACCACCGATATGGCCAGCCACCACATGGCCTGCAGCGACACCAATGCCTGCTTGTAGTCGCATGCCTTTTAATTCCAGACGCAATTCTCGCGCTGCGGCGAGGGCGTGGCTGGTAGCGTCGGTAAGCGAAATAGGTGCGCCAAAGACAGCAAGTGCGGCATCGCCTTGGAACTTATTAATAACGCCCTTGTTGCGGTGGACGACATCAACGACGTGTTCAAAGAAACGATTGAGCTCGGCGACTACTTCTTCGGGATCATGTTGCACAGCAAAGGTGGTTGAGCCAATCACGTCGACAAAGATTACGGCGACTTCGCGATCCTCGCCGCCAAGTTCAGGGCGTTCCTCTAAAGCGCGCCGGGCTACCTCGACGCCGACATAGCGGCCGAAAATATCGCGGACACGCTGACGTTCGCGGAGGCCGCGCATCATTTCATTGAAACCTGCCTGCAGCACGCCGATTTCCGAACCATCATAAATATCGACCTCGACATTTAATTCGCCACGGCGGACGCGATTAATTGCGCTTTGGAGTTCTTGGATTGGATCAACCACGCTGATGACGACCAAACTAACGCCTAGAAATCCCACGCCAAGGGCGATCGCGCATAATGCGATGACGCTGGGCATGAGGGCATCGAGATCGCCAACAAAAAACCCGCGAGTATGGCCGCGTAGCAAGAATAAGATACCCACGATTGGGACAGCTGAGGTTAAAAGCCACGTCATATGCAGACGCTGGCTAATCGGTGGCTCCAGCGTAGAGTCTTCGAATCGGCGAGCTAGGGCAGCTGCCGCGAGTGGGCGCACCAAACGCTCGGCTTCCAGATACGTAAGCAGCACCATCATTAAGCCAGTTAAGGTTGTGGCTACCCCAATAACGGTGGCCAGTGATTGCGAAATCCGCGCAGTGCTGATGGTGACAATGGCAATACCGATTGCCCAGAAACCAGCTGTTAATGCAGTTTGATACAGCGGAATGCGCATGACCAGATTGCGCACCATATTTCGGTCGTGGTGTTGCGGATGAAATTGCCAGTCGAGGACTGGTCGGAATAGGAAAAATGTCAGTACGATGCCGGATAAGGATGCTGCGACTAGGTAGTACCAGCCTAAGGCGGCGAAGCCTGGGTGAGTGGTGAATACAGAAAAAGACTTCAGTGGTAGCAGGTATTTGACAAAGAGCATGACGCCAATAGCTGCCACAATGTTTGTGCCAAGGATGGTCGCTACATACGCTGGCCACGATGACTGAAGAAGCCAGCGAAGACTTCGCCAAAATTTCTGCATGATCCCTAGCTTAACCACGTTGCTACCTAAAATGTTGCAAGACCTAATAATCTTAATGGTGTGACTGAAGATATCTTCGCCCAAATGGGTGTAACTGACCGTGTTGCCAACGAGCTTCGCGCCGCCGCAACTGCCGCACGACAAGGCACGATGAGTAGTGCTATGACGCATGCTTGGCTTTTTACTGGCCCACCCGGATCGGGACGCTCCATTGCCGCCCTTGCGTTCGCCGCCGCGCTGGAATGTGTGGGACCAGTCGTTGGCTGTGGCACCTGCGTGCAATGTACAAAAGTGTTACGCAATGCCCACGCTGATGTGATCCACATTGTGCCGCGAGAGCTTTCGATTGGTGTGGAATCGATGCGACGCAACGTGGTAGAGCCTGCCGCGATGATGCCAACCGTTGGAAAGTGGCGCGTAGTTATTCTTGACGACGCTGACCGTTTGACTGAAGCCAGTGCAAACGCACTTTTGAAAACGGTAGAAGAACCACCAGCACATACGGTCATTATGCTGTGCGCCCCATCCACTGACCCAGAAGAGGTGATTCCAACTTTGGTTTCACGTTCACGGCACGTGTATGTTGCACTGCCAACACGTGCAGAAGTGAGTGCGATTTTACAGCGCGAAGGAATCTCAGAGCGTATTGCAGATTTGGCGGCGGCTGCCACTGGTAACCATATTGGTCGTGCGCGTCATTTGGCCACTAATACCGAAGCACAGCAACGTCGGGCAGAAATTTTGTATCTGCCTGAGTTGATTAGCCAAGGTGATGTGGCGTTTCAGGCAGTGACTGATTTGATTAAGCGTGCGAAAGAGTTTGCATTGCATACGCTTGCTGCGGAAAACGAGCGGGAGATGGAAAAGCTGCGTATATCTTTAGGTATGGGTGCGAAAGGGAAAGGTGCACAGAAAGCTCTTTCGGGTTCGGCGTCGCAAATCAAAGAACTTGAAAAATTACAAAAGAAGCGTGAAACGCGCGCGGTGCGTGATGTTTTGGATATGCAGTTAGTCGACTTGATGGGATTGTATCGGGATGCTTTGATGCTGGCCACGGGGACAGAGTTGGCTTTGATGCATCCGGATATGGATAAAATTACTGAAAAACTACGGAAATATGATGCTGATGCGCTTTTATCATGTATTGAGGCGATTCAGCTGTGTCGTGATGCATTAACGAAGAATGTGCGACCAGAAACCGCAATGGATGCGATGGTTGGCAAGATCCGGAAGGCGATAAAACCACAGTAGAGGCCTCAATTTGTAGAAGTATAGGGGTGATCATGTATGATCACTGTCGAGGAGTTTACTTCTTGCGCCGCCTTAGCTCAGTCGGTAGAGCATTTCACTCGTAATGAAAAGGTCGCGAGTTCGATTCTCGCAGGCGGCTCCACGAAACACCAGCTAAAACATACTTTTAGCAGGTGTTTTTCTTATGTGACCGTCTTTTTACTTGTTGCCAGTTGTTGCAGGTCGTCACTTCTCACACCGAGCAGAGACCGAGCAGAGACCGAGCAAGGCTGCGGTTGTCGAGCATCACAACAACTGGCGGAGTTCGCCCATTGGCCTAGTAGTTCGCCCATGCGCGTACGCTGATACCACAGTGTTCGGAGCAGTTTACGCCTTACCAGAGGCGTTTACCAGTAGTTTCGTCAACGATGATTGGGATCATTGAGGATTTTTCCCTGATCGGTCGATGGCGTAGCCGATTCCTGCGAATGCGGGAAGCCATAGTAGGCTGCCGCCGCTTGAGATTGTAATAACGGCTATACCGAGTCCCATGAGTGTAAATAGCATGTTTTTCTCATTTCTCATTGTGCAGTGTGGAAGAAAGCCCTCGCACATAGCTTTAGCAGGCAATTGACTCTTTACATTTTAGTAGCGTCAAGACATTGTTGTTTGATGGATTTCGGCAAGATCGTATCAAGTGGTTGAGTAGATTTTTGCCAAAGCTTGACGACGCAGCCGCCTCCCTCAGATAAGACGGACCAGCATCGCGTCCATGGTGTTACAGTAAAAAATAAATAATTCGATGGAGGTGCAGATGATGATACCTAAACCCTTGTCTGAGCGTGTTGCGGAGGCGGCTCGACCACCAGCAGAGGTGGGAAGAGAGGGTATTATGCCAGAGCTTTTCCTTGAGGTGCTTCTTGATGATCTGGTTAAAACTCATGCTTGGCTTCAACGTGACTTAAAAGAGCCGTTTTTAGCATTGTGGGTCAATGAACCAGAATTTGATGATCCAGATATTAAAGAACCCATTGAAAAGATGGCGTATGAGAATCTTCGTGTGTTTGCGGCTATGGATCCAGTGGTGGATTTGGAAAGCCTTCGCGAACCGAAGACCACGTAACAATTACGTTTGTGTGTAACCCCAGTTTCCCTGATGTGCGGGAGCTGGGGTTTTGTGGTTTCACACATGATGCTTAAGTTCAAGTGATCGTGGAAACACCTTACTCAAATTAAGGTGCTTATACGTGGGAATACCGAGAAATATGATTCTCGAATATTGAAAATCAACTCAGTATATCCAACACGTGGACAAGGGGTATCAGAAGTGTCGGAAGGTAATACAATACAAATGAAAGCTTTCGACAGAGGTGAAGACGATGGATCCTGGTATTTTAGTTAAGCGCGTTGCTGCTGAGGCTCAACCACCAGCAACGTTGGGAAATGCAATTCCGGTTTTTTTTCTTGAGACTCTTCTTGATGATTTGGTTGAATCTCATGCTTGGCTTCAACGTGACTTAAAAGAGCCGTTTTTAGCATTGTGGGTTAATGAACCAGAATTTGATAATCCGGATCTTGAAGAGCCCGTTGAAAGGATTACTTATAATAATCTTTTTGTGTTTGCGGCTATGGATCCGGTGGTGGATTTGGAAAGCCTTCGCGAACCGAAGACCACGTAACAATTACATTTGCACGTAACCCCAGTTTCCCTGATGTGCGGGAGCTGGGGTTTTGTGGTCTCACGCACGATGGAGATTCCTGATAAGGACACGATCGAATTAGTGTTTATACGTGGGAATACGAAGAAATATGATCCTCGAATATTGAAAATAAACTCAGTATATCCAGCACGTGGACAAGGGGTATCAGAAGTGTCGGAAGGTAATAGAATAAAAATAAAAAATTTCGATGGAGGTGCAGATGATGATACCTAAACCCTTGTCTGAGCGTATTGTGGAGGCGGCTCGACCACCAATTGTCTGGAGACAAGAAGATGAAGCCCCAGATTATTTCGTTCATGTGCTTCTTGATGACCTGGTTAAAGCTCATGCTTGGGTTCCGCGTGAATTAAAAGAGCCGTTTTTAGCAGGGTGGATAAACGACGGGATACATGATAATCCGGATATTGAAGACCCCATTGAAAAGATTGCGTATGATAATCTGCTTGCGTTTGCGGCTATGGATCCAGTGGTGGATTTGGAAAGCCTTCGCGAACCGAAGAATTCATAGCCTGCAGGTTTGTGCGTAACCCCAGTTTCCCTGATGTATGGGAGCTGGGGTTTTGTGATCTCACACACGATAGCATTAGTGCTTATACGTGGGAATACGAAGAAATATGATCCTCGAATATTGAAAATAAACTCAGCATATCCAACACGTGGACAAAGAGCTATCAGAAGTATTGGAAGGTAATAGAATAAAAATAAAAAATTTCGATGGAGGCACAGATGACGAAACCTAAACCTTTGTCTTGGCGTGTTGCGGAGGCGGCTCGACCACCAGTAGTGTTAGGAAATGCGATCCATGATTTTTACCTAGAGACGATTCTTGATGATCTGGTTGAATCTCATGCTTGGCTTCAACGTGACTTAAAAGAGCCGTTTTTAGCATTGTGGGTCAATGAACCAGAATTTGACGATCCGGATATCGAAGACACCATTGACAGGATTGCGTATGAGAATCTTCGTGCGTTTGCGGCTATGGATCCAGTGGTGGATTTAGAAAGCCTTCGCGAACCGGAGAATTCATAGCCTGCAGGTTTGTGTGTAACCCCATTTTTCCTGATGTGCGGGAGCTGGGGTTTTGTGGTTTCACACATGATGCTTAAGTTCAAGTGATCGTGGAAACACCTTACTCAAATTAAGGTGCTTATACGTGGGAATACCGAGAAATATGATTCTCGAATATTGAAAATCAACTCAGTATATCCAACACGTGGACAAGGGGTATCAGAAGTGTCGGAAGGTAATACAATACAAATGAAAGCTTTCGACAGAGGTGAAGACGATGGATCCTGGTATTTTAGTTAAGCGCGTTGCTGCTGAGGCTCAACCACCAGCAACGTTGGGAAATGCAATTCCGGTTTTTTTTCTTGAGACTCTTCTTGATGATTTGGTTGAATCTCATGCTTGGCTTCAACGTGACTTAAAAGAGCCGTTTTTAGCATTGTGGGTTAATGAACCAGAATTTGATAATCCGGATCTTGAAGAGCCCGTTGAAAGGATTACTTATAATAATCTTTTTGTGTTTGCGGCTATGGATCCGGTGGTGGATTTGGAAAGCTTTCGCGAACCGAAGACCACGTAACAATTACATTTGCGCGTAACCCCAGTTTCCCTGATGTACGGGAGCTGGGGTTTTGTGGTCTCACGCACGATAGAATTTGTGCTTGTACCTGGGAATCCGAAGAAATATGATTCTCGAATATTGAAAATCAACTCAGTATATCCAGCACGTGGACAAAGAGCTATCAGAAGTGTCGGAAGGTAATAGAATAAAAATAAAAAATTTCGATGGAGGTGCAGATGATGATACCTAAACCCTTGTATGAGCGTGTTGCGGAGGCGGCTCGACCACCAGCAGCGTTGGGAAAAGAGGATACTATACCAGATCTTACCCTTGAGGTGCTTCTTGATGATTTGGTTAATTCCCATGCTTGGGTTCCGCGTGAATTAAAAGAGCCGTTTTTAGCATTGTGGGTCAATGAACCAAAATTTGATAATCCGGATCTTGATGACTTCGTTGAAGAGATTACGTATAATAATCTTCTTGCGTTTGCGGCTATGGATCCAGTGGTGGATTTGGAAAGCCTTCGCGAACCGAAGACCACGTAACAAAATTACATTTGCGCGTAACCCCAGTTTCCGGAGCATCCGTAAGCTGGGGTTTTACTGTATCTCACGCATTGGCATCCAACCCAAAACTATCAACGCGTTGCGCCACAAGAGTGTCATCAGCGAAATCCCTGGTTACAGACCAACATGACACCCCTGAACCCATATTCCAGGTTTCTAGCCGCCGCTCACCTGCAACGTTGCCCACTCAAGCAGGAGCTCCTGCCAAGTTTTGTGTATCACGTGAATACATCAACAGGCGCCATCTTGCATGCTTGACGACGCCTGTTGCCTCGGATACTAGGGTAGTTCCGTTAACTAATCGGTGGATGTAATTCTGCTGGAATCACTTTGCCAGTGGCATTGCGTGGCAAAGTATCAACAAAATACACATCGCGTGGCACAGAATGTTCGGCAAGTTTGAAAGACACCCAGTCGCGGATGCTGTCTTCTGTTAGCGCTTGACCCGCATCTGTTTGATCCCGAACTATCCACACTGCAATGCGTTTGAACCACTGTTCATCGCTGACACCTGCAGCATAGAGATCTTCAATACCTGGCATAGATTCAAGAACTTCTTCTACACTGCGTGGATACACATTTTCACCACCAACGATAATCATGTCATCAGCACGACCAAGCACATACAAGTAGCCATCATGATCGAGATAGCCGCGATCGCCAATTTGAATCATGTGGCCATAAGTACTCATTGGAATCTTTGGATCGGTATAACCTCGTAGCGTCACCGAGTTCCAACAGAAAATGCGTCCAGGTGTGCCCGTAGGGCATGGCAAATCGTTATCGTCAAGAATGACAATATCGGTGCCGGCACAAATCGTGCCAGAAGATGCTGGCCGCGTCACAATATCTTCTGGTGATGCAACTGCAACACCAGAAATTTCGGTGGAGCCGTACAAGTTGCACAAGATTTTCCCGAAGCGGGCGTGCATCGCTTCAATCAGCCACGGGGTTAAAGCATTGCCAGAGGAGAAAATAAATTTCAAATTCGAACAATCATATTGTTCGCCATTTGGCACTGTGATCAGCTGTTTCAAGAAGATCGGGGAAGAAATCATTGCGTCGCAACGATGCTGAGCAGTATCTGCCAACACCTGCTCTGGATTAAAAACGCGGCGAGTAACAATCGTGCCGCGCATACCAAGGGCGATATTAAAACATGCCCAACCCCAGGCGTGGAACATAGAAGCAGTAATTTGAACAGTCATGCCAGCTTTCCATGGCACTTTAGTCAAAATAGAGGCCAAAATGGTTGGCAAAATAGGTTCTTTACGCACAACACCTTTTGGTACACCGGTGGTGCCAGAACTCATCACAACCATTGGGCCATGTTTTGGCAGCAGCGGCATTTTCCCAGCCTTATGGGAAGCCAAAATGCCATCAATACTTGGATAACCATTAATGGTTGTGGTCGCACTAGTGCGATGCGCAATAATAATTGGGATGTTTAAGTCTGCGTCGACTCGTGGCAGGAACTCTTCATCGATAATTAAAACGTTGATACCATCGCGGGCAATAATGCCTTTGAGCTGTGCTGCAGAAGAGCCGATATTGAGCAGGTAACTGGTTGCACCGAGATAGCCTTTGGCACCTTGCGGCAAAATTATGCCACGACCATTGCGAGCCATAATGCCGAGGTGTAACTCAGGCAGCTGTAAATCACGGAGGTATCCAGCTAAGATGCGGGCTTGGTTGCGAAGTTCACGGTAGGTCAGCTGGCCGTCGTCGTCGATAAGCGCAATACGGTCGGGGACACTATGGTAGCCATGTTCAAGCTCGCGGGCGGTTGTGAAGCGGTAGCGAAGTTGAGTTGGCAGAAGTGAGACTAAGGATGAAAAACCACCTTCGTTTGCTAATAGACCAGATCGCAACAACGCAGGAAAGAATTCTCTCAGCTGTGCGATTGTACCGATCGCCTTGCGTAAGACAGTTTGTTTCATGCTTCTCTCTTAATATCCGGTAGCTGAGTGATCCCCAGACCAACCGTGAACAACAAATAGGACAAAGACGACAAAATGTCGGCTTTTAATGTTTATCGGAATTATGCGTGTGGGAGTTACGGATTATCGAAATGAATAACCCAACCGCGAGGATAATACCAGCGATAAGCAAGATCACGCTATTTGGAATCGTGCCAGCATGCAAAACAAGCCACTCTTGAACACGGGCTTGGGTTTGCAAACTTACAAATTGTGGTAAGTCGGCGGAACCATGCGAGAAAATGAATAAGGTGCCGATTGTGATAAACAATAATCCCGAAATCATCGAGGTGCTGTGCAGCTGGAAAGGACCAAATGTAAAGCTCGTGCCGCGAATCCAGCGACGGTTACCAAGATCCCAACGGTTCCACGCAAAGGCGAGGAATAATAGAGGAACTGTCATGCCGAATGCGTAGGTTGCAAGCAAGAAAGCACCATAAAGTGCAGAACCTCCTACCACGGCAGTTGTGAGCACGGCACCGAGCAGCGGACCGGTGCAAAAACCAGAGAATCCGTAGAGTGCTCCGAGGCTGAATGTCGAGAGCAGAGAGGATCCGCGGAGTTTGATCGGCACGGTGAAACGGAAGCCACCGCCGAAGAAAATCACCACGCCAAGGGCGATGATAATCAGGCCACCGATGAGGATGAGCTGGTCACGAGAATTTAATAAAAATGCGCCGACGCTGCCGGCACCTACACCAAGGGGCACCATAATTGCTGCCAGTCCTAGGAAAAAGACGAAGGTGCGGGTGAGCAGTGCTCCTGCTGATTGGAATGCATAGGCAAAGAATGCAGGAAGTAGCAATGCCGAACACGGACTCAGCAGTGCGAGTATTCCGCCGAGGAATGCCCCCAGAATGCCAATATCAATCATGTTCTTTAGTTGGCTTTCCGTAATTCTTGTTCAATCGCTTGCTGGAAGACCTCATATGGCTGTGCACCAGAAACAAAGGTAGTGCCCACAATAAAGCCAGGAGTACCGGTTAAGCCCAGTTTGGTGGCGTATTGCTTGGCATTTTCAATAACTTCGTCGTAGGTATCGTCGCTTGCTTGCGCGCGGAATTTTTCAAGATCTGGTACCTTCACTTCGGTTGCGATCTCAAGGAAGTCTTCGAGCGTGTTATTTGGGTGTCCAGAAATTGTGGCACTGCGCGCATACAGGGCAGTGGCAAACTCGTGGAATTTTCCTTGGGCGGCAGCAGCACGAGCAGCTTTCGCAGCAGCAACTGCATGCTCACCATTAATTGGAAGATCGTTCCACTCTATGCGGACTAAACCTTTGTCTACGTATTCTTGCAGGATTTTCGGTGTGGTCTCATTATTGTGGCGGGCACAGAATGGGCATTCGAAATCAGAGAATTCAGAGATCACCACAGGTGCGTCGATGGCACCAATCGCAAAAGGATCCTTTGGATTGCGGCGGTGAATATTGGTCACAGTTTCTTCGCTGGTTACTTCACCACTGCCGCCGAAAATGGTGGCATCAAGAAGCTTTGGGTCCGTCACAGGAGCACGCTCGCCAGTGCCGGCAGCGGCAGGAGGGTTGGTGGGAGCACTCGTGGCTGCTGCTTCCGATGTTGCGGCAGAAGGAGCGTGCATATCGGCACTTGCATGTGATTTTGGTGGTGCTGTTTGTAGTGTGCCGACAATATAGCCACCGGTTGCAGCCACAATCAGGCAGGTGGCGAAGAAGGCCCAGATGGTTGGGGAAATGGAACGAAATTGAGATTGAGACATCGAAGAAGTGTTTTCTGTTAGAGGAGTAAGTATAGGGTAATAGTAATGAAAAACCTGCCTGTGCGTGCGTGCACAAGGCAGGGAGCTGGGAATATAGCAATATATCGGGTTATGGCAGCGCTTGTGAAGTGTTGTTGATGGTCACGCGCATCGGTGCTGGTGGTACTGCAGCGTTCGTGACGTGGGTGGCACTGCGAGCGCCGCCACCATGCACGCGCATTGGTGCTGTCATTTCACCGGCGGTCACCACCAGTGCGCCTCCACCATGCCACGAGCGCCTCACTTATGCTGCGCGGACTCCGATGTGGTTGGTGCGGCATCGTCGCTGGCTACATGCGCTGGTGGTAAAGCATTGGTTAAAGCCACCGCGCGTGCTAGGCGTGCGTAGCGTAACTCTTGTTCACGGAAGCGAATCCAAGTCGATAAGGTGGTAAATCCAAAGGCCATGATCAAAACGTAGAGCATTAAATCAGTGCCGCGATCCACCCCAATCCAGTTGGCCAAAACGGTCACATCATTTGGTCGAATCACTGCCCAGACTGCGCCAATGACTAAAATCAGGAATCCTAATTTCACTCCAGCTTTCGCGCGCGCTTTTCGACGATTGTTCAAAAAATAAAACGCGAGGAATCCAGTCAGGATCAACAACAGCAACTGAATGGCATTGGTAATCATGAGATCCTCCGTGCAAGTAAACCGTCGGCAAGAATATTGATGCCATTCATTAAGGATTGTCCCTTGGACATGGAATATTCGGTGTAGAGAATTTCTACTGGTTCCTCGGCCACGCGCCACTGGCGTTGCGCAATCAGGTGCACAATTTCTGAAGCGTGTGACATGCCATTCATGCGAATATCCATTTCACGTGCAACGATTGCATTAAAGGCACGTAAACCATTGTGGGCATCGGTTAATCCAAGTTTGCGGGTAGTTGGACTGAGCATCACAACGGTTTTGAGCACAATGCGTTTGATCAGTGGAACTTGGTCTTGTTCCCGGGTGGCGTCGCCAAAGCGTGTGCCAACGATAATATCGACAGCTTCGGTTCGCAGTCGGTTGATCATCCGAATGACATCTTTGACTTGATGCTGGCCGTCAGCGTCAAAGGTGACAAAATATTGTGCGCCTGGCTGGCGGCGTGCATATTCGATACCGGTTTGAATTGCGGCACCTTGGCCTAAGTTCACAGGGTGATTCACTAAATGCGCACCTGTGGCACGAATTACCTGGGCAGAGTTATCGGCAGAGCCATCATTGACAGCGACGATATTCGGGAATGTTGTCCGTGCGTGTTCGATGACCGAGCCGATCACTTGCCCTTCGTTATAGCAGGGAATGATCAGCCAAGTATCGGAAAAATCAGCTGGGGATGTCATAGTGTCTTTCATGCTACCTGCTGGAAGCTATTTCGCATGGAACAACATTGCATACACTCGGTGCAATGCCGCTTTAGGAAGCAACCGATAGGTGGTACGCACAAGCACATTGAAGAACACCCGTGGCCAACTAATAAGCCCATAAGCATATAAATTGCGTTGCATGCGCCATTCTGCCTGCAGCATTTCTGAACCCGTGCGGCGCTGGAATTGCGCCGGGGTTACGCGGAAGAACGTCAGTGGCTCAGGCATATTGGCGAATTTCGCACCGTGCGCTAGCAGCCGAGCAAATAAATCATAATCTTCCATATGATGCACATCGCGATAATTGCCGACTTCTTTTACCTTTGCAGTGCGCATCATAACGGAAGGATTATTGATCGGACTATTCATCTTGGCGTAGCGAGCAATGGCTGCATGATCTGCCGGCAAGACACGCACATTGGTGCTGGTTCGCGGATCGTCTTCAAATTCGGCAACGGCTGTTCCAACCACGTCGAGCTGTGGGTGAGCCGCAAAAAATGCCAATTGCTTGGCAATGCGATCGTCGGCTGCAATATCATCAGCATCTAAAATCGCCACAAAATCAGTGTCAATAGTATTAATTCCCGCGCGTCTTGCAGGGCCTGCACCTTGATTCATAGCCAGTACGACGGTACGCGCAATGCCGCCTGATTGTTCCACATGATCACCAATGACCTGCTGCAATTTAGGGCTCAGCGGGCCATCTTCGACAATCACAATGGCATCAAGCGGGTGCGTTTGCGATAGCAACGATGCCAAACTCAATCGCAATTCTTCAGGTTGCACGCGATGATACACGCTGACCAGGGCAGAAACTGTCGCCATAATCTAGGCAGATCCTTTCGTATTGTGGCTTAACGCTTTGAGCAACAGTTGCCCATAGCCCGATTTTTCATATGTTTGTGCTAATCGTTGCAACTGGGCGGCGTCGATAAGCCCCTGCTTCCAGGCCGCAACTTCCGGCGATCCAATGACAACACCGGTGCGTTTTTGCAAGACTTCGACAAACGCGGCAGCCTCACTCATCGAATCGAAGGTGCCAGTATCAAGCCACACATCTCCCGGGGCGAGCTTTTCGACGTGCAATTGGCCTTTTTGCAAATAGGCATCGTTAATCGCGGTGATTTCGAGTTCGCCACGGGCTGAAACCTTCACTGTTTTGGCAAGCTCAACCACAGAATTATCATAGAAATACAGCCCAACCACGGCATATGGCGAACGTGGATGTTCCGGCTTTTCCTCAATGCTTTCCGCCTTGCCGTCGGGAGTAAAGCTAATTACACCATAGCGCTGCGGGTCGCGCACCTCGTAGGCAAAAACTGTGCCGCCAACTGGCTCAGGCACATTAGCCAAGGTTGAGGTGAATTGGGAGCCAGCAAAGATATTATCGCCTAATGCCAGCGCCACGCTGTCAGTACCAATGAACTCTTCGCCTATTAAGAACGCTTGGGCGAGGCCTTCCGGTTTTGGCTGCTGTGCGTAGTGCAGCTGGATGCCCAGGTGGCTGCCGTCGCCAAGCAAGCGCTGGAAATTTTCGGCATCTTCGATGGTGGTGATAATTAAGATCTCCGTGATACCCGCTTGGATTAACGTTGCCAAGGGGTAGAAGATCATTGGTTTATCGTAAATCGGCAGAAGTTGCTTGGAAATGCCTTGGGTCACGGGATACAGCCTGGTGCCTGAGCCGCCAGCAAGAATGATGCCCTTCATGCGCTCCTCTTTACGGGGTAGATGTGTGAAGATATGCCGCTAATTGGGTACGCCAATCGGCAGGTTGGAATCCAGTGGCTTCAAGTTTAGCCGTGTTCAACACAGAATTATGCGGACGCGGGGCTTGTGCGCCATATTCTGCTGCCGTGATTGGCTGAACCAAGGCTGGATCCGCATGACTTAAGCGATACACTTCTTGAGCAATCTCGTACCACGAAGTTTTAGGACCACTGCTGGTGAGATGATAGGTGCCAAATGGCGCATGCGTTTGCAGCAAGTGAGCAATACCGCGGGCAAGATCATCAGCGAAGGTTAATCGGCCAATTTGGTCGGTGATTACCTGTGGACTTCGGCCCTCAGCGGCGAAGCGACGCATGGTGGCAACAAAGTTCGCACCCTCGCCAATCACCCATGACGTGCGAATATTGTAATGATTGTGTGCAATTGAAGTAGCAATTTCGCCAGCGGCTTTCGACTGCCCATACACATTTAATGGAGCAACCCTATCGGTTTCGACATAAGCAGTATCTTTCGTGCCATCGAAAACATAATCAGAAGAAAGATTGACAAATACAAGGTTATAATCGCGTGCAATTGTTGCCAGTTGGGTGACCGCATGAGCATTGACCTGCCAGCAGGTTTGCGCATCATTTTGTGCTTGATCGACCGCCGTATACGCAGCAGCATGAATAATCGCAGAATATTGCGTCCAATCGCGGGCATGTTTCAGATCAGAAGCCAGATCAGCGGTCAGATCTGCGGTGAGATCTAAATCGGCGCGCGTGCTAAATTCCGCATTCGGGAAATACTTTCGCAGTGCCTGCCCAACCTGCCCAGTTGCTCCGGTGATTAGTACCCGCAGTGGTGGGACTGGTTGTGCTTGGGCAAGTGGCGGATGCGTGCGATCAGCGGCAGAAAGTTCGGTGACAGGAAGCGGCCAGGAAATCTCTTGATAGCTGGCATAAAAATATTGCGCATCGGCAGACCAATGAGCATCAACTAAATAACTATATGTAGTAGCCGTTAATGCCTGGAAACCATTTGCAACCCCACGTGGAACAAAAACTGCCTGATCTGGCCCAATGCGGAGTTGAAATTTAGTGCCATAGGTTGGGGAATCGCTGCGCAGGTCGATCCAGGCGGCCATAACTTCGCCATATGCAATGCTAATGAGCTTATTCCATGGCTCGGCGTGCATGCCACGAGTGACACCTGCTGTGGCATTAAAGGAAAGATTATGTTGCACCGGACGAAACGTTTGCAGCTGCCAGCTTGCATCCGTAAAGACTGCGAAATCGCGCTGATTCCAGTTTTCTTTGAACCAACCGCGATCGTCGCCGTGGAGATTAAGCTGGATAATTTCTAAGCCGGCAATAGGGGTATGACGAATTTGCATCTTAGTGTCCTTGTTGCTGATAACGTGCCTCGACGGCGGCTTTTTGTGCCTGCCACCAGCTTCTATGCTCCTGATACCATTCAATTGTGTGCAATAATCCTGTACGCATGCCAGTCTCAGTATCGGTAAAGGCAGGCTGCCAGCCTAATTCCGTGCGCAATTTGGTGGAATCCATCGCATAGCGCATATCATGCCCTGGTCGATCTGCCACGTGTTCGTAGCTGCCTTGTCCCATAAGTTCACAAATAAGCTCAATGACCTGCTTATTATTCACATGATCATTATCGGCACCAATAATATAATTTTGGCCAATTTCACCCCGATCGAGGATCACATGCACCGCATCGTTGTGATCATCAACATGAATCCAATCGCGCACTTGCTCCCCAGTGCCATATAATTTCGCAGGTAGACCGCATAAAATATTGGTGATCTGGCGCGGAATGAACTTCTCAATATGCTGATACGGCCCATAATTATTCGAACATTGCGAAAGCGTTGCCGGAATCCCAAAACTCCGCACCCAGGCACGCACCAACAAATCAGAACTTGCCTTTGTTGCAGAATACGGTGAAGACGGCCGATACGCAGTGGTTTCCGTAAAACGCGCAGGATCATCCAAGGCTAAATCGCCAAACACCTCATCGGTGGAAATATGATGCAACCTCGTCCCATGGGCACGAACCGCCTCGAGTAAGGTGTAGGTGCCAATGATATTTGTGTGCACAAATGGCCATGGATTGTCCAAAGAATTATCATTATGCGATTCCGCTGCAAAATGCACGATCACATCATGCGTAGCAACGAGCGTATCGACGATGTCCGCATCAGCAATATCGCCTTGGACAAACCGAATATCCAGCCCACGTAAATTCTCAGGGTTACCAGCGTAGGTGAGCTTATCAAGAACCGTAATTTCATATTCTGGCCGAGTAGCCAATGTACGGCGGATAAAATTTGTGCCAATAAAACCGGCACCTCCAGTGACAAGCATCTTCATAGCAGCACATTCTACCTGCTTTAGCTTTATGACAAGCCATGGCAGTGCCGCTGATGACAATACGAGCGTCTCGTGGGCGAAATGTTGAGCTCGTGTTGAGCGCTGGGTGGCGAGGATGGTTGCGGCGCGAAGGTGCGCATCAAGGGCCACCGTGCGAAGGCGCGCACTTACCTGCTAGTGCACGCTTTGCACCGGAGTGGCTTGTTTGGCAACCCGCAGCAAGCCGAAGATGTGGATGCCTAAGCCCAACGTTTGTCCTCCTATTAAGGAAAGTACGCTGACGGTGCTCAGCGGCAATGGTACAAACATAATGCCAATGGTCACAATCGTGGCTACCACCCAACCGGTGACATACAACTGATGTTGATTGACTGCCAACGCGGCAGTTCCTGTCAGCATTAAGGAAGCTGTGCAGGTGGCACCAATTGTGAGCATGGCAAGCAGTGCCCCTGAGGTAAGAAAACTTGCCGGCAGTAAGATACGAAACAGCCATGGCCCAATGAGCCACGCTAAGCCTGCACCGCCAATACCGACAGCCCAAATCACAGCAGCTGGTCGAAGCAGTGCGCGGAGAAGATTGTGTTGGTGTTCCACGAAGCGCACAATCAGGGCAGATTGGAATTGCTGGAGAGGTAAGAGCAGTGGTGCGCGGGTTAAGATAACCGCATAGCTAATTGCCGCACCCACGGCAGCTTCTGGATGCGTGAGCTTCACAATGGTTGGAAATCCAGTAATAACAATGGCGGTGGCTCCTGAAGCTGTCATCGCATAGCCAGCTTGAGTAAGAAATTCACGAGGTGCCACATCAGCTGTAGCAGCGAGAATAGCACGCACATCGGCATAGAGCGCAAGTATGACAATCCAGCTCACAGCGCCTAATACGGTGACAATAAAAAATGCCAATAATCCTAAATTGAACCACCATGCCACACCGGCAAGCACCATGCGTGAAGCCGTGTCGAGCATAATTAATGCCGCCAACCGCGACCATAGGTGATGGCCTGAAATGAGTCCGGCAAGTGTGGCTTGAATGCCATAGCTTGCTAACCCGACTGCTAAGAGCACGAGCGCATTGGTGTGCTGTTCAGAGACGAGTCGATGCAACCATACTGGACTACTGATCAACACCAGCGCGAAAGTGAGTGCACTCAAGACCACACCTACGACAAATGGGCGTGCCAGCTTCTGTTGTGAGTGTTGAGCAGCAGTGGTGTGTTGCGTACGTACTGCACGCGTGGTTTCTTGGGTAAGCCCTGTTAAAATGCCGGTGGCGGCAAAGAAGAATCCCCAGTACGCAGCAAATTCACCAGCGCGAAAAGTATCGGAATCAAAGGTGCGTGCCGCGAGTAAAATCACCGCAAAACCAGAAAGACCAGCAACAACAGTAGCGATACTCAGTACTTTCAAAGAACTTGGGCGGTCATCATGGACGGTCATGTTCTATCCTTCGGGCTTGGGGAATGCTGGAAGCGGATACTCATGTAACCACTGACGCCACAATTGATCAATAGTAGCGGCCGCAACGCCAATCGCAGCAGCGCTGCTATGCAGGTGCACTTTGAAATCAAGTGGTTCGACCACACTGTGCAGGCACGCTTGTACATACCGGCGCAGCATGGCAAAAAATTCGGTATCACCGAGCACAACGCGATATGCATGCAGCGTTAAAGCACCACGCTTATAAACGCGATCATCAAACATATCAGCAGGCCCTGGATTCGCCAATAGTAGATCTTGTGGTTGCGCTTGTAACCGCAGGTAATGCTCATAGGCTGACTGCGCAGCTGATTTTTCACCCTTATACTCGAACCACAACCATTCGGCGTAACAGGCAAAGCCTTCATTGAGCCAAATATCGTCCCACTGGGCTAATCCCAAAGCATTGCCAAACCATTGATGTGCTAATTCATGGGCGATCAAGCGTTCAAAACGGTGATCACTCGTGAGGTGGTTGGCACCAAAGGTGGCTAATCCTTGTGCCTCAAGCGGAATCTCTAGTTCGTCAGCGGTAATCACCACGGCATATTCGGAAAATGGGTAGGGTCCGAACATGGATATAAACGCATCCATCATAGTGCCCTGGTGCGCAAATTCCTGGCGGAAGGCGTCGAGAAGCATAGGCGGGACATATGCAGTGGTTGTGACAGCGTGGTCGGGGAGCGTGAACTTCTCGTAGCGACCAATTTGCACCGTTGCAAGATAACTAGCCATGGGTTGTTCCATGCGATAATGCCACTGTTTGCGCGCGCCTTGGCGACGAACTTCTACGAGCGTGCCATTTGCAACCACGGTATAGGCGTGATCGGTGAGAATCCGAATATCGTAGGTGGATTTTTCATCAGGGGTATCATCGCACGGAAACCAGCTTGGGGCGCCATGTGGCTGGCTGGCAACTAAGGAACCATCGGTTAATTCTTCCCACCCCAATGTGCCCCACGGTGAAGCAATAGGGGTGGGGTTGCCGGAATATTCGATCAGTATTTTCAGCTGCGAATCAATTGGCAAGGCAGTGGTGAAATGAACACGCAGCTTATTGCCACTATGTTTGAATTTCGACACTATAGCAGTTACACCGGCAATGCCCACAGCGCGGACTTTACGCACGCGGAAACAATCCGCAAGATCTACAACAATGGTGCGTAATTGCTGGTAGAGATCAATGCGCAGTGCAGCTCGTGCGCGTAAAAAATTCGGGCCAAGAGCGTATTCCAAGTTGAGATCATAATGGCGCACATGAAAGCCGAGATTGAAATCAACGCCAGTATACGCATCGCGCACGCCAGGAATCGGAGTCGAACGCAACGGAAGTGAGGTCATAACAGGTATTCCCAAAAGTGATTTAGTCCTGCGTGAGATGTTTGTGGATCCAACTATAAACCAAAGATTCCATAAACGCGGTCTGGGCATTATCGGCGGCACCGGCATGCCCACCTTCAGTATTTTCAAAATACGCCACCGATTGACCAGCTGCTGCTAATGCGTGTGCAAATAATCGCGCATGGGCAGGATGCACGCGATCATCAAGGGTTGAGGTTGTAATTAATGCTGGCGGTAGCTGCTGCTGAGTGGCTGCTGGCACATGAGCTAATGGCGAATACGCTGCTAAGGCGGCATATTCCGCTGGATCGCGCGGATCCCCATACTCGGCAATCCACGAAGCACCTGCAGACCACGTGTGATACCGCAACATATCAGTCAGCGGCACCTGAATAATCGCCCCACCAATTTTTTCCGGATACTGCGTGAGCGCAGTTGCCGCCAACAATCCACCATTGGATGCACCACGCACATACACCGACGCCGGCGTGCTATATCCCCTGGCAACCAGATCATCCAACACAGCTTGATGATCCTCATAGACTTTATGCCGATTCGTTTTCGTTGCCTGATGATGCCACGCTGGCCCAAACTCGCCGCCACCACGAATATTTGGTTGCACATAATAATGATCATGCTCTAACCAGCCAATACCCAACGTCGCCATATAACCAGGCATTAACGAAACCTCAAACCCACCATAGGCTTTCACCAATGTCGGGCGCGGACGTTGCTGGCCCATTGCATCAAAGCGGCCCACAATGAAATACGGCACCTGCGTTCCATCGGCGCTGGTTGCCCAATGTTGGCGCACTTCCAAGCCGGTGGCGTCGAAAAGCGCAGGCGCATGGGTAATTTCTTCCACGGTGGTATCAGTCACCCGGTATAAGGTGTCTGGCTGGGTGAAACTTGCCGCACCAATCCAAATTTCGTCACTATGAATATCCGCAGTAATCACGCGTGCCGACGTCAAGGGCGGTACCGCGATGTGCTCAAGTTCCCAAGTGCCTAAGCGCATGCGCACTAAGGAACTGGCGACATCTTCTAAGGTGGTCAAAATAATGTTGTCGCGGGTGAAGGTAATATTTTGTAAGCTCTTATGAGCAGTTGGCTGGAAAATTACCTGATAATCGCGGCTGCCGGCTAAAAATTCATCAAAATTAATCACACCCAAACCACCGGCAGGAATACCCTGATACGGTTCGCGCGGCATGACGAACATCCAGTGTTTATACACTGAAACTTCGCAATTTTCCGGCACTTCCAGCACCTGTAAACCGTGCGGCAACACAATAAAGCGGCGCGTGGTATAAAAATCAATATTGCGCGAAATGAAAATGCGTTCAAAACCAGGATCCGTATCCGCCCACGCCGTGATCAGAAGATCGCTCTGCTTGCCGCAAAATAATTCCTCTGAATCCGCCAGGGCAACGCCACGCCGCCAAAGATGCGCCCGCGCCGGGTAGCCGGAGTCGGTGAGGGAATCGGGGCCGAAGTCGGTGGAAACTAATAAAGTGTCGCGATCAACCCACGAAACCTGCGAACGTGCTTCGGGAAGCTCAAAACCACCTGGTACAAACTCGCGAGTGTGCATATCAAATTCGCGAACCACGTTGGCGTCACTGCCGCCGCGCGAAAGTTTAATTAAGGCCAGATCTTGTTCATCACGAACAATCGAGCCTTTCCAAACCCAGTTTTCCTTTTCACGATGCGCCAGTTCATCAAGATCAATCAGCACATCCCACTGTGGATCGGCGCTGCGATAGCTCTCATAACTCGTCCGCCGCCATTGGCCACGAAGATGCTTGTCATCGCGCCAATAGTTGTACAAATATTCCCCGCGACGAACCACATAGATGATGCGCTCATCATTGACAAGTGCCTCAAATAGCCGAGTCGCGAGCTGCTTATCGACGAGTTTGGCCGTGCGGGCGCTCATCTTCGCAGACCAGGCAATCGCTGCTGGATTGTCGATGGTTTCTAGGATGCGGGTATCTTCAACCAGAATTGAATCGTAAGTCATAAGAATCTTTTTGAAGACCTTTCGCATGCAAAGAAACATTGAAATGACGAATATGCGCCATAGTTGAGTCTAAAACATAAATCGTTCAGTGCGGCGATCGGTGCCATACTGCAATATGACAACGAGGCAGGCGTCGTCAAGCAATGCTGCAACAATACGCCTACCTCGTGTGTGAAGGAGAGATTATTCTGGGCGGTTAAATGCGCGCTCGAACACTGGCCAAGAATCGCGCAGATCAGTTTGCCAATAGCCCCAAGAGTGGGTGCCAGTATCGCGGAAATTCCACTGTACTGGAATGTTGAGCTTGTCCAGCTTGACCTTGAGATCATGGGTACATGCGTTGGTTGCACCTTCAATGATGCCACCTTCGACAATGGTTGAGGTGCTGGCAATGGATTGCACCAATGGGTGCTCAAAACGCAGGCGTGGACCATTTGGCAGATCCCATTCGCCAGCTAAACCGGAACCAGAGGAAACATAGACCTCAGTGCCGCGGAGTCCTTCAGCTTGAATCATGGCGTCATTCCACACCCATGCAGGGGAACCAAATGGACCCCACATCTTATCTGGAGTGGTCAGGCCGCGCTGCAAGGTAATTGCGGTGAACAGCCAAGGTACTGGCTTCGAAGATGCGTAGCAACCAGAAAATGCTGCGGTAGCATCATAAAAACGTGGATTATGCTCTGCTAACAGCAGGGCAGAGGTGGCAGACATCGACATACCAGCAATGGCACGACGGCCGTTGGCTTGCAAAAGATTTTCTATTGGGCCAGGCAGCTCGCGAGTTAAGAAGGTTTCCCACATTTGCTTGCCGCCCAAAACTGGTTCAGGTTGCTGCCAGTCGGTGTAGTAAGAGAATTTGCCAGCCATTGGGATAACCACATTGATGTCTTTTGACTTGTAGAAGTCGATCACATCAGTTTGTGCCACCCAGTTCGCACGACCTTCGCCGCCATCGCCGCCGTTGAGTAAGTACAGGACTGGGCGATGTGGGTTTTGGGCCTTGATTACGAGCAACGGAACCTGACGGTTATCCATTGCAGGGGAGCTTGCCCACACTTCCAGTACACGCTGCCCATCGACAGTGTTTTGCCATGCAAAACTCTGCTCGAGATTTTTGCCTACCGTAAGCTGCGAAACTTCAGCGTTGCCAGCGAGCTGTGCCGGTGCAACTGGGCTTGCAAATGCTGGAGTGGCAGTGGAAACAGCGGCCGCGCACAGCACAGCGGCAAGTCGGTGCAAAATCTTCATGGCACAATAATCCTTGACTGGTTCGTATGCACGCATCATTCATGTTCGTGTACCAGCACGTTGAAAGCGGTGCATGCCGGTATCGTGACATGCCGGTAGTGGCATGCGCCTGCCTCCTGCGAAACAGTCAGTGCTGAGAATCAACAACGCTTTAGGGTGTGAAAGTGCTGGTCAACCAGAGTGCTGGTAAACCTGAGCATTTGCGACAGCCGCATAAGCGTTGATCGAACAAGAATGCATGTGTGCGTAATGGACAACACGTCTATTGGCTTAAGCATACATGGCGGCGCAAGCGGAATGTGAAAATTGATTACTTCTGTGGTTGCAGTTACAAAGCATCGTGGGATTTCGCGTGGTTGTCGGTGAGTGAACGCGACGCGTGTCCAGCGGTTGCGGGAAGGTGGACGTGCGCGATTCGGCGCGGAAGGTGGCGCGGCGCCTTTGGACGTCGCAAAGCTTAGCATTACAAGCGTTCACGCGGTTGCATCGCTCAGCGCTGGTTCCCGCTTCGGTTGCGCAGCAGGCTACAATACGTATTCAGTACTCTCCTTATTTCTTGTTGCAAGCGTTTTCAACCATGTGCCGATACGGCGTTGCGGTTGAAAAGTGCTGCATAATGACAGAAAGTTTGAATTCGTATGAATCTTTCATTTATCGAAGTTGCGATCGTGGCTATCAATAAGTTTTTGGGCATGATCTTGCACCTTGGCTCCAGCGCCTCAAGCAATATTGCGTCTCTTTTGGGACTCTTCTAAGCCCACCTGATTGCACCAACCGCAAGTATTGATGTTGTGAAACATCTGCTTGCGGTTTTTGCTTGACGACGCCGCCTTGATTGCCAATTTTCAGCGTGACACGCGGCGCCGTGCTTCACTCGATTGATCCCTGATGGGGGTATAGCAATGCAGGAAGAATGAATCTTGGTGAGCATGTTCGTGGCTTCTTGGTCACGATTTTCGGAAAAATGCGACATTTGCGGTATTTTTCCGTATTCTTGTTGTCGTGACTGAACATTATGACGTAGTAGTACTCGGTGCTGGCCCTGGTGGCTATGTATCCGCCATCCGTGCAGCTCAGCTTGGTAAGAAAGTTGCCGTTGTCGAAAAGCAGTATTGGGGCGGCGTTTGCCTCAATGTTGGTTGCATTCCGTCAAAGGCGCTGTTAAAGAATGCTGAAGTTGCTCATATCTTTAACCATGAGGCAAAGACTTTCGGTATCACCGGTGAAGTTTCATTCGACTTCGGTGCAGCCCATGCTCGTTCTCGGAAGGTTTCTGAGGGCATTGTCAAGGGTGTTCACTATCTGATGAAGAAGAATAAGATCACCGAAATCGATGGTCTGGGTTCCTTCAAGGACGCCAAGACCATGGAAATTACCTCCGGCAAAGACGCTGGTAAGGTTATTACCTTCGATAACTGCATTATTGCAACCGGTTCGGTTGTTCGCTCCTTGCCAGGTGTAACAATCGGCGGCAATATTGTTTCCTTCGAGGAGCAGATCTTAAAGTCTGAAGCGCCTAAGTCCATGGTGATCGTTGGTGCTGGTGCAATCGGTATGGAATTTGCATACGTCCTGGCCAACTATGGTGTTGATATCACCATCGTTGAGTTCATGGATCGCGTGTTGCCAAACGAAGATGCTGATGTATCCAAGGAAATCGCAAAGCAATACAAGAAGCTTGGCGTGAAACTGCTCACCGGCCACAAGACCACCGCTATTCGCGATCTTGGCGGCGCAGCTGGTGTTGAGGTTGATGTGGAATCCAAGGATGGTTCCAAGTCGGAAACCTTGAAGGCTGATCGTGTGATGGTTTCGATCGGTTTTGCTCCACGTACCGAAGGCTATGGCCTGGAGAACACCGGCGTGAAGCTGACCGAGCGCGGCGCAATTGAGATTGACGAGCGCATGCGAACCAACGTGCCAGGTATCTATGCAATTGGTGACGTCACCGCAAAGCTGCAGCTGGCACACGTTGCTGAAGCACAAGGTGTGGTCGCTGCCGAGACCATTGCTGGCGCAGAAACCCAAGAACTTGGCGATTACATGATGATGCCACGTGCTACTTTCTGTAATCCACAGGTTGCTTCCTTCGGATACACCGAGGAGCAGGCGAAAGCGAAGTTTGCTGGCCGTGAAATTAAGGTTGCAACCTTCCCATTCAGCGCCAACGGCAAGGCACAAGGCCTGGCTGAAACCGCTGGCTTTGTGAAGTTGGTTGCTGATGCCGAATACGGCGAATTGCTTGGTGCACACATGGTTGGTGCTGGCGTGTCTGAGATGCTGCCAGAGCTAACCTTGGCACAGCGTTTCGATCTGACCGCAGAAGAAATCGGACGCAATGTTCATACTCACCCAACCTTGTCTGAGGCAATGAAAGAAGCTGCCGAAGGCATTATGGGCCATATGATTAATCTCTAAGACCATGTTTGCCAGGAAAGGGCTACGACGCATACCGCGTTGTGGCCCTTTTCCGTATGCGCTGGCAACTGTGAACTGAAAACTGCAAGCGATGAAGGCTGGCGAAGGAAACGTCGATAAGCTCGCGCGTGCGAGGAGACGCTTAAAAATTACAATCGTGTCATTTTCCGCGCAAGCTTGACGACGATTTGATGGAAGGGAAATGGTCAATAGTTTGATTGATTCCAAAAGGGTGTATCTGAAAGATGAGTGACAAATCAGACTTTTTCTAACCTCTTGGAAAGATGTCATCTAGCGCTCTTTCAAAACTCCTGCTTAATGCGATGGGCTAACCAGACCCATCTCAAACTTATAGGTCAGGCTACCCTTATTTGCAGGTGAAACGTTATTTTTTCCTATTGTGAGCTATCGCACTACACGGCGGTGTAAGTGGTCTAACTGTGCCTAACCCTAATAAAGTAAAGACGACACTGGAGGTGCCATGACTGTTAATAATATCGACCGTGACGCAATCGCTCACGGCAAAATTACTGAAAAGCCGCTTCGTAAGCGGCCATCTCAACCAACCTGGGTCTTGAAGCTCGCCATGGCCGTAACTGGCTTAATTTTCGCTGGCTTCGTCGTGTTCCACATGGTTGGTAACTTAAAGGTTTTCTTGCCTGCATACACTGAGGGTGACCATGCGGGCTCCTATCCAATCGACGTTTACGGCGAATGGCTACGTAACCTGATGTACCCATTGCTGCCACACGGAGTATTCCTGTGGATCTTCCGTATCGTCTTGCTTGCTGCGATTTTCCTGCACATCTACGGTGCATACGTTTTGACGATCCGCAGCCAGCAGTCCCGTGGTAAGTTCCGTCGCACCAACTTGATGGGCGGTCTGAACTCCTTTACCACCTCTACCATGCTGTATACCGGCATTATCTTGCTGGCATTCATCATCTTCCACATCCTCGACCTCACGGTAGGCGTTGCGCCTGCAGGTCCTGCGGCGTTCGAACATGGTGCAATTTATGCCAATATGATCGCTAGCTTCTCCCGCTGGCCAGTCGCCATTTTCTACATTATTGCAATGGTGACGCTGTTCCTGCACTTGTCTCACGGTATTTGGTTGGCTGCGTCCGACCTCGGCGTGATGGGTAAGCGCACTCGTGCAGTGATCCTGGTACTTGCATACTTAGTGCCAGCAACTGTCATGATCGGCAATATCTCGATCCCACTTTCCATTGCCTTGGGCTTGGTTGGTTAGGGCTAGAAGGACGAAAAGGTAAAACATATGAGCACTCACTCTGAGACCGTCACACGCCCTGAGTTCAACCACCCAGCTTCCATCGTTCCTGGCGTTCGCCCGGGTAACATCTTGGAATCGAATGAGCCTAAAGGCGTTCCAACTCGTGAAATGTGGCAGTACCACAAAGATCACATGGAGTTGGTTTCCCCATTAAACCGTCGTAAATTCACTGTTTTGGTCGTAGGTACCGGCCTTGCCGCAGGTGCAGCAGCTGCCGCCCTGGGCGAACTCGGCTACTCGGTCAAAGCATTCACCTACCACGATGCACCACGTCGTGCGCACTCTATTGCTGCACAGGGCGGCGTGAACTCCGCTCGTGGCAAGAAGGTTGACAACGACGGTGCATACCGCCACGTCAAAGACACCGTGAAAGGTGGCGACTTCCGTTGCCGCGAGTCCGACTGCTGGCGCTTGGCATATGAGTCTGTCCGCGTAATCGACCACATGAATGCGATCGGTGCACCATTCGCTCGCGAATATGGCGGCGCATTGGCAACCCGTTCCTTCGGTGGTGTACAGGTTTCTCGTACCTACTACACCCGTGGTCAAACCGGTCAGCAGCTGCAGCTTTCGACCGCATCCTCCTTGCAGCGCCAGATTCACCTCGGCACTGTTGAGATCTTCACTCACAACGAGATGGTTGATCTGGTTATCACCAACAAGGATGGCAAGAAGCGCTGCGAAGGTGTGGTTATGCGTAACCTCATCACCGGCGAACTGACTGCACACACCGGTCACGCTGTGATTCTTGGTACCGGTGGCTACGGCAACGTGTACCACATGTCCACCTTGGCAAAGAACTCCAACGCTGGTGCAATGATGCGCGCATACGAAGCAGGCGCATATATTGCATCTCCATCGTTCATCCAGTTCCACCCAACCGGACTCCCAGTGAACTCCGAATGGCAATCAAAGACCATTTTGATGTCCGAGTCGCTGCGTAACGACGGCCGTGTTTGGTCCCCAATTGTGCCAAACGACGACCGTGATCCAAACACTATTCCAGAAGATGAGCGCGACTACTTCCTCGAGCGCCGTTACCCAGCATTCGGTAACCTGGTGCCTCGCGACGTGGCTTCTCGTGCTATTTCCCAGCAAATTAACGCTGGTCTGGGTGTTGGCCCACTGCATAACGCTGCATACCTCGACTTCCGCGATTCCATCGAGCGTCTGGGTAAGGCAACCATTAAGGAACGCTATTCCAACCTCTTCCAGATGTATGAAGAGGCCATTGGCGAGGATCCTTACACCGCACCAATGCGTATTGCGCCAACCTGCCACTTCACCATGGGTGGTCTGTGGACCGACTTCAACGAGATGACTTCCATCCCAGGTCTGTTCGCAGCTGGCGAGTGCTCCTGGACCTACCACGGTGCAAACCGCCTGGGTGCAAACTCCCTGCTCTCTGCATCGGTTGACGGCTGGTTCACCTTGCCATTCACCATTCCAAACTACTTGGCTCATCACCTGGGCGAGGCTCGTTTGGCAGAAGATTCCCCTGAAGCACAAGCAGCAGTGGATCGTGCCCAGGCACGTATCGATCGCCTCATGAACATCAAGGGCGACGATCCACACGGTCCTGAGTACTACCACCGCAAGCTCGGTGAAATCCTTTACCGCTACTGTGGTGTGGCTCGTAACATCGAAGGCCTGCAAAAGGGTATCGAGGAAATTCGCGTGCTGCGCAAGGAATTCTGGTCCAATATGCGCGTCACCGGTGACCAGCACGAAATGAACCAAGTACTTGAGTACGCTGCTCGCGTTGCTGATTACATCGACTTGGGAGAACTGATGTGCGTTGACGCACTCGACCGCGACGAGTCCTGCGGTGCTCACTTCCGTGACGATCACCTTTCCCCTGAGGGCGAGGCAGAGCGTGACGACGAAAACTGGTGCTTCGTTTCCGCTTGGGAGCCAGGCGAGGCTGAAGGCGAGTTCATCCGCCACGCTGAGCCACTCTACTTCGAAGCTATCCCTCTGATGACAAGGAATTACAAGTAATGAAACTGTATCTTGAAATCTGGCGTCAGGCTGGACCAAATCACGAGGGTCACTTCGAGTCCGTGACTGTTGAGGACGCTGTCCCACAGATGTCCATCCTGGAACTGCTTGACCACGTCAATAGCGGCAAGGTCGAACGTGGTGAAGAACCATTCATGTTCGCATCCGACTGCCGTGAAGGTATCTGCGGTACCTGTGGTCTCTTGGTCAATGGCCGTCCACATGGTCTCGAGAAGAACCAACCTGCATGTCAGCAGCGTTTGCTCAACGTTGCTGATGGCACCACCTTAAAGATCGAGCCTTTCCGTTCAGCAGCATTCCCTGTAATCAAGGACATGATTGTTGACCGCTCAGCGCTTGATCGCGTGATGCAGCAAGGTGGCTATGTGTCTGTCAACGCTGGTACTGCACCAGACGCTGATACGTTGCACATGAATCACCAAACTGCTGAGCTAGCCCTTGACCATGCTGCTTGCATCGGTTGCGGCGCTTGCGTTGCTGCTTGTCCAAATGGTGCAGCGCATCTGTTCACTGGTGCAAAGCTGGTTCACCTTTCCCTTATGCCAATGGGCAAAGAAGAGCGTGGACGTCGTGCTCGCAAGATGGTTGATGAGCTCGAAACCAATTTCGGTCACTGCTCACTGTATGGTGAGTGTGCGGATGTTTGCCCTGCAGGTATTCCATTGTCTGCAGTTGCAGCGATCAACAAGGAACGCGCTCGCGCATTCTTTACCGGTAAGGAAGCTTAATCTTTCAAGCGATTACCCCCGAATGGAGAACAACCGCCAGTGGAGAACATGATTCTTCACCTGAAGAATTGCTACACTGGCGGTATTCAACACCAGTCGAATTGGTATTAACGCTTTATTGAGCACAGTAGAAAGGCATTTCAAATGTCAGCAGATTCGCACACCGCTGAGTATCCTGTCTTTAACGGCGAAGTTTCGAGCCGCATGCACTACATCGAGGGATACGATCCAGTGAGCTATATGGCTCCACATTCCTCGCTGCTGCGTACAAGCACATGGTTGGGAATGGGCTTGGTACTTACCTCTCTTGCCGGCTTCGGTACGATCGTGTTCGGCGCCGCTACCAAGATCTACCAAACTCAAGAGCACGCAGTGCTGTACTTGAGCATCGGTGTTGTACTTGCAGCAGTATGCTTGATCGCAGGCTTTGGCTTGATTAACTATGGTCGCCGTTATTACCGCCAGTATCGTGCAGAAACTGGCCGCATTAACTAAACAAGCGTTTTACTACAGACTGTAAAACCTTTCGTTCTAGACGTTTACCATGCATACGGTGAACGACACTAGGGCATCTCCTACGAAAGACCCGTGTGTTTCTTTGGAACCGCGGGTCTTTCGCATGCGTGGAGGAGGCTTAAGTTCTGGTGGTTGTGGTTCTGGCTTGAGGGTGAGCGCCAGGCAGGCAACGACCCAGCACACTGGCCAGGCAGTGCGCCACAAAGCGTCAGCCTGGACAATGGTTTTGGAGCTGCGTCGATAAGCAAACTGGCGCTGCGAACTTCCTTAATAGGTATGCTAGAGCCGTACCCTTTCAAAGACCAAGGAGCACCCATGAGCCGAGCGTCGCTGATTTTATTGATTGTGTCCGGTTTGATTACTGTCGCTTCTTGTTATGCGTTGGGACGATATGCTTGGCAGTTGTGGCAGGCCGAGCAGACCGAGCAGGTGAGCGTCGTGGTGGCGCTGGCGGGGTAGCTGCCAATTGAAAGAAAGAAATGTGTGTTGAGTATGGCTTCTTCATCACTTCCATTGCCAACGGGCTCTGCGGAAACTGATGCCTTAAGGCGTAAGGAATTGCGGCGTCATAAGGCGTTTGCGACAGGGTTGCTGCTGGTTGCCGCGGTCGTGTTTGTTGCGTGTCAGTGGTATGAAACGCAGGTCGATCCGCATGCTGCTTGGGTGGGCTATGTGTCGGCTGCGGCTGAGGCCGGCATGGTCGGTGGCCTGGCTGACTGGTTTGCGGTGACCGCGCTGTTTCGGTATCCCTTGGGGTTAAAGATTCCGCACACGGCCATTATTAAGAAGAAAAAGGATCAGCTTGGCGAGGCCTTGAGCAGCTTCGTGGGCGAGAACTTCTTGAATGCGGAGTTGATCACCGAGAAGGTTTCGCAGGCGAAAATCCCGGAGCGGATCGCGGAGTGGATGATCGAGCCAAGTCATGCCTATAAGGTGTCGCATGAGGTGGGACGGCTGACCGCGAATGCCGTGGCGGCGGTGGATCCCGCCGATGCCGAGGCGGTGATTTCGCAGGGCATTATTGCAAAACTGGCTGCGCCGAAGTGGGGGCCTCCATTAGGCAAGGGCTTGGAGCAGTTGATGCAGGAGGGCTATCTTGAGCCGCTGATCAATGAAATTATTGGCTGGGCGCATCGCAAGGCGATTGGCAGCGAGGCGCTGATTATTCGGATTCTTGATGAGCGCGCGCCAAGTTGGGCGCCGAAGTTTGTCAATGAGCTCGTGGGCGATAAGGTTTATCGCGAGCTGATTACCTGGACGGCGGCGGTACGCGATAATCCGAACCATGAGGCTCGGCAAGCCTTGGAGCGCTTTATCCGCAAGTTCGCCTATGACGTGCAATATGATCCGGTGATGATTGAGCGTGTTGAAAGCTTGAAGCAGGATATTCTGCATTCCACCACCGCTCAGTCGTTGCCAGGCGCATTGTGGGAAAAAACGCAGGCCGGCATTATTGAAGCGGCGCAGAATCCGGATTCTATTGTGCGCGTGAAGTTGATGGAGGCGTGTATTCACTGGGGCACTCAAGTGCGTGACGACGACGCCTTGCGCGCCAACCTCGATCGATATATCACCAGCACAGCGGCGTTTTTGGCGGATAATTATGCCACTGAGGTTACGAGTATTATCTCTGAGACCATCGCCCGCTGGGATGCCGAGGAGGCGAGTGAAAAAATTGAGCTGATGGTTGGGAAAGATCTGCAGTATATTCGCGTTAACGGTACAGTGGTGGGTGCAGTTGCAGGTTTTGTGATCTACACTATTGCTCAGCTGTTATTTATCGTGTAATTCAAGTGAAGGAACCAATGTGAGCACTGTTTTCCTCTATGCCCAAATCGGCATCAACTATCTTGAGCTGGCTGTTTATTTGGGCATCACCATTGCAGGTCTCGTCGGAGCCGTACTTGTTATGCTCACTCGTGACGACGCCTTCGAAGTCGCCGCCCGCAAACCGAAAATGACTTGGGCTGCGATTTTGGTTGGCTCCGCCTTCGCTGTCGGACTCCAAGTATTAGGACTGCGCTTGCCGTTCCTCCCATGGATCGGCATGATCGTCATCGGCCTCTACTGGTTTGATGTGCGCCCGCAAATCAACCGCATTCTGGCCGGCAATTTCGACTGGTAAATGAAGCACTACACGGCTGTTCTTGATCCCGATGTGAGCGTCGCAAAGCTGCAGGAGCTTGCCGACGCTCCTTTGCTCGTGCTCCCGAATAGGGTAGGGCACGTTGGTGGCGACTGCGCCACATTCACCGGCTACCCCACAGGAAGCCACCATGAGCTGGTTAAAGCCGCCGAGGCGCGCCTTGCGGTGAGTCAAGGGGCGCGGATGATTCTTGCCGTCCTTGACCACCACTCTATTAAAGAACATGAAACCGCGCTGCTGAGCGAATGCCTGCTATTGCGCGAGGCGGTGACGCATCCGACGACCTTGGTGGCGGTGTTCGATCCGCGGCGGTTGTCGGCAGCTGAGATTGCTGCGGCGACAACCGTGGTGCAGCGATGTGGATTCGATGCGATTTGCGTTGGTTTCGACGGATCGGATTACAGCGCGCTGCTGCCTGCGACGGACTTACCGGTGGTCGCGATCAGTACCGATCAGCCCAGCCGGGCAGTGATTTGGGCGCAGCTAGAGCGTTGCTTGTAGGTTAGTCTCTTGATTCAAGTGGCTCTGATAGGAACTGACCCCACGGTATATTGGTGCGTTCAAGCTCAATATGCAAGCCAGCCTTAGTAACCTCGGCTGTCGTGACCGTTAGCTCGTCGGGTATAGCGTCTTCGATGCCCTCAAACCATTTAGTGAAGAACCTGGCAACCGGCTTTGGTATACCAGTGCCGAAGAGGCTAGTATCTTCCACAACCATTTTTAACTTGCCATCAATGCTTTGTGGATGAACTACGATGCTGGCGAGTTCTTCGCCAAACACAATCTCAAGCGTGCCTTCATCAGGATGCGTACGTACCTCACTGATTAAGAATTCCGGCGAAAAAAGCTCGGTACCCCAAAAGGATCCCTCAGACGACAGTCCCTGCACCACAGCTTGTAGCGCTGTCTGGATATACTCTTTCGGAAGCGTAGTCTCTAGAGACGCCTTATCGAGCAGCGCGTTTGGATCCTCCTTCAACGGCACACCACGCAGTACTGCATACAAGTTTGGTGGATCTACCTCGCTGGCTTGCTCACCGGAATCAGAAAGGTTAAGCGGTATTGGTACTGTGGCCCTCACATAGTTCATCTTGCCCAGCAGCAGCGATGGCGTTATCGGCCGCAGTCCGAACGCTATCGTTGTATCTTCGAGTATCTCCGCCGGCATGTGCTCAGCAACCGCAGCTACCATTTTCTTATGAACTACATATCGCGCTCCGACTTCAACTACTGAAAACAACAGTAAAATGGCGAGGCCGAAACTAATGAGAGACTTGTTAAAAATATTCGAACTCTTCATAGTAATTAGTGTGGCGTAAAAATTGCGATCGCGCTAGTTGGTGGTGTGAGAATGTGGGGGTGTGGGGGTGAAAAAGTGGGAGCTTTCGGGGTAACGATGTTCAATCTGCGGCGGTTGTCGGCAGCTGAGATTGCTGTGACGACAACCGTGGTGCAGCGATGTGGATTCGATGCGATTTGCGTTGGTTTCGACGGATCGGATTACGTCTCGTTGCTGCCTGCGACGGACTTACCGGTGGTCGTGATCAGCACCGATCAGCATTAGTACCGATCAGCCCAGCCGGGCAGTGATGTGGGCGCAATTAAAGCATTGCTTGTAGAGTAGTGCAGCTAGAGCGTTGCTTGTAGACTGCTCAGTTTCACGTCAGTGCCTTCGAACACCACGTGCAAGCCCTCGTCGGTAACCTCGACTGTCGATGCAGTCAGCCCGTCAAACATCTCGAGCGCGGTTGAATCCGCAAAACCTTTGGTGAAATAATCGGCAACAATATCTGGCAAACCAAAGCCAAAGAGGTTAGTCTCTTCCACAGTCAGCTGGAACTTGCCATCAATAGCGTGCGGATGGACCTCGATGCTGGCAATTCCGTCGCCAAACACAATCTCAAACGTGTCAGATTTCGGGTTCGTACGCACATCGCTGACCGAAAACTGCATGGCAAGAAACGCACTATCCAAAAGCCCATCACCTTGCGGCTGTTCAGACGAGAAGGCCTCTCGCATCGCCGATTGCAGCTGCGCCTGGATAAACTCTTTCGGAATCGTAGTGTCCAAATACACACTATCGATCAGCGCCTCCGGATCCTCCGAAATCGGCATCCCGCGCAGCACCACATGCGCCGCCGGCTCACCCGACGCACTGATCTGTCCATCGACATTAGAAAACTCCAGCGTAGACGGCTTCGTCATCTCCACATAGCCCAGCTTGCCCTGCAGCAACGACAGCACCAGCGGCCGCGTCCCAAACTCGACCTCAGTGCCCTCGCTTTGCGACGCCGTCAGCTCCTTATGAATCACATACCGCAATCCACCTTCAGCCACTGCAAACAGCAGCAACAACGTGACGCTGAAACCAACCAGAATCTTTACCAAAGTATTCGAACCCATAGTGACCAGTGTGGTCTAAAAATTGTGATCGCGCTAGTTGTTGGTGCGGTGCGGTGGGGGTGCGGTGCGGTGGGTGGTGGTGTGGCCGCGAGGTGGTGTGAGCGCGTACAGCAGCCGGAGCTACGTGGGGTGCGTGGGTGCCCTCAAAGCCCGCGCCAGCCGATGCCTTAGTCCACTGGGGCGATGAGCTCCCAAGGAATCGTCACCAAGTTATCTCGCCGTAACCGCGGACGCGACACCGGATAGAAGTTCCTTAATAGGGAATGGGCGTGAAACCACCGCACCCGCGGCCCAAACGCCTCATAACTGCTGGCACGATCCCAACACCGATCCGCCTCCATTAAGAAACTGTGGATGGCTTCGCCGGGCACATTCCGGTGGATGAGGATTTTCGGCAGCCGCTCGGCAATTTCAGAGGGGCGGTTGAGTTCCCAGGGGTTCCATGCCAGGGTGAGCGATTGCGGCCCTTGCCTATTAAGGAAAATCCATGTGGCGCGTTTGCCTTGTTCGTCGCAAGTGCCTTCGATGAACATGCCGTCATCAGCGAGTCGCGTGCAGACGGTAGTCCAGGCGTCGTGGACTTGGTCGACGTCGTATTGCCGCAGCACGTTAAACGCACGAACCAGTTGCGGCCGGTATCCGCAAAGTTCGAATCCGCCGAGCTCGAAGGTGACACCGTCGCGTGGCGGCAGCACCCGGGCGGGATCAATTTCAAGCCCAGTTACCTTAATAGAGGGATTGATTTTGCGCAGCCACCGCGCCCACTCGACGGTGGTGGTGTAGCTGGCACCGTAGCCGACGTCAAGTGCGAGTGCACCTGGTTGTCGTAAAGTGGCGTGCAGCGTTGGGGTATAAAAAACCCATCGGTCGCATTTTCGCAGCCGATTGACACCAGTCGTGCCGCGCGTAATGACCCCGATGGGTTTTTGCTTGTTGCTGCGGAAATCAGCGCGCTGATTATGCCCGTGATAAGCCATGCAACAATCCGATGTTCGAAAAGATTAGAGGTTGGCAGTGATCCATGCGTCGGTAAGCGCGCCTTCATTGCCGAACAACTCGGACAAAGCCTCTGCTACCTTTGGCTCAATCGCTGGGCCCATGAATGGAATGTTCACGCTTACTTCGTTGGAATAGGTGAGGGTGGTTGCGGCGTCGTCGCCAAGCAGCGCAATATCGCCCTTGAAATCGACAGGGGTGCCCTTGACGTCAGCGGTGTACGACAAAGAAGCCGCATTCCCATTCAGCGGACCGACCTTTACGACGCGCTTCACCTTCAACGCCTGCGAAATCATCGCACGCACAGCCTCAGGAAGAATCTCGAGCGGCAGCACCTCGTACAACACAACCTCAGCACCGCCATCGACAGCGGTAAACTGATGGACCTCACCAGGCTCAGGCGACAAAGTCGCAGCTACATGGGCCCAATAGTCAGCATTCGTCAAAGCTTCATGGACCTTGGAAGCTGGGAACGAAATATTTACAGAATTTTCACTACGCGTAGTCATGCATTACAGACTACCCTGAAGAGGGTGAGTATGCTTTTTGACACCCTAGATCCGCGGCTGTCCGTCGCCCTCCACTCTATTAAGGAAGTTGAAATAGAGACAACGCCGCTAGCAGAACTGACCACGCTGCACGTTGGCGGGCATCCATTAGCGACGGTGCGATGCCGCACTAAGCAAGCCTGCATCGATGTATTAAGGAAATGCGACGAGCATCAGGTTGAAGTTTTAATCGTTGGTGGCGGCTCAAACTTGGTTGTCGCTGACGGGAAGCTGCCGATGATTGCGGTGGTCTTAGACTTCGACGAGATCGTTCTTGATCTTGAGACAGGTGTGGGATACGCGGAAGCTGGGGCGGTATGGGATGACTTCGTCGACCTCTCTATTAAGGCGGGCTTTGGCGGACTGGAGTGTTTGTCCGGCATCCCGGGTTCGGTCGGTGCAACACCAGTGCAAAATGTTGGTGCCTATGGTGTTGAAATTGCAGATGTCCTGACCGAAGTCGAGTTATATTTCCGAGACACCGACGAACGCGCGTGGCTTGCGGCCTCCCACCTGGATTTACGGTATCGACACTCGAACCTAAAGTATCAAGATCGTGTGGTTGTGCTCGCTGTGAAAATGGCGCTGAACAAAGATGGACTTTCGCAGCCGATTCGCTTTGGTGAACTTGCAAGAGCATTAGGGATTGAAGCAGACGAACCACAGGCGCGTCGAGAAGCAGCGCGGGTGCGTGATGAGGTTTTGCGGCTGCGGAAAGCAAAAGGGATGGTGTACGACGAGGCTGATTACGACAGTTGGTCGGCGGGGTCGTTTTTCACCAATCCGATCGTCTCTATTAAGGAAGCTGCGTTTGTGCGAGAAATCGTGCAGGAAATGGATCCTGAGCTGGCACGCACCATGCCTGAATATGAGGTCGGCGAGGGATTGCGCAAACTTTCTGCAGCCTGGTTGATTGACCGTGCAGGATTTGCGAAAGGTTTCCCTAATGGGGCAGTGGCAAGTTTGTCCACAAAGCACACCCTGGCGCTCACGAATCGTGGTACGGCAACAGCTGCTGACATTGTGGCATTAGCTGCTCAAATTCGCGACGGTGTGTTTGAGAAGTTTGGGGTGGAATTAGTGCCTGAACCGGTGTGGGTAGGTATTAAGATGCCTGAGTTGCCTAATGGGGAAGCGTAGCCTGAGCACGCCTAATGAGCTCCTAGCCAATCGCGGCTAGGAGCTTTTATGCTGCGTGGCTTATTGCCCTGGCGGCGGGTGCTGCTCGTGAACCGGGTGCGGATGCTTCATGGTCTTTAACGGCAGATGCTGCTGGCTGGGGTGCGTGTTGCGGCGCACGCGATGCTTGTAGTCGATGTGACTAATTTCTCCTGTAAGCGGATCTTTCTTAATACGGCCGTTTTTATGACGCCTCGGGTCATCATCATTTTCCAAATTGTGCTTGTGGCACAGCGGCGCGAGGTTGTCCAGCGTGGTCAGCCCGTTTTGGCTGTGCGCCTTAATATGGTGCATGTCGCACCGCACGGCCGGCGTCGCGCAATCGGGATGCTGGCAAACCAGGTGGTTAATGATGGTCAGAAAGCGCTGGTGGCTGTCGGCGAAGCGCTGGATGTCGAAAATGTGCCGCGGGGTTGGGATGCCGTTGGCGTCGTTAAAGTAGGTGACGGCGAAGCCCGTTGGGGCCAGGGTGGTATTGATCACGTCGCTAAGCTTGACGACGCTGCCATCGCTGTTCACAATCTCGCCGGTCTCAAGCAGCGTGGTGTCGCCAAATGGCAGCAGGAAGCACGGCCGGTGGCGAAGATCGAGCGGGTTGTCGGGATTTTCGGTGGTGTCGAGGGTGCTGATCGGGGCGGCGTCGTCAAGGCAGCGGGCGAGCAATGCTTTGGCCAGGGCTTCTTGATGACTCCCGGCGTGATTTGCGGTGAGAAGGCTCGTGGCCTGCGGCGTGAGCGTGGTTTGCAGGCGATTCGCGTGGGCTGCCGGCAGCTTGGCGATGAGGTACTTCATGCCATCATGGTCGGGGCGGTGCGAAAAGCGCAGGTACCAGCGGCGCGGCGGCACGAAGCCCTCGTTGAGCGACTCGATAAGCTCACGAATGTGGCTGCGCAGCTGGGTGTGCGTCATGTCGGCGCAATCCACCAGTGTTTTGGTGACCAAGCCTTTAGCATCAACGTTCGGGTTCTTAATACGGTGGAGCAATTGACACACCACCTGCAACCGATCAATACTGTACGCATGCTTTCGCGCCAGGCGCAGCTGCTCCGGACTGAGCCGCTTCGCCAGCGCGCGGATAAGCGACACACGAGCGAACGGCAAATCGAGAGATTCGGCCAGCTGCTCATTGGTCAGCGTCGAAGCCTGAACGGCGGCAATTAAAGCGGCGCCGCTGCGGTTGACGCTGGCGATGGTGGCGAAAAGGTCGGACATGAGGGCATTGTCGCACCCTCCTATTAAGGACGCAAGAGGAAATGTTGCTGGTGGGATAGGTGAGACGTGCCTACACCCAAAAGTGTTGACATGCGAAAACCGCCCATGAAAACCAATGTTTCACGGGCGGCTTGAGAAGGTTTACTTCTTCAGTTTCTTAATAAGGTCGGCTTGGACCTCGCGACGGCGAATCTTCCCTAATGGGTCGCGCGCCAGCTCCTCAAAGTGATAGAACGTGCGCGGCACCTTGTATCGGGTCAGCCGCTCGCGACAGAAAATCTTCAATCCTTCTGGATCCAACGCCGCACCCGGGGCAAGGGTGAGGGCTGCGACGACGTTCTCCGAGCCGTCCTCACGCGGCAGGCCGACGACGGCACAATCAAGGACATCAGGGTGAAGCCTGAGCACTTCTTCCACCTCGGCCGGGTACACATTGAAGCCGCCGGTGATGATAACTTCCTTAATACGTGCGACGAGGCGGATGAACCCATCCTCCTCCATCACCCCAACATCCCCAGTGCGATACCAATCGCCGTGGAAGCTCGCCGCGGTGGCCTCTGGATTGTTGAGGTAGCCGGCGAAGACTTGTGGCCCGCGGGCAAGGACTTCGCCTTCCATACCGTCTGGCATGGTTTCGTCGAGATTGTCAGGGTTGGCGATGCGAATTTCGGTGTCTGGGAATGGAATGCCAACGTAGCCTGGGCGGCGGTTGTGAGTCATTGGGTTACCAACCAGAATTGGCGAGGTCTCGGTGAGTCCATAGCCTTCGACCAAGATGCCGCCGGTGAGATTTTCCCACTGTTCGACAGTCGGCACTGGGAGGGTGGCCGCGCCAGAGAAAGAGTTTCGAATTCCCTTAATAGAGATGTTGTTCGCTTCGGCATTCTCCGCAATCTTCTGATACAGTGTCGGCACGCCCGGCATCCAGGTCGGGGTGTGCTTTTTCATGATCTTCATAATCAGCGGGATCTGCGGCGCCGGGAGGATCACCAGTTCGCCGCCGATATAGGTGGCGAGGTTCAAAATGATGGTGATGCCGTAGGCGTGGAAGAATGGGAGTGCGGCGAGGAGGCGTTCTTCTTGGTCGCCAAGCCCTGGGGTCCAGGCCTTGCCCATTAAGAGGTTGCTGAAGAGGTTGCGGTGGGTAAGCTGGGCGCCTTTTGGTGAGCCCGTGGTGCCTGAGGTGTAAAGGATCACCGCGACATTATCTGGTGTGACTGATATTTCGGAAGTGATATCGTCGCCGTTGCCGCCAAGCGCTGGGCCGGTCAGAATGTCCCAAGGGATGGTGTTTGGCGCCGGAACCGACAGCTGTTCGCGTTTCTTCGCAATAGCTGGGATCGGCAGGCGCAATAATACTTGCTGGAACTTTGGCATCTCGTCGATCATATTGACAGACACAATGGTCTCCAGCGGGGTGGTGCGACGCAGCTTCTCAAGGGTCGAGCAGGCCTTGTCCCACACGATCGCCACGCGCGCACCGTGGTCATTAAATGGCGCTTCGAGTTCGTGGGCGGTGTAGAGCGGATTATGCTCGACAACGGTTGCGCCGAGTTTCAGCACCGCGAAGTATGCCGCAACGTGCTGTGGACAGTTCGGCAACACAATAGCCACGCGATCGCCTGCCCGAACACCAAGGGCACGCAATCCAGAAGCAGCAGCTCGAACCTGTTTATCTAATTCGCCGTAGGTGATGCTGCGGCCGAAGAAGTAGATCGCCGATTTTTCGGCATTCAGCGCGATATTGTTGTCATAAACGTCGAGAAGCGTAGTGTCGCCGTAATCGAGCGTATGAGGGGTCCATTCGCCGTAATATTGCAGCCAGGCCTTGGTTTCGAGGGCTTTCGACATGTTCATTCCTGTTCTTGTGAGAAGGATCCCTACGGTAAAGTAGGTTTACTTATTGTTGAGCATACCCTAAAACATGAGGGTTTCCTCAATAGTGGCGGTGTGTTACGCGCCAAACACTTATCGACGCGCCCACGTCCGCCCGCCGCAGCGTCGGCGCCGGGGCACCTCAGCCGCATTATCCACGCAACCGTGCGACCCTTCGCGCGCGGACGAGCAATGTAACCGCCAGCGGGAGTAGCGTCAGCGTCGTTAAGTAGCTCATTGCGGCGAAATATTGGCTGGTCATATCACCTGCGGTGGCGCTGATAAACGCCTGGCGTCCGTATGTCATCGGGCCAAATGGGTGCAGCAGCTGGAACGGGCGCGGCACGGTCGCAAGTGGCCACACACCGCCGAAGGAAAACATGCCAAACGCGAACAGCGACAAAATCGCAATGCCGCCGGTAAAGCGTCCAAAAAGCGCGCGCAGCAACTGGTTACACGCTGCTGCCGAGGTCGCAATCAGCACAAATACCCACGCAACTGCGCTTATCGACGCCGGTTGCCAGCCCGCACGATAAGAAACCGCCGCCAGGATTGCTAAAAACATCATGCCAATGAGGCTTAATCCCACAAATGATTTCAGCGTTGGGCCAACAAATGCGGTGCGACGGTCGGTGCCAAACACGTGAGGAATCAAAATTGCGGACATTGCCATTAAGAGATAGCCAAAGACCATAATGATCAGCATCGATGCGCCGCCGGACAGTTGCTTTACGGTTGGGTCTTGAGCGTCAATGACGGTTTGAACTGGATTGGAGTTTTGCTCCTGAAATGCCACTGGCAACGCGACTTGATGAGCCGAGGCATCAACATCAGCAGCCTTTGGCGCGCTGGCGGCACCGGTTTCGAGTTTGTCGGCCAGTTCTGCAATGCCGTCGCTAATCTTTTGCGAACCAGCTTGCAGCTTCACTGTGCCTTCAGCTAGCTTCGAGGAACCTGCTGCAAGTTTGTCAGCACCCTCATCGGCTTTGTGCAAGTTATCGCGCAGCTTTAGCACACCGCCGTGATACTCCGAAGTCGGATCAGCAAGCATATACGCCAAGGTGGCAGTGCCGTTCTTCAGTTTTTGCAACTGGGCAACTTGATTGTTCGGGTTTTCGGCATCGAGTTTGTCTACAAGCTCGGCAAGTTTTGTGGCTTCGGTATGCAAACCAACACTCTGGAGCGCCGCCACGGCTTGCTTTAATTGCGGAGTTGCATCTTGTGCTTTCCTTAATAGGGGAATCAGGGTATCAGTAAGCTTCCCCACGCCCGCATCAATCTGCTGCGCACCATCGCCAAGTTTCGCGGTTCCGGCTACGAGTTTGTCAGCGCCTGCGGCCAGTTGCTCGGTACCGTCGGCAAGTTTGCTGGCACCGGCTGCTAATTGTTGTGCGCCGTCATTTCCTTTTATTAAGCCGTCGTTGAGTTTCACTGCGCCTTCGGCAAGCTTGGCAGATCCGGTGGCGGCACGGTCGAGGCCTGCGCCGAGGTCATGAATGCCTCCAATGAGTTTGGTGGCATATGTTTCGGAGATAGATGCGTTAATGGCCGCTTGGAGTTTTGGAACCAGCCCACCTGTGAGCACTGAGCCATTGGTACCATTGAAATCATTGTACGCAATTTGAATTTCTGGCGCCGTTGGGGTGTCGGTCATGACTGATAAGAGGTTGGTTGAGAAGTCTTCGGTGAGGGTGACGGTGAACAGATAGGTGCCGTCGGCAAGCCCGCGCGTGGCTTCGGCGGCGCTTACTTCGTGGAAATCGAGATACGGTTTGCTTAAAAGGGCCTCGGCAACTTTGTCGCCATGTCGCTCTAGGGTGCCGTCGCGGGTGACGCCGATGTCGTTATTGACGAGCGCGAGTGGGACGTTGCGTAAATTTTTGGTGGGGTCCCACATTGCCCACATATACACCACGGAAATCACCATTGGGAGCAGCAGAAATATAATGACGCCAAATCTGGTCCAGCTGAAGTTGCGGGTGTCGGCCTCGGCGAGCGAAATGGGCTCGACGGGTGCGGTGGGGTGGTGCATGGGAGTTCCTTTGCATGTTATTGGGCGAATATGTAACTGCCTTATTATGGCGCAACTATGTTTGTTTTGGAAACTAAAACACTCGAGAAGGTATATTTACGTTTGCACCATTAGGGGCGGAGTAATGATTGCGCGCAATGAAAATGTAGCCTTGCGCAGACTGCTTATCGACGCTATCTCGGTGATTGCATTGCAAGAGTGTGTGAAAATGCTCGTATTGCTTATGTATTAAGAGATAAATGCGCCGATAGTAAAAGTTGGATTAATGCAGTTGTGGTGAAGTTGGAATGTTTTAAGTCCCACAGTCTGCAGGGTGGTGAACTGACTGATCTAGTGACTGGCCTGGACTGCTGTGTGGTCGCGTAAAAGTAATTGCATAATATAGTTTGCAATGGTTATCATTGTCGTTATTATGTTATGTACGTTATACATGGCATGCTTCTATATCGCTTTTGGAGGAGATTCACCAACGTGAAACATAAAAAAACGAATAATTGGGTGAAGTACGTATTCACTCCGACTGTGGCTGTTACAAGTGCATTGGCATTACTGTCTGGCGTGGTAACGCCAGTTGCTCAAGCGCAGACAGCTCCGCATCAAGGCTCCGGTAATCGTGACGATGGTACTCTTGTTCCGGTTAATCACCAATGGTTTTCGACATATCAAGCGAACTTTGAGTGGGCGGATACTCGATATGATCTGGGTACTCCAAAGTCTGAAACCAATGTCACTGGTTGGCCACTTATCTTAAATCCAAATGTAGATACTGCTGGTACTAGCCCTGTGAAGCAGTATGATTTACTGAAAGATACCGGTAAGAACTTCTCGCTTGAATTACAACAACCAAATGAAATTTATGCTTTTCATAGTGTTGCAAGTGAAAAAGATTCTGGTCTGCAGTTTAGGCCGGACGTTCAGGACGGCGATGGCTCGGGAATTTCACTGCATGCAAAGCCCGGAGATCCTAAAGGCGCGATCTCAGAATTCACAAAAGCTTATAAAAATTGCTTCATGGCTGACGGGAATGATGAAGGCATTGCATTTGAACAGGCACTCGGTGGTCAGATCTTACACTGCAAAATAACCGATGAAAATCGCGTTGTTGTAAAGGTGGTCTTTAATCCGGATCCAGCAAACCCTGGACAGAGTCTTGAGCCGGTTTGGAATCCTGCTCTGAAGCTCACGCAAGCTCGCATTAGTGAGCAAGGCTATCGACCAACTTTTGAATACCGTGTGAATACAATTGACGGTGTTCCAGCATCCACATCTGGCCGAGAATTCGGTGCTTTTGATACTTCTTTTGACGCTGGACGTTTAGGAGTTTATAAAACTGAAAAAGGTGTAGAGATTCGTCGTAAGCGTGACAGCATTGTCTCGGTAAATGGTGATGCTGAAGAGACTGCCAAGCTAGGCACCATTGGTGGCGGTGTAAGTATTTCGGGTGCTGTGAGCACCATGGAAATTGAGCTGATTCCTGCGGTCTATGTTTATCAAGATCCAGCAGTACGGCCAGGTGGCGCTGAAATTTCTAGTGAAGATCCAATTGCACCAGATATTTCGCACGGTTTTGATATTGAATTTCCATCATCTGATTTAGGTGTTGCAAAGACTGGTCCTGCTGTGGCTGGTTTGGGTGAGACGATTTCTTGGAAGGTGACCGTTACTAAAAATGGTTCGGCAACTGGCCCAAGCCATGGTTATGTAGTGGCAGATGAGCTTCCAGATTTTATTGATCTTTCAACAGTGAAAGTAGCAAAGGCTGAATATGGCCATGCTGCAACTGCAAACGCTGTAGATGCGACTGCTGCAACTGCACGTGAAATTGATGGCAAGCAGGTTCTTGAAATTAAGCGTGTTGCTTCTGGCTATAGTATCGAGCGTAGGAATAGCCAAGGCGGTGGCTTGCATACGTATCTTACTGCTGATCAGGGCACAGGTACTTTGATGTCTCCTCCTGTTGTGTTAGGTAATGGTGAGGAAGATGTGTATACCATTACTGCGAAGGTTCGTTCTGATATTGATCCTGCTGTGATCAAAAAGCATGAGAACTTCGTAACTGTCAGTGGTACGGATGTTGATTACCGTCAAGCTAATCGTCCTGGAGATCCAAACTATAAGGGGGGTAACTCTGCTCGTGCGGTGACTCAGATTGCGAATAATGCTGTCACTTATGCGTTGCAAAGTGATGGTGATGATGCATCTCGTACGCAGAAGTCTACTGATAAAGATGGTGCTGTTGCTGGTTCTCCAG
>NZ_JANUXR010000005.1 GCF_024834075.1 Corynebacterium sp. HS2168-gen11
ATCGTTGACAGCCAGCAACCCGGCGCCGCGCCGCCACCGTCACACCCACCCCTCCCCATCCCGTCTAAACCTGGACATAGAAAAATCCGCCTGACAGTCAATGCCAAGCGGATTTCCTTAATGGTTACATGCTGACGGAAAGATCCACCTTCTGAAAACTCTTCAAGTCACTGTACCCGCACTTCGCGACGGCGCGTCGAATAGCTCCGACGAGGTTTTGCGTACCGAAATTGACTGTGGTCACGTTGCCATGCAGCACAGTTTGCAGCGATGGGAGCTCGCAAGGTTCCTCGCCTGCAAACGCGTCGCGTGGCTGAACTGAGCCGCGTGGGAAGTTCGGATGCGCTAATACTGATGGCCAGTAGAAGCCTTTGCCTGGAGCTTCGGCGGTATTGGCTGCCAGGGAGCCGATCATGAGTGCATCGGCACCACATGCAAGTGCGGTGATCATGGTACCTGCGTGGTCCATTTCGCTTGCGGCTAAAACGTGAACGTAGCGGCCACCGGTTTCATCAAGGTAGTCGCGGCGTGCTGCGGCAACATCGGCAATTGCGGTTGCCATTGCTGGGCTAATTCCTAAGCTCAGGCCGTAATCTTCGACGGTGGAACCAACGATCACGCCTGCGGCGCCGGTACGCATCATGTGCAGCGCGGTGCTGTAGTCGGATACGCCACCGACGATAACTGGAACTTCCAACGAAGAAATGAATTCTTTAAGGTTCAGTGGCTCGCCATTGCTTGCGACGTGCTCAGCGGAAATAATCGTGCCCTGAATGAACAGAATTTCTGCGCCGGCCTTAATCACGATTGGGGCCAGCTCACGAGCACGTTGTGGCGACACGCGCACTGCGACGGTCACGCCCGATTCCCGGATTTCCTTAATACGGCGGACGAGCAATTCTTCTTGAATCGGCGCCGCATGCAATTTCTGCAGCTCCGTCAAATCATCTTCGTTTTCGTCCCAACCCTTAATAAGCGTGTCGATCGCAGCCTGGTAGTCTTCGTGGCGCGCCAGAATACCTTCCGCATTCAAAACACCGAGGCCGCCTTGCTTGCCCATTTCGATAATGAAGTCTGGGCTGCCAATTGGGTCGGTTGGTTCCGTCACGATTGGGAAGTCAAAGGTGTATGCGTCGATATGCCAAGTAGTGTCGACGTCCTTGGATGAGCGGGTGCGGCGCGCTGGCAGCACGCTGACGTCCCGTAGATGGTAGGTACGGCGGGCTTCGCGGCCAATGCCAATGTCAATATAATCGCGCATAGTTGTTCCTTCACAATCAAGCTGCGGCGGATATTACCGTTTAATCCTACTTGATTCGTGTACCCAGGAAAACCTAGCGTTACGACGCTTTCCTGTACCCCAATTTCCTTAATAGGGGCGTTGCTGTGCTCCCCACAACAACGCCCCTATTTTGCCTTCTCGCTTTAACGGTAATTCGGCGCTTCTACCGTCTGCTGGATGTGGTGCGGATGGGATTCACGCAGACCGGCAGAGGTGATTTGCACGAAGCGCGCTTTCTGCAGGTCGGCAATGCTTGCCGAACCGGTGTAGCCCATTGCGGCGCGCAGTCCACCGACGAGCTGGTGGGTGATTGCATCAAGGTTGCCGCGGAATGGCACTTGTCCTTCGATGCCTTCTGGAACCAGCTTGTCTTCGCTCTTGACATCGGCTTGGAAGTAGCGGTCCTTGGAGAAGGAGCGCTTCTCACCGCTTAAGCCGCGACCTTGCATCGCACCCATGGAACCCATGCCGCGGTAGCGCTTGTACTGCTTACCACCAACGACCACAATATCGCCTGGTGCTTCTGCGGTACCTGCCAGCATGGAGCCGAGCATAACCGAGTTTGCACCGGCGGCGATGGCTTTGGCGATGTCGCCAGAGAATTGCATGCCACCATCAGCAATAATTGGCACACCTGCAGCATGTGCTGGTACGGAGGCTTCCATAATTGCGGTGATTTGTGGTGCACCGACACCTGCCACCACGCGAGTGGTACAGATCGAGCCTGGTCCAATACCGACCTTAATGGCGTCGGCGCCGGCTTCGATCATGTCCTTGGCTGCCGCACGGGTTGCCAAGTTGCCGCCAATAATATCGACAGTGCTGCCAAATTCTTTTTGTACCCGGCTGACCATCTCGAGCACGCCGCGGGAATGGGCGTGAGCGGAGTCCACAACTAAGACGTCCACGCCTGCGTCGACAAGCGCGCCGGCGCGTTGGAAGGATTCTTCGCCAACGCCGATGCCAGCGCCAACGAGGAGTCGACCGGAGCCGTCTTTGGCGGCGTTTGGATACTGCTCGGTTTTCACGAAGTCTTTGACGGTGATCAGGCCGGTGAGTTTGCCGTCTGCATCAACGATTGGGAGCTTTTCCACCTTGTAGGTCGACAGGAGGTTCAGCGCTTCTTCCTTGGAAACCCCGGCTGGTGCCACGTGCAGCGGCATTGGGGTCATGGCGGAGGCGACGGTACGACTAAAGTCACGCTCAAAGCGCATATCGCGGTTGGTGATAATGCCCACGAGCTTGCCTTCAGCGTCCACAACTGGCAAACCAGAAATACGATACTTCGCGCACAATGCGTCGACATCGGCAAGGGTCATCTCTGGGGTGGCGGTCACTGGGTCGGTCACCATGCCAGATTCGGAACGCTTGACGATCTCAACATGCGCTGCCTGATCCTCAATCGAAAGGTTGCGGTGCAGCACACCCATGCCACCCTCGCGCGCCATAGCGATCGCCATTCGGGACTCCGTGACGGTATCCATCGCCGCAGAAATAATTGGAATATTTAACGTAATATTGCGTGTGAGCTGGGTAGTTGTGGTCACCTGGGAAGGGATCACATTTGAAGCATCTGGGATAAGAAGAACATCATCAAAGGTTAAACCAACAAGTGAAACCTTGTTTGGATCATCGCCACCGGTGGTAACGCGCTGCGAAGTCATGGGAATTGTCCTCCTGGGGAAATACTATTGTGGAAAAGGGTGAGCATAATCGTCCATGGTAGAAAGTTTTGCCATATACCGGAGCAAAACAAACCACGAGGTTGCTTAATACAGTAGCGCCTGAACGCAAGGTTAGGGAATTTGTGGGCTCTAGGCCACTTTTTTGCTTGACGACGCCATGCGCCACAGCCGCATTCTCAACACACCTAGTTCGCCAAAACCAGCCCACCTATTAAGGAAATCGTGCCGCCACAAAAATTTTTCGGCACGAATTTTAGGACACAATGGTGTTTCGTAGTTTGGTCATCCTTGCTCTTTTAACACTTCACCGCCTAGGGTTAAAAGTGTGAGTCATCATTCAATGTTACCGCCTGATCCATTTGCAGAAGATCCCAACGATCCTGCGACTTTGTTTGAACCCGAAGAAGAATCCGCGCCGACGCTCAATGCGATGGAGTATCTCGGAGTACTACAAGAACTTGAGAAGGTTGACTTCTTAAAATCCTTATTAAAGAAACGCGGTATCGTTGGGTTCACGTACTTCTGCGAAGACTGCGATAACGAACACTATTGCACGTGGGAAATCTATGAGGATAATCTGCATTCTGCTTTAGCAGGCGAACTCGCACCGGTCCACGAACCGAGCGTAGATCCCGACCCAGATGCTTATATGCCATGGGACTATTGCGAAGGTTATCTCGCAGGCTTTACCGACGCCCACGCCGATACTTCTCCCGATATTTCTGAGTAAAACTTTCTTCGACTACAGAAATTACTGGTTTCTAAATTCTTCCGGCACCCGCAGCGGCGCTTCATCAGTTGCCGCTGATGGTTGCTCAGCTTGATTCCGCGCTGGCTGTGGCTGTGCTGCCGGTGTTTGCACTGGTGATGAAGACGACGGTGTTTGCGCTGCCGGTGTTTGCGCTGCCGGTGTTTGCACTGCCGGTGTTTGCGCAGGAGCTACCGGTACCGCCACTGTTGTCACACGTGGTTCTGGCGTAACCGTTACGGTAGACACCACGGTTTCTGGTGCTTGTGTTTGGGTCACGGTGACAGTGGTCGGCACTACAATTTTTTGTGGCTTTTGTTGTGTTGGGGCTTCGTGCAGCTTGCCAACCAATCGCTGTGCCTGCTGCAACAACTGCTGTGTAACTGCAACATCGCCACTACGGGTGTGCGTATTCAGCTGCTCGAGTGTGGTTGCTAATTCCACAACAGTGGCGTTATCACTGTTTTCCGGCCGTGAGAACAATGCTTGACGCACGGCATACAGTGGACTATCTGGATCAGCACCACTGACAAACGCACCACCACCAGCAATCGCTAAGGTGGCAGCGGCTGCTCCTATTAAGCCCGAAGCAAAACGGCCAATAATTGGACGGCGCGAACGAAGCGACACCACTGGCGCCATATCATCAGCAGCACCATCATGGGCTGGAGCATTGTTGTCACTAGGTGCAATGCCAAGTTCGGCAAGAGTCGGTGGCAATGGTGCTTTGGCGGAAACTTCTTCTCGCAAGGCCAAGAGCATCTCAGCCAATGGGTCGTGGCCGTCAGTAGTATCAATACCTAATGAGAGATCAGTGAGGAAGGCGTCGTCGTCAAGCATCTGGGAAAGTTGCTCATTTGCGACGTCCGGACGTCCGGATTCGCGATACCGATTAGCCATCGTATTCACTCTCCTGTTCAACTGCCTGACGCAACGTCGCAAGCGCGCGATGCTGTGCGACACGGATTGCGCCAGGAGTACTACCAATGATCTCTGCTGTTTCTTCAGCAGATAAGCCAACAAACACTCTCAAAATGAGAATCTCGCGAGCCTTATCACTTAATAGATCGAGAAGTTGGCGCGCTCTGTTACTTCCTGCCGCTACCAGCGCTAATGCCTCTGGTGATTCATGCTCGACTGGACTGTCCGGAATCTCATCAGTCGGGTTCGAATAATCCCTAGCGTAAGCCCGATGGGCATCGGCTACTTTATTCGAAGCAATGCCATACACAAACGCCATAAACGGTTTGCCGCGATCAACAAAATTGCCAATCGAATGGGCCACCGCAAAACAGATCTCTTGGGTCACGTCTTCAGGCGTTGGATGTCGCCCTCCCGAGATGCGCGAACGCACATACCGCAACACAATCGGATGAATAATCGCAATCACACGCTGCAGCGCACGGTGATCACCATCGCTGGCGCGTGGCACAAGCTGTGCCAGTTGCTGCTCAGTATCTCCCATGCATTTCAACTTTCATCTGAATCGGTGCGGGTGCAATTTCACGAACAAGATTGGTCGAAACCAATTTCACAGTTAGGTTCAGGTCGGAATCAGTCCCGAACTCAGCATACGCTTCATCTTCAACTCAACGCCGGACTCTTTGCAGACCGACGGTGGCCTACAGGTTGTAAGCAACATGAATTATCCTACCGTTGCTTGCAGAACTTAGGAACTTCCTATTAAGAAAATCGACGCCTAGGATGATGCGCCAAACACCCAGAAGCTCGCTGCCGTGGAATTTAACCATAGCAAACAGATTTGTTGCGCGAGGTTACAGCAAGGCGTCGTCAAGCACGTGGCGCGTGGATAGTTGGCATCATTTCACGGGTGCGATCACGTGACACCGGGGAAATAATTTTTATGCGAAAACGATGCAGGAAACAACACACTTTCCATGAAAATAATTATCAATAATTGAGCATTTTTCGTGTGCATACCCTCTAGCAATGGGATTACGCATCGCGAATATAATTCATTTTCCGTTTTTGGGAACCAAAAAGTGCTGAAAAAAGTCTAATAACAATAGAGAGCACATTTGCAATACTCCGCAAAGGCGTTCTCGCAGGCAAAACCACACGCAACCACACGCAACTCAGCGCACGCGATCATAACCGGCCAATGGATGATTGCGCACCGCCGCTCCCCCGTGCAACATTGGTCACTCGAGTTCAAGAGAGGAAATATTTACATGGCAATACTGGAATATCCGCAAGAACCAGCCGATTTTAGCTGGCAAAAGCAAGCAGCTTGCCGTAATGACCATATTGACAATTTTTTCCATCCAGACGATGAGCGTGGACGGACTCGTCGCATTCGAGAACTTCGCGCAAAATCCATCTGCCGACAGTGTCCAGTGCTTCGTGAGTGCCGCAAGCATGCACTGATCTATCGTGAACCTTACGGGATTTGGGGCGGCATGACTGAAACCGAACGCACAAAGTACCTCTACCGCCTGCGTATTCGCCAGCGTGCAGCTCGCGTAGAAGCGGAACAGCAAGCCAAAACTAAGCAGGCAAATGAGCTCAAAAGTGAGCTTATCGACGCCGCAGATGCTACCTCGGCTCGTGCGGTTGATGCCAATGGTGCTGCTGCATGCGCTGCCGAGAGCACTGGCGCTATGCAAGCCAAGGAAACTGGTACTACCGGCACAACGCGATCATCGTGTCGGCCGAGTCGACGCAAGTATCAACCGAGCCAGGCAGATGAACTCTGCCTGGAGCGTTGGAGAATCACTCAAGAAGCCGACAAACTTCGCGCGCAAGCCCGTGCGCAACAACGAGCTGCACGGGCACAAGCAGCTCAAGAACGAGCAGCGCAAGCACAACAATCGGGTGCGAACCTCGAGGTCGACGAACTCGAGAGCGATGATCTCATCTTCATCGAACCGGATCTCCTCGATCAAGAGCTGATGGAATATGATTTCTTGCCATCACCGCGTCGGAAACCTCAGCAGCCGCAACCAGGTGATCGGGAATCAGGAGACCCGAAACCGCAAGTCCCACAGCCGGAGAAACCCACGCCAAGCCCGCCGCAGCCGGCAGAGTCCAGCGCGCGAATGGCAGAGTCCAGCGCGCGAACTGCAGAAATGTGCCCACAGCCAGCGGAGTCGCCCGAACATAGCACTGCAGCGCCAATCTCGAAACGGCGCGCGCTCAATCCGAATGCTCCGAGGCGCCGCATTCGCAAGCAGCGGCCGCAGATCACTGAGCCTCATTAGGCCCTGAGACCAACGAAGCAGTCATATCGCTTGTACAGATGTAAAGGAGGCGCATATTCGTTCGAGTCCCAAACCCTGTTATTCATCAATGTTCTAAAACTCCACTCCTAGAACATAATTGCAGTCGACTGCTACCGTTTTCGGCTGCCGCGATGCCAAAACCCTCACTGGCAAACCTTGTATCAGGAACATGTTTGTCAGCGAGGGCTTTGGAAGAAACTGCACAACCTACAAATTACAGGCATTATCTGCAAATCGCAGGCATAAGCTCGAAGCTACAGGCACACCTTCCGGTCTTTGAGTACCACATGCCGTGCCCGTAGCAACACTATTAGTGCTGAGTTAGTGCTGATGTCCTCGAGCAGGAGCTGCCGGAGCAGCTGGCTTTTCCACAACCGATGCTTCAGTTGTCAGAACCATACGTGCCACCGAAGTTGCGTTCACAACAGCTGAGTGCGTCACCTTGACTGGATCAATGATGCCTTGTTCCAACAAATTGCCGTATTCCAAGGTCGCAGCATTAAAGCCTTCACCATTGCCAAGTTCTGTAATGCGCGCCACAACAATTGCGCCATCCAGACCAGCGTTATCAGCAATCCAATATGCTGGCTTACGCAATGCACGAGCAAGTGCGATCACGCCTACCTTGGCATCGCCTTCAAACTCATTGGCATATTCTTGCAGTTCAGCTGCGATCTGTACCAGCACCGAGCCGCCACCTGCAATCACGCCTTCTTGCGCTGCAGCACGTGCGGCGTTAATTGCGTCTTCAACGCGAAGCTTGCGCTCAGAAACTTCCGTTTCCGTTGCCGCGCCGACCTTAATAACGGCCACGCCACCAGACAATTTCGCCAGGCGCTCTTCTGCCTTCTCGCGGTCCCATGCGGAATCCGTCGTCGCAATTTCGCGGCGAATATGCTCGCGACGCTGCTCAAGATCCTCTTGGCTACCAGCGCCATCAACGATAATGGTCTCGTCCTTGGTTACAGTTACCCGGCGCGCGGAGCCAAAGACTTCCATGCCGGCTTCTGCCATCGTCACGCCCACTTCAGGATCAATCACAGTAGCACCGGTGACCACTGCAAGGTCATCCATAAACGCTTTACGACGCTCACCAAAGTACGGAGCCTTGACAGCCACAGCGTGCAAAATCTTGCGGATAGAGTTGACAACCAATGCCTGCAGTGGCTCGCCTTCAACGTCTTCTGCAATGATCAGCACTGGCTTGGAAGCTTCAACAACTTTTTCCAGCAGTGGCAAAAACTCTGGCAAAGAAGAAATCTTATTCCGTACCAGCAGCACCAACGTGTCTTCTAATACGGCCTTTTGTGAATCCAGGTCAGTGATGAAATATGGCGAGAGGAAGCCCTTTTCAAACGAAACACCTTCGGTAACATCCAAGGTGGTCTGAATTGACTGGGATTCTTCAACAGACAGCACACCGTCTTTGCCAACTTTTTCCATCGCTGCAGCAACCATGTCGCCGACTTCGCTATCACGCGAGGAAACCGTTGCCACATTCGCAATATCAGCAGCTGATGCAACGTCTGTTGCACGCTCCTTCAGCTTTGCAACCACTAATTCAGCACCCTTGGCAATACCGCGGTTAAGCTCAATTGGGTTCGCGCCTGCTGCTACGTTGCGCAAACCTTCCTTAATAAGGGCTTGGGCTAGCAGGGTCGCCGTCGTCGTTCCATCACCAGCAAGATCGTTGGTCTTTACCGCTACGGACTTCACCAGCTGCGCACCGAGGTTCTCGAATGGGTCAGCCAGATCGATGTCGCGCGCAATGGTCACGCCGTCATTGGTGACAGTTGGAGATCCAAATGCCTTGTCGAGCACCACGTTGCGGCCACGTGGGCCGAGGGTGACCTTCACGGCGTCGGCAAGCGCGTCGATGCCTTTGAGAATTCCCTCGCGTGCTTCTTGATCAAATGCGATCAGCTTTGACATAAGTGTCCTTGACCTTTAGTTTTCGATGATTGCAAGTACGTCGCGGGAGTTGAGCAGCAAGTACTCTTCGCCGTTGTACTTCAGTTCGGTTCCGCCGTACTTGGAGAATACAACGGTGTCGCCAACCTTAATGTCCATTGGTACGCGATCGGCACCATCGAGACGACCTGGACCTGCAGCTACAACAACGCCCTCTTGTGGCTTCTCTTTCGCAGAGTCTGGAATAACAAGACCGGATGCAGTCGTGGTCTCTGCTTCCTTAATCTGGATGAGAATACGGTCTTCAAGTGGCTTGATATTCACGGCCATGAGAATCTCCTTCTAAAGAATTGCTCGTTTACTGTGCACTAGATTACATAATAACGGGTTACAGAAACCGTCGTTAGGCACTTTACCCGCGTGTTGTGCCAGCCTCAAGCTTCAACGCTATTAGCGAACACAACAATCCTGCACGCATTGCTATTAAGAGCTTATCGACGCGCTCACCAGGGGAATCTCTACTTCCAAAGAAGAATCCGTTCCCACCGCAAAACCAGAAGGCTTTGCACCTTCATGGATTAATTGACACCCTAAGGCGGCAATCATCACGCCGTTGTCCGTGCAAAGTTTGAAACTTGGCACGCGTAGCTCAATGCCGGCTGACGTACAGCGTCGTGAAGCAAGCTCGCGCAATCGTGAATTTGCAGCCACGCCACCGCCTAGCAGCAGTACCTTTGCGCCGGTGTCCTGGCAGGCGCGCACTGCCTTTGCCGTGAGCACATCGCAAACCGCCTCCTGGAACGAAGCGCACACGTCCTCGAGCGAAATGACTCTTTGTTCGCGCTCGGCTTGCTCCACATAACGCGCAACGGCGGTTTTCAAACCAGAAAAACTAAAATCGTGACAGTGCGGGCCGCGTAAATCTTCCGCTTTGCTTAATGCGCGCGGAAAACGAATCGCCTTCTTATCACCAAGCTGTGCCAACTTATCGATCACCGGACCACCTGGATACCCCAAGCCCAATAGGCGCGAGACTTTGTCATATGCCTCGCCTGCTGCATCATCAAGGGTGGAGCCAAGCTCGCGCATCGGCTTGCCAACCGCGTCGACCTCCAGCAGCTGCGTATGCCCGCCAGACACCAGCAACGCCACCGAATGCGGCAACGACTCGCCTTCGAGGTTCGCGACTGCCACATGTCCGCCTAGATGATTCACACCATAAAATGGCACTCCCCAAGCGGCAGCATATGCCTTCGCCGCCGAAGCACCCACCAACAACGCGCCTGCAAGACCAGGGCCAACAGTTGCAACCACAACGTCAGGTTTCTGAATACCGGCCTGGGCTAACGCCTGCTGCATCACCGGCTGCATCGCCTCTAAATGCGCGCGCGATGCAATCTCTGGAACCACGCCACCAAAGCGGGCATGCTGCTCCATTGAGGAAGCGACGCTATCAGCAAGGACTTCCATGCTGCCGTCTTCGTGCAGGCGGATGATGCCGACACCGGTTTCGTCACAAGAGGATTCAATCCCGAGCACGATCATCTTATTGTTCACTCTTTCTTTGTCGAATCATTGTATAGGCATCAGCGCCACTGGGCTGATAGTAATTTCGGCGCAGGCCGATCTGTACGAAGCCGTAGCGTTGGTAGAGGGAAATTGCGGGGGTGTTGTCGTGGCGGACTTCCAAAAAGATCGGCCCATTAAGGAAATCGGCTCGCTGGGTAATTTCATCCATCAGCAAGGTTGCAACGCCGCGTCGCTGGTAGGCCGGATCAACCCCAATGGTATGGATTTCCATTTCTTCAGCACCAGCTGGCCCCATCGTTGCAATGCCGACGTAGCCGATAATCACTGTCGGATCCGCAGCCTGATCCACTACGCCGAGATACACCGTATGTGGCTGGGAGAACTCCGCGAGAAAATCTTGCCGTGTCCAAGGATTTTCCCCAATAAAAAGGAGTTGTTCTAGCTGCGCCAAACGATCAGCGGCATCGTTGCCTAATTCAACCAGCTTAAACATTGTGTGTGACAGTTGTTGGCGGCGCTGGGATGGCCGAGCTTTGTGGTTGAGGCTTGGGTTCCTTGGCGTCCGGGCGTCGTAAGTAAAGGGGTTCGAGAGGGCCTGGCTGCTGGGAGAAATCCGCCACCGCTATTAAGGAAATTGCGCTTGGGCTAACTGATACATGCGGCACGTCGGCAAGGGTTGCAGGCAATTTCTCGTGCAGCGCATCTGGGATGTTTACGCAGGATACGTCGGTTAAGCCGTGATCCGATGCCTCACCTGGCTCGCCGAGTTTGCCCGGCGCGCAAACTTCAGGTCCACGTGTGAGAACGCCGTGCTCGTAGGACGACCAATAAATTTCTTTGCGACGCGCATCGGTTGCAACAATCATCTTGTCGCTTACCATATTGGTGGTGGTTGCAATTTCGTAGGCGATCGCGTCGTGTGTTGCTACCCCATAGACGGGGATGCCGAGTGCGTCGCCAAACGCAGCGGCAGTTGCCATGCCCACGCGCAGGCCAGTGAAAGGACCTGGACCGCAACCGACAACGATTGCTGCTAAATCAGCAAATTCGAGCTTCAGCGTAGCCAAAAGCTCCTGCACGGTTGGCACCAAGACCTCATTATGCGCGCGTGCATTGCGCACAATTGTTTCGGCCAGCGTGACTGAGGCTTTTACGTTCGTTGGATCGTGACGGACAATGCCGACGACTAACTCCGGTGTTGCGGTATCAATGGTGAGAATGAGCACGGTGTTTAAGGGTAGTCGGCAAAGAATAAACACACAAAAGGCACTTGGAATATACCTGCTACGAATATTCCAAGTGCCAATTCTTCACAACGCACCACGTTGCGGAGTTTCTGCCGCCAGCCGTTGTAATTAAGCAAGCCGATCGCTGGCTTCTGAGCTAGGGCCGGGGGCGGGGCTTCCTTGCCGGGTGCCGGGACGGTAAGCATCGGGCCAGGTGCCAAGCGCACCTCGCGCGCAAACGATCTAGTTTGCCAGCATCCAGCTGTGTGTTTCCTCATTTTGCACTAGCCAACCTACTGGCTCTACAAAGCGGACTGGGGCAGGCTGAGAACATAGGTCGATCACTGATTGGTCGAAACGCTGGGTCTTAACTTCCGTAATGGTGATGTTTTGGCCAGACTGTTCCAAAGCGAAAGACATCAAGTAGTTTTCACCTTCTGGAATTTCACCGCTTGGCAGTTCTGCAACATGCTTTGGTTCGAGCGCTAGGTTTTCGATCAGCATGTCTTTAGTTGCACCTGGGCAAACAACGAGGCTTCGCGCAAATTGATCACCATAGAGTTCTTGCCAGGAAACACCCACAACCTTACGATGCTGCTGGGATGCCGCGTGTAAGAAACGTTCTAATGATCCAGTGGTTGTCAGTGGACGGGCAGTCATGCTGCTGACGACCATAATTGCGACAAATGCGATCATTGCGGTAACGCCTACTGCAATGATGCCGCGGCCACGTGCTGTCAATTCCATGATTCTCCAAAATACAATCGTGCGCACACAAGTACGCACAATGCGTGACTTCTATACAACGAACACTAATAACCCTGTCATTCTACGCTTGTTGCGCCAAGTTCCTGCAATTCACTACCAAATCCAGGCACGTGCGTAGCTGACTGGCGCTCGCACCAACGCCCGAACATCAACGCTTGCACACCACCTGCATTGCTCACCCCTATTGCAATGCGGTGGACAAGACAGCGTCGTCAAGCATCGGTGGCAGTAACCCACTGCCAGGAAATAATTCGTGCTTCGGAAGTCGGGTCGGCCTGCACTGCAGTTTCGCGGTCAAAGTGGATCGTAAGGTACGTATCGGCAATGGCTTCTACTAAGCCACCACCCCACTCGGCTACCACAACAGCGTCTTCAAGCTCGGTATCCAGGTCGAGGGAATCAAGTGCACCCATTGCCTGGCTGGGATCGTTGTCTTCGCCTAAGAGTCGGTAAGCATCAACGTGGATAAGCGTCGGGCCGCCTATTAAGGAACGATGCTCGCGCGCAATTACAAACGTTGGGCTCGTGACACGGCCTTTGACCTGCATACCTTGCGCCAACCCTTGCGTAAACGTGGTTTTACCAGCACCTAACGGGCCGTCCAAAATCACCACGTCACCAGCTTCTAACGCAGCCCCTAACGACGCGGCAAATGTTTGCGTATCTGCCGCAGTTTCAAGACGCAGGCTACCAGTGGCAGGAAAGGAAGATTGCATAACCGGATTCACTCCTTATTAATGGCGTTCTACATAGCGGCGAACTGTGCGCCCAGCTGGACGACACACCAGCTCATAATGAATGATTCCCATTCGTTGTGCAAGCTCAGCGACACTTTGGCCACCCTGCCCAAAAATCACCACTGGCATTCCAGCGCTCACCTGATGCGGATTTGCGCCAAGCCACACCACAATTTGATCCATGCAAACCCGCCCAACCTGCGGATATCGCTGCCCATCAATCGTGACCTCCAAATGGCCTTGCGTCGCGCGCGACAAACCATCGGCATATCCAACCGGGATGACCGCATACATCCCATCTTCTGGTGCTCGCCAGGTAAAGGAATAGCTGACTCCTTCGCCCTTTTGCACACGCTTGACGACGAGCACCGTGGAACGCCACGAGATGGCCGGAATAAACCCAAAGGTGTGTCCTCCGATTGGTTCATAGCCATAGAGCGTAATACCAGCGCGGACCATTTCATGGCGATATTCAGGCCGGCTCATTCCCGCAGCAGAATTGGCAATATGATTCTGCGGTACTGCCAACCCAGCTTCTCGTGCAGCGGAAATGAAGCGCGTGAATTCAGCTCCTTGCAGGTCAGTAGTAGAATCTGTGAGATCATCAGCACAGGCAAAGTGCGACATCAAACCGGTAACTTCAAAGTTTTCAAGATCGGCCAAGATGGTACACACCTGCGAAAAGTCTTCCCAAGACACACCAGAGCGATGCAAGCCTGTCTCAACTTTAATCACACCTCGTGCTTGTACCTGCGGATGCTCGTGCAGATAGGTGGCAAGAGCGGTTGCATGTGCAACACTGACAATCGCAAGATCAATCCGGGACGCCAACGCTTGAGCAAAATCTTGCTCAGGTGACCAGATCCAGCACAAAATATCGGCTTGAATCCCAGCCTCACGAAGCTCAAAGGCTTCTGCTAAGGTGGCAACTCCTAACGCTGCTGCTCCATGTTCCAGCATGGTTGTTGCCACTTGCACAGCGCCATGATTATAGCCATTGGCTTTCACCACCGCCATGAGTTTGGCTGGCGCAATGCTACGGGCAACGTGTTCAGTATTTGTAGCAATCGCATGAAGATCGACCACCATTTCGAGCAAATCCATATCCCACATTGTGCCACTAATGACACAAATTGTGAGCAGTGCCGCTTAATTATCGCAAACTTCTTTGCCACTGGACTCTCTGTCGCGATACTTTTTCGACTACGCTTATAGGCGTGGCTGATAATATCTCTAAGCAAATTTCCAAGTATGCAAAACGTGGACCGCACCGAGTGCTCATCGGAGATCTCGATTATGCAGGTCTGACCGGAAAAGTGTATACCCCTGCTGAAGGCAAAGCGCTCCCAGCAGTCGTGTTTGCCCATGACTGGCGCACAGACATTAAGGCATATCATGCCACATTGCGTCACTTAGCCAGCTGGGGCATTGTTGTTGCAGCACCCAATACCGAGCGCGGTATTGAAGCAAATCATCGAGGTTTTGCTTCAGATATCGAAACCTCTTTACAAATATTAACCGGCGTGCGCCTAGGAGCTGGCAAAATTTCAGTTTCCCCAAGCAAACTCGGCATCGTCGGACATGGCATGGGTGCAGGTTGCGCGGTATTAAGTGCGCTTGGACGCGGCGATCAGCTCCAAGCCATCGTCGCCGCTTTCCCATCAAAGGTCTCACCTTCCGCTGAACACGTTGCCATGAAATTGACTGTTCCAGCAATGGTTATTGGTTCCGATACCTTCCCAATTTTCGATTACGGTAGCGCACCGTTGCTTGCCCATGTGTGGAAAGGTCAAGCTGTGTACCGCGAGCTGAAAGGTGTCAGCCACGATGATCTTGCCGAAAAGACCACATTCAAGCTATTTTCCAATTTGGGTAAAGCTGCTCATCGTCGAGAAGATATTCGCGGCTTGATCACTGGCTATTTGCTGGCGACCTTGGAGAATAATCGCAAACTCAGCGGTTTTACTGATCCCGATGCTGAGGCCAAGATACTGCAGAGTTTTAGCGGCGTTGCTTTGCAGAAAAAAGCACATCCGGAAATGTCCTAACGCTTGACGACGCCACGATCACCGGCACTCGAGTGCCAATGCGGCACTGCGGTTGGAGGTGATCGTGGTGCTGTATGTAGAAGTGCACTTTACCAATGCACGCCACCGTCTCGTGCATGTATGAATGTGCTGGTGACGGTTGCGAATGCTGGTAGGAATACCGGAGTAGAACGCGCGTTAGCCAACAAGATTGCCGAGATGAAATAATCTTCCACAAACAGCTAGGAGCGACGTTTAATCACGTCTCGCGTTCGGTCGGGTTCGGTCGCGCCTGGTCGCGTCTGACCATCAGCCACACTCAGTGTTCAGCCACATCTATGCTCGCCAGCGATCGTTGAGCTATCTCTCCAACAAGATCTGCTGGCGATTCGATGCACCTTCATTACAGCTTCACTTGTTGCAAAATGCTGCATTTTGACGGTGCGGTAGGTATCGTCGCCACTTGGATCGGCGCTGCTCGTGACCCACGTTGTGCAGTGCGAATGCCATGTTGTTGTTCCATGCGTTGCATATGTCGTTTGACCTCTTGCACTACTTTTTGAAATTCCTCCAGAGTGCGCTGCGAATTGCTGCGCATCTCCGCTAAAAATTGTTCATACGCTAACGCCATTGTCCAGCCTTTCGCAGTTTCAGTGGAAGTACACTTGATGAATTCGACATCGCATGCGAAGCTCCAGATGCCTGCCCAGGTGCCGTTTGAGCTGCTGGAACACATTGTGTGACATGCGAACGCTGTTGAATCAATGGCGGTGCATGATGCAACTGCATCGGTGCAGGAGCAGGCGCAGGCGCACTAGTTTTCCGCACTCCCATCGCAGGCGCAGCTACAGGCGCTGGTGCATGCCCTGCTGCTGGGCTATGTGTGCCACCGTTATGAAGCGGTGGCGAATGATGTGCGACAGGCGCTTGCGTCGGCTGCGTAGAGCATGCCGATGATGTCGATGACAGATCGTGTGGTGCAGGCGGCAACTCATGTGATGCCGCTGGCACGACCGCGGGTGGCAACGGGATCTGACCAGGTACTATCGCATGAATGTGTTGTTGCGCAATCTGAACAAGTTGATTCCAGCCATGCTCTAAATGCTTGACAATTACCCCCACGCCTTCGACAATTGCCTGGATCGAGGCCACGCTTTGATGCACGTGCTTGACAATTTCAAGGACTGTCTTCCAGGAAAAATCACATTTCGATGCTCCACTAGATCCCGTGTGCCCACCTGCGGCGTCGTCAAGCTTATCGTCGCTGGTATCGCACTTGCGTTCATCTTTGGCTTTATCAGTATCAGCCTTGTGAGTTTCTTCGCAACCATGTTCAGGATTTGGTTGCTCACCTGCGTTTTCCTTCTTGGCGACTTCAGATTCGGTGGCACAATTTTCAGTTTGCGCGCTTGACGACGCCTGTCCGCTGGTCTTGTTCGATCCAGCATGATCTGGCTTCGAGCAATTCTCAGACGCATTCGGCTCATGCGATATGTGCGCCTTCGTCGGATCGCTTATCCCAGATTCTTTCCACTTTGGAACACCAGGCAGATTCGGTCGCGATATTCGCTCAGGTGGCAGCTGTTTCTCTGCGTCAGAGTTTCCTGCGCCAACACACGATCCTGCTGCGTGTCTTCCTCCGCTTGGCGTCAAGCCCTTGCCACTCGGCGCGAACTTTGGTGTGCTACTTGTGCTACCTGTACGACCGGCGCTGCCGCCGCTACCACCGCCGCCTGCGCGAACTGGTGGTTTGCCAGGCGCTGGGAAGCTTCCCTGAGCATGTGTCGCAGCTGGTAGTTGATCAGCTGCTTGAGCTGGCATATATTGGCTACTCCCAGTAACTTTCATCGAAGTACCTGCTGCCTGCGTTGGTGCCATCGCCAGTGCACCCTGGCCTGTGCCTCCTCCTCCGCTGTTGCCTACGCCATTGTTGCCTACGCCGCTGTGGCTTCCTCCGCCACGACTTGCCCCAAGCGCCAAAGATTCCTGACTCGTCCCAGTATGTCCATCAGGGCTACACGCTGCTGGCAGTGTCGCCAATTCTTTAGATTGCAAAGCCTCTAGCAGTTCCAACAGCACTAAGAGACACTTCATAATCAATTTTTCACGCTGCGTACAAATATTCTGCAACTGTGACAACGCACTTGTAATAACCCTCTCGCCTTGCGCCACACACATCCGAAAGTCGTCTGGATACTCCCGCTCATCAATGTGAGCCATCACTTGCACAATTTCATCAATGCTACTGGCCACCTGTTGTGCAATATCACACGCCACCTGCGATGATTGCGTATGAATTTCCCGCAACGCACAAGCCGAATCCTGGGAATGCTGTTCAACTTCCAGCGCATCATCATCACTGCTAGACGCGTCGAAAAGCATTTCCGTGAGCTTTTCTCCAATCATCCCAGCCGCAACATCTTTTAACGCATCAAGCACAAATTCGCTAAGTTTTGACCAAAACCCCTTGCCTTTGCTTTTCGACGCTACCTGATTTGCAGTTGTCACCAAGGCTTCTGGTTCAAATTTTTCATCGACTCCAAATTCACCTGCCACGTCCGAGACATCCGGAGTGCTATATTGCCCATTGGAGGCCGATGACAGTGTTGTAGCTGCTAATAACAGCAGATCAAGAGCATATTTCATCACAATCTCCCCAGATCCATTGCAATATCTTCATTCGTTGCGATGAATGTCTTGACATCTTTTACAGCCTGCTGCAACACCACATCGGCACGATAATGGGTATTCAAACGACGATCATAAAGCTTGAGATAGGCCTGACGAATCTGGTCAAGTTGTGCAGAAAACTTGTTCCCCAAAGCATCATTGTCGAGCACTTGCGGCTGGAAGCTGCGCAGCGTCTCGTGTTGTTTGGCCACAGAATGTTGCATCTTCGATAATGCCGCAACAACAGCTGTGGAAAGTATTAAAGCCATAAATAGTCCCCCTTGAAGCTGCAAGTATGCTTGCAGAATCCGAACAATTACGCAGGTATTTTCCTCGTATATGTATTGGACTGTTTTGCGGCCAATTTGGTTCCCGAGACGCAAAACGACCCCTTCTTGCAGATGCAACAAGGGGTCGAGAAAGGAAATGCTACGGGCCGACACCGGCTGAGAGTGCGGCAAGGGCCGTAAGCAGTCAGCATCGCGCTAGCTGCAAGGGCCGCTGATGGAACGCTTGAGCGGACGCCACGTAGGTACCGCAGATATGCAGCAGCAGTGCACAAACCACTGCAACTGGCAGATGCTGTCGGTTAAATATTGGCTACAACGGCAGCAAGTTTACCGGCGATGCGACGCGAATCTTCCTCTGACTGCGCTTCAACCATCACGCGGAATAATTCTTCCGTACCGGATGCGCGAAGTAATACACGGCCTTTTTTGCCTAACTCATCTTTGGCCATTTCCATCGCCGCTAATACATCTGGGTGATCAGCAATGATCGTTTTATCCGAAACCGGCACGTTAATCAGCACCTGCGGCAATACAGTCATAGCAGAGGCTAAGGTCGCCAACGAAAAATTGGTTTCAGCCATGCGCGACATCAAGGCTAAGCCAGTGAGAATGCCGTCGCCGGTAGTGCCGTAATCAGGCAAGACGATATGTCCGGATTGTTCACCACCGAGCGAATAACCGCCTTCATTTAAGTCTTCCAGCACATAGCGGTCACCGACTTGAGTGGTACGCAGTTCAATGCCTGCTTCTTCCATCGCCAAGTGCAAACCAAGATTACTCATCACCGTCGCAACAAGGGTTGATTTGCGCAGTTCGCCGTTTTCTTTCATCGCCAAGGCCAAAATTGCCATGATTTGGTCGCCATCAATGATCTCACCGTTGCTATCAACCGCAAGGCAGCGATCCGCGTCACCGTCGTGTGCAAGTCCAAGATCGGCGCCATACTTCGCCACCGCAGCTTGGATTTTATGCATATGAGTAGAGCCGCAGTCTTCATTAATGTTGTAGGTATTCGGCTCATTGTGAATAGCAATGACCTTTGCCCCAGCTTTTTCATAGGCAAGTGGCGCAACTGTTGATGCGGCTCCATTGGCGCAATCGACGACCACCGTAATGCCATCAAGATTACGTGGCATTGCCTCTGCCAAATGATCCAGATAGTGCTGTTGCGCATCAGTTGCTTCTTCAATGATACGTCCCACACCGTGACCAGTTGGGCCGGTTTCTTCCAGATCATTCATCATCTGTTCGATCTGGTCTTCCACAGCATCTGGAAGCTTATGACCACCTTTAGAAAAGAACTTAATACCATTATCCGGCATTGGGTTATGCGAAGCTGAGATCATCACACCCATATCAGCGCCATAAAATTCCGTCAGGTAGGCAACTGCTGGTGTTGGCAATACACCAACACGCAAGACATCCACACCTCGGCTAGCCATGCCAGCAGCTAGTGCGGCAGCAAGCATTTCACCAGAAACACGCGGGTCACGCCCAATTACAGCAAGCGGACGACGCTTCGACGATCGAATTCCGGACGTCAATACTTCTGCTGCTGCAGCGCCTAAGCGGAGTGCGAGTCCAACAGTGAGAGAATCATTTGCCAAACCGCGTACACCGTCGGTACCAAAAAGTCGTGTCATAGTTCTTTCTTTGAAATCATCGTAAGTGGTATCTTCTCCACAATAGTCGCCGCAGCAGACCTGTGGATAGTGCCTAGCCTAAGAATCAAAAGGTTTTATCCCAACCTCACGATACACTGCTGGCTATATGTTGAGTATCGCAACAGGTCCAACATTTGTGTTTGCGAGAATAAGTCAAGCTTTAAACTTCGAGCAAGGTATGCTTATCGACGCCACGGTGGTTGTCGTACGTGACGCAAAGCGACATTCGAGATGAACAAAAACAACCGCTTGGTTGTTTCCAACAAGGAAAGCCAAGCGGTTGTAATGCAAGTAATAAAGCTTAACGCTTCGAGTACTGTGGAGCACGACGTGCCTTGTGCAGACCCGCCTTCTTGCGCTCAACTGCACGAGCGTCACGAGTCAAGAAGCCAGCCTTCTTGAGTGCAGCACGCTCTGCAGGGTTGTAGATGTTCAATGCACGAGCGATAGCCAAACGGAAAGCACCTGCTTGACCGGTTGGGCCACCACCAACAAGGTTTGCATGGATATCGAACTGACCATCACGGTTCAGCAATACCAATGGAGCCTTGATCAGCTGCTGGTGCAGCTTATTTGGGAAGTACTCTTCCAAGGTGCGGCCGTTGCAGATGAACTGGCCGGAACCTTCGACGAGACGTACACGAACGATGGCGCGCTTACGGCGACCAACGGTCTGAATTGGGCCTTCGTGAAGGACTGGAGCAGCAACCTCTACCTCAGACTCGACAGCAATTGCCTCGCCAATGGTGTTGGTGAATTCTTCGGTTGCAGCTGCAGCAGCTGCTTCTGCATCGAAGTTGTCGTTTACGTTCTGATCGGTCACTGGGCCACCTGCTTGATCTCGTAGGTCTCTGGCTTCTGAGCAGCGTATGGGTGCTCAGAACCGGCGAATACGTGTAGCTTCTTCACGGATGCACGGCTCAGACGGTTGTGTGGCATCATGCCGCGGATGGATTCCTCAACAACGCGCTCTGGGTGCAGCTCGAGGGAACGACCCAGGGTCATGGTCTTCAGACCACCTGGGTAACCGGAGTGACGGTAACGGAACTCGCGGTCACGCTTGTTGGAAGAAACATGTACCTTGTCAGCGTTGATGATGATCACGTGGTCACCACAGTCAACGTTTGGTGCAAAAAGTGGCTTGCCCTTGCCGCGGAGAAGGTCAGCTGCGGTTACAGCCAAGCGACCCAAAACCACGTCAGAGGCATCAATGACATACCACTTACGGGTGATGTCACCGCCCTTTGGGTGATAAGTAGACACTATTGACTCCTTAATAAGTCTGTCTAGAACTGCCAGCCAGATGCGTGTAAAGACAAACCCTTTGGCGGCCGGTGGAGACCCAAAGAATGTCAGTGCTGCAACTATCAAAATAGATGCTTTACACACACAGAAATTCGATTCTATTACATCTCTAGACCCATTGCAATCTTTCACCCATGCTGATTACGGTACGGACATGGTGTGTCATGGTTTCTACCATGACACACACGCAGACAAACAAACTGCCATGTATGGCACTTTTTCAATCAATACAACGCACAGACGGCATATCTGAAATGTCTACTCATACGTTGGCACCTACCACAGCTCCATCGTCGAATTTCATCTTCAAATATAGTTCTCGTGCATCGCTGTCAATTCAGTAATGCTCAGACATGGCAGGTGCAATGGAAATTTTTTCTCTCTTACGTTCAGACGCATCTTGGCTGTTTACAGCCATATATTGCAGTAGGAAACAGCCAATATACCAGCATATCGGCAGCCGAATAAGTGAAATCGTGTGCAGTTTTGTCATGGCGCGCGGGCAGGTGTTTATAAGCAGCAATGCCACTCATAAACACCTGCACGCTATTGCGTTACTGCAGATTCACGATCATGACAGCACTGGGGCGGTTTATCCCCAGCTTGCTGCCGCCATACGGTTGACTTCGCTCATGCGATCGTTACCGCTGCGAACGGTCTGGCCAATAGCAGCAAGTACAGTATTGAGTTCGGCAGCTGCGCGATCCCATTTTTGTTGAGCTGCTTGGTAGGCAAGAGCAGATTCACCTTCCCAAGTATGAACCATTGGCGCAATGTGTGATTTCAAACTGTCCAGAAGTCCATTAATACGACCAGAAGTGATGTGAATATCACCTGCTGCTGCTTCAATTTCACCGAAGCCGTACTTAATCGTGTCCATAATCTCTCTTTCTCCAAAATCTTTGGCGAAGCAGTGCACGTATTGGGTTTGAATTGAAAACGTGCACGCTATGAATGTGATATGAATATTGAGCTGACCGCAATCTTGTGTTTCTTTGTTGCTGTTGAGATTTTCGGGATGAATCTCAACGCACAACGCCACGTGAAATATTCAAGATCGATGCATGTCATCTCAGCTGGCATATACCCGCCAGGTTGTTCGTGAATATTGGTGTGTGCACAAGCTCATCAAGCAAGTGAACAATGAATTACAGTGCAAGCCCTTCAGAACCAACGCTTGCGAATGCTTGTGCGTTGTCTGCTTCAACATTTTCAAAGGCTTTTGCATTGGAGCGAATGTTCTCGCCAATACTGACCAGAGCTTGCTGGAGATCTTGTGCCGATTGATTCCAACGCTGCATCAAAGAGTCGAATGCAACCTGTGCCGAACCTGCCCATGATCCACGAACGGAATCAACAACAGTTCGCAACCGGTTGAGTTCTGATTGCACTTGCGCATTGGTATCGTCGACGCGTCCTGCAGTTGCCATCATGACATCTGCTTCAGTACGAAATTGATTTCCCACGAAGGTCTCCTTTCGAAAAAGGCTGATTGAATTACAACCCACGATTTACTTTCAGCCTTGAAAAAGTAACGTGCGAATAAGTGTCATTCAAACGTTGAAAAGCACTTACATATGTATTGGACTGTTTTTCTCTCATTTCGGTTCCCGCATACTTTGACCTGCATAAACATCGGGAATAGATTGATGCTCTTGATGCTCTTGTTGTGTGTTAAATACCTCTGCGCACACCTTCAGCTCTGCTGCATGCAATCCAGTTCGTGCTTGGCAGCCATAGGACAACACCCAATCCGTGGTGCGATACACTACCCACAACGTTTGTGATCCATCTCCAGGCTGTTCGGCATAGGAGAATAATGGCGCTGGCGTAAAACTAGTCACGAGTTGATCGATTTGCAGCAGTTGTCCTGTTGCATCGTTATGCATCTCTGGATGCTCAACTGTCTCGAGCGCAGCCATATCGTGTTGCATCTCGTCACTATTCAAGGACGTTTCAGTACTTGTATGACGATCATCTGCTGCTATCAACAGCTCACGTGACAGCGTCGGATCTTTCGCAACACTGTTGGCAAATCCTTCAAGTAAATCTGCATCACTTATGGATTGATGCTGATCTTTTGCAAAAATAAGTTGCAATCCAGCTTGTTCATCACCATAGATTCGCTGACCGTCTACAGTGGTTTCTTTCAATAAAAATTTCCCTGGAATGTGAAATTGCTTGCCGGCAAACACAAGCGATTGCATCTCAGGATCATCCGGTTCTTCAGATTCTGAAACGGACGGTTCTATTGTCACAGGTGCGGCGAATGACGAGACAATTTCTTCAGGGTCTTGAAAGCGAGTCTCCTCTATACTTTGTGCAATCAGCTCAGGTGGCGTCGAGCTATCTTGGATGCGAAGGATTACCGCCAACACACCAAGAGCAATCATCCCAACTCCAAGCACACTACCGACAAGTTTTACCCACGAAGGCCATGTTTGAAAATTTGGCATTGTTTGCTCCTCTTGCTGAATGAAACGCTCAATATGAACAGGCGTTGGTGGCGGTGAAAGTTTCGTAGCAACACGTTGCTTTGCTGCGTGCAATCGAATACCTTTCGCATCGAAAATCTCACTCAGCACTGCAGTGGTCTGCTCTTCAGCTTTGAGTTCAACTGTGCATTCAGGCCAGGTAAGTACCATTTGTTTCAGTTGATCAAGCAGTGCCGCAACGGCCCATCCTTCGTGGATGCCTTGTTCAGGAATGTCGTAACGATATACGCTTTGCTCTGCTTCAAATACCGTCGCCGCTTCTAAGACTGTGACAACAATGTCAGGCTCTTGGCTGTCATCAGTGTGCATTACAAGCCTTTCTGTTCATCCACTTGGGCAAATTGCACAGTTCCCCACGACTGTCCTTGAACAGCAAGAGTGGCACGTCCTGGTGGAAATGCCTGAGGAGTCACACCCCAAATTGCTCCGTCTTCTTTTTCTGCATCTAAAACTGCAACAAGTGGTGCTTGATCTTTTAGCTCAGTAAAGAATGGATGGTAGAGCGCACGCGATAATCCACCTGTTTTTCGAGTGGCGATAATATGAAATCCAATATCTTTCGCTTGCGAAATATACTCGGCAAGTTCTCGTAAATGTTCATCAGCGAGCACATCAATATCGTCAATCACCAGGAATAATTCAGGCCCCTGCCACCACGAATGATCTTTGAGTTCCTTCGCTGTAATCTCAGCTGGCGGTAGCCTGCGTTTAAGTGTTACCAAAAGATCTTGCAACACTGTTGCTGTTTTCTTTGCCGTAGCAGAATACGCAACCACATGCGGATGCTCTGCATAATCGAGATGTTGTCGTTGCTGATCAATCACAATAAGGCGTACATGTTCTCGTGGTTGCAACGTCAGCGCGTGCAGCATCATCCGAATAATGTTGGTTTTCCCCGATTGTTTGCGCCCAATAGCTACTACATGCGAAATCTTGGAATAATCCCACGTAATCTCAGTTAATTGCGGCCCACCAATACCGATGGCAATGCCATGATCATGCTGACTTAAAGACGAATATGCACAATACTCTGGCAACATGCGTAAAGCCGGCACAGGATCATACGCTTGCACCGCGGCGAATATTTCGTAGTAATCAGTTTCATCAACTTGTGCAAATAAAATATGCTCACCATCTTTATTCAATCCGCGTCCTGGTCGATCAGGTAGTTGTTGTTGCGCCGCACGATCAATGACAGAATCCAACGATTCACCAAGTTTGAATTCAATGCGTTGAGTCACAAGATCACGAAGTGATGGACGCATTGCACTCCATCGTGGCGTACTGATAATCACATGCACGCCAACTGCTAAACCATCAGTTGCAATTCGAGTAATTTTTGCAACGAGGTGTTCATAATTCAATTGCAGTTCGTGCCAACCATCAATGAGCAATAGCACATGCCCTGTCACTGGTTGATCCAGGAAACCTGTCACCTCATCAACAATGCGCTCAGTTCTTTCACGTTCTCCTCGCTGCACAACCCCTGCCACATGCGGAAATTCTTCAAGACCTGCAAAATTGGTGCCGACAAGATCCAACACATAAATGCGAATATCCGTACTATCATGCGTATAAATGGCAGCCAATGCACATGTCAGCAAAGCTGTAGTTTTCCCTGTTTGCGGTCCACCACAGATCACGACATGTCCATGCTGTCCAGCGAGATCAAGTACATATGGATCTTGACGTTGGTAATATGGCCGATCAATCATTCCTACTGTTAGCTGTAAAAATGCTGGTTGTCTATGCAAACTACGGAACGCTATTTGGCTCGGCAACGGTGCAAGCCATACTTCATGTGCACGTTGATCTCTGGTTGCAGCAACCTGTGTTGTTGCCGCAACCAAGACATCGATGACTGTCCCACGTTCATCTTCAACCATGATGATTTCTTCTTGCGCTTGATCCGCAACAAACCCATCCCACACTCGAATTGCTGCCTGCTGACTCGATTGTTGAATTTGTGCAATCATATGCTTGCCAGACACATATGCGGCTTGAAAGCGATGCAACTGTCCATCATTGCCCTGCAGGTATCCTGCCCCAGGTTTACTTGGCAGATGATAGGCATCAGTAACACCGAGTACTTGCCGAGATTCTGCTGCAGAGAATGTTTTTAAGCCAATGCGATAACTTAAATGCGAATCTAATCCGCGCAGTTTCCCTTCTTCTAAACGCTGCGATGCGAGTAACAGATGAATTCCAAGCGAGCGTCCTAACCGACCAACTGCGACAAAAACATCAGCAAAATCTGGATGTTGGCCTAAGAGCTCAGAAAACTCATCGATGATAATAAACAGTGCTGGTAATGGCATGAGAGGTTGTCTAGTTGTACCTGCATCATCACTAGGTATCTGCCGAAGTTGCTGATCACCTGAATGTCGCACACTTTGTGCGGCTTGGTTGTATTCGAAGATATTGCTGAAATTTCCGGCTTGCCGTAATAATTCTTGGCGTCTGTTCATTTCTCCAGCGATGGCATCATGCATGCGATCAACCAAGAATGCTTCTTCAGCTAGGTTCGTAATCACAGCCGAGGTATGTGGCAGTTCTTCGAGTCCTAAAAATGTGGCGCCACCTTTAAAGTCCACCAAAATGAAATTTAATTCTGCTGGACTATGCGTTGCAGCAAGACCAACAACCAAGGTACGTAACAATTCGGATTTCCCTGAACCGGTGGCTCCAATACAAAGTCCATGTGGTCCCATGCCTCCTTGCGAAGCTTCTTTAATATCAAGCACCACAGGATGATGGTCTTCGCCAATACCCAATGGCACAGCTAAATGCTGTCGGCCACGCGGATGCCACAAATATTCAACGGTCGCGGCAGTGAAATCATCAACGCCTAACAGTTGTGGCAGTTCATCGGTGTGATTGTGCTGAATATGGCGCGGGCGCGAATATTTTGTCATTTTCCGCGTAAATAACGCGAATTCTTGTTCTGAGATCCAATCACTTGTGCCAATATGTTCTGCCCCAATTTCGGTTACAGCATGTAATTGATGCTGGTTATTAACCCGAAATGCCAATCCTTGCGTTGCAATATGCTGGTGTATTATTCCGGCGCGGGCTTCTACGCCAATAATCACGGTTGTGGTGTACAAGGCACAGGCATGGGTGATCGCAGTGTCAGTGACTTCGTCGTCGACAAGCACGATGACGACTTGCGCATGTTCGCACGCTGTTGGATGACTATGCGGGAGCCACTTTATACTTGCAGAAAATCTTTTCGAAAGGCAGTGAATACCAATAGTTTCTGGCCCATGAAAATAACATAGTTCTGTGAGCAGCGAAAATACAGCACCGTGGGCTTGTGGTCCTGAAAAATCTAGGGCTTTGAAACTTCGCAGATGAATCACGATTGGCATATCAGCAATGGTGCTGAAGTTTGTGACGAGCTGTTTGAGTCCGTATGCACAAACCGGATCTACGTCTTCTGGCGCTGCCGGTTGTCCGAGATCGAATGGGGTGCATAACGCTTGTGTGCCAAGACCAATTCTGACGCAATAGGCATCAGGATCCTGATGATTACGCTCCCACATGCGATTACTTCCCAGCTGCGACCATAAGTGCTCTGGGTGTGGGTGCTGATGCAATTCATGCTGATACTGGGCGACTTGAGCTTTTTGAGCTTGTTGCTGCAGTGCTTTGAGATGGCGTAAATACGTGCGACGAGTTTCATCATAATCTTCAGTCTGACCACCCGAAAACATGGAAAATGCACCTGCGATCATCATGATTGGAAACATCAGCATCATAGGATTGAGCTGAGTTCCGCTCATCACCATAAACCCCACCATGCCGCCAACCATTGTGAGCATCAGCAATGGCATGAGCAGTTTCACAAGCGAGAATGGCTGTGGTTTTTCAGCCTCAGGCAGTGGTTCAGCTACAAGTGTGCCTTGCGGCAACGGTGGAGCTGGATCGCGATACTCATAGCGAAGTGGCTGGCGAATCATCTGCGAGCGTTCGCGAAGCTGTATATCAGTCATGAAATAACGTCCTTTTATCCGTGCAGGTTGTTGTTCTTAAAAATTGCAGCCAACATTCACGGGTATCAGCGAACACATACGACCTGGACGATTATTTCTACGTTGCACATACTGGCACGCCAATTCCACAGGTTTTTGATATAAGCGCACAAGATAGTGATCATGCCGGTTTTCAAGGGCGCGATATTCATCGAAACTACTAGTCGCGCGCAGTAAATATAGCGCTTACCTGCAGTTTCGAAGCACGTATCATCTCCCCCTTCTGTTGATGATGCATACTTGCGCACTTCTAGCCCACCCCCGCGAATCTAGAAGATGTTGCGAAAGTCTAAACCATTGGGTTTCCATCCGCAGGACTTACACCCCCGAATTCGCCTAGACATACTCGTTGAAGTGCAGGTTTTTCAATCATAAGAGAGCTTTTCGACGCCAACTGGGCTCATCATCCACGCAACCACCCCGGCGCGACCAGACCCAACCATTCGACGACCCCGGTGCGGTCATCTTTCGCGTTCCTTACATGCTTATGCCATAGCGCAGCGCAACCAAAAATTATTGAACATGATATTCAGGAACCAAATTGCGGTGAAAGCAGTCTAATACAACGCAGGTGTTATGTTTTGCGTGAGCACGTTTGTCAATATGCAGCTCAACATCTTCTCGCAAACAGCCACGCCTGCACTGTCCTTTGGCTCGTGTGTTTTCATGCAAGAAAGATAGTTTCGTTATGCCACAACATGCTCTTGTCTCCTCACGTGAGACATTCACTCAAGCAGAACCACCTGCTGCACCACCAGAACCCACACCCCCTGGAGAAACTACGCGTCGAGTACGCATTCATATCCAAGCTACTCCTTTTCTCCGCACTCTCGAATGCGAAATACCACTAGTCACAACACTTGGTGACGCTCTCGACGAGATCCTACGCCTCGCACATGCTCCAATCATTTCCCTCCCATGGCAGTGCGTCACAAGTGCAGGAACAGCTTGTTCACCTGCAGCAACGCTCGCAGAATTAGATATCCCGCACGGCAGCACCATCATCGTGCGCCCCATCCAGCAGGCGTTCCAGCCAACTGTCGTTGATGCAACCGAGGCCATCGAAACAAGCATGCATGCACGCACTGGCGCAACTGACACCGCACTGTTTTCTGCAGCTTGGACGGCTTTAGCCTGCCTTGGCTTGCTCTATACAGGCACTGCAATTATCGGCCATCTCATCTCCCCTGCCGCATTTGCAAGCGCATGCTGTGTCGTGCTTGCACTGGCTGCCGTCTTAACGAAAACCGCAGCACTCCTACCTGGCGTGTGCCTAATGTTCGCCGCAGCAATCGTACTCAATTTCCCGCAATTGCTCTCGTTACGCACACTCGCACAGTTCCAACACACTTGGGCTTTCGTATGCTTATGCATTGCATGCGGCTGGATCCTCTGCGCAATCATTGGCGCATTTGTATTACCGCATCCAGCTTTGACCAGCGCAATAGCGGTGGTAGCAATCAGTATGTTATTCCTGAGCATCGGAATATGGATCTACCGCCCATCATTTTCCCAAGACACCTCACACTATCTGTCTTGGGTAGTCCCTGCTCACGGCTTCATGCTTGGCATTTTGGTGCTACTCCATAGCGGTTTGCCTCTGTTGGCTGCAAAACTTGCAGGTATTAAAGTCCCACTGCTGCGCACTGACGTCGTCAAGCATGAAGAAACGGCTGACCCACATCTTGCAAAGCGCTGCAGCCTGGTGAGTCAGATTTTAAGCGGTGCCAGCATTGGGATGGCGATCAGCGTCAGCGTTGCCTGTGCGGTAATCATGCTCGTAAGTATGTTCACCAGCGAAGATACCCTCGTGGCGTGGGGGCTATTTGCTAGTCTCACAGTGGTTTTTCTGTTCCAGGCGCATCGTTTTCAACTGGCGTCTATTACGTGGTCATTATGGATTGCCGCTCATATGTGCCTGCTTACAACCATTATTCTTGCAGGCCAAAGCCATGCATTGCCATTATTCGTGATCACCGTGGCAATAGTTGGTGCCTTAATAAGCGCGCGCGTATTAGCCCCACTGATCGACGCACTCGAACCTACCACTGTAATTTGGTGGGAACGTCTCGAATTACTCGCCCTGACCTGCTGTGTTCCGTTGAGTTTAAGCCTTGCTGGCGTGTTTAATGCATTGCGCGGTTTAGCACTATGAATCGACATATTTCGGCTTGCTTTATGACAGTTGCGCTTGTGATGTTGTACTGTTCTCCACCTGCGATTGCTCAAGATCAGCCACACTCACCTCAGCCATCGCCATGTCAACGCGTTGTGCCGGCAACCGCAGATGATATTTCAGCCCAAGCTCGCATGGCGGACATGTGGCGTGCCGCGCACAAATTGGCAACTGGTGCAGGTGTGACTGTAGCCGTTATCGATACCGGCGTTTCACCACATCCACGTTTGGGGCATGTTCTTGACGGCGGCGATTTTGTGCACGATAGTGCAACCGGCGGCACGATTGATTGCGATGCCCACGGTACGATTGTGGCAGGCATTATTGCCACTCGCCCACATCCAACCGATGATCTGGTAGGTATCGCTCCCGAGGCAACCATTCTTAGCATTAAGCAAACCTCTGCTTTTGGCAATTCAGAGCACGAAAATGAAGGATCGATTCTCACGCTCGTCACTGCTTTACGACGCGCCCTCGAACTACACGCCACTATCATCAATATTTCTTTAGTTAGTTGCTTCGCGCACCCACCACATCCAGCAGATATTGCTCAGCTACAAGAGGTACTTGCAACAGCTGAGGAGCAAAATGTGCTGGTCATTGCGGCATCAGGGAATACTTCTGCAAACTGTGATGCTCACTCCTATGTATTACCTGCACATTTAGAAACAGTATTGGCCGTAAGTGCGGTGACGATGCACCATACGCAAGCTGATTTTGCACTTCCAGCCCCTGCCCCAACGCTGTCAGCACCTGGAGTGTTCTCAGCCGCGTTAGATCCGTATACGGAAGGATTGATTGCAGGTTTAGCGTATGCCAACGATCAAGTTCCACTAGCGGGCACCAGTTTTGCAGCCCCTATTATCAGTGGCGCAGCTGCACTATTAGCGCAGCGTTTCCCCGCTGCAACAGCAGCACAACTGCGAAACATGTTACTTGCCCATAGTGATCCAGCTACCCATGTATTCAATATTGCACATCTCGTGCAAATACTTCCGGCTGCAGATCCCAAATCAGCTGGCCTTGTACCCACCCAAAGTGAGTCAACGCTGCCTACGCACATACGTCCAGATACAATCCAACCATCGCAATTAACAGGAGTCGGCGTGTGGCTTAGTGCACTCAGTATTGTGGTAACGGTATTGGTGTATCGGCGTCGCGAAGCAGTTGCATCGATGTCAGAGAATAGCGTGCATAACGGGATCCATCACAGGTAAACCGCCTGCTCGCCAGATGATATAGGTGCTTGCACCAACAGCGATCCACACTACGACACAGCTTGCGATGAATAATCCCCACCTGGTTGCTTTAGACTGGGCTTGATACCAAGTGGAACTGCGATCGTATTGCGTAATACCCCACGATAACACTTTGCTTGCCCAGTGTAATTCCAAGCTTAAAATACCAATGCCTACGAATACGGTGACCCAACCTGGCCCTGGCAGCGGAATAGTAAGCATGCCAAATAGGACAATTAGCCAGCCGAAGGTTAAGACCAACGGGCGCACCAAAAAACCGAAGCGTTTGTTTTTTAGCGCTTCGTGGTGGGCTGTGATCTTGTCGATTTTTGCAGCGACAGTCTCACGCATCTGCGACATTGTTCGACGTACCTCGTATTGTTAGAACGACTAAGGTGAATATTCGGCAAGCATCCTGCTTGCCCCTTAAGCTTGGTTCCCAATGTACCCGCGTTTATCCAATCCGTACCACCTGCATGCGACTTGTGGATTCTCCCATTCGGCAACAAAAACGCATAAAACACTCCACTACCTCGACATATCTAGTACACCCCGTACTACCAGAATCATCATAATTTCACGCACATCACACTTCCCACGGCATGCAAAACCATCACACTGCGACGATTTCGTGGCGCTCTATGTGTCTTTCGTGGCCTTCGCAGGTCGCGGCAAACGTCGCAAAGCAGTGTGCCACCGGCCAGACAACACTGCAATGTTTATGCGGGCGGAACCACAGGCGGTGACACAGCAGTGGTCTGCGGCACGACCACTTGTGTGCGTAGTTGTTGCGAATCAAGGCTCACTCCTTCTGGCAGCAATCGAAGCATCCGCCACGGAATGCGCACAAGCTCGCGAAATCCTAATGCTGCTACCGCATCAGGCTGCACAATATGATGCCGTCTACCATCAACTCCCACTACATATGTGCCAGTTCCACTTGTCGCTGCAAGCGCAGCACCATGAGTAAACACATACATCATCAAGCTTTCTGTCAGCTGGCTGCGTCGCGCCCACGAACCAACGCTTTCCCGCGCCCACAGTGCAGCCTGCTGCTCGACGACGTCAAGACCACCATCACCTACTCGCAAATATTCGGCCAACTCTCGACTACCTTGATGCGGCTGTTCGCGTAGAAATGCACTTACTGTGCCGCGAGCGTGAATGCACACGGTATGGTCGGTAGGATCAAGAAATGCTACTGGCTGCGTGGGGAGATACACCTGCGTTTCGGTATCGGTTGGAAACGTCGCAAGCGTTGCTTCATCGACGACGTTCAACGACAACCCGGTTGCCAGTACTATTTGTGCTTGGAAAGGACTGATCGCAACCAAGCCAGCTGGAGTTTGCCCGAAATAATCGGTTCCATCCGACACAACAGCTTGCAGGGCCGGTGCAGCAAAAGCGGAATTTTCTTCAATGGTTTCGAGCACTTCAGGAGGTAATTCCCAACGCGCAGTATCAGAAGAAATCCCCAGTTCGCGGCGCAAGACACGACCGATTGCGCTTGTAGGATCAGGCAGACTGTAACGACCGTTGGCATCAACGAGGTAGTCGTGACCCATCGAACGCACGAGAATGATTGAAGGATTTGAGACTGACGAAACGCCCCCCTCCGAGGCATTTAACGAAACGCCCCCCTCCGAGGCATTTAACGAAACGCCCCCCTCCGAGGCATTTAACGAAACGCCCTTCGAAACGCTTCCCGGCGCCTCTGCCACAGATGCCTGTGCAGCATTGTCTGTTCCTGCTAGCTGCTGAGTGATCCTAAAGTTGTCCCGGATATCCCCTAGTGCTGACCCCATAACCATACCATCGTCTACATACGATACTTGCTGGTTATTCTGACCACGAGGAGCCGCAAGTCGTGGGAAAATGGCGGATCCGGCTGGTTGGAAAATCATCGCCCACGCATGTTCAGCGTGACCGCGATCTGGATGTACAAAAAACATTCGATCGCACAGCATTGCTTCAGTAATTGGGACAGTGTGTTCAGTTGGAAGAAAATCTGGGGCGTCAGCGATCCCGAGAGTTTCTCCCATATCAAGGCTGGTAAGCAATTCGTCATTCACGGGTTTCGCCACAACTGGGCTGCCGAGTAATAATCGTGCCGAGGTTGTATTTCGAATCTGGTGCAGTTGATTATTCAATCGCAAATAGAGTTGCCCGCTTTCGCTGCGCACAAATTCGTGTTGCCCTGGATCAGGTTTTGGCATCAACACAGCCAGGGCAAGGCTGCCGATTGCCACGATCACTGACAGAATTGTCCCAACGATTAGCGCCTTCTTGCGCGGCCGGATGGGGTCGACGATCATGCGAGTATCGCCAAAAATGAGTGCATGCTCAAGACGTCGTTTCAAAAATTTGAGTCCTGAGAGCTGGGCTTTGGTGGTTGGTGTCAGTCCCATAATGTGTACTTTCCACGCGAGTATGCCTAATGCCCGCTTATCACCACACACCTTGGTACACGCTGTTGTATGCAGCGCACAGCACACTCCAACGCCATCATGCCATCAAATATCAGCAGGTTGTAGAATCTCCCGATGATTACCACCACTACTGAGCATCATGACGCTTTTGAGCATCTGTGAGCTGCAAGCACTGCGCGTTTATTATTCACGTGCTTGGTACTCTAATACATTTTCTCCACACTGTCGCCTGAACTTGCATTAATGCAGTTCAAACCATATTTTTAGCCACCACGCACAAGGAAACTCTACGAAACAAAAGTGGCATTTACAATCGCGCTTGACCGCGTTCTTGACGCCCCACGAGCCTGTCATAGTGCCGCCACTGTTCGGCAATCGTATGTTGGTCGTCTCGCAACGTTTCATCGGTATCGGCATCAACCTGACTTGGTTTCAACGCCCGATGATAGTATGGCTGCTTTGCCTCGGCAGTACCTGGCTTTGCTGCACCAACGTCGCCTTTTGTCACAACCGTAGCCAACGGCTCTGGTGATTGTGCTCGCATACGGGTTAATTCCGCATCCGTAAATTTCGCATTCACCGCAAAAATTCGCACATCTTTGTCTTGGTAGACCAAGGTTAATCCAGGTGCTCGATAAATGCGACGCGAAATATTATGCTGCTGGAAATGCCAGAATGTTGGCGGCGACAGGAAGATATACGTCAGTCCGAGTGCTTCAACTGCCTTGTCGACGTCGTTTTGCTGGTGTGAATCCCCATGATTACCGGCACCAATGAGTTCTGGATAATGATAAATCTTCACGCTTGGCATCTCTGGATCGGTATGCGGCAACAGATAATGCCGAGAAACGGAAGGAAGCCCATTATAGGCATACATCCAACCGTGCCCATCAGAGTATTCACCGAGGATTTTACCTTCATAGGCATGCGGTTGCTTTGCCAACCATTCAAAAGCTGCCAGATCTTCTTTGGTCACAGTGCGTTGCTTATAAATACTTCCCACCGCAAATTCGGTACCCTCTGCAATAGTTTTTTCTGCCGCAGGCACCGCCACCGTACTCATTGCACCAACACTGCCGATCACCACTGCCCCAGCAACACCTCGAAGCAACGGTTTTTTCCACCAGAAGAATCCTGTCACCACTTGCAACATCAACGCAAGACCAATACCAGCAAACGCAAGCTCCATCATGACCACTGGAATAACCAGCCGGTGCGCCGACGAGTAGTGCAAGCCACCAATGATACTGAAAACTTTCCCAGCAACACTGCCATACGGAGAAAGCTGGTGTACTGCGAGGAAACTGCTAAACAAAAAGTAGAAAACAAACCAGATACGGCGTCGCAAAGCTACTGCACCAACAATGCCAATCACACCAAGCACGATCAACCACCACCAGTTTTGCTCGCTAAATTGATCAGTGTGACGGGTTCCCATAAATAAAATAGCGCGCCAGGCGTCACTATGCGTCATTTCATCAGGTGCGAGATACTCAGCAACTTCCTCATTTTGTTTCAACCCTGCGAGCAACTGCGGCAACAGCATTGCAGTAGCTGCGATGACAGGAACAACAAGTACTGCAACGTCATACAGGCGTGAGGTTCCACCGTGCAAAACACGCTGAAACTTATCACGCACTCGCGAAAGGGCAGTATTCGTCGGTGCCGGTGCATCATCGGTATGTGCAGCGAGATCGCGGTTCTCAGCACCTGCAAGAAGCCTGTGGAATAACCACCAAAAACCAACGATGCACACAATCACAGTAACCGGTGCCGGATGAATTGCCGTAATACCTGCAAAACCAAAGGCAGTGGCAAAGATTGCTTGTGGAGAATCCACCACTTTTATATACAGTGCTGCAACCATGCCGGTCATTGCGATACCGGCAGAATATGGCCACATGCCTACATATGTTGGAATCCAATACAACACTGGCACCACGAACACCAGCGACGCCGCAATACCTGCGCCAAGTTGGGTGGTGAAACTTCGGTTGCCAATAATGATCCACACCAGCAACGCGACAGAAATCGGCATACACACTGCTGGCACAATCATATTCAAGAGATTCACCATCGCAATCGGGTGAATCTCTAAGATGTCCGAAAGCAGAGCTCCCATGGCATGCCAGGCGATCGGATAAAAACTTGGGTAATGGCCGTCAATATTTAACAGCTCCCCCATCCGGGTTGGATCGGCTACTTGGGTTTCGCGAATAAAACGCAGAGCACTTGCATGCCAGTGCACGTCCCAGCCTTGCACGATCGAACCAAACCCACGATCAAGTTCGCCATAAATTTCAATGCAGCGATTAATTATCAGCCAGCTGCCAGCAGTTGCACCAATTGCCGGAAGCAGCCACCGTCCGCGTGCTAAATCAGTTGCACTTGTGAGAACGCGCTGGCGCAAACTTGGCATTTCAGTGTGCCGGACGTGCTGGATCAGCACTGCTCCTGCCCGCCACAAAATTGCAAGCAGCAGGAAGAAGATGTACATCACGGCTACACCTTGGACATTAAATGGCTGATCGATTTTGCTTAAGAGCCAACCGGCAATCGCGACAAACCCTGCAGTGGTGGGAATAGCCGACGCGACTGCCCACGGCAAGCGCACACCGCTGATCCAGTTCACGCATGCGCCTGGAAGCACAAGCAGCGCAAGAATGGTCACGATGGTCATAGTGACATCTGCTGGCTGAAGGTTCACGTTTTATCCCCTGTTGTTACGAGTGCGCCTAATAACTTGAACGTGGGTGTATCTCCCACTTATCGATCCTGAACTGAATCAGGCTCAACGAATGCATCTTCAGTTGGTGTGCGCTCAGTTGGTGTGCGCTCAGTTGGCATGACTTCAGTAGCGCTGCTGGTATCTTCACAATCACGCCGTGCTCTGGTCATATCTGCACGTGCTGCAAGTAAGTGATCGTCAGGATAATCAACTTGCACCAGCGACAAACCGTTGGCAGGTGCGACTGGTACCCGCGAGCTACGCGAGGTCTCATGCAATAACGATGCGACAAAATCTGGCTGACGCTTATTTTCACCAACAACCAAACAACAACCAACTAAGGAACGCACCATTGACCAGCAAAAAGCATCGGCGACTACATGTGCTTCATAGGTCTGTGGTTCTGCTACCGTAGAAACGTCACGCCACTGAAATATTTGCAGATCTCGAATGGTGGTCGCGTTTTCACGGAACTTACAAAATGCCGCAAAGTCATTCAACCCGATGAGCTGATCAGCCGCATTTTGCATCATCGACAGCGAGATCTGTTTAGGCCAGTGGGCGGTATCAGTCGCACGGGTTGGCAAGGCACCACGTGAGTGCGTGGTCAGCCGGTAGATGTAGTGGCGTCGTAAAGCAGAAAATCGCGCATCAAAACCTGGTGGCGCAAAACTCACGTTATGCACGCGCACATCAGTTGGCAGCAGCCGTGCCAGCCGACGCACAAGGTTTTCTGGTGTGCCATCAATGCTTCGAGTGGCAAGCGCTGCTCGCGGAATATCCATATGGGCAACTTGGCCGGTAGCGTGCACGCCTGCATCCGTACGCCCTGCCACAGTTAGCGCTACTGGACAACGCAAAATCAAGGCCAGAGCATTTTCTAAGACCTTCTGGACAGTGCGCAGATCAGAATCTCCTTGACGCGCCCATCCGTGGAACGCAGTACCGTCGTAGGCAAGGTCGAGGCGAATGCGCACCAATTCCGAAGCGGCAGGATCATGAGGGTTTATAAAAGAAGCAGTCATATTATCGCCTAGCTTAGCTAATTTCTGTTTCGATGCTCGAATCGCGACGGCCGAATCGCGAAAAACCTTTGATGTGCCGAGAAACTTCCAAGCTAGCACCACGCTGTTCCCGACTATTGTGCTAGGCAGTGAGAAGCTCGACCGTTACGTTGGATCGTTTCATATAGATGCGTAAGCCATGCTTCATGCTGGGTGAAGGCTCAGAGACGTTAGCTTGCCGACGCCGCGTTGCCACCTGGTGGACGTTACCGCTTTGCCGTCTGGTTGGTGCTCTCGCGTTGCCTTGCCGACAGCGCTGTACCGACGCCGTGTTCCCCACGCCGCGACCTCGCCCGCGCTTGCAACCGCCGTGCTGCCGCGTCACAACCTGTACTTAAGGTACCGCTCAACGCGCAGAAAACCCTGCTCCACACAATGGTGGAACAGGGCTCACAGCGTGAAAGAATTAGTTCTCTTCAGCAGTTTCTTCAGCAACCTTAGAAGCAGCTGCACGAGTTGCGCGGCTAGCTTCTGCGGAAACGGTCTCTTCAAGAACCAAGGAAATCTGGCTCATTGGAGCGTTGTCGCCCTTACGGTTCTCGAGCTTGATGATGCGGGTGTAGCCACCTGCACGGTTCTCGAACTTAGGTGCGAGGTTGTCGAAAAGGTGTGCAACTACTTCCTTGTTAGGAACCAGCTTGAGCACGTTACGACGGTCGGCAACAGAGCCGCCCTTCGCCTTGGTGATGAGCTTTTCGACGTATGGACGCAGCAGCTTAGCCTTTGCGTCAGTGGTCTTGATAGCGCCGTGTTCAATCAGCTGTGCAGCGAGGTTCGACAGAATATGCTTCTGGTGGCTCGCGGAACCGCCGAGACGGGCGCCTTTCTTTGGGGTAGGCATTTATGTACTCCTCATGTACAAGTGTTTATTGAGCGCGTTCAGGGCAGTAACACTTACCAACCCTGAGCTGAGAGCGTTTTACTCGGAATCTTCCTGGTCTAAATCAACATAGTCGCCGGTTTCAGCGTCATAGCCTTCCAACTGGGTTGGATCGAAATCTTCAGGAGCATCCTTCAAAGTCAAGCCCAAGCCAGCAAGCTTAATCTTGACTTCGTTGATGGACTTCTGTCCGAAGTTACGAATATCCAGCAAATCAGACTCAGTGCATTCTGCCAGTTCACCAACGGTATGAATCTCTTGACGCTTCAGGCAGTTGTAGGAACGTACCGAGAAGCGAAGATCCTCAATTGGCATACCATAAGCAGCAATGTACTCAGATTCTTGCGGAGATGGCCCAATTTCAATACCCTCAGCAGCCACGTTGAGCTCACGAGCAAGCCCGAAGAGTTCAACAAGTGTCTTGCCTGCAGAAGCCAGTGCGTCACGTGGAGCCATGGAGTTCTTGGTCTCTACATCGATGATGAGCTTGTCAAAGTCGGTGCGCTGCTCAACACGAGTAGCTTCCACCTTGTAGCTCACCTTCAATACTGGAGAGTAGATCTGATCAACCGGGATGCGACCGATCTCAGTGGTACCGGAGAACATCGTTGCTGGAACGTAGCCACGGCCACGCTCAACAACCATTTCCATCTCCAAGCGGCCTTGCTCATTCAAGGTAGCGATGTGCAGATCCGGGTTATGGATCTCCACACCAGCTGGTGGCTCGATGCTGCCAGCAGTGACAACACCTGGGCCTTCGGCGCGAATGTACATCACAACTGGTTCGTCAGAATCAGATGAGATAACCAAACCCTTGATGTTCAGCAAGATGTCAGAAACATCTTCTTTCACACCGGAAATGGTGGTGAACTCGTGGAGAACACCGTCAATTTTAACGCTGGTCACTGCAGCACCTGGAATGGATGACAGCAGGGTACGACGCAGCGAGTTTCCGAGGGTATAACCGAAACCTGGCTCTAATGGCTCGATGATGAACCGTGAGCGAGCATTGTCGATAACTTCCTCTTTGAGGGCTGGGCGCTGAGAAATGAGCATTGAACTCTCCTAGTTATGACGACCACTATTTGACGTCTGCGAGGGCGGAAAGGATAAAAATTGAAACTTGAAAGATTCCTGTATCTTGTGCACCCATGTACCAAACATGCGTGCAAGAGAACAGAAATTACTTCGAGTAAAGCTCGACGATAAGCTGTTCTTGCAGCGGAACGTCGATCTGAGCGCGCTCGGGCAGCTGGTGCACGAGGATGCGCAGGTTAGCAGGAACAACCTGGAGCCATGCAGGTACGACTGCATCACCGAGGTTGTCTTGAGCCTCTTCGAACCACACCATCTTCTGTGACTTATCACGAACGTCGATGATGTCGTACTGGGAGACACGGTAAGAAGGAACGTTAACCTTCTTGCCGTTCACAAGGAAGTGGCCGTGTGATACAAGCTGGCGTGCTTGACGACGCGTACGTGCCAAACCTGCACGGTACACAACATTGTCAAGGCGTGCTTCCAGCAGAATAACCAAGTTCTCACCGGTTTTACCTGGAAGACGGTTTGCTTCAGCATAGTAGCGACGGAACTGCTTCTCAAGAACGCCGTAGGTGTACTTTGCCTTCTGCTTTTCTTGCAGCTGGAGCAAGTACTCGGATTCCTTGATGCGGTTGCGGCCGGCCTGTCCTGGAGGATATGGACGGCGCTCGAATGCTCGGTCTCCGCCGACAAGGTCGACGCGGAGACGGCGGGACTTACGGGTTACTGGGCCGGTATAACGTGCCATAGTAAGTTACCTGTTTCCTTTCTTTAAACGCGACGACGCTTTGGTGGGCGGCAGCCGTTGAATGGCTGTGGAGTGACGTCTGAGATCGCAGTAACCTCAAGGCCTGCAGCCTGGAGAGAACGGATTGCGGTCTCGCGACCAGAACCTGGTCCCTTGACGAATACTTCAACCTTCTTCATGCCATGATCCATTGCCTTGCGTGCAGCGTTTTCAGCAGCAAGCTGTGCAGCGAATGGAGTGGACTTACGGGAACCCTTGAAACCGACGTGGCCGGAGGATGCCCAAGAAATAACAGCACCGGAAGGATCCGTGATGGAAACGATGGTGTTGTTGAAGGTGGACTTGATATATGCGTGGCCTGCAGCCACGTTCTTCTTGACAACGCGACGTCCAGTGCGGCGTGCGTTAGCGCGTGCTTTTGGAGGCATGAATTACTTCTTCTTTCCGGCGATGGTCTTCTTAGGACCCTTACGCGTACGAGCGTTGGTCTTGGTGCGCTGGCCACGAACAGGCAGGCCACGACGGTGGCGCAAACCTTGGTAGCAGCCGATTTCGATCTTGCGACGAATGTCAGCTTGAACCTGACGGCGGAGGTCACCCTCTACCTTCCAAGTTGCTTCGATAACATCACGAAGAGAAGCAATTTGCTCATCAGTGAGGTTGTCGGTACGCAGGTCAGGAGAGATGCCGGTCTCCTCGAGCAGCTGAGCAGCACGGGCTGGGCCGATGCCATAAATATAGGTAAGTGCTACCTCCATACGCTTATTGCGTGGGAGGTCAACACCAGCGAGACGTGCCATAATGGCTTACCTTTCCGGTTGTTACGGTGGTTTTCTCCATGCTCGTCCTCGCCAATTATCGCTTTTGCCCGGATCGGTGCCGGGTCGATGGGATTCGTTACACGAGGCTCCAGCCACCGCGGCCGGAGGTGTGGGTGATATTGCACAAGCAGGTGAGAGAAACCTCTACCCTGCTCATTCACGCAATATCAGTGAAGCATGAAGGCTTATAGTTTATTTGTAGCGGTAAACAATGCGCCCACGGGTCAAGTCGTATGGAGACAACTCCACTACAACTCGATCCTCTGGAAGAATACGGATGTAATGTTGGCGCATCTTGCCACTGATGTGCGCAAGTACTTTGTGTCCGTTGTCCAGCTCGACGCGGAACATTGCGTTTGGTAGCGGTTCGACAATGCGACCCTCAACCTCAATAGCGCCTTCCTTTTTAGCCATATCCTCTGCATTTCCCCAGCTTAAAGCCAGTTCTTTCGTTTACTACTAAGACAGTGCAGACAATCGAGTCTGGCACCGTTTTTCCATCTTACACCTTTTTTCGAAAATTACCTAACGAAGTACAAGATTTTCAAACCTGTGTGATCGACACGCCGTTAATCTTTCGCTCTGTTCCCCACAAACACTTCCACCGGTTCCTTATCACCAACCAAAGTCTCCGATCCACTCGTGTTCGATCTCCCCACTCGAACAATCACCCAACTCATCGCTCTTCACAGCATCACGCCACAGCGTCACGCCACAGCCTCACCAACTCATCGCCCTCCACAGCGTTACTCCATAGCATCACCCCACCTCGCACCATATAAAGAAATCTCTCTACCGAACAAACATCCAACAACATAGATAGCAGTGTTACTCAGCAACACCGCGAGATCTTCCCACTTCACTTCATCGCTGCCAAGAAATGAACAAAGCGGCAGCCACTGCTGACTACCGCTTTGCTAAGATTTTTGAGCGCATGAGCATCTCAATACTCATCACTCATGTATAGGTCGTTTAGTAGACGTATACAGTGTCGCCTACCTTGAGATTATTCCAGTAGAAAACTGCATCGTCGTGCTTGAGGTGAATACAACCATGTGACCAAAGATTAATATCGCCTTCATGGAACGCAACGCCAGTGTTCGTGAAGTACACAGAGTATGGCATCGGCGCATTGTTGAAGATGTAGGAGACTTCATCCTTCACCTTGCGCTGCACCTTAAAGGTACCTTTTGGAGTCTCCCAACCTGGTGCGCCAGAGGACATCGCAATCTCGCGCATATCTTTCACTACGCCGTTTTCTTGCAGCCAGGTACGCTGTCCGGTCAGATCGATGCAGGCACGCGCATGCTTTGGGCAAGAACCGTAGTTAAACGATGCCTTGCGGGCACGCTCTGCTTCTTCTTCAACACGCCTCTTGGCTTCTTCGGCGCGCATCTTGGCTTCTTCAGCACGCTTTTGTGCTTCCGCATCTTTTTGGGCAATTAAGCCTGGGAAGATGCCGTTGAAAATATTATCAATGGCATTTTTGATAACTTGTCCTGGAACACCTGGCATCAAGGCATCAATTGTATGGAATAGGCTCGTACGGCTCTCCCATGCCTGATCTTGTGCGCCAGTGAACACGCTACTGAGTGCAGTTGAAGATTGCGCCTGTGCTTCTGGCATAGCTACCGTTAGCGAGCAAGCTGCAACAATCGAACCAGCGATCGCAGCAACACGACGCTTTGTTGAATGATTGCGTGTTGGACGTTTGTTCATATTCATAATTCTTACTATAACCGTTCTTATTCACAAATTGGGAGTTGGTTTACCCCATTACAGTTTCTGAGTCAATCAATAAGCATGTTCAATTGCTCACATCAAGAAAGACTACCTGCCACTTCTTAACTCTTTCACCGTTTACCATTGAGTATTATGCCCTGCAAAGGACATTAACACACGGGGGTGATATATCAACTATTATTCATAACGCGGAGTTAAAATTCGTGGTCCTCCACTCGTCGCCGCCACGGTATGCTCCCAATGCGCTGCCCATGAACCATCAGCGCTGACAACCGTCCAGTCGTCGTCAAGCACGAATGAATCGACAGATCCTAGCGTCAGCATTGGTTCAATAGCCAGCACTGAACCTTCTTGAATCTCTGGACCACGTCCGGCCTTACCTTCGTTTGGCAGCCACGGATCTTCATGCATCGTGTGTCCGATGCCGTGTCCACCATAGCCATCAACAATACCCAGCTTCACGCCCCACTTTTGTTCTGCCTTGCGCGTTGCGACTTCTAGCGCGTTAGACACATCCGTAAGCCGATTTCCAGGCACCATCGCCTTCATACCTTGAGCCAAGACCCACTCGGTCGCTTCATTTAATGCTTGCGCTTTGGCATCCAACTCACCGATACCAAAACTCCACGCGGAATCGCCAACCCAACCATCAAGCGTTGCACCGCAGTCGATCGACACCAGATCGCCTTCTTTGAGCACGGCTTTTGCGTTCGGAATGCCATGGACGATCTCATCGTTGACCGAAGAACAAATCGATGCAGGGAATCCTTGATACCCCTTAAACGTTGGAATCGCGCCATTGGCACGAATCACTTCTTCTGCCACCTCGTCGAGCTCGAGAGTCGAAACACCTGCTTTCGCCGCAGCCTTCACCGCTTGCAGTGCCTTGCCGACGATCTCACCTGCAGCCTGCATGGCATCGAGCTCGCTAGGTGTTTTTGCTGGAATTACTTTACGACGCTTGCGAAAGCCCATAGTAGAACCTTTTTCTTTTCAAAAACTTGCGTGTGAATTCACTATTCACAGTATCGGTGTAGATCTTACACCTTCAGTGTTCCATCACTGATGCACTGGATACTGATACCCATTGCAACCTTGTTTCCCGCCTGCCAACGCACCTGCACACGATGCTCGTTATATACAGCGAGATATCAATGTTCTCACGACCAATACACCAAAACGCCAGTGAACGTCATCCACTGGCGTTTAAGCTGAAATAATTACTTCTGTAACGCGTCCATTGTTGCAGCGTTGATTTCTTCCACACTGCCTTCAGCCACGATCGTGATGAGCTGATCTGCATAGTGAGTAATCAGTGGTGAAGTCTCATCGCGATACACTGCAAGGCGGGTACGGATTGTCTCTTCATTGTCATCAGCACGACCGCGTGCCAACATGCGCTCGACAACTACATCTTCAGATACACGGAATTCAACGACGGCGTCGAGTTTGGCGCCTGCCTTGGTGAGCATAGCGTCGAGAAGTTCGGCTTGTTCAACCGTGCGTGGGAAACCATCCAACAGGAAACCTTCTGCTGCATCGGCTTCTGCCAAACGCGCTTCGACCATGCGTGCCGTAACGTCGGTTGGTACGAGCTTACCGGCGTCAATGTACTCCTTGGCTTCAAGTCCAAGAGGGGTGCCTTCGCCAATATTTGCACGGAAGAGATCACCAGTTGAGATATGAGGAATGCTCAATTTTTCAGACAAGATGGCAGCCTGGGTGCCTTTGCCAGCGCCTGGAGCGCCGAGGAGTACGATACGCATTATTTCAAAAGTCCTTCGTAGTTACTTTGCAAGAGCTGAGATTCAATTTGCTTCACTGTGGTCAGTGCGACCGACACCATAATCAGAATAGCAGTGCCACCGAATGGAGTGGAGCCAGATGAAGCATTCACGCCGAAATCAAGCATAATATTTGGCAGAACTGCAATCAGTCCGAGGTACAAAGAGCCAACAAACAGCAAGCGGTTCATCACGTATCCGAGGTAATCTGCAGTTGGCTTACCTGGACGGATACCAGGAATGAAGCCACCATATTTCTTCATATTCTCGGCTTGCTCATGTGGATCGTATTGCACCGAAACATAGAAGTACGAGAAGAAGATAATGAGGGCAAAGTACAAAATGATATATTGCCAAGACGATGGCGTTTGCAGATACTGAATAACATTTCGCTGCCACCAGGTATCAGCAACTTCTTGTGATCCAGAATTCACAATCTGGGTGATCAAAATAGGCATGTAGATCAGCGAAGACGCAAAGATGACCGGAATCACGCCGCCCTGATTCACCTTAAGCGGCAAATAGGTAGACGAACCACCATACTGACGACGACCCACCATACGCTTTGCATACTGCACTGGGATACGCCGCTGTCCTTGCTCAACAAAGACCACGCCAACAACCAAGATAATGACTGCGATCAGCACCAGGGTGAAGATCAAGCCACCAGAGCCTGCCAGAATACCTGCACCATCAGCAGGAATACGAGTGGCGATACCAGCGAAAATCAACAAGGACATACCGTTGCCAACACCACGCTCTGTGATGAGCTCACCGATCCACATGACCAAGATGGCGCCGGCAGACATCACCAGTACCAGCAAGACCAGATCAAAAACGGAGCGGCCTTCCTTTAATACTCGTGTGCCTTGACCAAGCAGCTGCTCACGGTCAGCAAGTGCGACGATGCCCGAGGACTGCAACAGTGCAAGTCCTAAGGTGAGGTAGCGAGTGTACTGATCCATTTTCGCCTGGCCGGACTGGCCTTCTTTCTTCAACTCCTCGAATCGTGGAATCACCACGGTTAAGAGTTGAACGATAATCGATGCAGTAATGTACGGCATCACACCGATTGCGAAAATAGACAGCTGGAGCAACGCACCACCTGAAAATAGGTTAATGAGTGAGTAAACACTCGAAGAGTCTGCGGTAAGTTCACGCAGACGGCCGGATATGGATGCATAATCCACACCAGGCGCCGGAATCTGGGCACCAACGCGATACAAAATAATCAGCGCAATTGAGATAATGATCTTTTTGCGCAGATCTGCATCTTTGAATGCCTGAAGAATAGCGGACACTAAAGCCTCCCAGGGTACAACATTACTTTGCCGGCGAATCGGCGAAAGAGGTGTTAGTTACCTTGTGCTCGTGTTTGCCTCACAGGAAAATTCGGTAGTGAGAAAACTTTGACAATGACTGACTAAATAACTCTACCACCCCAAAAATAATCAAGCACACTATGTCCCCTCATGGGTGGATACAATTTGGTTTATCTTCCCTGCTTATGACAAGGTTTTCTTATTATTCTCAGCTTACCCCTATGAAATTGCCATAACCTTGTGCGCGTGCACAGGCGTCGTCAAGCAATTACAGTCGAGTTACATACACATGCACGATTGCATACCACCACTGTTGCATTCGCATTGGCACATCACATCACCAGCGACAACAATGGCCCTACATAGAACAGGCGTTCTACATGGGGCCATACGGAAATAAGAAGATCTTTTCAGCGGTAGAAGATCAAAGACGTGCACTAGTCGCGGTAGGCTTCATTTCCTTTGTTCAACCAGCCATAGACTGCGCCCATAAGCAAGCCGCCACCAACAAAATTACCCAGCCATGCGAATAACCAGTTGTGCAGTACATGCGCGACATCAAAATGTTCTGGATATGGATGCGCAGCAAAGCCGACGATATTTACCAAGGAGAAGTTCGCAATCACGTGCTCTGTTGCCAGTCCCACGAACATGCCGATAATCACTACCAGGGTGAAGAACTTTGCGGTGGCATCTTTGAGCAACAGTACGGCGATAATTGCCATATTGACCACGAAATTGGCGATAATTGCTTCTACGAAAATACCGCTCGAAGGTTTGACCATTTTCGCGTGCAAAATTACGGATGCTAAGTGATCCGCATCCATGTGTCCGAAAATATAGGCTTGTCCCAAGGCTGCACCGGCAAGTGCGGCGCCGACAAGGTTGCCAATGGTGCACAGCACTAACAACTTGGCACCATTTGCCACATTAATATTCTTCCGAACCAGCCCGAAGCCGACATACATCATATTGGAGGTTGTCAGTTCCGCGTTCAGGAAAATAATTGATGCCAAACCTACGAAGAAGAACATCGCGAACACTGGAAGCCCCAGCCCAGGAAAGAGCTGCTCGACACGATCACCCATCACTGCAGAAAACGCGGTACCAAGAGTGAGATAGGCACCTGCCAAAATGGTACGCACGAAATAACGCGGCAGGTCGGTGTTCATCAGGACCAGTTTTTTGTTCACTGAATAATCAATAGTGTCGTTCAAGCTCACGGTCGTTCGTTCCTTACTATGCGGCAAAGGTCTGATGTCTCTTTAGCTTATCGCTAAACACAACGAAATGTGAATTATCTTGCTCCACTACCACAGGTGCCCATCAAGACCCGGATGTAACGCTTTTTAGCATGTCAGAGCGAGTTTTCTGCCCCACACTTCCGGTGCCGACGTAAAGAAACGTGAAAATACTCACCTTCGGAATGTGTACGCTTTTGGGCGTCATACATTATCAACTCGCTTATCGACGCAACCATCGGTCATCGTTTCCTGAACGGCAAGATTTTTTCGAGCACACATTGCAACGAACCATCGAGCAGCTAACAGAACTGACTATTACAAGTCTTTCATGTGCTGTGTGTGCGTGATCAACCGACCGGACCGACGCTACAGTAGGTAGTCACAGCCGGTCGAACTTCTGAAAGTTTGTGCTATAACAAAAGCCTCGTACATATCTTTGACAGATACATACGAGGCTGATTGCTCAAGGCTAAGCGAGCTTAGCGTTGAAATTGATGAAGCATCAATTATGCGTGTGTAACGGTGCCGCCAGCTGCTTCGATCTTCTCGACTGCAGACTTGGAGAACTTCTCAGCGGTGACGTTGAGCTTGACAGTCAATTCACCTTCGCCGAGAACCTTGACAGGCTGCTTTGCACGCACGAGGCCTGCTGCAACGATGTCAGCAACGGTAACGTCGCCACCGTTAGGGAATGCTTGCTGAAGGTCTGCAACGTTCACAACTTGGTAGTAAACCTTGTTGTTGTTCTTGAAGCCCTTGAGCTTTGGCAGACGCATGTGCAGTGGCATTTGGCCACCTTCGAATGCAGCAGAAACCTGCTTGCGTGCCTTGGTACCCTTGGTACCGCGACCAGCAGTCTTACCCTTGGAAGCCTCACCGCGACCAACGCGGGTCTTTGCTTTGTTTGCACCCTTTGCTGGGCGCAGATCGTGGAGCTTAATTACATCGCTCATTTTTTACTCCCCTGCCACTTCTTCGACAGTAACCATGTGACGCACAACCTGAATCATGCCTCGCACAGCCGCATTGTCTTCGCGGACGACGGAGTGGCCGATGCGCTTAAGTCCAAGAGCGGCAATGTTCTTGCGCTGCTTAGGGTTAGCACCAACCAGTCCCTTATTCTGGGTGATCTTGAGGGCCATTGTTTAAGCCTCCTGTCCTGCGCGGATGCGCAGCATACGAGCTGGAGCAACCTCTTCGAGGGTCTTGCCACGACGGGCTGCTACCTCTTCAGGGCGAACCAGTTGCTTCAAGCCATCAACGGTAGCGTGAACCACGTTGATTGCATTGTCGGAGCCGAGGGACTTGCACAGGATGTCCTGAACGCCAGCACATTCAAGCACTGGACGTGCTGCACCACCGGCGATAACACCGGTACCAGCGGCAGCTGGACGCATCATAACGACGCCTGCTGCTGCTTCACCCTGAACTGGGTGAGTAATGGTGCCGCCAACCATTGGAACGCGGAAGAAGTTCTTACGTGCTTCTTCTGCACCCTTTTGGATAGCTGCCGGAACTTCCTTGGCCTTACCATAACCAACGCCAACCAAGCCCTTACCGTCACCAACGATAACCAAAGCGGTGAAGCTGAAGCGACGACCACCCTTGACCACCTTGGAAACGCGGTTAATGGTTACGACACGCTCGATGTACTGTGAGCGCTCGTCCTGCTGCTGGTTACGACGATCGTCGCGGCGTCCACCGCGGCGCTCGTTCTTATTCTCATCGGCGGAGCGTCCGCCGTCACGCCGTTCACGTCCGGACATTAGGCGTTCCTTCCGTTGTTGTTAATAGAGATGATCATTAGAATTCCAGACCACCTTCACGAGCTGCGTCGGCCAGTGCAGCAACACGGCCGTGGTACTTATAACCGGCACGGTCGAATACGACCTTGGTGATGCCAGCTGCCTTGGCGCGCTCAGCGATGAGCAGGCCAACCTTGGCACCCTTTGCCTTCTTGTCGCCTTCTACTGCGCGCACATCTGCTTCCATAGAGGAAGCAGCGACCAAGGTGTGTCCAGCGAGGTCGTCGATAACCTGGACGTGCATGTGGCGTGCGGTGCGATGTACGACAAGACGTGGAGCCTCTGGGGTGCCACGCAGGGTCTTGCGGATACGGAAGTGACGACGCGCGCGTGCGACACGACGACGGGTGGAGATGTCCTTGCCCACCGGCGTACGCTTGCCGTTGTTGTTCTCGTTGTTGCTCATGCTTACTTACCCGTCTTTCCGACCTTGCGACGGATCTGCTCGCCTTCGTAACGAATACCCTTGCCCTTGTAAGGATCGTCCTTACGGAGCTTACGGATGATGGCGGCGATCTGTCCGACCTTCTGCTTGTCGATACCGGAGACAGACAACTTGGTGTTGCCATCAACGGCGAAAGTGATACCCTCAGGTGCTTCGATCAGCACTGGGTGAGAGTAGCCAAGAGCGAACTCGAGGTCCTTGCCCTTGAGCTGTACACGGTAACCAACACCGAAGATCTCCATCTTGATGGTATAACCTTCGGTTACACCAACAACAAGGTTGTTGACCAAGGAGCGGGACAGGCCGTGCAGAGAACGGTTCTTACGGTTGTCATCCGGACGGGTGACAACGATCTGGCCGTCTTCAACAGCAACAACGATTGGCTCAGCTACGGTGTGAGACAAGGTACCCTTTGGGCCCTTAACCTCAACGAACTGGCCATCGATTTTTACCTCAACGTTTGCAGGAATAGCGATAGGTGCTTTACCAACACGTGACATATTTTCGCTCCTCCCTTACCAGACGTAGGCGAGAACTTCTCCGCCTACACCCTTCTCGTGTGCCTGGCGATCGGTCAGCAAGCCGTGGGAGGTGGAGATGATAGCCACACCCAGGCCGCCGAGTACCTTCGGCAGGTTGTTGGACTTTGCGTACACACGAAGACCTGGCTTGGACACGCGACGAACGCCAGAAATGGAACGCTCACGTGCAGGGCCGTACTTCAGTTCGAGGGTCAAGGTCTTACCAACCTTGGCATCCTCAACGGTGTAGTTAGCAATATAGCCTTCAGACTTCAAGATCTCAGCGATATTAGCCTTGAGCTTAGAAGAAGGCATGGACACGGTGTCATGGTGTGCGTGGTTTGCGTTACGCACGCGAGACAGCATGTCTGCGATTGGATCGGTCATGGTCATAAAATGTGACCTTACGCCTTTCTCGTTGCGGTTCCTCCCACCTCACAAGCGTCACCGCATACTATCGGCCACTTTTCGCTCCCACAGCTCAATAGCTGGGGCGCTCGCTGCCACATTCACGCGGTCGCACAAGGCGGGGGGCCTACAACAATGTAGGTTTTCAAATGTCTTAAAATCGGTCCTTGTAGCGTTACTGAAAAGCGCACAAAGGTCCGAGGGGAAACTCTACCTGCTCAAAAACTTTTCCGCAACTGATCTTTCTAGGAAATTTTCCTTTATCATTTTTGCACCACATCGTTGCTTCTCGACGCCACCACAATCCTTCGAATTTCACTTCAAAGAAACATCGACGAACCACCACATCAGCGTCGTCAAGCTCGATGCTTACAATCGTGTTCCTTATATATACAGTATCCCTCGCGGTCGCACGTTCCATTCCGCCACTCTTGACAGTTATTTTCATGTAGATTCGCGACTGAAGCGTGAGCCGACAGTCACTACGCCACGCTTCCGGAGTGCCTAGAACTCATTACAATCAGCGTTTCAGTACAGGTACAAGGCTGTTTTGCCACGAATCTTCGATCCATACCGCACGCCACTACCCCCAAATGTTTGTGATCATTACGGTTATCAAAACCAAAGTTAGCCAAACCTACATTTGTTCAAGTATAGTGCTGACTGATGTTGTCTATCGTCAGCCCGTTGGCAGTCACGAACACAACACAATTCAAACGCTTGTAGCGACACTTGTTTACCACCTAAGGGAGCTTTTCGTGGCACTACCAAAACTGTATCGCAGGATTATCGCAACTTCAGTCGCCTGTGCTTTGTTACCACTTCACCCAATTGCTTCGGCGACGGAAACCGGCATGCCAGGAGAATTGCTTTGGGGTATCCGTCCAAGTTTCAACAGTTACACCAATGGCCCTACCTTTATTAAGGACGGTGCAAGCCAAAAGGGTCAAGACTTCGCATTCCCAATCTCCTCATATTCCTACGACGCTGCGTCTGAACACACCGAAGCACAGTTCAGCGGTGCAATCGTCTACCGCAAGTACTGCAGTGGTGGCGATGGTACCGATTTGTCGGTGAACTGCGATTTGGATTTGACCATCGCGAATCCAAAGGTTGTGCTGGATCCAAACGGTTCCTATCTGGAAGCCACAGTTTCCTCCAAGCAGTATCAAACGAATGAAACTTTCGCGCCTGCTGCGCCTGTGAAAATTGCGAAGCTCTTTACTGCGTCGGCAAACTTTTCCAAGACCGACACTGCCGTGAACTGGGCGAATATTCCAACTACATTGGATCCCGCAGGTGTCAAGGTATTTTCCGAGTTTTACGAACCTGGCAGTGGCCTCGGCGCTGTAACCTTCAGCGCAACTGGTGAAGGTAATCGTCTCTCCAGCGATAAGGCAGTATTAACAGCGGTTGATGGCACATGGGTTTCTCAAGGAAAGAGCTATGACTCAAGCCGTCGTGAATTATTTGCAGTAGGCCAAAAGGCGCTGGTTGCAGAAAATGGCACTGGTCTTGTGTTGGTTGATAAAGAGCTCAACACTGTCGCTAAGATTGACTTCCCGCTGACTAACTTAGGTGTTGCTGATTATGATGCAGCCAACCAGTACTTCTACTACACCGAGGTCGGCCCGGGCGGTCACTCCTCTTATAACACCGAGATCAAGCGTGTCAAGGTTCATGCGGATTCTTTCGGTACACCAGAAACTGTTGGTACCGTAGCAGATCCAGTTGTTGCACTTGGTGTACACGACACCACTGGTAAGATCATTGCAATTACGGTCAAGGACGTTACTGATTATAATGTCCCAGCTAATGATCGCACCGCTCATCTGTATACCATCGAAAATGGTGCACTCTCTGCGCCAATGGAATTGCCAAACTCTGAAACTGTCTTTGGTAAGCCAGTCGTTGAAGGTGGTACCGCGTATGGCACGTTGTTCCCTTCATATGATCGCCACGCGAAACTGCTGAGCATGAATGATGGCACTTTCGTGTTCTTCCCGTTCATGGAAGCAGAACTTGAAGGCGAGTCAGGCGCTAACGATAAGAATGGTCTTTTAAGTATTGACCTTACTGCCAGCGGAAATGACGTCGTCAAGCTTCTCGACGGCACCCGCACTCCTGGTCAGCCTTTTGCGCTCGAAGGCATTGCAACAGATGGCAACACGATCATTCGTTGGGACAAGAATGACGCGGAGGAATATGCTCGCGTGCAGCGCCTCGACTATGCCAACCGTGCAGTAACTGCTGGGGAAATTAAGCATCCAACGTTGCCTGGTTGGGCTGGTGTGAACTGGGATCAAGAAGGCAATCCATTTGCGCTGATCGGCACCAATTCTAAGCTCGTGTGGTTTGATACTGAAACGTTTGCACCTGTAGTTGAAGATGGTTCTACGAAAGAAATCGTAGTGCCTAATGGCGGCGAGACGTTCGTGATCTATCAGGGTAATCCACTGCGCTTACGCGATGGTTCTTTGTTCGTACCAACGCGCAATCGTGGCAACGATGATAGCTACGAGCTCAAGTTGTTTAAGAATCCGACTGCTCCGGTTCTTCCAGACAACACAAACGATACGAATGAGGATCGTCTGAAAGAAGCTCATAAAGAACAGACACGTCGTACGTTCAATGAGAAGAAAGCTGCACTTGAAGCTGCTCGCGCAGAACTTGCTGCTGCAGGCGATGACGAAGCTGCCAAGAAAGCGGCAAGTGAGAAAGTTGCTGCAGCGCTGACGGCTTATCGCACGGCAGCTGAGGACTACTATGTTTTGTTCCCAGGTAAGGAAAATGATCCGAACCTTAAGGATGAGACTCCAACTGAGACCACCCCTGAAACCACTAAACCTCAGCCAACTGAGACCGCCAAGCCGCAGCCACCTGCAACGCAGCCAGCAGATGCGGGTTCCTCTGCTGCTGATTTGGAACTCTATGGCATGAAGGCTCTCTGGAGCTACATTAGTGCGGTTGTTGGCACTCTTGTGACCGTACTTGTGCTCGTCACGAGCGCGTTCCTGCACCCAGAAATGCAAAAGAATCTCCGTAACTGGGTTCGTCGCTAAGGACTCCACCACAGTCAATATCGCATGTATTACAAAGGGCAGCATCGTCATTCATCTAGGGTGCTTGCGCGCAAGGCGAGCAGCCAGCAGCTGTTTACCAGAGACTGCCCTTTGTAAAACACTGAACGATGCGCATCACAACGTATCTCACTTATCTGATCACACTCTTGCACTTTTATAATTGCTTTTGAGAGGACACTCTTTTTCATGGCACGTTATTCACGTCTCGGCTTATTCGTAGCAGCTGCCACTGCTTGTTCCTTACTGCCAGTACACGCACCTGCATTCGCAGCTGAAAGCGAACTCGGTGGCCTTCACTGGGGTATTCGCTCTAGCTTCAACAACTACACCAGTGGTGCCACGTTTGTTGATGAAGGCGCCACCGATGAAAATGGCGAATTCGTATTTCCACTTCAGTCTTATACCTTCGATGCTGCCACCGAGCACGCCGAAGCAGTGTTTAGTGGTCGCGTGCAGTACCGCAAGTACTGCGCTGGTAAGAAAGAAAACGAGAAAAACCTCGCAATTTCTTGCGATCTTGACTTAGTCTTTAAGAACCCGAAGATCGTGATTGATCCAGCTGGCTCTTATTTGGAAGCAACTGTGAGCTCCAAGCAGTATCCAGACGGTGGCGTCTTCGCTCCATCTGCTCCTGTGAAAATTGCAACGCTTTCTACCGCAGGTGGCACCTTCAAAAAGGCTGATGGCCGTGTGAACTGGAGTGGCGTTCCAACCCAGCTCACCGAGGAAGCTGTCAAGATGTTCTCTGGCTTCTACGAAGCAGGCGAGGGCTTGGATCCTTTGAGTTTCACCGCTCAAGGTGATGGCAAGAAGCTGTCTACCGATTCTGTAAGCCTGAAAACCGTGAAAGAAGCTTGGCGTTCACCTGCAAGCTACGACGAATACCACGATCTGCACGCTGTTCGCGACAAGGCACTGGTAGCAGTTTCAGGACATGGTCTCTACTTAATTGATACAAATCTTAAGGAAGTAGCCAAGACAGAATTCCCAATGAGCCTGAATGGCATTGGCGATTACGACGCCCAAAACGGCTATTACTACTACACTGAATCACCAGACGTGACTAACCGCCTGAGCAATACCATTAAGCGTGTTCGAGTCACCCCAACGAGTTTAGGTGAACCAGAAACCGTTGGTACCGTGCCAGGTAATGTCTATGCACTTGGCGTCCATGATAAGACCGGCAAGATTATTGCCATCTCTGCCGAAAACGTCACCCTTGCAGCAGATATTTCCAATGTGAAGGCATATCTCACCACGATCGACGGTTCAACGGTTGGTACCCCACTCGAACTCGTCAAATCTTCTGACCTTTGGGGCTCCACCCTAACCTATGACAACCTGTACGCACCTAACTATTTCCCAGCGCCGCTGACGAACAAGTTGCTCTCTATGGATGACGGTACCTTTGCCTACGCTCCAGTAGTAGGACCATATCCAGAAGGTGAGAACACAGCTGTTCGCACTCAGATGCTCTCGATCGATCCTTCCAAGACCACTGCTGCCGAGGCAGTAACCTTGATGGGCAAGCCAAATCACAATCGCGCAGACTTCATGCCAGGTTCTGCAACCAATGGTTCAAAGATTATTCGTTGGAACAAGGCAGTGATCCACCCATCCAATGAAATCCAAAGTCTGGACTATGCCGACCGCGCATTAACTGTTGGTGAACTCATTCATTCCAATTCTTTGCTCGGTGTTGCAGGCGCTGCATGGGATACTGAGGGACGTTTGGTGATCCTCGACGGCAGTAAAGGCAAGCTGGTGTGGGTCGATGCTGATACCTTCGAGCCACTGCTAGAAAATGGCGAGCCAAAGGAATACACCTTGCCAAATGGCCGCGAAACTTTCAACCAGTATCAAGGCAATTTCCTCGCACAGCCAGATGGTTCCTTCTATGTCCCATCACTGAACGAACAAGGTTCCTTCACAGAATCCTACGAGCTGCGTCGTCTCGTTGATCCGACCAAGGCTCCGCTAGAGTCGGAAACTCCAGAAGAAAAGAAGCAGCGCCAAGCAGAAGAAGCACGCCAGCTCTCCAAGCGCATTTACGAAGAATCTTATGCGAATGCCGTAAAGGCGATTGAAGCGTATGCAGAAGCAAAAGCTGCTGGTCAAGATACCGCTGAATTGAAGGCGGCTATGGACAAGGCGGTTTCAACATACCGTGAAGCTGTAAATGCGTTCGAGGTACGTTGGCCAAATGAAACTGTCAAGGAATTGCCAGAAGTTTCCGAAAGCACTCCTTCGACAACGCCAGCGCCTTCTCAGCCTTTGGATCCTACCCAACCTTCGGTTCCATCCCAGCCTTTAGTTCCAGGAAGTTCAAAGTTCCAAGAATCAGAAATTTTCGTTGGCGTGGCAACCGCGTTGATTACCTTGATCCACATCTTAGGTGCGTTCGTTGCACGAAACTTCCAAGCACTTCGCGCAATCTTTAAGTTCTAATTGCGTTTCGTGCTTCATCGAGCGTTCCTTTTGGGGCGAAGGACTACTGCTTCGCCCCAATTACTCAAGGTGTCACTCTACTTGTCGTACCTGAACTTGTCGTACCTGAATTGAGTTTTCGTTTTCCTCCCTATTTCTTTGAAAGGATGCAACATGCGCAAGACCTTCAAAGCTGTCGCTCTGGCAGCGTGCATCACAGTCGCCTCACCACTGGCACTGACGCAAACCCCACTTGCATTTGCACACGACCACCACACTGGTGCTGCTGATACCGCGCACCACGAAACTGTCGACGCAATGCCACACAAGTACTACTACGAGGCAGTTGCTGATAGTGATCAGTACGAGGCTGAGCTCAAGACCTACCTAGCTGTTAGCCAGGTTCGCCACTTGTATCACACAGCGGCATACGACTGGTACTACACCAATATTTACAAGCCTGGCACACCAGAACAAAAGAAAGCTATGAGTGCGGCCAAGACCAATGCTGAAGATTCTTGCTTCGCGGCAAAGGCACGCCTGGGTATCGCAATTTTGAAATACGAAGGTAATGCAGAAGCGCGTGCCTTGGATATTTCTAAGATTGGCTTTGACCTGGCAACCACGGAAAAAGCACTTGAACTTCTGAAAGCCGATGAAAAACTCCAGTATGCAAAGCGCGATGAGTTGCAAAAAGAGGATGCTGATTATAGCCGTCACAACAATCGCGCCAAGATTGTCAGCGATGGTATCTCACGTCTTGAATCAATCATGAAGGCGTGGAAGGACAACGATCCAGTCTATGAAATTGGCGCGACTTCAGTTGTTGACTGGAATATCGACCCACGTTGGGTGCTATGTGAAAAGGGCGAATCCGACGACGATACGTGCAACACGATTAATGAAAACAACACTCCAAAGCACTATGGTGGACATCCATTAAGTGACGTTGCCAAGAAGGTCACAGTCGTCAAAGCTGATCCAACTGCTTCAGTTGAAAGCCTCACTGACGCGATTAGCCAAAATGCTGCCCAGAACGCACAGCTGTTTGCCACTGAGTTTGGTGCTATTCACAACTCAACTCCATCTGACAACGAAAACACCGATGCTGGCACTGGCAACAACACAGATACCACCAACACAAATGCTAACGGTGGATCGAGCAAGGATGATAAGGCATCCAACGCTCATACCATCTTCCGCCTACTCGCAATAGTATTTGGTGCGGTTTTGGGTCTCTTGTCAGTTCTTGGTGTAGCGGCTGAAGGGCTGAAGCACTTCTTGCCTGGTTTAGCTCAAAAGATTCAGTTCCATCTGTAATACACCATTGCGCTGAAGGCCATATTCAACGCATTCACACACGCAAGTGATGTGCATCAATTCATATTCTTCTTCCAAACTGGATATGAATTGCACGCCACTTGCGTGTTTTGTTTTACAAGAGTCGCACGGCAGCAAAACCTCACAGCAGCATCGCCCACAGGCCACCGCATCCAACCAACAACACCAACACACCAACAACACCAACACACCAACAACGCCAACAACACCTACACTCCTCCCCCATTCCCACGCCCCCATCCCACGGTAATGGCATATGGGAATGCGATCACCAGGCCCGCGTCGTAAAGCAAAAACACGCGCTTGCGTTGAAAGCCAAGGCAAGCGCGCGTAAAAGGGTTGAGTTGTTTATTCGTGGCGAAGAGCCTCGATTGGGTCGAGTTTTGCGGCGCGGTTTGCTGGATACCAGCCGAAGAAAACGCCGATCGCCAAGCAGAAGAACATCGATAATGCAACGCCCCACAGTGGCGGTGCCACCGCACCTCCGAGGAAGCTCGCACCGATCATGCCGAAGAGCGAACCAATGAGAATGCCGAAAATGCCGCCGATCAAACACACCACCATTGCCTCGATCACAAACTGACGACGAATATCGCGCCTGGTGGCACCGAGTGCCTTGCGAATACCGATTTCGCGAGTACGCTCCGTCACGGTGATCAGCATAATATTCATCACGCCAATACCACCAACGAATAGCGAAATACCGGCAATCGCGGCAATCACTCCACTGATCGAACTGATCACCTTATTAAAGGATTCCACATCTTTGCTGTTGTCACGTACGATTACCTCGTTGGCAGTGTCGCCTTCGTAATACAGGTTGAAATGATCTTTAAGTGCCGTTTCAAATTCTTCAGTGTCTACATCAATCGCCTTACGAACTGCAATCAATTCCCAAGAACCGGCAGCATCATCATTAACTTGGATCTCAAGGGTATATGGCACATACACCTTCGTTTGCGGGCCGATCAAACCAGCGAGCAGTCCGCCGCCGCCGCCACTTTTTTCAACACCGATAATCGTAAAGGAACCGAATCCATTATCGGTCTCAAAATTGAGTTGGGAGCCTAATGCTTCACTTGGATTTCCATGAAAGAGCGTATCGACGATAACAGGGCTTACCACTACTACCGGAGCATTCGCGGCAATTTCTTCCTCGGTGAAACTACGCCCATGTTCAATTCGAACATCGCGCATCTTAAAGAAGTCAGCATTCACGAATTGCAGCTCAGTATTTTGAGTGTCTTGAACTAGGTCAGAACTTACCGTTGCACCGTAGGTATTATTATCGCCAATGGCAATATTCGCGATATCCGGACCGAAATTCGCGCGTAGTTCTTCAATCATTTGGGCCGTAATATTTGCCGATTTATCTGTAGGTGGTGCGTAATAATAATTTTTATTGCCACCAACAGCCTGTAGATCCTCCTCAGTCGGAATCTCTTGCACACGCACAGTAAAATCCGCACCGCCAAATGATGCCAAGCTATTTGAGGTTGAGCTTCGCAACGCTTGGCCAAGTGTCAAGATGGCAATCACAGAGGCGATACCAATCACAACACCGATCAGCGTTAAAAAGGAACGCAGTTTATTGCCGCGAATATTTCCCAGAGCAAGCCTTAATGATTCAACAAGACTCATGCGTACTCACCTCTCAACTGATTGTGCCCTCGCGGCGCACGCGGACCTGCCAACACACCATCTTTCATGGTGACCACACGGCTGGTTTCTTCTGCAAGTTCAGGATTGTGAGTAATAAACACAATCGTTGCGTGATGCTCTTGGTTCAACGTATGGAACAGATCCATCACTACTCGGCCAGTGTGCGAATCCAATGCACCAGTTGGCTCATCAGCTAAGATCAGGTCTGGATCGTTGGCCAACGCGCGCGCAATTGCAACACGTTGTTTTTGACCACCGGAAAGCTCAGCCGGCGAGTGCCCGGCACGTTCAGCCATCCCAACTAATTCCAACAATTCCATCGCTCGTTCGGCTCGCTCTTTGCGCCCCATGCCCGCATACATCATCGACATTTCGACGTTCTTAGCGGCACTAATGCGTCCAATAAGATTGAAATTTTGGAACACAAAGCCAATATGTTTACTGCGGTACGTGGACGCCTCGTCATCGTGAAGCGCAAGCACATCCGCACCGCCGAGTTCATAAGCACCTGTAGTCGGACGATCCAACAGACCAATAATATTCATCAAGGTAGACTTACCAGAACCCGAAGATCCCACCACCGACACGAATTCGCCAGGGGCAACATCGAACTCGCAGTTTTTGAGCACCGTTAATTCATTGTCGCTGCCGGCATTGAAGGTTTTGGTAATCCCGTGCATCTGGATAATCATTCCAGACTCGCGTTGTTGCAGCGTCATTTATTTCCCGTCTGCTTTCTCAACCTTGGCGTCTGTGCCAGTCTCACCCTTTGGAGCCGACGATTCCTCAGCTGGGGTATCAGGAATATTCACACTCTTGCCAATCAAGTGCTCATTCGCCTCATAGTTAGTCAGCAGCTTGTCGCCCTTTTTCACCTCACCCCCGGTTAACGCGAAATCAAGATCGGACAACTTCTCAACCTTCACTTCACGCTTGACGACGACGCTTTGTTCACCTTCTTGTGCAATGACCAGCGCAAACTGCTTGCCATCGGTTTCCTTTGAAAGGGCTTCTTTCTTCACCACTGGATGTTTCGCAGCTGGTTTCACCACGATACGAGCTTTCACAGTGCTGCCTAAACGCAAGCCGGCTTTATCGCCCACAACTTCAATTTCGACTGGGAAGGTAGTTTTCGCTTTCGGAGTTGCACCCGTTACCTTGACAGGCAAACTAGTAGCAACGTCTTCGCTGGCCACTGGAGAAATGAAGCTGACTTTGCCCTTATACTTTTTCGCACCAGTTGCTGGTGTGGTGAATTCTACCTCTTGACCATCTTGCACCCGCGCGACGTCAATTTCTTTTAAGGAAGCATGAATCAGCAAGCGAGAATCATCAGCAATGTTCAGCAAAGGGCCGGTAGATGGCAATCCTTCTTTGGCATTGACATGTGTTACCAATCCAGCAAATGGCGCCTTGACTTCAGCAGACGCGATATCAAGTTGCAAGCGTTGCGTATTTGCACCTGCATTGCGTTGTGCCGCTTGAGCGGAACGAACTGCATCATCAATAGCAGCGCGCTGGTTAGTCAGCTGTTGTTCCACTTTCAATTGTGCTGCCGCATAGGCGGTCGCTGCATCTTGTTTCGCATCGAAAGCAAGCGCCACTTCTTTTTGCGCGGTGACCAGACGGCTATCCACCTGTCCTAACGTACTTTCCAAGGTACGCTGTGCAACCTGTAACGACTGTGCCGCGGTTCCAACACCTACCGCAGCACCAACACCGTTCACACCACCTTGTGCATAATTTCCAAGGTAGTGTTTCAGTGCAGCTTCTTTTGCTTCGACCAATTTGTTAGCAGCTTCAAGTCTGCGTTCTAAGTCCGTCTGTGCAGCTGGGTCTGTTGTAGCAGCAAGTTGCGCTTCGAGTACATCGCGTTCTTGCTTCGCAGCATCAAGTGCAGCCTGATCTCCTGCTTGATTGGTAGCGGTGCCAACCACACCAACACCAGCACGGACTGCCTCTAAAGCTGCAGTTAGCATAGCAGTACGGGCTTGTAATAACGCTGCATCTTGCGCAACTAATTCCGGAGTATTGCCTTTTGCATATTGTGCACGCTGCAATTCATACTCGCGGTTGAGCTGTTCATAGCGAGCTTCTGCTTGCCGAAGTGTTGCTTGTGCACCATTAAGCTCTGGACTTAAACCTTCATCCACAATACGTTTGTACTGGTCATAGGCACGCTGTGCACCTTCTACTTGAGAAAGCGCTGCACCAGTGGTTCCTTCTTGTTGAACTTGTATGGTACCGAGCTCACGCTCTAAAGTCTCCACATTCAGCGTTGCCAGAAGCTGCTCTGGAACGACGCGATCGCCCACTTTGACATTCACGTGCCCAACCGGAACTGTCAAGTTTGTGGTAATCGCAACACTTTTCGCAGCGTTGAGCGTACCCGTCGTCGACACGCGTTCTGCGTTATCACGGATTTGAACAGTTGTAAGATCGCTCGCCACCAGCGTCGGCTTCTGTAGCGAATGATAGGCGAAACTACCACCGCCAAGGAGTGCGACTGCTAAAAGTATAGATCCACCAATTACCGCAGGTTTTTTAGTTTTACTTGCACTGGCCACGATTTATAACCTCTAATCTTCATTATTTTGGAAAATATTATTAATTATCGACATTCTACCGCTCACAACATACTAAGCAACCTTGAGCAGCGATAACGGGGTCAGGGAAAACCCTGATGTCAGTCTACTTATGCCCAGCAGAATCCCACTACTTTCCAACAATACGGACGTTTCTCCGTTCAGTCGTCATACCTCAGGTGTATTTTTGCACGAAATCATGCTCGCATCTGCACGCTGAGTTGCCAGGGTTATGGATGTATCGTACCGCCCAATTTTGCTTGACGACGCCTTTCAGCACCACGTTCTGTCACATCATCATAAACTTCGCGGTCAGGAAGCATCTGCCACATGCCCTGTGGGTTACACTATGCCCATGAATGACCACCATCTCCCCAGATATTGCAGATATCCCTCGCTGTGAATTTGCGTTTCCTGGCCCACTTCGTGATGCCTTAGTCTCTGCGATACTCAATGGCACAAAAACAATCACCTCATGCCTGCTATCTGAATATCCATCTGATGATGATCCAACTGAACAGATCGGTGGCTATGAAACTGTAGTGGATTCTTCAGACGCCATAGTGTGTGTCATTCGTACCACCGACATTCGGATCTGCCGGCTTGCAGACGTCGATGATGCTCATGCCATTGCAGAAGGTGAAGGCTATACAACTGCAGCACAGTGGCGAGTCGAGCATGAGCAATTTTGGAATTCGGATGCATATCGAAATTTCTATGGTGCACTCGAACTCCACGATGATACGCTTGTCGTCTTACAAGAATTTATTGTTGATCAGCGCTACCCGATACGAGCGCTTCAGCCATATCAGCAGTAGCAGCGCGCATTCTTAGCTTGGTGTTTGCTGCTGCGCTCACCACCTCTGCGCCATAGTCTTGTGCCAGCATAGAAGGATTGTGCTGGTACGAACACTCCGCGAGCAGCCTTTGTAGCAGGCGTATAGCACGATCACTTGAACTTAAGGAGTTATCTTGCGCATAGCAAAACCCCGCTGCCTGAAAAGGTAGCGGGGTGCATGTTCGAACCGAAGTTCAACCGATATTACTGGTTGTCCTTCTTGAATGGGAAGCCGAGCTCGCGGAGCAAGACGCGACCTTCCTCATTGTTGGTTGCGGAGGTCACAACGGTGATGTCCATACCGCGTGGGCGGTCGATCTTATCAACGTCGATTTCGTAGAACATGGTCTGCTCGGTCAAGCCGAAGGTGTAGTTGCCATGTCCGTCGAACTGCTGATCGGAAAGGCCGCGGAAGTCACGAATACGTGGCAGTGCGACAGTCAGCAGACGATCCAAGAACTCCCACATGCGGTCGCCACGCAGGGTGACGCGGGCACCAATTGGCATGCCCTCACGCAGTTTGAAGTTAGCAATGGACTTCTTTGCACGACGCAACTCTGGCTTCTGACCGGTGATAGCGGTCAGATCTTCCAAAGCGCCGTTGATGAGCTTAGAGTCACGAGCAGCGTCGCCAACACCCATGTTGACAACAACCTTGACAACGCCAGGAATCTGCATGACGTTATCGTAAGAGAACTCTTCGTTCAGCTTGGTACGGATTTCCTCGCGGTAGCGAGCCTTCAAACGTGGAGTGTAGCTCATGATTAGATGTCCTTCCCATTACGACGGGAGATACGGACTTTCTTGCCGTTCTCGTCGAAGCGGTAACCAACGCGGGTTGGCTTGCCGTCGGAGTCCAAAACCATCACGTTGGAAACGTGGATTGGAGCTTCCTGGGTTACGATGCCGCCGGACTCTGCGCCACGCTCTGGTGCGGAGTTAGCAACATGCTTCTTGATGCGGTTTACGCCCTCAACAAGAACCTTGTTGGTGGATGGGAAAGCCTGAATAACCTTGCCCTGTGCGCCCTTATCTGGGCCGGAGATTACGACAACCATGTCGCCCTTATGAATCTTCATAAGATTAAATCACCTCCGGTGCAAGAGAAACGATCTTCATGAACTTCTTGTCACGGAGTTCACGAGCAACTGGGCCGAAGATACGAGTACCCTTTGGCTCAGAATCGTTCTTGATAATAACTGCAGCGTTCTCGTCGAAACGAATATAAGAACCGTCTGGACGACGAGTTTCCTTCTTCGCACGAACGATAACAGCCTTCACAACTTCGCCGGCCTTTACAGTGCCGCCTGGGGTTGCGTCTTTGACAGTAGCGACGATAACGTCACCAATGCCAGCGAAACGTCGAGTAGATCCACCGAGAACGCGGATGCACAGAATTTCACGTGCACCAGTGTTGTCAGCGACCTTCAGACGCGATTCTTGCTGAATCACTTGGGTCTCCTTGACCTATATTTTATGTGTGGCAGATTTCCGAACTAACACACGCGGTCTATGTACATGCAGCTTTTCACATTTAACCCAGTATTGGTTAAACAACGAACCATAACGGTCGAGGGGTTTCGCATTTTCACCACTCCGGAAACAATGGCATGAAAACGCGACCTATGAAAGGCAACTCCGCAATTAAACCACATCTCTATTCCACTACGCAAGATACGTCGCCAGCATGACGATGTGCTTGTCGACGTCACTACCTCTACCCATTTCCAAACTAGTTTTTGCTGCCTGTGCTCCAGCGCCGAGCAGCGGTAAACACTCCAGCACCATCTACATAGGACCAGTGCGTGGAGTATTAAGTATCCTCACCCAGCAATGGATAGCTCAACGTTTCACACCTCGGCAGATCGGTTTTCAGCGTCACCCCCAATACAAAATGGCCTCTCACAAAGGAGAGGCCTGAAGAGTATGTGGTTAGCGCCAGTGAACTTCTACTGAATACGTATTCTTATCGGTTCCATCCAGAAGCGCTTCCACATGGGATTTAATTAAAGTTTCGGCGCGCGTGGTAGCACGATCGATCAATCCTAATTTTATGGCTTTTTCTTCTGCATTCTTTTCCTCATCAGAGAGGAACTTAGTCAAGTCGCGCACATTAATTTGATTCAGCGGATTCATCGACTGATCGTAGACAACAACGCTTGCTGGCTCGATCGTCGAGTTCGTGATTTCCACTTTCGGGGCAGTCACCACAATTTTTTGTGCTGCATCGTTCATCTCTACATCAATAGCGGTGAAATCACGAATACCGGCTTTCACCACACCGTCATACGAAATTAAAAAGTGCTTACCAGTCAGTGGCACAGTAAGACCGTAGAGTTTATGTCCTTCGTTTTCAAACCGACCCACGTTGGTGAAGTTGTACTCTTCAACCGAGAGCTCTGAGATTTGCTCAAAGGAGCCGCCAATTGTGCTGGAGGTAATAGTTTCAACCGGACCATCAAACAAGCCAGCTTTTGATAATGCAAAAATGCCCATAAATACCAGCGCCACAGTCGCAACGAGTGTGACAGCTGCTTTGATTAGAAATTTTGGCATGATGACGAAACACTCCATTCTTCACAATATTGAGAAGGCAGCAAACCCCTTCTCAAGGCATCAACGTAGCAGATAATTACCAATAATCTATAACTCACAAGCCAATATTTTCTGAAGTAGTGTTTAATCCCACAATACCCCTGCCGGTGCCAACTACGCTTCAGCTAACGTTCCACAGTTTACGAACCATTTGCAGCGTTTGAGATCAACCTACATCACGGTGTTATCGTCTCATGCTTCTTTTCCATATACAGACTCTGGAGTTGTATATGGCTGCACCGATACCCACGTCGAAAAGCTCAATGCCTTAATAGAGTCGTCGGCCATTTCTATTACTGTGCACGCGAAGCCGGCAGCGTCGTTGCGCGCGGAATGACAATCGGCCGGCCGGTTTCAGGATCCTCGAGCAATCGGCAGTCGAGATTATATACCTCACGTAAAAGCGATTCTGTCACGATCTCATTCACACTTCCGCGTGCTGCAATTGCACCTTGCGCCATCACTACCAGGTAGGTGGCATAACGAAATGCCAGCGTGAGCTCGTGCAAGACCATAACCACGGTTACGCCTGCCTGTTGTAATTCGCGCGCCACATTGAGCACCTCAACCTGGTGCGTAATGTCGAGATAGGTCGTGGGTTCGTCGAATAATACAATCTGGGTTTCTTGCGCCAGGATCATTGCCAGCCACACGCGCTGGCGCTGCCCACCCGAAAGCTCGTCAAGGCGTTTATCGGCTAAGTCGGTGACCCGCGTTTTTTCCATCGCGGCCGCGACCGCTTGATGATCCTTCTCCTGCCACCTGCCAAAGATATCTTGGTGCGGATACCGTCCCCGCGCGATCAGATCATAGACCCGAATGCCATCTGGTGCCAGCGGCGACTGGGGCAACAGGCCCATGACCTGCGCAAGTTCTTTATTCCGAAATTCTGCCAACTGTTTGCCCGCAATGGTAATAGTGCCTTTCGCCGGCAACACTCTGGCGAGCGCGCGCAGCAGGGTGGATTTTCCACACGCATTTGGGCCCACAATAATGGTAAATTCACCAGCTGGAATTTCCAGATCCAGCTCGCGAATAATCGGAGCATCGTTGTACCCCACCTCAAGATCTTGTGCACGTAAGGCTACTGCTCTGCTTTGCGACGCTGCTTGCTTGTCCACCATCATTGTTCTTCAATATTCTTTCTTCGTCTGTCTTCCAAGATGCCAAGTAAAAAATTGCACACAATATAATTATCTGCGCCATTGGAAGGCCAGCAATCCTAACAAGTACATACCACCCAATAAGCCGGTTACCACTCCAACCGGTAATTGCACTGGCGCAAACATTCGCTGGGCTATAATATCGCTGACCAGCACTAATACCGAGCCCATAAGCGCTGCAGTAGCCATGCCAACTCCACTAGTCATGCTCAATTTTCTGGCTAATTGCGGTGCAGCCAAGGCCACAAACGCAATCGGACCTGCAACAGCAACCGCTAATGCAGTTAAAGCCACGCCCACTGCAATCAATTGTGCGCGACGACGTTCCACTCGAAGCCCTAAACCAGTGGCAAGATCATCGCCTAAGGTCAGCAGCGATAAAGGCCTGGCAAGTGCGAGTGCAATTGGCACCAACATTGCTTGCAGCAGCAATGCCACCAATAATTTGGACCATGTCATGGCATTAAAGGATCCTGCTAACCACAGTGCTGCAGTTTGCGCAGCTGATAGTGATGCCTTCACAATTAAAAGACCATTAACTGCTTGCAAAAATGCCGCAACACCAATACCGACCAAAATTAAGCGCAGTGCTGAAAGCTTATGATTCTGCAACGCCAGTGCATACACGATCACTGCCGTTACTGCCCCACCAATGATCGCGCCGATGGCAGTTTGGAATGGTCCGGCGTTGCCGAGAATAATTGCCGCTACTGCACCCGTTGCTGCACCAGTAGTAAAACCAATAAGATCCGGGCTACCTAAAGCATTTCGAGAAAGCTGCTGAAAAATTGTGCCGGCGATGCCCAAACTGGCACCGATTGCCGCTGCTGCTAGTACTCGCGGTAAGCGTTGGTGTTGGACAAAAAACACACCTAATGGATCATTGCCCACACCAATCAAATAGCCTAAAGCTTCGGTGGTGGTCATGGGATAATCGCCAAGTAACAGGCCAGTAATGCCGGCAACCAGCATCACGACCACAAGCAGCAGCCCAAGAATGGCGGTGCGGATTTCTACCCGAATACCAGCAATGAACAACCAGCGCGATTGAGCAGGTTGTGTGCTGGAACTGGTGTTGTGGGAAGCGTCGAAAAGCTGATGCATTATGAAGAAGTTTCTAAGTTATAGGAACGAACAACGGCAATAAAAATTGGGGCGCCCACTAAGGCCGACATAATGCCAGTTTGAATTTCCAGCGGTGCAACAACAATGCGTGCGAGTACGTCTGCACATAATAAAAAGGTAGGCGCGGCAAGCAGACATAACGGGATTACTTTGCGCTGGTCAACGCCGCCGATGGCGCGCGCGAGATACGGCACAGCCAAACCAACAAACATAATTGGGCCAACTGCAGCAGTTGCGGCACCGCATAAGAGTGTCACCGCGACCATCACAATTGTGCGAGTTCTGGCAATTTTTACCCCAAGTGCCAAACCCGTATCATCGCCCAAGGCCAGCGCGTTTAAGGCAGGTGCGGCAAGAAACGCCAACATAATACCAACTAAGATAAATCCGCTAATCGTGGCGGCAACATCCCAACCACGACCTTCCACCGAACCAGTTGCCCAATAGCGGAATTCATTAAAGGCCTGTTGGTTGCTCAGCAATACGGTTTGCACAAATGCCGAAATCGCCATGGAAAAAACCACACCTGCCAGCGTCAATCGCGCGGGTGTGACATATTGCCGGCCCACCCCGCCTAATATATACACGCCAATACTGGCAAAAATTGCGCCAAGAAACGCCCACCAAATATATGTGACAATTCCCATTGCCCCACCAATGACCACCGCAAGGACTACTGCAAGCGAACTTCCAGCGTTAATGCCCAAAATTCCCGGATCAGCCAGCGGATTACGCGTGAGCGCTTGCATCAGGGCTCCTGCCACTCCTAACGCGGCACCGACGCAAATCACCACCACCGTTCGCGGTAATCGCTGGTCAAGGACCACGATATTCACACTTTGCTCACCGCGTCCTGCAAGCGAAGCCCACACATCAGCTGCGGCAATAGTATTCGAACCCAATAATAACGACGCCGCAATCGCTGCAGTCCCCAATACCCCAAGGCCAATAACAGCAAGCATGCGCATCTGTGTCGGCGCACCTTGAATGGACTGATGCTGCGATCCTGCACCTGTTCGCGTTGCAGATGGTGCAGGACGTTGAGAAGCAAGATTGATCATGGCAATAACGTTTCAACGTGAAAAATTTTGGGTATACAACATGCTTGACGACGCTTCCTGGCCTCGCCTGTATCACACAGACATATCCCTGTTCGGGCCAATTGTGGCGTGGTCGCACTGTATATATATGGAATACAGAAACACTGTGCAGTGGTATGCGCTACTGGTGCTACCAGCGTGACGATACCGTGGCAGCGGTGCTGCAAGCTCTTGCGAACAGTTCCTTATTATTTACGAGAACGTGCCACAAACAACCACACATTAATGGCAGTCATACCAACTAGAAGAATTGCAACACCAACAAATGCCCCAATATAAGGTGCATTATTACTTGCCGCTATTACCTGTGGCTTGTGTTCTTTTTTATCAAAAATTCCAGTATTGCCACTTGCTGCTTGTACGATTGGCGCACTGCTCGTCGTTGGTGCAGCAACCGAAGCTTTGGCCGCTTGAGCTTGTAACGTTGTACTTGGCTTCGCAGCAGCCACAGCAGCGTTGGCGGATTGTGCACCTTGGGAAGTTGCAGGCTCGTCAACATACACCACTTCCTCTGTCACGACTGGAGCTGCTTGGGCAGGTTGTTGTCCGCGATTATTCGTAACCCGACTAATCGCGCCTCGGCCTTGGGTATCCACAATCACTTCCGTGCTGGCCTGCGGAGTAGATTCCGCTGCTCCTGCACTTTGCGGCTTTGCAACAACAGTAAAGGTGGAATCACCTGAGTTGGTGTAGCCAAGATTTCTGGTTCCTTCAGTAGCCAGATAGCGTAAAAAGTGCTCACCCGGTGGCAGTGAACATGGGATTTCCAGCGAACCAGTGGCAGTACCAGAAGCATCAATGCGGGAAGTCGCAATCACGCCTTGGCCTTGCACGCTTGAATCACCTGCAAAACCAATACCATTATCAATTTTGATGTGCACAATTTCGCCAGCAGGATACCCGTGCACCTCATAAGATAAGGTACCGCACTGTTCCACTATTTTCGGGGATACTGTCGAAGAGGTTCCCGGTGTATCGGCTCCTGCTCCTCCTGGTGGAATTGCGTGTGCACTTGGAGTCGCCATATATGCGAGCGTGAGCACTCCGAGGCTGACACAGAAGCGTCGTACGATAAGACGAAGATCAGACATTTTCTTCAAAACTCCTTGTAATATGTGCACACACGCTATACGTGCGTAGAAGATTTGCGAATAAACTGGCGAATACTTGCCAACGCAAGCAATGGGATCACAACAGCACTTCCGAGCAACCAGAAATCAAGTACTCCAAGCAACGGTGCTTGTACAGTCACAATTACTGGCGTGTCATCCGAAGGCGTTGGAGCAACAATCAGTGGTGGCGTTGCTGGTTGCGGTGCCACTCCAAGTGCCAGATCAACCCAACCAAGCAAGTCTCCACGCGGGTTACTGACACTAATGCTGTAATCACCATCTGGTAACGCCGAAGTATCCACATGCACTGTGGAAGTTGCATCCAATTGCGCCCAACCGATATCTGTCGGTGTGCCATCTTGACCAAAAATGTGCAGATACACCCAATGGCCAAGTGTTTCTAGTTTCAGACCCAAGGCGAGATCTTCGCCAACCAATTGTGGTTGAATCTCACCGGCATTATCGGCACGCAACTGATCACGGTGCGTAATTGGTGCTTTCGGCACATCATTTGGCTGCGGTTGGGCATCTATGACATGAGCTGCCTGCACTCTAGCTGGCGAAACACTGATCCGCGGTTGCTGCGTTGCTTTACGACGCACGATCACTTTGCGCGTCACCACAGGAGTTGTATCTACGTGTGTTGCAACCGGCAAACTTGGGGTGGTGGATTGCCAAAAATCCAAAAGTTTCTCAAGGCCCGTATTCAAGGTTGCAATGCCTTGACGCAGCGCTGCTACATCAGAAACTGGCGCATTGGTGGTAGTTGGCGTACTGGTACTCGCGGCATCTGCCACAGTTAGCGGTGCCCAACCCAAGAATTCACCACGCTGTCCCTGATTTCCATTTTGCACAACAAAAGTTAAAGGACCTTTAGGAATGGTTGTTGTCACCAGAAGATGTACCTGTAATTTGTCATCCAGCTGATACCAGGTTGCACCCCACGGTAACCTGCGCGAACCATCGGCAATATAGGTACTCACATATACCCAATCACCAGGCTTTCCTTGCCCGACTTTAACAACTAAGGAATCCTTCACCCGCTGCACTTCAACGCCATTGCGAGTTGCATCGCGAACTTCATCTTGGATCAGAATTGGATCCGGCGCACCAGTTGGTGCATATTCACCAACCACAAAGCTCAATTTCTCTTTCGGGCGAGGCAAACTCAAGGTAATATCGCCTTCTTGCAACGAGCCTGACAAGATACGAATGCCATGTTCACCTGGTTGAAATGGCTGTACCGTGCCGTATTTGCCAGTGGTTGTGCCATTTGGCAGCGGTAGATCAATTGCAAAATCGCCATGTTCAGCATCAGCATCTACAACTGCCCAAACGGTACGGTTATCATGCACCGAAGAATCAAGGCGTTCAACGCGACCATCATCAATTTTAATGGCAAGCTTGCCGCCGCCACCACGTGCATTACAAAAACCAAAACCTTCAATACGCAAGGTATTATCTGGGTTTGGTCGTGGCGCAACCCGGGCTTGTGGCGGTGATACTGATGGTGAACACTGGCCTTTTGATTCCTGCACTTCTTGATATTCCACACCATCAACAACTAATGATGGCGTGGTAAAACTACGCTGTGTATCACCAGCAACCAAACCTGAAGCAATATGTAATTTCAGCATTTGGCCAGCTACAAGCCCAAATGGCAGGCGTTGTTCAGTTTCAAAACTACCATCGGCTGCGGCTTGGAACTGCCAAAAGATCGTAGCGTCTTTGATTCCATTGCCAGGGTGCACAATGACATCATTGTCATCATTCACATGCCCGGTTGCAGCGGTACCACGTCGATACTGCGAAAGCTTATCGCCCTGGTAGTAATTCAATTTAATCGTGAGTGTAGAACCCATACCATCAGCATTCTTCCAGCCAGTACCACTGAGTTTCAGCAAACCACCTGAAGTTGCATTGCGCTCAATCGTAATTGTGGCGCCATCTTTTTCCACCACAATTGGTTCATTAGTCACACTTGCACCTACCAACTCCGGTGCTGCAGATTCATCGGTGCTGGTAGTTTCTGCAGCATTGTTTTCCGCTGGGGTATCCAACAGTTGGGTAGATTGATGTTGTGCCAGATGCTCAGCAGTCGTCGATAAGCTTGGTGAGTCAAGCGTTGGTGATTGCTGTGTTTCGGCAGCGGTACCAACTGGGAAGCCCATAAATGTCACCATACTGATCACGCTGGCCACGGCTCCGGTTGCAACAATCTTGCGATGTCCGCGTGGATATGTGGCATGTGTGTGGTGCAAACTACGATTGCGCATGAGAAGTCCTACACTAAAAATTCTGCAACGTCGGAAACGATGCGATTCATTAACAGCGGTCCACCAGCACTGGTCCAAACCGAACCATCAACTGGAATAATGTGATTCTGTTGAAATGCCTGCAGCTGCTGGAATCCAGGCAAATCCCGAGCTTGTAAAATAGCCTGCTTGGCGTCTTCCACACCTGCACTTCCCCCTGCTTGTGGGTTTGTAACAGCCGAGCCGCCCAAGGTGCCAAAGAAAATATAGTCGGCATCGATATCACGAAGATTTTCCAAGGAAACCGGATCGGAATGTCCGCGTCCTTCACGGTCCTGCACTGGTGGCCGGCGCAATCCCAAATCGGTTAAAGCCCTGCCAGCTGGCAGTTCTTTGAGAATCAATGAAGCACTACTGCCCTGCCAGCGCACCACACTAAAGGTGGCATCGCGGTAATCCTGCAGCTGCGCTTGCACCTTCGCAACATGCGCCTCGTAGTCTTCAATCACAGCTTCGCCTTCATCCTGCATATTTAAAGCTGCTGCGGTGATGCGCAAATTTACTCGCCAATCGCCACCTGCCCAACCGGTGTATACCACTGGCGCAATTTGTTCCAAGGCTGCGACCACTGGCGGATTATTATTAACACTCGTGCCGTCAACAAAAATAAGATCTGGTTGTTGGGCGCCGATGGCTTCAAAATTGGGTTGCCCAATATTGCCTAATAATGGCACGTCACGAACCCGATCCGCCAAATAATTCGGGGCAGTCATCTGGCCGCGACCTGCTACCGTACCAATTGGCGTAATTCCAAGAGCCAAGAGATTGTCCAAGGTTGGTTCTGAAAGCGCAACTACTCGCGTTGGATGTTCCGGCACCGTAATTGGGCGATCTTCAATATCGGTCACCACCCGAGTCTGAGCAGATGCCGCTGGAGCAGTGGATCGACCACTACATGCTTGTAATCCAGTTCCGGCACACGCGAGCGCGAAAAGTTTCAGAACATCGCGACGAGTAAGTCGTGTTGGACGTGTCATATCTTCTCTCGTTTCTCTCCACATACGCCAGTTGCTGGCGAAACTGTAGGAAAATGGGAATGCCAAGTGCGTCGATAAGCATTTGCTTGCGTATCGACGCACTTGGGTGAGTTATCTATATGGCAAAAGATTTCGCACAATCTTTTTTAGAATGGAAGGCGAAAACCTGGAATTTTGCCGGTCTTGATTGCATTGAAAATACCTGCAGCCAAAGCGCCAAGGGCACCAATGACACCGGTGAGAATCAGTGCAATATGCTGCCAGGTGCTCAAGCTGGACCAGGAGCTACCGTGGTTGTTACCAGGCTTGTTGCCCATGTATTTATACGCATAAACCTGATCGACCTTGGTATCACCCTTCGCGGTCGCGGACTTATTCACCACGAAAATGGTGCCATCTTGACCAACCGACACGTGGTTCGCGTTCTTACCGGCTGGCAAATTTGCAACTACTGCATCAGTTGCAGGATCAATAACGGTCACAGTGCCAGCACCACGGTTGGTGATATACACGCGCTTATCAGCTGGGTTGTAGTGAGCATTCAGCGCATTTGCACCAGTTGGAATAGCGGTCGTCACTGCGCCAGTTTCTGCATTCAGCACAACAGTGTTGCCAGAGTTTTGGGAAGCGATATACAGCTTCTTGCGCTCTGGATCATAGGCAACACCTGAGGCACCATCGACCTTGTCAGCTGGCAGATCCCAAACGGTAACGTTGTTGTTTGCGTGCAGCTCGACCTTGGCTGCCTTTGGAACTTCACGTGCGGTGGTAAACAGCAGGCCATTGACAGGATCGAGCTCAAGCGACATCACGCGTTCGAAACCTGGCAAGACGATGGTCGTTTCAACGGCGTCTTTGGAGATGTCGTAGACATCAATGCCGTGAACATCGCCCTGCTCGGTCTTGCGTGGATTCGAGGCAGAAACATATGCCTTACCAGTTGCTTCATCAACGACAACGTCGCGTGGGTGTGGAGTGGTGCCTTCGGCGAATTGCTTGACCAGGCTTAAGTCAGACTGCTTGTATACCGCAACGGTGTTGTGGCGAGTATTGGTCACCCAGATCAATCCACGCTTGTTATCCAGGCCAATACCATAAGCAGCCAGCACGCCCTTGCCACTGGCATCTTTGGCGGTGATATCAAGGGTTTGCTTAACTTCTAAGGTCTTTGCATCGAGCTTGTAAATTGCAGAGTTAGCGGTACGGTTGGCACCGGTAACAAAGACTTCACCAGTTGCATCATTGACTGCTGATTGGTACAAACCGGTTGGCAGTTCGCCATTCAGGCTGGAATATTCTTCCAAGGCAACCGCGTTTTGTGGTGCGTTGACCTTTGTGCCAGTTTCAACAGTAAAGGTCTTGCCGAGGTGCTCATAGGTCACCAACACTGGTGCACCAAATGGCGCATCTGCTGGAACCTTGACATTTGGCAAGGAAACAACGTGATTGTCAGCTACGACAGCACCGTTAAACCAGTTGGTACCTTCAATACCAGCAGTTAAGACCTTTGCGCCTTCTGGCAGGTTCACCACTGTTACCGTTGTTGATGCACCTTGTGCAGCATTTTCACTGATATGTGCATAGACATCGGTGACAACTTTGATGTCTTTTGTCACGCCATCAGCAGTAATTTGCAAGGTGTGAGCACCTGCAATTGCGCTGTTCTTTGGCAAGACGACGATGGCCTTGAACGTACCGTTCTTACCAACGACAACGGACTCAGCCTTATTAACCTTCTTATGGAATGCATCGTTAAGATCAACAGCAGTTCCATCGATGGTGGCAGTTGGAGTAGCACCCGCTGTAAAGCCTGGCACTTCTACGCTTACCGCAATCTGACCTGGGGTATAACCGCGACGATCCTGTGCTGCATAGCCTTTGACGCTTTTGACTTCTGCATCTGATTTCTCAGCCGGTGCAGGAGTTTCAGTACCACCATTGCCTCCCGCATTGGCAGCAATGGTGCCGCAGTGACCATCGTTTGCACCAGTATTATCAACCTTAAATGGCAGGTGGTAGAAACCTGGACCATTGCCGTCATTACCACCAAGAACGGAAATCACGTGTTGTCCGTCTGTCAGCTCTTGTGGCAACACAACCGTAACTTCAAACTCGCCAGCTGGGAATAATGCCGCTGGAACTTCAAGCTCAGTAGCGTTTTGAATCTTCAATCCAGAACCTGCTGCCTGGGCAGCTTCATTCCACTGGTTCTTATTAGCATTAATCTTGACAACCAGATAGCCGTCAGGACGTGCTTCAAGGCCAGTTGCGCGAATAGTCAGCTTGCCGCCAGCTTTGAAGTTTGTGGTGCTTGCTCCAACAATTTCAATGTCACCTTTGAGCGTGTTTTTCTTGGCGCGTGGTTTATTATCAGCACATGTTTGTGTTGTTTCCGCTTGTGCATGTGCAAGCGGTGCGGCAACAACAGCGCCAGATGTGGCAAGAGAAATTGCCATAAAACCTGCAATGGCGCGCTGCACTGCTTGCGACTTCAGACGATTGTTCATTCTACGACTATCTTCCTTTTGTAAAATATGAACGTACGTCGTATATCAGGGCTACCCAGACCCTCATATACGAAATGAAAAGTGAATTCTGCCACCGCATGGCTGAATCCGGTAAGTGTGTGATCGAGAATTACGCTGCACTCCAATGTAAATTTTCAGGTGCGCGCTGAGGCTAAATGCTAGGCAAAACTTTGCCATAAAGAAAGGGTACCCTTAGTTTCATACCCCCACACTAAAAGCTTTCTACCAGCACCACAGATATCAGAATCAAACTTTCGGATGATTTTACGACAATCTATTCAATAAGGTGTTGGCGTACTTTTGCGTTGGAATATATCTGAAAAATATTTCGACATTATTTAAATTGTGCACCACTAGAATGGAAACTGATGTTTACCACTGTTACCCCCGTTATATTTACAGTGGTCAAACTATGCGCTGATTGCTCGGATGGTTGCAACGACAATAGTGCCCTTCAAATGAAGCCCGCACGAGCAGCGGCACAAAAGTGCAAAGAGCTCAAACCAAGTGCCATCTCTGGCAGCGTCACAAGCCGTTCGCACATATATCCACACAACGCTGCCAAAAGCTACGAGCCTACATTCGACCCCTTTCCCCGACAGCAGTATCCCCTGCTATATACGCTGCATAACAGCACCTGCTTGACGACGCCGCTTACCACACGTTCACCCATGCAGCGACGTTCATTCAACCCAACATACACACAGGCGCATGGAACTGTACGGAAAACTTTGATGCGCGGAGTAGTTGATTCGCGCAGACATATCCTCACACTGACAAACTAAGGAAAGTTCAGCAACAGTGTAAACGCTTCAGAAAAATTCCATCACCCACACACGATGTCTCACCACAACAATGCTGGCACATACAAGAACCACGATAGTTTATAACGAAAATTGCCATACACCATGCTCAACAAACAATGAGGACGCACGACATATTCACACTATTGTGCAGATTAGTACATATCCTTGGCAGCGATTATTACACTTTCTTCAAGGTTCATGCTTGAAGAAAGTACGTCTTTCGGATAGTTTTAGAACCATACAAATATTCAGTTCGTTTTTATTTTACGCAATACAATTTAATATTTATGCAAGTATCAACGTTTGAAAAACCATCGATGCACAGAGGTAATTCTTCCTTAGCTCAATTCCCATCTCTGTTCATTACCGATACAGGCGATGGTATCGATGCCGCTTGCGGGGAATATTTCAGTGCCTCTGACACCACATTCACTTGCTGGGACAGAGCTGAGATAGTGCCAAGCACTTACAGGGAGGCGTGTGCAGACATGTCTACCCCTGCCTCATCAACGATTACAGCTACGACACACCTGACGACTAGATGCCAGCAACGAAGAAGTGACTTGGGAATATTTGTCAAAGTATGTACGCGTATTGATCCACGAATACCTGGATGCCACAACACAAATTTTTATCCTCACTTAGAAGCGTTGGATGCGTCGTCAAGCGCTCAAGAGTTGCTGCTTCGATTGTCTGAAAGAACTGATATGTCATATTTGAGTATTGAAACAATGATCCACAATTTTGCTGCCACGTTAGAGTGCGAGCCTGCTGCTTTCACCGGTGAGACGAATCTTGTCGATGCTAGCTTAGATTCCTTGCGGATGATCGTGCCGGGCGAAACGCGTCGGACCGAGAGCTTCAGTGGTGAATTGCACGATTTATTTGCGCTGACTAGTGGTGACCACTGGCAAGAATATTGCACTGTTCCGAAGGCGTAACCAGCAGCGATGTTTCTCACTGATACTAAAATCCTTGCCAATGCAGCAAGTGCTCACGATCCAGCCGCGTATCTGCGCACTGTCGCCGAGCATGGCCTGCCGCTGTGTGATCCGGCTTCTTCGCAGATGACATTCCTCTTTGATGCTGCGCATACCGACGAATACTGTCAAAGCAAGCAGCCAATTACTGAAGTGCACCTGTGGATTAATCGGCTCACCGATAAACATCTGCATGCAACTGGGGTGATGCAGCAAGTCAGCGCCACCAGCTGGTGGGTGCGCACAGTATCAGTACCACCAAACTTACGGAGTTCCTACTGTTTCCGTGTCAATGCAGGACAACATCGTCCACCAGGGCATAATACCTATCCACACTACCGTGATCCGCATGCTCGCAGTGGCACGTTTATCGCAGCTGGCGCGCACCACGGACTATCGTTGCTCTATGGCCAAGCCGAGCAGCCGCATCCACTCTGGTCGTTAAATCTTTCGCAGCAGCGCCACCAAACACTTCACGAAGGCGAATATCCTCTCTTTTGGTATGCGCCAGCACAACCATTTCAAAATTTGCCTCTCATTGTGCTTTACGACGCCGACATCTGGTTTACCCGCCTGCATCTCGACGCCGTGCTCGACCACGCAATTGCAACCGGTGCGATACCGCCGTGTTGCATTCTCGGGATTGGATTTTCCACACCACGGGCACGCAAAGAATACTTCACGGCCGATACTGAACGATTAATCCATGATTTAGCAGCATTGACTCACCAAGCAGCAACCTTACTTTCCAAACAAGGTGGAAGTTTGGCCGATATTCCTCCAATTCTGATCGGCCAGAGTTTAGGAGCATTAGCGGCCTTGCGAATTGCATTGATGCGTCGTAACGCTGTGAGCACCATTATTGCCAGTTCGCCTTCGTTTTGGTGGCATCCAGGAGAGCATGCCTACCCTGCCGATTTGCAACATATCGCGACCCCGTGGATCACCGATCTGTTACTGGCTGCTGATAATGCTGAATCGTGGCCCATGCTATATCTCAATATCGGGCTACGAGAAGGCTTGCTCGCTATGCACTGTCAGGGGTTTTCGCTGGCAGCGCACCACAAACATTGGGACCACCGACTCCACGTCACCGATGGTGGGCATGATATGGCCTGGTGGCGTGAAGTTGTGCTTGATCAACTCGCCATGGTTGTTTCCCAACTACCACCAGCACACTAGCATTCGCAGCTACGAGGCAAGGATCCGCATGAATCGTTCTAGCTATGCAATGTGCAAAGTTGCGAAGTGGCGAAGTCTATTGTTGATGTGGCACAGTTTTCATGATGCATGAAACACTGCCTCAGCCAAGTTAAGACAGTTCAGGCAGCGTACAATTCTGCGTCTTTCGTAGAGCCGAAAACTGGTGAATATAGCCACTCAATAGAGTTTCTGCAGTGAACTCCCCACGCACAGTCCCTTGAATCGCTTAAAATTTTTGTGAGCTTTTAAATTGTCTGTGTCTTCTTTTCGATTCGGTGTCCACCATTTGAGGCAAAACGTGAAACCTTTGGCAGAACTTTCCCAATACGTGTTCCTGTGACACGTAACTGCCCGTCGCGAAATCCTGCCACCATGTAGTCAAAAGTATTTTCACGGTGCAAGTTTTCCTCGTCGATCACTTTGCCAAGTTCTTCCCAATAGGTTTTTCAATATAGCACTGTCATTCTTCAGCAACACCGACTTTGCCGAAAGTATGTTGCATCCCAACTGAAGTTGGTGGACGCAGATGGCGTCGAAAAGCTTTCACTGCGCTACACCCATGCCCGCTTGCTGGCATAGCAAAAACCTGCAGCCCCTCGGAGTGAGGTTGCTGCAGGTTTTTGAGTTCAGGTTTTTACCACTTATGGCAAAGAATTAGCGTGCCTTCTCGATGATCTCAACGAGACGGAAGTGCTTGTCCTTTGACAATGGGCGGGTCTCCTCGATCTTGACGAGGTCGCCAACGCCGGCGATCTCGTTCTCGTCGTGAGCCTTTACCTTGGAGTTGCTACGGATGGTCTTGCCGTACAGGCCGTGCTGACGACGGTCTTCCAGCTCGACAACGATTGTCTTCTGCATCTTGTCAGAAACAACGTATCCGGTGCGTACTTTACGTGCGCCCTTTTCTTGCTTGTTCACGTTTGCCTCACTCATAATTAAGCCTCAGCTCCCGGAACAACAGACAGGCCCAGCTCGCGCTCGCGGATTACTGTGAGAATGCGGGCGATGTCGTGCTTGACCGTGCGCAGGCGACGGTTATTGGTCAGCTGGCCAGTAGCAGCTTGGAAGCGCAAGTTGAAAAGCTCTTCCTTTGCTTCTGCCAGACGGGTTGCAAGCTCCTCAGCGTTGAGCTCACGAAGCTCGTGTGCGGGGGTACCGTTAGCCATTAGAACTGGTCCTCCTTCTTAACGATACGAACCTTGCAAGGCAGCTTCTGGCCTGCGCGACGCAGAGCCTCGAGAGCCATAGCCTCGTTCGGGTAGCTCATCTCAAAAAGGATGCGACCCGGCTTGACGTTTGCGATCCACTTCTCAACAGGACCCTTACCGGAACCCATACGAACGCCGAGTGGCTTCTGGGTCAAAGGACGGTCTGGGAAGATGTTGATCCATACCTTACCACCACGCTTGACGTGGCGGTTGATTGCAATACGTGCAGACTCGATCTGACGGTTGGTGATGTATGCAGGCTCAAGTGCCTGGATAGCGTAGTCACCGAAGTTGATGCGGTTACCGCCCTTGGAAACACCATCACGGTGTGGACGGTGCTGGCGACGGTATTTCACGCGCTTTGGAATAAGCATAGGTATTAGCCCTCCTGCTTCTGTTCAGCGCGCTGACGACGCTGGCCACCACGACGCGGACGTGCGTTGCGGTCACCGCGGCCACGGCGCTCTGCTGGTGCGTTGATTTCGCTTTCGCGACGGCCACCGACGACGTCACCCTTGTAGATCCATACCTTTACGCCAATGCGGCCGAAGGTGGTGTGAGCTTCATAGGTGCCGTAATCAATTTCTGCGCGAAGGGTGTGCAGTGGAACGCGACCTTCATGGTAACGCTCGGTACGAGACATTTCGGCACCGCCGAGACGACCCGAGCACTGAACCTTAATACCCTTGACGTGTGGCTGACGCATAGCGCCTTGGATAGCCTTACGCATAGCGCGACGGAATGCAACACGGTTGGTGAGCTGTTCAGCCACAGACTGAGCAACCAACTGTGCGTTTGCATCGATGTTCTTAACCTCGAGGATGTTCAAAGCAACCTGCTTGCCGGTGAGCTTTTCCAGCTCGCCACGCAAACGGTCAGCTTCGGAACCACGACGGCCAATCACAATGCCCGGACGAGCAGTGTGGATATCGACGCGAACGCGGTCACGGGTACGCTCGATGACAACATCAGCGATACCTGCACGGTCGAGGGTCTTTACGAGGTACGCGCGGACTTTGATGTCTTCCGCGAGGTACTCTGCGTAGTTCTTATCGGCGAACCAGTGGGACTTCCATTCGGAAGTAATGCCCAATCGGAGGCCGTGTGGGTGAATCTTCTGTCCCACGGTTATGCACCTGCCTTCTGGCTCTCGACAACCACAGTGATGTGGCTGGTACGCTTACGGATCTGGAAAGCACGACCCTGAGCACGTGGCTGGAAACGACGCATGGTTGGGCCCTCATCAGCGAATGCTTCAGAGATGACCAAGGTGCGACGGTCAAGGCCGAAGTTGTTTTCAGCGTTTGCAGCTGCAGACGCAACAACCTTGGCAACTGGCTCAGAAGCAGCTTGTGGAGCGTACTTCAAGATAGCCAATGCTTCCTCTACGGACTTACCACGAACCAAGTCGATTACGCGGCGTGCCTTCATTGGGGTTACGCGGACGAAACGGGCAGTCGCGCGTGCGGAGTTGATTTCGCTCATCGCTTATCGACGTCCCTTCTTCTTATCGTCCTTGATATGACCCTTGAAGGTCTTGGTAGGTGCAAACTCACCGAGCTTGTGGCCGACCATAGAGTCGTCCACGAACACTGGTACATGCTTGCGTCCATCATGGACGGCAAACGTGTGGCCAATGAAGTCCGGGAGAATGGTGGAGCGGCGGGACCAGGTCTTAATAACCTGCTTGGTTCCCTTCTCATTTTGAGCATCAACCTTTGCGAGGAGGTGCTCATCGACGAACGGGCCCTTCTTAAGGCTACGTGGCATCTTTCGTTACCTCCTCTTAGCGCTTCTTGCTGTTCTTCGTGCGGCGACGCTGCACGATCATGTTGTTGCTGTAACGGTTAGGGTTACGGGTACGGCCTTCCTTCTTACCCCATGGGGATACAGGGTGACGACCACCGGAAGTCTTACCTTCACCACCACCATGTGGGTGGTCGACCGGGTTCATAACGACACCACGGACGGTTGGGCGGATACCCTTCCAACGCATACGACCTGCTTTACCCCAACGGATGTTGATCTGGTCAGCGTTGCCGACCTCACCAACGGTTGCGCGGCAGCGGATGTCTACGCGACGGATTTCGGAAGATGGCATACGCAGAACTGCGTAGTTGCCAGCCTTACCAAGCAGCTGAATGGAAGCGCCTGCGGAACGAGCAAGTTTTGCACCTGCACCTGGCTTGAGCTCCACGCAGTGGATCACAGTACCAGCTGGGATGTTACGCAATGGCAGGTTGTTGCCAACCTTGATGTCAGCGGATGCACCGGACTCCAACATTTGACCTTGCTGCAGGCCCTTTGGAGCGATGATATAGCGCTTCTCGCCATCTACGTAGTGCAGAAGAGCGATGTTAGCGGTACGGTTAGGGTCGTACTCGATATGAGCGACCTTTGCTGGAATACCGTCTTTGTCGTTACGACGGAAGTCAATAAGACGGTACTGGCGCTTGTGGCCACCACCCTTATGACGAACGGTAATGTGACCGTGTACGTTACGGCCACCTTTCTTAGGGAGTGGGCGAACCAGGGACTTTTCCGGAGTCGAGCGAGTAATCTCCTCGAACATGGAAACGGAGCTCTGGCGGCGACCCGGGGTTGTCGGCTTGTACTTACGAATAGCCATAGTTTTTCCTTACCTCGACTTCCCTTAAGCGGCGGAGCCGCCGAAGATGTCGATAGCGTCGCTGCCCTCACGAAGCGTCACATAGGCGCGCTTGGTTGCCTTGCGGGTACCGTAACCGGAGCGAGTGCGCTTGCGCTTGCCATCGCGGTTCAGGGTGTTCACGGAGGCGACCTTCACACCGAAGATCTGCTCGACGGCGATCTTGATTTCGGTCTTGTTAGCGGTCTTGGATACGAAGAAAACGTAGGTGTTTTCTTCCATCAGGCCATAAGACTTTTCAGATACAACCGGGGCGAGGATGATGTCGCGTGGATCAGTGTACTTAGACATTACTTCTCCTCCTTAGCCGCACCAGTAGCGCGGGTGATGAAGGCGTCGAGAGCCTCAACAGAGAATACGACGTCATCAGACTTCAAAACGTCATAGGTATTCAACTGGTCAGCGAACAGGATCTGTACGCTTGGCAGGTTGCGAGCACTCTTCTGAGCGGTGATGTCCTCACGACCAACGACGAACAATACGTTGCGACGGGTGGTCAGACGCTCGATGAAAGCGCGTGCGGACTTGGTAGAAGGAGTTTGACCAGGTACCAATTCAGACACAACGTGAATACGTGCATTGCGTGCACGATCCGAAAGTGCGCCGTAAAGAGCAGCCTTGATCATCTTCTTAGGGGTACGCTGAGCATAATCGCGTGGCTTTGGACCATGCGAGATGCCGCCACCAGTGAAGTGTGGAGCACGGATCGAGCCCTGACGAGCGCGACCAGTTCCCTTCTGGCGGAATGGCTTACGGCCACCGCCACGAACTTCACCGCGAGTTTTGGTGGAGTGGGTGCCAGAGCGCTTAGCTGCAAGCTGAGCGTTGACTACCTGGTGCATGAGAGCAATAGAGACTTCGCGGTCGAAGATCTCTGCTGGCAACTCAACGGTACCGTTGGTTGTGCCCTCAGCGGTGTGGACGTCCAACTTCAGATTGGTCATGCGTGTGCACCGCCCTTCACTGCGGTCTTAACGGTAACAATGCCGCCACGGTTGCCCGGGATAGCACCCTTAATCAGGATAAGGTTCGATTCTGCGTCAATCTTCTGAATCTTCAGATTCTGAGTCGTGACACGATCGGAACCCATACGGCCAGCCATGCGCTTGCCCTTGAAGATACGACCTGGGGTAGCGCAAGCACCAATACCACCTACGCGGCGGTGAGCTGCCTGGTTACCGTGTGCCGCACCTTGGCCGGAAAAGCCGTGGCGCTTCATAGCACCTGCGTAGCCCTTACCCTTGGAGGTACCGGTTACGTCAACGAAGGTCACACCTTCGAAGATCGCTGCGGTAACTTCCTGGCCCACCTCGTAAGCAGAAGTATCGTCCATGCGAAGTTCTGCTACGTGGCGACGAGGGGTAACGCCTGCTTTATTGAAATGACCGGTGCCTGGCTTGTTAACCTTGCGTGGGTCGATATCGCCATAGGCGATCTGGATGGCGCTGTAGCCATCGATTTCTTCGGTACGAATCTGGGTAACTACACATGGCCCAGCTTCAACGACGGTAACCGGTACTACGCGGTTATCCTCATCGAAGATCTGAGTCATGCCGAGCTTGGTGCCCAGAATGCCCTTGATCTCTGTTTCACTCATTATTTATTCTCCGGATGCCAAGAATTTCGTCGATTACGCAATATTCACATCGACGCTGGCCGGAAGGTCGATACGCATCAAAGCGTCAACCGTCTTCGGCGTCGGGTCGAGGATGTCGATCAGGCGCTTGTGAGTGCGCATCTCGAAGTGCTCGCGAGAATCCTTGTACTTATGTGGAGAACGAATAACGGCGTATACGTTCTTTTCGGTTGGCAATGGCACAGGTCCAACAACACGTGCACCCGTACGGGTAACAGTTTCAACAATCTTACGTGCAGACGCATCGATTGCCTCATGGTCGTAGGCCTTCAGCCGAATGCGGATCTTTTGTCCCGCCACGCTTATCCTCTTCCTCGCTTGTCCCACTTCCAAATGGATTGGTGGGAATCGCTTCATCTATCTCTATAACGTTGTCCAGGGGATCTTTTGGGAGCCTGGGCACAACGCCAGTTCTGTACTTGACTTGTCTAGTGACTTCGCCAGGAATTATTTACTGCTCACACGGCTCACAAACCGGTGGCAATTCCAAGGCAACTGGGGTACAAGACCCAATAGTGTCAAGGTGGAAGGGATCATCTACTCGCGATAAGCGTGTGGAAAATCTCTTTCGTATACTGCCGCTGTTTATTTGCCATGCAACCAAATTCACATTCCTGGCCCTCAAGATGAACGGGCTCCATGCTCATTCTCCTTGAAGGTACCTCCTGGATATGGTCCTATAAAAGCCCGTTGACCTGTCTATTCAAAGATAAAACAGATCCGTTTCCTTTATATTTCCAACACCAATGTGAAGGTGTCATGTTTGCAATGCCAGCCTCATGGTTTTCACCACCAAAACGGTAGCAAAAACAATCGCCTGTCAGAGCAACCTCATCATTAAACCATGAATACTTTTCAAGCGCAACCCCATTCCCAAAGTTCAGCACAAGTATTGAGCATTCTATCCACCCACAATCTCCCAGCACTTGCGTAGCGACGCTTACCCGAACCCGCAAATCTCAAACCCCAAAAGAAATTCCATGATTGCGATACGCGTCGCCAAGCAAGTTATCTAGTTCACATTTTTGAACGTTTTCGGTAGAAATTTTGTCATGTGTGAAATTTTATGCGGCTAAAATTTCAGAAGTTTCAATAATCACTATTATTGGAATACCGTTTCCATTTAGGCACGTCACGCGCACGATAACCACATAATCTGGGAAATTATGTTGGCCAATTTTTTGGTTATTTGAGGTTCATGGGACGCAATTCGCTGTTCGACAATTATGAACCTAAACCTGTTGCGCGGTAGTTTTATTGATACTAAGCATCCACTTTCGCTGGGGATCGAATTTTATTGTCGCCCCAACCGTGATCTTATATCTGTCTTTTTCTGTTCCTAACGCCCACACAGGGAGAGCGCCTATGTTGAAGTACCTAGCCAGAAAAGCTCTGAGTTGGACGCTCATCGTCTTTTTGGCGACGAACCTTACATATCTGCTCGCGAGTCAATTCTTAGATCCGCGTTCGAATTTTATTGGTCGTCGTCCGCCGCTGACTCCAGACCAAATCAACCAGTTGTTAGCGACAAACAATCTCAGCCCTGAGGTGCCACTTGTCGAGCGCTGGTGGACCTGGTTGACGAATATTTTATTGCATTGGGATTGGGGTCATTCTCCAACCGGCGGTGCAGTGAATGAGGAAATCGGTTTCCGTATTTGGGTTTCCGCCCAACTGCTGTTCGCCTCAACCATCTTGACCATCTTGGTAGGTGTCTCGATCGGTGTCTACACCGCATCGCGCCAGTACAAGCGCGGTGACCGCATTTTCCAAGGCATTTCGATTATCACGATGAACATCCACGTGATTGTGGCCTCGATCATTGCCGTTGCTGGTGCCATTAAACTCAACGATTTCGCCGGCAAACGCATCCTCTACGTCACAGGTGCTTCCAACCCAGACGTCGTGGGCTTCTTCCCAAAGCTGATCGACTACGCCCAGCACTTGGTATTGCCAACCGCTTCGCTGGTACTGATCGGCTATGCCGGCTATCACTTCACGCAGCGCACCTTATTGCTCGATAATATTAACGCCGACTACGTCCGCACCGCTCGCGCGAAGGGTTTGACAAAGAGCCAAGCTATTCGACGCCACGCACTGCGCACCTCGATCATTCCAGTTGCCACCTCGGTTGCCTTCGCAATTCCAGGCATTTTCACCGGTGCTGTGATGACAGAAAAGATTTTCGCATGGAATGGCATGGGTGTGTACTTTATCGATACCATTGCCAAAAATGATGTACACGGCGCAGTTGCCGTGGCAGCCTTCGGTGCTGCATTAACCGGCGTATCTGCAATCCTGGCTGATATTGCCGTGGTTGCCCTTGATCCACGAGTGCGGGTGAGCTAACGAATGTCGAATTCTCAAACAAATGCTGTGATTGAATCTCAAGACTCAACCGATGTCGAGATCGTGCGCGGTACCAGCCGCTTCAAACTTTATGTGCGCCGCTTTTTCCGCAATCGCGGTGCGGCCATTGGTAGCGTCATTTTTGTATTCTTAGTGGGCTTTGCGCTGATTGGTGAATACCTCACGCCTTGGGCATTCTTCGACCCAGACTTCTTAAACCTCTCCACCCCACCATCGAACGAACACTGGTTCGGCACCACCGATGCCGGCCACGATCTGTTTGCACAGATCGCGCACGGTTTGGGCCGTTCCTTAATTATCGGTGTCTCGGTTGCCTTTGCTACCACCTTATTATCCGCATTTATTGGTGCAGGTGCAGCGCTGTTAGGCGGCTGGGTGGAAAAGTCCACCTTGTCGGTAATTCACTTCCTTCTCGCAGTGCCATCATTTTTGATTCTGGCAATGTTAGTCTCCGACTCCGGCGGTGACTGGAAGATGCTGATCGTCGTGATGATCGCTTTTGGCTGGATGAGCTCCTCTCGTGTGATCTGGTCGCTCTCGCTGTCTGTTCGCGAAAATGATTTCGTTCGCGCAGCCCGCTATATGGGCGTATCTCGCACCAAGACGATCTTCCGTCACATGCTGCCATCTATCGCATCATTGCTGGTTATCCAGTTCGTGCTGGGCACGGTTGGTACCGTGATGGCTGAAACTGGTCTTTCCTTCCTTGGCCTGGGCGTGAAACTTCCAGATGTTTCCTTAGGCACCTTACTTTCCAGCGGTACCGCAACCATTATTACTGCACCATGGCAGTTCTACTTCCCAGCAGGTGTGTTGACCCTGCTGACAATTTCCATGGCATTAATCGCCGATGGCTTGCGTGACGCTATTGACCCGAACTCTCAATCCGGCGGAAAGGCCTAGACTTCTCATGACCCATTCGCAAGATCCAGTCCTTTCTGTCAAGGACCTCACAGTTTCTTTCCCATCCGAAGCTGGTTCCGTGAGCGCAGTGCGCGGCGTATCGTTTGATCTCTACCCTGGACGCACCTTAGGTATTGTTGGTGAATCCGGTTCAGGTAAATCCGTGACCTCTATGGCCGTGATGGGCCTGCTGCCAGAATATGCCAAGGTTGCAGGTTCGGTGCAGTTCCAAGGCGAAGAACTGCTTGGGAAAACCGATCTCGAAATGTCGAAGATTCGCGGTAATGGCATTGGCATGATCTTCCAGGATCCATTATCGGCACTGACACCGGTTTTTGATATTGGTACGCAGCTTGTCGAAGCGATCCAGATTCACCAAAAGGTCTCCAAAGCTGATGCGCTCAAGCAAGCGGTCGAATTGCTCGACTTGGTCGGTATTAAAGAGCCACAACGGCGCGTGCGGTCCTTCCCGCACGAATTCTCTGGCGGTATGCGTCAGCGCGTCGTCATTGCGTTGGCTATTGCCAATAATCCGCGCGTGTTGATTGCTGATGAACCAACTACCGCACTGGATGTGACTATTCAGGCGCAGATTCTTGATGTAATTAAGTTGGCGCAGAGGGAAACTGGTGCCGCGACCATCATGATTACCCACGACATGGGTGTGGTTGCCCAAACCGCTGATGATGTGATGGTGATGTACGCCGGACGTCCAGTAGAAAAAGGCAACGTATTTGATGTCTTCGCACAGCCACGTATGCCATATACCATCGGTTTGCTTGGCTCTACCCCACGTCCTGATATGGACAATAGCGAGCCACTGACCCCGATTAATGGCAACCCACCAATTTTGGTGAATTTGCAGCCACAGTGCCAATTCGCACCGCGTTGCCCAGTTGTCCAAGATGCCTGCCGAGGTGCTGAACCAACACTGCTGCCAGTGCCAGATACCAAGGATCAGCAATCAGCTTGCTTGCGTTTCGCTGAGATTCACGATGGCGAGATCCAAGGCGAGAAAATGTACAAGGTTCCGCCATTAAGCCCAGATATGCTTGCTGATGTCCCTCGCGACGAACGCAAGGTCACCTTGAAAGTGGAGAATTTAAAGAAGCACTTCCCACTGACCAAGGGTGCATTATTTAAGCGCCGCATTGGTACGGTCAAGGCTGTCGATGGCATTTCCTTTGATATTCGTCAAGGCGAATGCATGGCAATTGTGGGTGAATCAGGCTGTGGTAAGACCACTACCTTGCTTGAAATCATGGATCTTGATCCACAAGATGGTGTTGTGGTGCTCAATGGTAAAGATGCATCGACCATGACTGCCAAAGAACGCCGGGATGCCCGCAAGGATATCCAGATTGTGTTCCAAGACCCAATGAGCTCGCTGAATCCACGTCTGACCGTGCGCGAAGTTATTGCCGAACCATTGCTCTCATTAGGCTATGACGGCGATATCGACGCACGCGTGCATGAGCTCATGGACTTAGTAGGCTTAGATCCTTCCCAAATCGACCGCTTCCCTGGCCACTTCTCGGGTGGTCAGCGCCAGCGCATCGGTTTGGCACGCGCATTGGCAACCAACCCAAGTGTGATTGTGCTCGACGAGCCAGTTTCGGCACTGGACGTTTCCATTCAAGCAGGTGTTATTAATTTGCTTGAGGATCTCAAACGCAAGCTGGGATTGTCCTATCTCTTCGTTGCACACGACCTTGCCGTGGTCCGCCAGCTCTCTGATCGCGTGGCAGTTATGTACAAAGGTACGTTCTGTGAAGAAGGGGATGTCAACGACATTTTCGACAATCCACAACACGAATACACCAAGACCTTGCTTGCCGCCATTCCGATCCCTGATCCAACGGTTGCGCGTCGCTAAGCTTGGCTCAGATAGGGGTAGGTATCAGGGGTAGAATTTTATGCATATATCGGCATAATAATTTTTGTTCCTTTGTCTACACCGTTTATTCTAAATAGCACGAGTTTTCCTTCCACACTCTTACCGAGTCTGTGGAAGGTTTCTCCAAAATTTTGCAGCATCATCGTTGCAGAGTTTTGGAGAGATCTTCCTTATCTGCACGGATATGAAAATCTCTACACCAAGCGTCAAAGTTCTTTCTTGGGAATCTTTGTCCATCCACCCATTTTCGTAAATAGACCTCACTAGGAGACCATTCGCATGAAGAAGAACTTCCGCATTGCAACAATGGCTGCTCTTTCGGTAATGGCCTTGTCCCTCGGTGCTTGCTCCAGCGCAGACTCCGGCTCTCAGGGCAGCACCGACGCAGCTTCGGATTCCAGTGCAGCTTCCGCACTCGAGATTCACCCAGCTGGTAACTACAATCCGCTCGATCGTGACCAGATTAAAGACGGCGGCGAGCTGAAGCTTCCGCTGACTGAGTTCCCAGAGCAGAACAACCAGTTCCACGGTGATTCCAACGCTTATACCCGTTCTCTGTGGATTTGGTACAACCCACAGATCGCGCTTTTCGACGGTGACGGCACCTGGCACGCAAACGAAGACTACATCGTCAACGCCAAGGATGAAGTTGTCGACGGCAAGACCGTTCTGACCTGGGATATTCACCCAGATGCAACCTTCAACGATGGTACTCCTATTGACTGGACTGCCTTTGAGGCTACCTGGAAGGTTTCTAACGGCGAAAACCCAGAGATCATCCCATCCAGCACCGACGGTTACGAGCAGATCGAATCCGTTGTCAAGGGCGAGAACGACAAGCAAGTTGTGATCACCTTCAACAGCACCTACCCATGGTGGCAGGGCCTGTTCAACATCATTGTGCACCCATCCTTGACCGATGCAAACGAGTTCAACACCTCCTACATCAACAAGCTGCGCCCAGAACTTGGCGCTGGCCCATTCAAGGTTGATCGTTTCGACGCACAAACCGGTGAAGTTGTATACGTCCGCAACGAGAAGTGGTGGGGCGATACCGCGAAGCTGGAAAAGGTCACCTTCCGTCAGATGGAAGACCAAGCAACCATCAACGCATTCCAAGCTGGTGAAATCGACATTGCTGGCGTTGGCAACAAGGACAACCTTGCAAAGGCACGCGCACTTGGCGACAAGGTCGACATTCGTGCCGCCCTGCTGCCAGCTAGCTCCTTGATCACCTTGAACTCTCAGGCACCAAACTTGAAGGACATCAAGGTTCGTGAAGCAATCGTCCGCGGCTTGGATCGCTCGCAAATCGCTGATATTCGCTTCAATGGCATGGATTACAGCGAAGCGCTGCCAGGTTCCTTGACCTTCTATCCTAACCAGCCTGCATACGAAGACAACTTCGCTACAGTTGGTGAATACAACCCAGAAAAGGCTAAGCAGCTTCTCGACGAGGCCGGCTGGGCTCCAGGCGCTGATGGAATCCGCGAAAAGGATGGCGAGAAACTCAGCATCCGCTACACCCTCCTGGGCGATTCCCCACTGTCCAAGGCATTCGCTTCTGCAATCCAGAAGATGATGAAGGACATCGGAATCGAGCTGGTGATCGAAGAGCGCCCATCGTCTGACTTCTCCGCTGTGACCAGCAAGCGCGACTTCGACCTGTTCTTCATGGGCTTCAGCTCCTCTGACCCATTCGGTGCTGCATACTTCGGTCAAACCTGGAAGTCTGACTCCCAGCTGAACCGTTCTGGCACCGGTACCCCAGAGTTCGATGCCAAGATTGAAAAGCTGCAAAAGCTGCCAACTGCTGAAGAGCAGATCAAGGAAGCAAACAAGCTTGAAAAGGAAGCATTCGGGCTCTTCGGTCTGATCCCAATGTACAACGGCCCACAGATTGTCAGCTCCAAGAAGGGCCTGGCAAACGTCGGTGCATACTCCTTCGCAGTGGTTCCACGCGAAGACATCGGTTGGGCAAAATAATCTGATTCTTGTATCAGAAGCCTAAAAGCTGCGTTGTTGTATTGAAACAGCAACAAAGCTAAAAGGTGGTAAGGATAGTTGCTATCCTTACCACCTTTTTTAATTGCGACCAGCCCCCATAAGGCTGCAAGGGGTGGTTGCGAGGTTTGTGCGCGGGGTGGGCGTCGTCAAGCATCTACTTCAGGGGTTTGCGTACCTGCGTTTTCAGCTTTGCCCAAGGTCCAGAAACCTGCTTTTTCACCCGCTTTGTCATCGAGCGCGTGACCGGCCTTAGCCGAGCACTCACACGAGCAAGATGGCTCGTAGCTTGGTCGGGATCATCAGGTTCATCGCGTTCGTCGAGCACGGTTCGCGGTAATGCTTTGGTATAAAAGTGCACGCCCGCAACCCCGGTGAGCAGCTCAAGGTCCACATACGGCCCGGTTTTGAAAATAGACATTTCGCCGGTTGGCTCAAGGATCATCAGTTGAATATCGCGCAGTGATGCCACGCCGGCCCTGCGCACGGCATGTTTCACATCGGCTGCATGCAAATGGGTTCGTCGCAGCTGCGCCTCGATAATTTCGCCATGTGCAACCAATACACGCGGATGGCCGTCGATCGCACGTTTAATGCCTCGCACATTGCGCGCCATGCCGAAGAGGGCTTCACAACACATGAGCGTAATCAGGCCAATAATGCCTGCAGCAAGTGTCGGAGGATGGCCGATAATCACACGACCCGCCACTGCGCCAAACATGACAATGACCACTGCGTCAAAGGTTGTCATTTTCGCTAATACGCGCGAGCCAAAAATTCGCACCAACAAAATAAATGAGAGGTAAATACCAACGCCGCTGATCACCACCACCGGTATGCGCCACGGTTCGATGGTTAATTGAGTGAGCAGGAATTCGGAAAGTTGGTTCACGGTTTTATCTTAGCGCTTGCAGCTGACGAACTGTCAGATTAGCGTGCATCACCGAGCAAGAGCACGTGGGTGAGGCAAGCAGTGCCGAAGCCTTCCAGCGGTTGACCGATTTCTAGCTCGAGCGGGCGAGGAATTGCAGGTAGGATGCTGCGCGTAATTTCGCGACGCAAGATGCGGTAGGCAATCGTTTGCTGCGGCCCCATCTCCATTAAGGAATCATCATCAAAAACACCAAGATAGATCGATGCAGGGTGTGCGTATAGCTTCCGAATACTGACAACCTCACCGTGGTACACATTCTCCAGACGCAACCGCTCCCCTATTGTGCACTGCGCATCCGTAGGCTGCAGCACCGTTGGCGATAACCAGGTGTCATTGTGACGTTGCCGATACACAACGATGCCCTGTTGGATCGTAACGGTAGCCACCGGATCCATGCAGCGAACCTCAAACACATCAGGGGTTTGCAACGGCACACTTGCCGGATGCTCGCCAGCCAAATGATACGCCAATGCCGCGATCTCAGCCGGCGGCGAATCCCATTGCATGCCATGCGCCTCCAGGCTTTGGATAAGTGCCATAAAACTTAGATCCGGTTGGCCTTGCCAGCACTCTTTGAGGGCATCGAGGCAGTGCTGCATATCATTGGGAAAAATGCGTTCCATAGTGTGTAAGCATAGCTTGTCGACGCCAAGTTCTTGAGCCTGGACGCTGCACGGACATTCGCCGTTCAAAGATTTCGTGTCAGTATGTGGCGGCAGTAGAAACATCTGGTACGCCCACAAGAAGGCGCCCGATAGCAAAAGCCGCTGCTTTCCGAATGGGAAAACAGCGGCTTTTGAAGCTACGTTACGCTACGTGTTGCAGATTCAAGTAGTGATTACTTGATGATCTTGGTAACACGACCAGCACCAACGGTACGGGAGCCTTCGCGGATAGCGAAGCGCAGGCCCTCGTCCATAGCAACTGGCTGGATCAGGGTGACGGACATGTCGACGTTGTCGCCAGGCATAACCATCTCGGTGCCCTCAGGAAGCTTCACAACACCGGTAACGTCGGTGGTGCGGAAGTAGAACTGTGGACGGTAGTTGTCGAAGAATGGGGTGTGGCGGCCACCTTCGTCCTTGGAAAGAACGTAGACGGAGCCTTCGAACTCGGTGTGAGGGGTGTAAGCGCCTGGCTTCACAACAACCTGACCGCGCTCGACGTCTTCGCGCTTGATACCACGGAGGAGGAGACCACAGTTGTCGCCAGCCTCGGTGTAGTCAAGAAGCTTACGGAACATCTCGATACCGGTAACGGTGGTGGACTGTGCCTTCTCCTTGATACCGATGATCTCAACGTCTTCGTTAACCTTGAGCTGACCGCGCTCAACACGACCGGTCACAACGGTGCCACGACCGGTGATGGTGAAGATGTCCTCGATAGGCATGAGGAATGGCTTCTCGGTCTCACGGATTGGGTCTGGGATGGAATCATCGCAAGCCTGCATGAGCTCGAGGATGGAGCCGGTCCACTTCTCGTCGCCTTCGAGTGCCTTCAGAGCGGAGATGTGAACGATTGGAGCGTCCTCATCGTAGTCCTGCTCAGCAAGCAGCTCACGGAGCTCGAGCTCAACGAGCTCGATGATCTCTTCGTCAACGTCTGGGGAGTCACACTTGTTCAGTGCAACGAGGATGTAAGGAACGCCAACCTGGCGAGCCAACAGAACGTGCTCACGGGTCTGAGGCATTGGGCCGTCAGTTGCTGCAACGACGAGGATTGCGCCGTCCATCTGTGCAGCACCGGTGATCATGTTCTTGATGTAGTCAGCGTGACCTGGAGCGTCAACGTGTGCGTAGTGGCGCTTCTCGGTCTGGTACTCCACGTGGGAGATGTTAATGGTAATACCGCGCTCCTTCTCTTCCGGCGCCTTGTCAATAGCGTCGAAAGCGAAAGCCTGGTTCAAATCTGGGTAAGCATCAGCCAAAACCTTGGTGATAGCTGCGGTGGTGGTGGTCTTACCATGGTCAACGTGACCGATGGTGCCGATGTTTACGTGAGGCTTGGTGCGCTCGAACTTGGCCTTTGCCACAGTGTGTCCTCCTGGACTTCGTGGTGACTACGAACCTCGCAGCCACAGAGTTGATTGTTGCTGAACATTCTGGCCACTAATTCGGCAGCCTGGCAGATCAGCTATTACATATATGCCAGTTACGTAATACTAAGTGCCAAATGCATTTTTTTCAAGCTGCATCTAACACTTTCGCATTCTCCTGGAGTAACGGCCACTTCATAACACGACAAAACTCATGTCATCAAGAAGCCGCTACCCCAGTACGCTGGGTAATTTCACGTAACTGTTTCCCAAAGAATAAGGAGAAATTACCCAGCTAAAAGGGTGCTGAAAACTTAAGCGACGCCGCCGTTGCGCTCAGCAATGATCTCGGTTGCCACGTTGGTTGGAACCTCTGCGTAGGAATCGAAGATCATGGTGTAGTTTGCACGACCCTGGGTCTTGGAACGCAGGTCACCGATGTAACCGAACATTTCAGACAGTGGAACCTTAGCCTTAACGACCTTAGCGCCTGCACGGTCTTCCATAGCGTTCATCTGACCACGGCGAGAGTTGATATCGCCGATAACGTCACCCATGTACTCTTCTGGAGTAATAACCTCAAGGGCCATCACTGGCTCAAGCAGAACTGGCTTTGCCTTCGCAACGCCTTCCTTGAGAGCCTGTGCACCTGCGAGCTTGAAGGCCATTTCAGAGGAGTCAACGTCGTGGTACGCACCGTCGAGCAGCGTTGCCTTGATGTTTACCAATGGGTAACCAGCGAGGTAACCGTACTGCATTGCATCCTGGATACCAGCGTCAACGGATGGGATGTATTCCTTAGGAACACGACCACCGGTAACAGCGTTCTCGAATGCGTAGATTGCGGACTGGCCCTCTTCGAGGGTCTCCAACTCAGGCGCATAAGGCTCGAGAGAGATGATAACCTTAGCGAACTGACCGGAACCACCAGTCTGCTTCTTGTGGGTGTATTCGATCTTCTCAACGGTCTTGCGGATGGTCTCACGGTATGCAACCTGTGGGTTACCAACGTTAGCCTCAACCTTGAATTCGCGCTTCATGCGGTCAACCAAGATGTCGAGGTGGAGCTCGCCCATACCGCCGATAACGGTCTGGCCGGACTCTTCGTCGAGCTCAACGGTGAAGGTTGGGTCTTCTTCAGCAAGCTTCTGAATAGCAACCGACAGCTTCTCCTGGTCAGACTTGGTCTTTGGCTCGATGGAAACCTTGATCACAGGATCTGGGAAGTCCATGGACTCCAGGATAATTTGGTTGTTTGGATCGCAGAGGGTATCACCGGTGGTGGTGTCCTTCAAGCCAATAAAGGCGTAGATGTTACCAGCGAGTGCTTCGTCAACAGGGTTTTCCTTGTTAGCGTGCATCTGGAACAGCTTACCAATGCGCTCTTTCTTACCCTTGGTGGAGTTTGCAACCTGGGTACCTGGCTCAACGCGACCGGAGTACACGCGAACGAAGGTGAGCTTACCGAAGAATGGGTGAACTGCAATCTTGAATGCAAGTGCTGCGAATGGCTCATCGAGGGAAGGCTGACGGACAACCTTGGTCTCCTCGTCGTTGACTGCATGGCCAACAACTTCACCGATGTCCAGTGGGTTTGGCAGGTAGTCAATGACAGCGTCGAGCAATGGCTGAACGCCCTTGTTACGGTATGCAGTACCGCAGAGCACTGGGTAAACTTCAGAGTTCACGGTCATCTTGCGGATAGCAGCCTTGATCTCGTCGATCGAAAGCTCCTCGCCGCCGAAGTACTTGTCCATGAGTTCTTCAGAAGACTCAGCAACAGTCTCGAGCAGCTTCTCGCGGTATTCTTGAGCCTTTTCGACGAGGTCAGCTGGGATCTCTTCGATAACTGGCTCAGCACCGGTCTCAACCTTGCCACGCCAGGTAATAGCGTGCATGTTGAGCAAGTCAACAACGCCGTCGAAGTCATCTTCAGCACCGATTGGGAGCTGCATCACCAATGGCTTTGCACCCAAGCGGTCGATAATGGTCTGCACGGTGTAGTAGAAGTCAGCACCGAGCTTGTCCATCTTGTTCACGAAGCAGATACGTGGAACGTCGTACTTCGCAGCCTGACGCCACACCTGCTCGGACTGAGGCTCAACGCCTTCTTTACCGTCGAAGACAGCAACTGCACCGTCGAGCACGCGCAGGGAGCGCTCCACCTCAACGGTGAAGTCAACGTGACCTGGGGTGTCGATGATGTTGACCTGGTTGCCGTTCCAGAAACAAGTCACAGCAGCGGAGGTAATGGTAATACCGCGCTCTTTTTCCTGCTCCATCCAGTCGGTGGTCGAAGCACCATCGTGGGTCTCGCCAACCTTGCGGTTAATACCGGTGTAGAAGAGGATGCGCTCGGTGGTAGTGGTCTTACCAGCATCGATGTGCGCCATGATGCCGATATTGCGGACCTTGTTCAGATCCTTAAGCACTTCTTGAGGTGCCACAGTGTTCCTTACTCTTGCAACGACACATCGATGATGTAGTCGTTGTAATTAATAGTGTTGTATGAGATTGTGCCAGAAACTGACGCAATCTGGGGTTCATAGGCAGAGCGTACTCGCCCATGAGGTGCTGTTGGGTGCGTCGTCAAGCCTGATAGCACGATGACCTAGCCTGCTCCTCAAGTCCCAAGTGCCTGATGGCTGTCTCGGAATGTGGAGCACAGAAGTCAGGGAGCGGGTTGATGCACAGGCTAGGTCATGAACAGTTAGACGGTCGCAACAGTGATTACCAGCGGTAGTGAGCGAAGGCGCGGTTTGCCTCTGCCATCTTGTGAGTGTCTTCACGACGCTTCACGGAAGCACCAAGACCATTTGCTGCGTCGAGGATCTCGTTTGCCAGACGCTCGATCATGGTGTTCTCGCGGCGCTGACGAGTGAACGTCACCAACCAACGCAGTGCCAAGGTGTTCGCACGAGCTGCACGAACCTCAACTGGCACCTGGTAGGTTGCGCCACCAACACGGCGGGAACGAACCTCGAACTCAGGCTTGATATTGCCCAGAGCCTTCTCGAGGGTCAGAACTGGATCGGTGCCGGTCTTCTCGTGGCACTTCTCAAGTGCACCGTAAACGATACGCTCTGCAACGGACTTCTTGCCGTCGAGCAGAACCTTGTTCACGAGCTGGGTAACAACCTCAGATCCGTATACAGGATCTTTTACGACTGGGCGCTTTGGAGCTGCATTCTTACGCATTTAGATTACTTCTCCTTCTTTGCGCCGTAGCGGGAACGAGCCTGCTTGCGGTCTTTCACACCCTGGGTATCGAGTGCGCCGCGGATGATCTTATAACGAACACCAGGAAGGTCCTTCACACGACCACCACGAACGAGCACCATGGAGTGCTCCTGGAGGTTGTGGCCTTCACCTGGAATATAAGCGGAAACCTCAATACCGGAGGTAAGGCGCACACGAGCAACCTTACGCAGAGCGGAGTTAGGCTTCTTAGGAGTGGTGGTGTACACACGGGTGCACACGCCACGACGCTGAGGGGAACCCTTCAGAGCTGCAGTCTTCACCTTTGCAGTCTTATCGTGGCGGCCCTTACGGACCAGCTGCTGAATAGTTGGCATGAACCGTCTTTCTATTTTTTAGTTTTCTTCACCCACGTAACCGTGGAGGAAGAACATTTGCATTCAGTTTGTACCTAGTACACGAAAACGTCCAAAAACCCCTACACAAGCAAAAATAGGGGCTCTTTACCGGGGCCGCTTCCGTGTGCCTGAAAGTTTTGAAAACTGACAGCAATCGCTGCCTGCCTTACTTCCTAATAACTAGGCAAAACTCGAGGCTTCCCAACACAAACATGTGGGACTATGGGACAACTCTACGCATATATCGCCGTTACGTCAAGTTCTTATATCAAGCTATCCAAGAAAATGCAGGCAACCAACCAGCGCCAATACCGCAGCATAGGCATATCCCACCCACATGCGTGGTAACTTCCCTGCCTCTGCAAGCAGAGGCGCGCGGTAGTGCAAAAAGATCACGCCGATACTTGGTGTGAGGAAAAAACTAGCGCCGAGCAGTGCACTTGTCATCATCATGGTGTTTTCACGATGCCATAAATAGTGAAACGTTAAGAAGAAGCCCACAATCAGCACACCGGTGCGCAGACCTGCCATTGAGTGACCAATGCCACCAATAAAGATCCACGCAACTGAAGCGAATACACACGCAACCACATAGAGCCACTTATGGTTCGCCACATGCTTATCGACGCTCCAGATCACCAGACACAACCAAAAGGCCCAGATGAAACTCATGCTGGCAAAATCGAAAACTTTGCCGCTGAAAGCCAGATCGTGCGTAAGTTCCATCACAACTGAAAACAGGAGGAAGTGTGGGAGATATGGCTTGAGATCCTCGGTGCGTCGTAAAGCAAGCACGAACACAAAACTCAGAATTGGAAATGCTGCCCAGCTGCCGACTTCCAGTAATACAGCAGTAGTGAGCAACCCAAAGTGTTGCGGCAAGGCCCCGCCAACCATAATCTGAATACCAAGACTGACCAGCTGCAATGTCAAAAACAACGCTGCGATGATCAGCAGTTGATAGATCTGAAAACCTCGGCCAGTTGCGGGAGTGCGCTGAGTTGTCATAATCACTCGATTCTATTACATGCGTCAAGGGGCATGTCCACTTGCGCGGTCATGCCCCTTGAAACGTTGGTGGTCTTAGCCCTTCACAGAGCCAGCCATGGATTCTTGATAGTAACGCTGCATCACAATGAACAGAATTACGATCGGAATGGAAACGCATACTGCGCCTGCTGCGAAACGAGCAAACCAGTCATGGATATATTCTTTTTCCAACATCTTCCACAGACCCAGCGCAACGGTGTAATTTTCTTGCGTACGCGCGATGGCTTTGGCCAACACGAAGTCGAGCCATGGGGTGAGGAAGCCGATAATTGCTTGATACACAATCATTGGCTTGGAAATTGGCAGAATAATCAGGCGGAATACTTGCCAACGAGTACAACCATCCAGGTAGGCAGCTTCGTCCAAGGATGAAGGGATAGTATCCATAAAGCCCTTCATAATATAGAAGCCCATGCCAGAACCTGCCGAGTACACAATAATCAGTGCTAGGTTCGTGGTAGCGCCACTGGTTAAGCCCATGGCCTTCAAAATGAAGTAAATTGCAACCACGGCCATAATGCCTGGGAACATACCCAAAATCAAAGCCATATTCATATATACGCGGCGGAAACGGAACCGCATGCGCGAGAGGCTAAACGATACGATCAGCACGAAGAATACGGAAATGATACAGGTAAAGATAGCTACGACGAGCGTGTTGAGGAACATACGTGGGAAGTCCAGCACGGTCCGCTCGGTAAACAGCGCAATGTAGTTATCGAAGGTGTACTCAGTTGGGAAGAAGGTCGAGGAAAATGGCGCGGTGTTTTTGTTAAACGACGCTGCCACGATCCAAATGATCGGCAACACCCAAATGATGGCCAGCAATGTCAAAAACGTATGGGTTGCAATATCTGCGATGCGATTCGCGGTGCGTTGGTTATGCATCTTGGAATCCGTGTGGTCAAGGTGCTTGCTCACTGGAATCCCTCCTCATTGCGGTAAGAGCCGGAACGGCGGTAGGTGATCAACGCGACGGTCGACAAAACGATGAAGGTCAAGATACCGATCACAGCACCAATGTTGTAGTCGCCCCTATCGACAGTGAGCTTGTACAGCCAGGTAATCAGCAAGTCAGTCTTACCTGCGGAATCACCAACTGGAGTTGGGTCACCACCAGAGAGCAGGTAAATCACGTTGAAGTTATTGACATTCGCAGTAAACGTCGTGATCAGATACGGCGTCATCACGAAGAGCATGTATGGCATGGTGACGCTGCGATAGGTTTGCCACCAGCTGGCGCCGTCGAGACGCGCAGCCTCGTACAGTTCACCTGGAATATTTTGCAAAATACCGGTGACCTGCATAACAGTGTATGGAATACCAATCCACAGGTTGATAATAATCACTGTTACACGTGCCCAGGTTGGATCAGTGAAGAATGGCAACGCGTGATCTGTCAGGCCACTTGATTGCAGCAGACGGTTGAATGCACCTTCTGGTTGCAGCATGGAACGCAGTACCAGCAAGGACACGAACTGTGGGACAGCCACCGAGAGTGAGAAAATTGCACGCCAGAACGACTTACCCCAGGTGCTGCGGCGATTGATCAGCATCGCCAAGAACATGCCGAGGAAGTAGTTCAAGAAGGTTGCAAAGAATGCCCAGACCAAGGTCCAGCCCAACACTCCCAGGAAGAGGTTGAGGTTCACCGAGCCGCCTTCATTACTGAAGACTTTACCGAAGTTCTCCAGTCCAACCCATGTGAAGTTGGTTGGGTTATCGGAGTCGAAGCTGGTGAATGCCATGGTGATCATGAAGATCAATGGCAAGATGGTAAACATCAAGATGCCAAGAGTTGGCAAGGTCATCAGCAGAATTGGTGCATCAGTATTGGTCAGTGCTTTGAGGTCTTCACCAAAGCTGCGCGCTTTTCCGTGATTTTCAATTTGTACCTGAGCTTTGAACGCACTGCGCAATGCAACAGTGGCAAACCACAGGAAAATAAGCGTTAAGAAGATAGCTGCAATGCCGTGGAGCAGAACAACTACTGAAGGATCAGAGTTCACGTAGGTCCAAAATCCATTGACTTTGACACGTGTTTGACCACCTTCACCACCAAGTCCTGGCAGTGCGGTGATTTTGCTCAGACCCTTACTAAAGAATAAAACTAAACCGAGAATTTCAACGCTGATAAGCATGCAGCCTTTGACGTACTGCTTGTGCGCGAAGTTTCCCAAGCCAAAGACGAACAACGACAACTTCGTAAGAATGTCGCCGTCGCGCCACGCTGGCAGGAATCCAAATTCGGATTCTTGGCCACGGTGCTTCATGGCTTTACTCCTTATCAATCGAGCCTTTAAATTGCACAACACTTATCGTGATTTCCATTCAACAAAAGCCCTGAAGCCTACAGGCAGCGCTTCAGGGCCTTTCGTGTTGTGTCTGGAGTCGCTAAATATTTAGCTATAGAGCACGTTGAGTGCCAGTGACTTACTTCTTGTAGCTACCGAACCAAGCTTCGGTCTTTTCAGCAGCGTTGCCTTCGGTTACTTCACCGTTGACCAGTGCCTTACCGAAGTTCTCAGCAGCCTCCCAGTAGTTGCTCATTGGCTCAACAGTTGGCTGGAGGATAGAAGCCTTTGCAACAGTCTCGAACAGTGCAACAGCAACTGGATCAGCAGCGATCTCGGAGTCAGCGGCCAAGGTCTTATCGGATGGGATAACACCATTCTTCTCGTAGTGAACCTTCTGAGACTCAGCAGATGCCAAGAACTCAGCAAACTTTGCAGCTACAACCTGGTTCTTAGAGTTAGGGTTGTATGCAACTGCCTTGGAGCCGGAGAATGCCTTGATCTGAACGTCAGTGCCGTCGAGCTTGAAGGTTGGCAGAGAAGCAACTGCGTAGTTGTCGCCAAGTGCTTCTTGAACGTTCTTAGCGTCCCATGCACCGGAGAAGACAACATCAACAGCGCCATCCTTGAGGCCACCAAGACCTGCACCGTCAGCATCGTTCACGAAGTTAGGGTTCTTTGCAACACCTGCGAGGTACTTGGTGACAGCTGCAGCCTTGTCGCCTGGCTGAATACCAGCAGACTCATCAAGGCCGTCTGCACCGAAGAAGGTGGTGCCAGCACCTGCATAGAAACCTGCGATGTACCATGCGTTGGACAATGGGAAGGAAACCTTTGCCTTCTCGAGCATGGTATCGAAGGACTTCACGTCGTCAGCAGAGAGCTTGGACTTGTTGTAGTACATGAACCAGGTATTTGGCTCGTATGGCAGACCATAAGCTTCACCATCTGGACCTGCAACGGAGTCCATCAAGGACTTCTCGGTCTGCATCTTCAGCTGAGCAGCACCGTCGTCAGAAAGCTGGCCAATAGCCTGAGCTGCATGCAGTGAACCAAGCTGGTCATTTGCGAACAGATAAACGTCTGCTGCAGCTGATGGGTCCTGCTTTACGGTGTCACCCGCATCGCCTGCGGATACAACATCGTTCTTCCAGGTGATGTTCAAATCAGGGTTAGCTTCTTCGAACTTCTTCTCCATGGTTTGCAGCCAAGCGCTGTCATCGGTCTGGTCTTCCTGGGAAGCCCAAACGGTCAAGGTAACGTCGCCAGATTCTGCACCGCCTGCTGGAGCAGCAGCTTCTTCAGAACCAGAGGAGCATGCTACCAAGGTTGCAGAACCAAGAACGGTAGCCATAACAGCGGCAAAAGCCTTGCGCTTAATCATCAAGATAAACACACCACTTTCTTCATTAAAGGGAATTCTCCCAACATGCAGATGGGAGCTCGAAAGTTTTTCGATCGAAAGATATTAAGAAAACGTTCTCTGCATACTATTGACACAAAGTTTTTAATACCAGATGTAACGTTCTACTTTTCATCCACGAATAATATCTAACCACAGTGTGTAACCATACAAAATAAAAACAATGTGACAAAATGCATATTTTGCTTCATTCACGCAGGAAACAGTCCGCAACCACCACTAATACATGAAAAACATCACACCTATACCCCCTCCTAAAAGGGGTTATAACCATGTATTCAAAATTTATAACCACCCTGCGTTCCAGTCTTAATGACCTCCAGATCTACACTATCCTCATGACCTCTCACACTTGGCTTCACGACGCCGTCTTCTACCAGCTGTATCCGCAATCCTTCAACGACACCAACCACGACGGCATTGGCGACCTCCCCGGCATCACCGCCAAACTCCCATACCTCGCTGAGCTGGGCATTAACGCCATCTGGATCAACCCAATCTTCGACTCCCCATTCCTCGACGCCGGCTACGACATCCGCGATTACTACACCATCGCCCCTCGCTACGGCGCGCTATCCGACCTCCATACGCTTGTCGACGCAGCCCACAACCTCAACATCAAAATCCTTCTCGATCTCGTCCCAGGCCACACCAGCGACCAACACCCCTGGTTCCAAAACTCCCGCACCACCACCCAAACCCCTGATGATGACCGCTACATCTGGACCAACTCCTGGTTCGGCAACGCCTCCGGCCTCCCGTTTGTCGCCGGCGTTGCCCCACGCAACGGCTGCTACGTCCTGAACTTCTTCCACAGCCAACCTGCCTTGAATTTCGGCTTCGCGAATCCAACTGAACCATGGCAAGATTCCCTTCAGGGGGTAGGCCCAGCGAAAAATCGTGACGAAATCGCAAATATCCTGCGCTTTTGGCTGTCACAAGGCGTCGACGGTTTCCGCGTCGACATGGCCGATTCTCTCGTAAAATTCGACACCCCTGAGAAGACCGCCACCATCGAAACCTGGCGCGAAATCTTTTCCTCCGTCAAGCCCGAATTCCCCGATGCCGTTTTCGTCTCCGAATGGGGCCACCCTTGGCAATCCTTCGCCGCCGGCTTCGACATGGACTTTTACCTCGATTGGCCTGGCAACGGCTACAACAAACTGATCCGCTCCCCTCAGGGGGTATTCCACGCCGATTCCGACACCCCTGTCGCTGAATTCTTTGACGACTACCTGCCTCAATATCACCGCACCCGCGATGACGGCCTCTTCTGCTTCATCTCCGGCAGCCACGACAACGACCGCCTCGCCTATCACCTCACCGACCGCGAACGCCGCCTCTACTTCCTGTTCATGCTGACCATGCCCGGCGCGCCATTCCTCTATTACGGCGACGAAATCGGCATGACCTGGCATGATCTCCCAACCCATGAAGGCGGCTACACCCGCACAGGTTCACGCACCCCGATGCAGTGGGACGCATCTCTGCCAAACTGCGGCTTTACGACGTCCACCAGCCCCTACCTGCCCGCCTTCTCCGACACCGACGTCGTCTCTCAACGCAATTGCGCTGATTCCTTGCTCAACTACGTCAAGTCTCTGATTGCCCTACGCCATCAAACCCCTGATCTTCAGGGGGTTGCAGCCTTGGAAGTCATCTCCCACCCTGAGCACCCACGTTTGATGCATTACCGCCGCGGTGACTGCGAAATTTATCTCAACTTGAGCCAGCACGAATTGACTCTTTCTTCAGGAGGTAAATCGGCACTGTTCAGTTTTGAAGCCTCGGTTGCTGAAAACATAACCCTCCCAAGTTTCAGTGGAGTTATCTTGCACTAGCAGATCAACCCCTGAAAAGCGACTGGGTTTCTCAAAATCACATGAAATCTGTGGATAACTTTTTTCACCCTTCCTGAAATGGCGTAGTTATCCACAGATTTACAAAAATTGCTCTCTTCCACTGGCGCTACCCCCTGATAGTCTTTTACAGTCACGCTATGTCATTTTCCCAGTGGACCTCGGCCCAACATTCCGGTGCCGCCATGCTTCTCGACTTGGCCTTGCATAAGCGCAGCGCCGAGGAGCTTGAATCTGCCGCGAAAATGGATTTTTCTCGCGCGCGTCACTTGGTGTGGCTATCGCGCCAGTATGTTCCAGCGCTATTGCGCCATGCAACGTCGTTTGAGCTTTCTGTGGATCAACTAGATGTTATTAACAAATTCGTCAAACAAATTTCCACTCCGTATGATCTCGACGCCTTGCGCCGCGAATTCATCGAGCAGGCTGCCACTATGCTATTGCGCGATCTTCGCGCTTATATGACGCGTCGCGTCCAGGAGATCAACAATACCGCCGCGCGCCCGATGCCTGCCGCCCGCTTTAACCTGGGCCGCACCCCTGATGCACATGGCCGCGTCCATTTCAGCGGCTGGATGCCCGAAGATCATGCCCATATGCTGCGCAATCGCCTTCAAGCCGATGCCCGCTCACTTCGCGCTGCAAACGAAAGCCTTTCGCTTCTCGACGCTCTCGGCCAGGCCGCCATCACCCGCCTACTTTCCCAATCCTTGCACGAGCCAACTCATGAGCCTTGCTTCTTGTTGCCTCTCGACGCTGACACCACCTATTTCGCTGATGGCAAAGTAGTGACCTCTGATGGCGATTTACTCAACATCCACGACTTGCTAAACCAATCCATCAGCCACTTCGGCTACGCCATCGCTTGGGGACTCAACGAGCAAGGCCACCCAACTCCTGTTGCCGCTGCTCGCATCCAACGCACCGAGTTGCTTCCAAATAAGGATCCAGATCGATTCTTTTCTCCTTGGCAAAAATACTTAGCAGCAATCGAACATCTGACCTGCGTGCATGATCAGTGCGATATTTCTGCACAATCCTGCGAAGGACACCATCTCAAACCTTGGGCCTCAGGCGGCCCAACCAGCTATGACAACCTAGTCCCGCTGTGTAAATATCACAACCGCCGCAACGACGACTTCCCTCAGGGGTTAACTTCAAAAGGAAGAATCGAAAAAGATCCGAAAACCGGTATTCCAGGCAGACGTACCCCTGATGGTGATGCCTTGAAATTCCGCGTTCACATCAAAAGCGCCGCTTACTGGGCTTATACCTATTACAGACACGAGCTTGAATAAGACTTCCACCCTGTTTTGCGCATAACCGTTCGCCAGAACGGTGACTCCATGCTGCCTATCGCATGCCGACTACCTGCGGAAGCGCACGCTGCACGCAGCCCAACCTTGCTTGTTAAAATTCTTAAGGGGCAACACAATCGTGTTGCCCCTAATTGTCGATGCTGCTATTCGACTCGCTCAAGTACTGATACACTCAGCGGTCCAACACCAAATTCACTCTTCAGCGTGATCGGCTGCGGATTCTGGAACACCGTTCCATCATTGATATGCACTTTATAAACCCCTGATGGGAGTCCGTGCACCCAATAGTGTTCACCCGCATTCACCATCACAATTGCGTCCCGTTTCTCCCCGAACGCATCATAAACCCGGTAGCTGAGGTGATGCCCCTCCGCCGCCCAAATCTCCGGCACATAAACCCCTGAGTGGGTCCATTCATGTTCCTTCCGGAACTTATTCAGATGCCGCACCATCCCGCTTTCTTTCGCGAATCGTGCCGCCCTGTCGTAGTCGAACGCATTGACCTCATCAGCGCTCTTGTACGAATTCTCGTCGCCGTTTTTGGTGCGCATGAATTCCTGCCCCGCATGCAAAAACAGAATTCCCTTCGCCAAGTATTGCGTCGCTGTCCCCAGCGCTTGTCGACGCGCAAGTCCGTTTTCACTTTCATGTTCCAACCCAGCTGTACCACGCAGCTTGTCGAACATCGTCCAGTTATCATGCGCCTCGTTGTACACTACTGAGCTGCTTGGATCCAGCGGGTGCAGCGCGTCAAACAGACGCCTTGCGGTGTCTCCTTCAAGCCCTGATACGAATCCACGATCTTGAATTTCAAAGTTATTGCCTTTTACAAGATCGCGATAGGTGTCATTGAACATTCCGATCCGCGGCATATGCTGCGCATGCCCTTGGTGCGCACTTTTTACCCCCTGAGGGTGATTGCCCAGATCCCATCCTTCGCCAATCACAATAATCCCCGGATCAATCTCATCCAACGCCTTGCGCACCGCGTTCATGGTGTCAACGTCGTGAATACCCATGAGGTCGAATCGGAACCCATCCAGCCCAAATGTCTTCGCCCAGTACACCACCGAATCAACAATGAATTTGCGCATCATCGGCTTTTCACTGGCGGTTTCATTGCCACATCCTGTGGCGTTGTGGAACTTGCCAGACTTAGTCATCCTGAAGTAGTAGCCTGGCACCGTTTTTTGCAGCGGATTAGTGTCTGTTTCATAGACGTGGTTGTAAACAACGTCCATGATCACCCGAATCCCGTTGTCATGCAGAGTGTCGACAAGCTGCTTAAACTCAACCAATCGACACAGCGGATCATGCGGATTTGTCGCATACGACCCTTCCGGAACGTTATAGTGCACCGGATCATAGCCCCAGTTGTACTGAGCGTTGTAGCTCAAATCACCGGTCTCATCCACGCTGCCAAAATCATAAACCGGCAGCAGCTGCAGATGCGTAAACCCCTGATGCTTCAGATAGTCGAGCCCCGAAAGATTCCCCTTCGCAGTCCGCGTCCCCGACTCCGTCAACCCCAAAAACTTACCTTTGTGCTTGATCCCATTATCCGGCCGAATGGTCAAGTCCCTGACATGAGCCTCGTAGATGATCGCTTGCGTGGCGTCCCCAAAACTTGGCATCCGCCGCGCTTCTCCAAGCAGCTTTTCGACGTCCACCACTACACCTTTTTCCCCATTCGCAGTCACTGCCCGCGCATAAGGATCAACGGTAGTCACAATCTCACCGTTTTCATGCTCAATGCGATAGACGTATTCTTGTCCCTCAGCATCTGCTACCTCAGGGGTTTCCCATACCCCCTGAGGAGATTTTGTCATGGATTTGTCTATTCCGCCCAGCACCAACACCACTTGTTTTGCGGTTGGCGCCCAGATTCGAAACGTCGCTACCCCCTGATGGAAGTTGATGCCTAGTGGTCCTGAATATGTTGGGTACTGTTGTGTCACGACTGTCCTTCAACGGTTGGTGTTGTTTTTTCGTCTTTGAGGAGGATGATCGCTTCATCGCGATGTTCTGGCAACACTTTGTGGAAATAAGATTGCGCTGCTTCTTCCATCGGAATGTACGATGCGCGTTCCTGACTGAGATAGTAGCGGTGATCCAGAATCTCATGAAAAATCTGCGCTGGCTCGAGTTTTTCAGTCAGTTCCGCCGGTATTGCTGAAATAGTTGGAAGGTATTCCTCGTTAAACCACATCCGTGCGGCTTGTTCGGTGGTGTGGTCAGGGTGCTGCTGCTCATATTGCTGGATCTCGTTGAGAATTCGACGCGCTTGTTGTTCTTCCACGTCTAGCCCGAGCAGGTTAAATACTTGCTTGTGATGATGCCCTGGATCCACAATCACTGGCCGTACGGTCACGGTATTTTCACCCCCTGAGGAGAGGGAGAGTTCTCCCACGTCAAACCCCATCTCCGCCAGCTTATCCAGCCTGTTTTGCAGCTTCCAGTTCTCATCCATCTTGATCATTTCTTCGGCAGTGAGCTCATGCCAGAGGTCCTCGTAGGTGCTCTGAATGAGATTGCCGAGGCTGATCGGGTCGATGTTCGGGCTCAGCTTACCCCCTGAGGAGAGGTCCATCAGCTCGCCAATGATGTTGATCCGCGCAATCTCCACATCATATTCACGCCGCTGCTGCGAGAGCTGCGGTTGAAATTCACCAGTTTCCGCGTCAACGAGATAGGCACTGAAGGTGTCCGCGTCGCGCCGAAACAGCGTGTTGGAAAGTGAAACGTCTCCCCAGTAGAAATTGTTGAGGTGCAGTTTTACCAGCAGGATGGCCAGTGCCTTAATGAGCTTTTCCGGCGTTTCTTCCGGCAGGTCTCGCGTAAAAATCTCGCGATATGGCAGTGAGAATCGAAGATGCTCGGTGACCAATGCCGCGGTGAGAATATCGTCGCTGGTGTCGCGACGTCCGGTAATCACCGCGATCGGGGTAACTGCTGGCGCCCCGATGCGTTTGAGTTCTCGCAGCATGGCGTATTCGTGGTGAGCGGTATGGCGTCCGATTTCTTTCACAGCGGCGATTATGGCTGTGGTACTGCCATTGGTGATTCTGGTGGCGTTGGTGCTGCCATACTCGGTGTTGAGCTGGACGAATCGAACGGTGTGCCGCGAGATGCCTTTTGGCAGCTTGACCACGGTGTTGTCGTCCCAATCTTCCAGCGGAGTATTCCACGGTAGAGTCAGTAGCGCCGGCGCATAGGCACTGGCGCTGATATTCATGGTGTCGGTCATGGCAATTGTTTCTGTTCACGGCAACAACCCGCCCCTCCCACAACCGCAGGAGAGACGGGTTGTCAATTGGCTATATTATGGCAGGCGTACGCCGGTACCAGCGGAGAAGTTGTGCTGGCTTTCTGGACGAATACGAACGTGCATCGTTGAACCTGGCGCTGGAGCCACATTTGGCTGCGCACGCACAACGATCTGGTCTTTTTCCGCCCCAACCAAACGTCCATACAGGTACGAGTCGGAGCCCAATTCCTCCACGAAATCCAAAATGAATGGAATGCTCTCACCAGATTCATCCACAATTTCCAACGCCTCTGGACGGAAACCAATGGTGATCTTGCCTTCATCGCCTGGCGTAACGGCCGCCAACGTTTCCTCGCTAATTGGCACACGTGCATTACCAAGCTTTGCGACGCTGCCTTCAAGCTCAAAGGTCATAATGTTCATAGCAGGCGATCCAATGAATCCGGCCACAAACACGTTTGCTGGGTTTTCATAAAGTTCGCGTGGGCTGCCAACCTGCTGCAGAACACCGAAGTTCAGCACAGCGATACGATCACCCATGGTCAGTGCTTCGGTCTGGTCGTGGGTCACGTACACGGTGGTTACGCCGAGCTTACGCTGCAATGCTGCAATTTGAGTACGCGTTTGCACACGCAGTTTAGCGTCGAGGTTCGACAGTGGCTCGTCCATCAAGAACACTTGTGGATTACGCACGATTGCGCGACCCATTGCCACACGCTGACGCTGACCACCAGACAATGCCTTTGGCTTACGATCCAAGTATGGAACCAAGTCGAGCGTTTCTGCTGCTTCATTCACACGGCGATCAATTTCAGCCTTGTCCATGCCCGCGATCTTGAGCGCGAAACCCATGTTCTCGCGAACTGACATGTGTGGGTACAGTGCATAGTTCTGGAAAACCATGGCAATATCGCGCTCTTTTGGTGGAGCGGTGGTGACATCACGATCGCCAATAAGAATGCGACCACCGGTGACATCTTCCAAGCCTGCAAGCATACGCAAAACTGTGGATTTACCGGAACCAGATGGACCAACCAGTACCAAGAACTCGCCGTCAGCGATTTCCAGATCAACGTTTTTCACAGTTGGTGCTTTAGCGCCTGGGTATGTCAGGCTGGCTTGATCGTAAACAACCTTTGCCATGATATTTCCTTCCATCGGCAGGTACGTGCCGAACGATCCGTAGTGGAACTGTACAAATTTGGCGACACTCACTCAGGAGTCCCATTTACTTAAAATAGCACCGATTTTTTCGTGCGCAGGGTTTGTGTGAAATACCACATCATTCTTACCCCTCACCTGCACCCACGACGCCCAGCCCGCCGCGCCACTCAGCGCTCAGACCACGCCGCCCCGCGCCACAACCCCCTGATGTTATGAGCGCACGTCTCTGCGACTATTCATCACAAACGCCGCCACCCCGAACACCACGATCCACCCAATGATCATGCCCACGTTAAAAGCCGTTGGTTGCAGTGTCATAAACTCCCAACCTACCCCCTGAGGAGAAGGTTGCGTGAGCTGGTAAATCCTCGCCCCCGGCGCCATCAACCACAGCGGCACCAGCGCCGAAACTTGCGAAGCCGCGAGCGTAATAAACTGCTCGATGAGGGCGATCCACACTACTGGCAGCGCCACGGCCGCAATTCTCGACTTCGTCAGCATTGCAATACCTGCGGTGATCACGCCAAACACCAGTATCGTGAGCAGTACGTGCCACACCACGCCGCGTTCAACGTCGTCAAACTTTATTCCGAATCCCATGGCTATTCCCAGCGCCAGGAGAATGCCGACAACAATATTCACTGCCAGGAACACGTAGTTGACGATGATCCTGCCCAGCAGCCAGCTCCAGCGGTTCGCTTGAGTCAGATATGCATGCGCGTGCAGATGATTACCAAGCATGCCGGTGATCGTCGCACCCATAAATGCCAGCGCAATCATGGTAAAAATTGGAAATCCGAACCCAATTTCCTCCCATGTCAGCGTCACATCTGGATTCTCCCGAAACATTCCGATCAGCGTGATTGGCCCATAGATACTGCCGGTCAGCAATATCGCATACACAATTGTCGCGCGCGCGGTCAGCAGTTTGATGGTTTCGCTTCGTGTCGCATTGAAAATACTCATCGTTGTCTCCTATTTCGTTCCCGCGGTGTATTCCTGCGCTGCAGCGGTGGCTTCCATAAACCTTTGTTCCAAATGCTTTCTTTGCGACGCCATCTTCGTAATCAATATCTGATGCTCTTGCGCAAGTGTGGCGATCTTTACTCGCATCTCATGGTCGCTAAGCTCACGTGGCACTTCTATCCGCAACATGTCCTCGTCGCGAACCACTTCTACCCCCTGAAGAAGAGTGTGCAACAGCGCTGCTTGCGCGGTTTCGACTTCCACCACCACTTGATCATTCAAAAACTCATCGAGCTCGTATTCTCCAATGAGCTCACCTTTACCAATGACCACTACTCGGTCTGCGATCAGTTCCATTTCGGTCAGCAGGTGCGAGGACACTAACACAGCGCGCCCTTGCTGCGCGAAGTCTTGAATAACCTTGCGCATCCACATCACGCCTTCTGGATCCAAACCATTGACTGGTTCATCCATAATCAGATGTTGCGGATCACCGAGCAGTGCTGCAGCTAATCCGAGGCGCTGTTTCATACCGAGTGAGTAGTTTCCTGCTCGCTTATTCGCCGCAGATGTAAGTCCTACCAGCTCAAGGCATTCATCAACGCGAGTGGTAGAAATACCAGCTCCTGCGGCGATGGCACGCAGGTGATTCCGGCCGGTAATGCTTGGATCGAACCAGTTGGCATCCAGCAGTGCACCTGCCACCTGCATTTTGTTGCTCAGTGATGCAAACGTCCCGGAATAGCCGGCCCCCTGAAAGATGACTTCCCCGGTTGTTGGGCTATCCAGCCCGAGCATGCAGCGCATGGTGGTGGATTTACCTGAGCCATTTGGCCCGAGGAATCCGGTAACAGTTCCGTCCGGCACAACAAATGAAAGATTCGTAATTGCCGGTGCCTGACCGTACCGCTTACTCAAATTCTTAACTGTGATCATGATTTTCATTATGTTCATGCTCGCAGCCAACTTGATCCTTCTACAGGAGGAGATTCACACAATCATCCTCAAGTATGACCATCTCTTTTCTCAACCCCCTGAGGAAGACGGATCCACTAATCCAACCCGTATCGCAAACAACGCCGCATGCACTCGATCCCTAGAACCAGTTTTGGACAAAATCCGCCCGACATGCGTTTTCACCGTCGGCAGCGAAATAAACAGCCGCTGCGCAATTTCTTGATTCGACCATCCAAAGCTCATGCAGGCCAGCACTTCTGCTTCTCGTTCGGTGAGATTATCCAACAACCCCTGATTCAGCACTGCCAATTGCTGCTTATCCACGCGCACTTCTTCTTCGCTCACCGGCGTCATCTCTGCTTTCGACTGCCGCAAATGACGAAACAGTTTCATCGTCGCACTTGGACTAATGACCGCTGAACTTTCTCCAACGGTCCGTACAGATTCGATGAGTGCTTCTGGCGAACTATCTTTCAGCAAAAACCCTGATGCGCCGGCTTCCACCGAAGCGACAACGTAGTTATCCGTGTCGAAAGTGGTCAGCACAATCACCCGAATAGGCTGCCCCTCAGGGGTTTGCAGTTTCTGCTGGACAATGGCTTTTGTGGCTTCGATTCCATTCATCCGTGGCATCTGAATATCCATCAGGACCACGTCGACAGGCTCTCGCGTCGCAAGCGCCAGGGCCTGTTCGCCGTCGTCGGCTTGCCATACCACCTCTAAATCGTCTTGCGAGTCCAAAACCATTGCAAACCCGGCGCGTACCAGCGCCTGATCGTCAGCGAGCCCTATTTTCATTTCCCCTCCAGCGGCAGCGTCACATGTACCTTCCATCGTCCCATATCGTCGGCACCAATCTCAGCATGCCCACGCAAAATTTCCGCCCGTTCTCGAATCCCGACCACACCGCGCCCGCTTCCCGCCGTATTCGCCATTCCCGCGCCGAGTGCGTTACTAATGGTGACAGACAGTTCGCCGGTGGTGCGCCAGTCAATTTCTGCGCTTATCGACGCCCCTGCGGCATGTTTCATTGCGTTGGTCAGCGATTCTTGCACAATGCGAAACACACTGAGCCCAGTCTTTTCGCTCACCTGCGCAGGAGTTCCTAGCACCCGATAGTCGATATTCACACCGGTGCGTCGCACCTGCTTGACGAGGTCTTCAATAGCACTGATCCCTGAGTTGATTTCTAGGTCGCGTTCATGTTTGTCAGGTTCTGCCAGCACACTTAACAGCGAACGCATTTCTGCCAGTGCACTTCGCCCGGTTTCGCCAATGACGGATAAGGCTTCCAGGGCTTTTGCTGGATCTTTTTTACCTGCAAACCTACCGCCATCTGATTGCGCAATAATCACCGTGAGCGAATGGGCGATAATGTCATGCATTTCACGTGCAATGCGGTTGCGTTCCAGCACAGCTGAGAGTGCAGCACGTTCTTCTAGGATTTTGACTTGATAGCGCTGCTCAAAGGTGGTGCTGCCAGTTTTCCAAAACACTGCGATTGATCCCCATGTCAACGCCGTGGAAAACAGTCCGACAATTAATCCGGCACCTCCGAGTTCCTTCAGTTGCACATATCGCTGACTGTCATAGAAGAAGAATGGGTAAGTGACGGATAGAATCATGCCGACCTCACTGCCGATGAGCAGTGTCAAAAGCCACTGGCGGCGATGTTTAAAGAAGTTCGCGGCAATGTACCAAGTTTCAAAACAAACAATGATCCAGGCAAGTGGCAAAACCATCCACGGGGATAATGCGAGCAAAAGCAGTCCACCTGCAACAACGCTCACCCCCTGATAAGGATAAAAGCGTTGCAGTATTAAGCCCACAAACACTACTGCAAGGCCAGTCCACGCAAATCCAATGTGCACTGGTTTGAGCCATTCAGCCATGTGCAGCATTTTGAAGTCTTCATAAAAAATGCCTGGTTCACTCGCAGTCACAAAAGCAAGTACAACAACAACTTGAATCATTAGTTGTATCCAGAAGCTAGTGCTGCGGAAAGTCTGTTTGATCCGGCTCATACTAGCCAGTCTACTCGGAGATCGCTGCGTGAAACTTCAGGCTGCGGTATGAGACGGAAATGTTCTAAAATGATTTTCGCTAGTGATATTTCGACTTATATATCATCGTCATTGTTGTGTTTTCTTAATACTGAAACACACCTGTTGAGTGAAGAACAGAAAGCTAATTATGTCACGAAATCGTTTGTTGACACTATTGTCTTTTGCAACAGTGTCGTCATTGCTCGTCGGTGCGAACCAGGCAGTTGCCACTGATGCGTTACCTGAAATTCAGATCACTGAAGCAAGCACGGGTTTTGGCCCTGGTAGCCCTGTAAACGTGCGCTATCTTGAAGTTTTCAACACCACCAATCACACTATCGATTTGGATGGCTGGACAGTAAAACTTGAAGATTCCGATGGTTGGGAAATCAGCGGTGGTTCGGAAAGTTTCCAGCACACGGCTACGGTTGCCGCTGGTCAGCGCGCGTATTACCAGCTCGGAAATGATCCGGTCGATCCTGATCGTCCAAAAAATAACTCAGGTGCAACCGTGCAGCAGCATGGAGTGTCATTCTTGGTGCTTGCACAACTGGCGTATCACCAAAGCACGACTCAAATCTCACTCTATAATGCACAAAATGTAAAAGTTGATACCATCAAGCTCGGCGAGATTCCGCCACAGCAAGCAGTGTCGACGCAACGTTTTGATAATAGTCTTGAAGAAACTTTCGTTGCACCACAGACCTTTGGATCTGGACTTGATCGCGCGTCTATCCCGACCCAAGCCAGCACCTATACTCCAAAGCCGGCGAATGATTATTTCCTCGTAGTCGATGAACCAATTCCAGCAGCACATACAGTCATTGAAAATGTAAGAGATTTGCCTGCTGGCACTACGTTCCGTTGGCAAACGCAACCGGATCCACGCGCTGATCGAACCACCACTGGTGTGATAGTGGTGCACTATCCGGATAATTCTGAGGAAACTGTCACTGTCGAGTTCCTCACTGAAGCTCATAAGAAAAAGGAAAATACTCGTCACAATCCAGTAGCTGCAAGTCCTACGGTCACTGTTGGTGCTCAGGTTCCAGCAGCTCGCACTGGTATTGCAAATGCCGACGAGTTGCCTACCACAGCAACGTTTAGCTGGCAGACTCAGCCAGATTTGTCACAGGCAGGTAGCACTTCCGGAATTGTGTTGATCACCTATGCCGATGGTTCGACGACGCGCGTTGAGGTTCGATTCCAGGTGAACGCGAAGCAAACCGTTGCTCCTACAACCAGCAGCAAGACCACTGCTCCTAAGACGACGCCACGCAAAACTACCGCACCTCAAACGAGCAGCGCAAAACCTACCACCACACCGCGCAAAGAACCTGCTCCTACCACCACACCACGCAAGACAACTGCCCCTAAGACAAGCAGCAAAACTACCGCGCCTAAAACGACGCCACGCAAAACCACTGCACCTCAAACGAGCAGCGCAAAACCTACCACCACACCGCGCAAAGAACCTGCTCCAGCAACCTCGACTGCCACACAAAAACCGGCACCAAAGCCAACCACCTCTCAGCCAACGAAGCAGCAGCCGGTCCCAACTACCAGCAGCACTGCTCCACAGCCAGGTTCTTCACAGACCACCATCATTACAAGTGTTGTGTCTGTATTGACCGTGCTTGCTGCGATCGTGGCAGCGTTGGTAGGACTGATGCGCAACAACGTTGGTACGGCATTCAAGCTGGGTAATTTCCGTTTCTAAGCGCAGATTGCAGCACTACGATTGCCAGCAATTTCGCGTAAGTAAGTATTACAATTACATATCTGCATGTCATACGCACTATTTGTAATAGTTGCAAGCGCATTCGCCCCTCAGGTGTTCACGAACTGAACGAACCCCTGAGGGGTTTTACATTACATGGGAAATTACATGGGTGTAAGTAATCCCACGTTTTCTACATATAGCCCCTCATACTCACACAATGACATCAGACAACCACAATATATAGAAAAGACAATCGTCTAAATCTACATATCTAGTAGATTTACCATCTGTCCGAGGTCTAATCTTTTGCTCATGAGCAACATGAATATCGATTCCTATCTCACTCGCGCCGACTGGCGAGTGAATGCGAATGCAAACCAGGATTATTCCTTAGGCGGCATGATTCTAAATACAGCTGGCCGCGAAATCGCAAACTATTGGCTTGATGAGGTCTTTTCCCCTGAAGCAGGTCTCGCCCACCGTGATGGCGCTCTCCACATTCACGACCTCGATATGCTTTCGGGCTATTGCGCCGGCTGGTCGCTCCGCTCGTTGCTAGAAGAAGGCTTCGGTGGCATTCGCGGTGCGATTTCTTCTGCTCCGCCAAAGCATTTCAGCTCTGCTTGCGGCCAAGTGGTCAATTTCCTTGGCACCTTACAAAATGAATGGGCTGGCGCTCAAGCTTTCAGTTCCTTCGATACCTACATGGCGCCGTTTGTCCGTCTGGACAATCTCACCTACGAACAGGTCTACCAAAACCTGCAGGAAATGGTCTTCAATCTCAACGTGCCTTCTCGTTGGGGCAGCCAAACGCCATTTACCAATCTCACCTTTGATCTGCACTGCCCAGATGATCTGCGCGATCATTATCCATTCATCGGCGGCGAGATGGTCGATTTCACCTACGGCGAACTCCAAGCCGAGATGGACATGATCAACAAGGCTTTTACGGCAGTGCTCACAGAAGGCGATGCGCTTGGGCGACCTTTTACCTTCCCAATCCCAACCTATAACATCACAAAAGATTTCGATTGGGATAGCCCAATTACCGAGGCAATCTTTGAAATGTCCGCCAAATACGGCCTGGCATATTTCCAAAACTTCATCAATTCTGATCTTGACCCTGGCATGATCCGCTCGATGTGCTGCCGGTTGCAGTTGGATCTGCGCGAACTGCTCAAACGCGGAAATGGTTTGTTTGGCTCGGCAGAACTAACCGGCTCGATCGGTGTAGTCACATTAAACTGCGCCCGCCTAGGATACCTCCACGCCGGTGATCCACAAGCCCTGATCAGCGCGGTAGATTCCTTAATAGATATTGCCATTGATACCCTCGAACGCCGCCGGGTCTTCGTCGCAAAGCAAATCGATGCCGGCTTATATCCGTACACCAAGCGCTGGTTGCCGAGCCTGGATAACCATTTCTCGACGATCGGCGTCAATGGTTGTAATGAAATGGTGCGCAATTTCTTTGGCGACACCAAAGACATCACCACCGCAGAGGGCAAGCAATTTGTAGTTGACCTGCTCGAACACATCAATGCTCGCTTAATGCAAGCTCAGGAGGACACCGGCCACCTGTATAACCTCGAGGCCACCCCGGCTGAGGGCACTACTTACCGGTTTGCCAAGGAGGACGCGGCGCGGTATCCAGATATTCTTCAAGCGGGCGTCCCGGAGCATCCGTACTACACCAATTCTTCCCAGCTGCCGGTATCTTATACCCCTGATCCGTTTGCGGCCTTAGAGCATCAGGAGCAATTGCAGCAGCAATACACCGGTGGCACAGTGCTGCATCTGTACATGGGTGCGGCGATGAGCGACGGCAAGGCTTGTGCAAAATTGGTGCGCCGCGCGTTGGAGAATTACCGACTGCCATATATTACGATCACGCCAACGTATTCGATTTGCCCTGAACACGGCTATATCAGCGGCGAGCATCATAGCTGTCCGCAGTGCGGGTCGACGACCGAGGTTTGGACTCGGGTGATGGGATATTTCCGTCCGGTTCATAGCTTCAACGTGGGCAAAAAGGGCGAGTTTGCCGAGCGCACCTACTTCGATGAAGCCCTCATCTCCTAGCCTGCCAATCGCTGGCATTATCCCATTTTCCGCAACCGACTGGCCAGGCAATATCACAGTGAGCATCTTTACCCAAGGATGCCCACTGCGCTGCGGGTATTGCCACAATCCGACTTTGCAGCCAATGCGTCCAACCACGCTGACGCTTGACGACGCTTTGCTGGTGGCACAATCTCGGCGGACACTCATTGATGGGGTGGTCATATCAGGGGGTGAACCTCTGATGCACGCGGGATTACCTGCGGCAATTGCCAAGCTTCATGCTGCTGGTTTTGCCGTTGGGCTGCACACTTCGGGATTTTCGCCAGCCAAGATTCGTACGCTTGTGGCAAGCCCTGCGACCACGCCTGATTGGATCGGCTTGGATATTAAGGCAATGCCGCAAGATATGGAACTTGTGATTCAGCGTCCGGGCCATATCGGCAATCGGGTGTGGGAATCCTTGGCGATTCTGCAAGCAGCCGAGGTGGATTTACAAGTGCGCACAACTGTGTGGTCGCCAAGTCCGGTGCAACGTCATCTTGACCAGCTGATAGAGAAGGTCAAAGGATATGGTTTGCAGCTCGTGGTACAGCAAGCACGGGATGCGAACGGAAATCCGTGGCATCCGGAATCTATGGCATCTGCGTAGGACAAGGGGCACCTGCGTCAGTGTTTGCTGCGAGGCTGGGGTGTCAGCCGGCGCTGCACTCCACGCTGAGCTGCGGTGCACCCGGGCAGCACGCCCACACCTCGCTCCCACCCCACACTCACCGCAATCCGTTTTCAAACCAAAAGCCGCCACCTCCTTGTTTCAGGAGCTGGCGGCTTTTGTTATCTACTGCAGACCGTATTAGAAGAAATTGCGGGTTCTACTCATACGTTGCTTAGAGTTCGAAGGCCTCATCCAATGGCACAGATGCGCCGGTGAAGTCTCCGAATCCATCGTCACCATAGATGGAATCACCATAGGTTGGGATGGAGTATGCAGCATTGCGAGCAGCCTCGGTTGGCTTCACTGCGATGTTGCGGTAACGCGCAATACCGGTACCAGCTGGGATCAGCTTACCGATGATCACGTTTTCCTTCAGACCGATGAGCTTATCGGAACGCTTGTTGATGGCAGCGTCGGTAAGCACACGAGTGGTCTCCTGGAAGGATGCAGCGGACAACCATGATTCGGTAGCCAAGGAAGCCTTGGTAATACCCATGATCTCACTGCGCAGTTCGGCTGGCTGACCGCCGGAAGCCAAAGCTTCTGCGTTGGCTGCCTTTGCTTCTGCCAGATCCACCAAGGTACCTGGGAGGAACTCGGTGGTACCAGATTCAATCACGGTACCGCGACGCAGCATCTGGCGGATGATGATTTCGATGTGTTTATCGTGGATAGCCACACCCTGTGCGCGGTAAACCGCTTGCACTTCATCAACGAGGTGCTGTTCGACACCACGACGACCCAGAATTTCCAGAACGTCATGCGGATCAGCAGGACCACGCAGCAAACGATCGCCAACTTCGAGGTGATCGCCTTCCTGAATGGTGCGCTCAATGTATGCACCAGGAGTCGAGCTCATTGGTACCTTGACATTTGCCAAACCTTGACGCTTCGACAGCTTCTCGTAGATGACATCATCAGAGCCATCATCTGGCGTAATGGTCAGCGTGTAGAAGTTGCCTTCGTCTTCGAGGTGGACCGTACCTGCAACAGAGGCAATTGGTGCACGGTTCTTTGGAACACGTGCCTCGAAAAGCTCCTGCACACGAGGCAGACCACCGGTAATGTCGCCACCGACACCACCCTGGTGGAAGGTACGCATGGTCAGCTGGGTACCAGGCTCACCAATGGACTGTGCAGCCACAATACCAACAGCTTCGCCAATATCAACTTGCTTACCGGATGCCATGGAAATGCCGTAGCACTTCGCGCACACACCGGTTGCGGTCTGACAGGTCAAAACAGAGCGAACCTTGACTTCGGTCACGCCAGCTTCAACCAGCTTTGCGACGAGGGCATCAGAGAGATACGCGCCAGCTTCAGCCAGTACTTCCTCACCTTGCTTCACATCGATGCTGAGTGCACGGCCATGAACTGAGGTTTCGATCAGGCTGTGAGCGCTAAAGCCGGTGACATTGCCGTCGGCGTCCTTGACAGGAACTGCCACTGGCACCTTAATGCCAAGACGGGTTTCACAGTCTTCTTCACGCACGATAACGTCCTGGGCCACGTCCACCAGACGACGGGTGAGGTAACCCGAGTCAGCGGTACGCAGTGCGGTATCGGCCAGACCCTTACGGGAACCGTGGGAGTTGTTGAAGTACTCCAACACCGACAGACCTTCACGGAAGGAGGTCTTAATTGGGCGGGTAATGTACTCACCACGTGAGTTCACAACCATGCCCTTCATGCCGGCCAAGGTCCAGATCTGACGCATGTTACCAGCAGCACCAGACTTCACGATCATTGGAATTGGGTTGTCGTCTGGATACAGATCCTCGACTGCCTTACCGATTTCATCGGTGGCATTCTTCCACAATTCCACGAGGCGATCGTAGCGCTCGCGCTCGGTGAGAGCACCCTGCTCCCAGTACTTGCGCTCCACCTTGCGGGCTTCGAGCTCGTACTTTTCCAGACGCTCGTCTTTGTCGTCCAAAACCAAAACGTCAGACATTGCAATGGTCACACCAGAACGAGTTGCCCAGTAGAAACCTGCGTCTTTCATCTTGTCCATGGTCTGTGCAACGGTGATCATTGGGTACTTAGCAGCAAGGTCATTAATGACGTCGCCGAGCATGATCTTGTCGCTGCCGCCGCCCTTACGAACCATCACACCTTCAAGGTATGGATAGTTCCAAGGCAACAACTCGTTGAAGTAGATACGACCCAAGGTGGTATCTGCCAACCAGGTTTGACCCTTTTCCCAACCTTCTGGGAACTGCTCAGCTTCAATATCTGCAGGTGGACGCAGGTGCGAAATACGTACCTTAATCTTTGCTTGCAGACCAAGCTCATGACGGTCATAGGCCATAATTGCTTCTGCTACTGAGGAGTACACGCCAGTTGCAGGGCCTTCGGAAGTTGCAGGCTTGTATGCGCCCTTGCCACCGAATTCATGCTCTGCCTTGTCCATGGTCAGGTAGTAAAGACCGGTCACCATGTCCAGACGAGGCATTGCCAATGGCTTACCCGATGCAGGCGAAAGAATGTTATTCGATGCCAGCATCAAGATGCGTGCTTCTGCTTGTGCTTCAGCAGACAGTGGCAGGTGCACAGCCATCTGGTCACCGTCGAAGTCAGCGTTGAAAGCTTCGCAGGCAAGTGGGTGCAGCTGAATTGCTTTACCTTCGATGAGCTTTGGCTCAAAGGCCTGGATACCCAAGCGGTGCAGGGTTGGTGCACGGTTGAGCATCACTGGGTGCTGTGCAATGGCTTCTTCCAGCACGTCCCAAACCTCTGGGCGCTGACGCTCAACCATGCGCTTTGCCGATTTAATGTTCTGGGCATAATCGTTTTCGACCAGACGCTTCATCACGAATGGCTTGAACAATTCCAGTGCCATCAGTTTTGGCAAACCGCACTCGTGCAGCTTCAACTGTGGACCAACGATAATAACCGAACGGCCCGAGTAGTCAACACGCTTACCCAGCAGGTTCTGGCGGAAACGACCCTGCTTACCCTTGAGCAGATCGCTCAGGGACTTCAGTGGGCGGTTACCAGGACCGGTAACTGGACGACCGCGACGACCATTATCAAACAGTGCGTCAACGGATTCCTGCAACATGCGCTTCTCGTTGTTCACGATAATTTCTGGTGCACCCAGATCAATCATGCGCTTGAGGCGGTTGTTGCGGTTAATCACACGACGATAGAGGTCGTTGAGGTCAGAGGTTGCGAAGCGACCACCGTCGAGCTGCACCATTGGGCGCAACTCTGGTGGAATCACTGGAATGCAGTCGAGCACCATACCAGCTGGATCGTTGCCAGAACGCTGGAAGGCTGCAACAACCTTCAGGCGCTTCAAGGCACGCATCTTCTTTTGACCCTTGCCTTCATTGATGATGGTGCGCAGCTCTTCAGCTTCAGCATCCAAATCAAAGTTGCGGATCAAGGTTTGGATAGCTTCTGCACCCATACCACCGGTGAAGTAATCTTCGTAGCGGTCAACCAGCTCTTCGTAGATGTTATCGTCGATAATCATCTGCTTTGGAGCAAGCTTGATAAAGGTTTGCCACACTTCGTCCAGGCGTGCGATTTCTCGCTCAGAACGCTCACGAATGTGCTGCATTTCTTTATCAGCTGCGTTTTGCACCTTGCGGCGAGCATCAGCTTTCGCACCAGCAGCTTCGAGTTCTGCTAAGTCCTCTTCCAGCTTTTGTGCACGCTCTGCGATCTCTGAATCGGCATCAGCCTCAACGTCTTTCTTCTCCAAAAGCATTTCTGCTTCCAAAGTGGTCAGATCGTTATGGCGTGCTTCTTCATCAACGCTGGTGATGATATTGGCAGCAAAGTAAATAATGCGCTCAAGATCTTTTGGCGCAAGATCAAGCAGGTAGCCCAAACGAGATGGAACACCCTTGAAGTACCAAATGTGGGTCACTGGAGCGGCAAGCTCAATATGGCCCATGCGCTCGCGGCGTACCTTCGACTTTGTGACTTCAACGCCACATCGTTCACAGATAATGCCCTTATAGCGCACGCGCTTGTACTTACCACAAGCACATTCCCAGTCACGCGTTGGACCGAAAATACGCTCACAGAATAGACCGTCCTTCTCAGGCTTTAAGGTACGGTAGTTAATTGTCTCCGGCTTTTTAACCTCACCTTTTGACCAACGACGAATGTCGTCGGCAGTGGCCAGGCCAATGCGGAGCTCTTCGAAGAAGTTTACGTCGAGCACGTAACTCCCTTTCCGTAGAAGTTGTTGTTACTAGTTACATTCCGCCTGCTTTGCGACGCCCACCTGGAGGGGTTCCTCCGAGCGTCGAAAAGCAGACCTGGCAGATTAGGCAATATCAGCGTCTGAGCGTTCGTCGCGGCTTAAGTTAATGCCCATGGAGGCACCAGCCTGGTCGAACTCGTCATCGTCTGAGCCAGAAAGCTCCATCGGCGTACCGTCGGCGGAAAGGACTTCCACGTTCAGGCACAGCGACTGCAGCTCCTTGAGCAAGACCTTGAAGGACTCAGGAATACCTGGGTCTGGAATGTTCTCGCCCTTGACAATTGCCTCGTACACCTTCACACGACCAACAACGTCGTCAGACTTGATGGTCAAAAGCTCTTGGAGGGTATATGCAGCACCGTAAGCTTGCATTGCCCACACTTCCATCTCACCGAAGCGCTGGCCACCGAACTGGGCCTTACCACCAAGTGGCTGCTGGGTAATCATGGAGTATGGACCGGTTGAACGAGCGTGAATCTTCTCGTCAACCAGGTGGTGCAGCTTCAGGATGTACATGTAACCAACGGAAACTGGGTATGGGAATGGTTCGCCGGAACGACCGTCGAACAGCATCGCCTTACCTTCTTCGTTGACCATAACCTCGCCATCACGGTTTGGACGGGAGTTACGCAGCAGGCCTGCAAGTTCTTCGTTGGAAGCACCGTCGAATACCGGCGTTGCCGTCAACGAACCTGGAGCAACATCGTAGAGTTCCTCTGGCAGGGTTTGCAGCAGTTGTGCGTTGGCAGGATCTTCGGTATCGATCTTCCAACCAGCAGCTGCCAACCAACCCAAGTGCACTTCGAGCACCTGGCCGATGTTCATACGACGTGGCACACCGTGGGTGTTCAAGATGATATCCACTGGAGTACCGTCTGGTAAGAATGGCATATCTTCTTGTGGCAGAATCTTGCCAACAACACCCTTGTTACCGTGACGACCAGCAAGCTTGTCGCCGTCCTGGATCTTGCGCTTTTGCGCAACATAGACGCGAATCATTTCATTCACGCCAGGGTTGAGATCATCATCGTCTTCGCGCGAGAAGCGACGAACGCCAATGACCTTACCGGTTTCACCGTGTGGCACCTTCATCGAGGTATCGCGAACTTCGCGAGCCTTTTCACCGAAGATAGCGCGCAGCAAGCGCTCTTCTGGGGTCAGCTCAGTCTCGCCCTTTGGCGTGACCTTACCAACCAAGATGTCGCCGTCACGTACGTCAGCACCGATACGCACGATACCGCGCTCATCGAGGTCTTTCAGCACGTCTTCGGAAACATTTGGAATTTCACGGGTAATTTCCTCGGCACCAAGCTTGGTGTCGCGGGCATCAATTTCGTGCTCTTCGATGTGAATGGAGGTCAGCGTATCTTCTTCAACCAAACGCTGGTTCAAAATGATAGCGTCCTCGTAGTTGTGACCTTCCCATGGCATGAATGCCACGAGCAGGTTACGACCCAAGGCCATTTCACCATTATGGGTACCTGGACCATCTGCAAGCACTTGGCCTTCTTCGACGCGATCGCCGATGCTGACCAGTGGCTTCTGGTTATAGGAGGTACCTTGGTTGGTACGCTCGAACTTGCGCAGCAGGTAGGTTTCACGCTTGCCGTCATCAGCCATCACGGTGATGAAATCAGCGGAAAGGTTCTCAACTACACCAGCATGCTTGTTGATGATCAAGTCACCAGAGTCATATGCAGCACGCAACTCCATACCGGTACCAACCAGTGGCGCTTCAGAACGCACCAGTGGCACAGCCTGACGCTGCATGTTCGCACCCATCAGGGCACGGTTAGCGTCGTCGTGCTCCAAGAATGGAATCATTGCGGTTGCAACAGAAACCATCTGACGTGGAGAAACGTCCATGTAGTCAATTTCTTGACCAGAAACAACCTGAATATCACCGTTCTTCAAACGCACGGTCACACGATCTTCAGTGATCACACCGTTGGCGTCGAATTCCGTGTTTGCCTGAGCAACCACGTAGCGGTCTTCCTCATCAGCAGTGAGGTAATCAACCTGGTCGGTCACAACACCGTTGACAACCTTGCGGTATGGCGTTTCGATGAAACCGAAAGCATTCACACGCGCGTACGAAGCCAAGGAACCGATCAGACCAATGTTTGGACCTTCGGGAGTCTCAATTGGACACATACGACCATAGTGGGAAGCGTGAACGTCACGGACTTCAATGCCGGCACGCTCACGTGACAGACCACCTGGGCCCAATGCGGACAAACGACGCTTGTGGGTCAGACCCGACAAAGAGTTGTTCAAGTCCATGAACTGAGACAACTGCGAGGTTCCGAAGAACTCGCGAATAGCAGCCGAAACTGGACGCACGTTAATCAACGAGGTTGGGGTGATCGACTCAGCATCTTGGGTGGTCATGCGCTCACGAACCACACGCTCCATGCGGGACAGACCCACACGAACCTGATTTTGAATCAATTCACCAACAGTGCGCAGACGACGATTACCAAAGTGGTCAATATCGTCGGTTTCCACTGGAATAACTTCGCCAGTTGGCGAGGTCATCGTGGTTTCACCTACGTGCAGACGCACGAGGTATTCGATTGCGGTTGCAATATCTTCCTCGGTGAGGGTCATCAGACCATCATTGTCGCCACCTAAACCGAGCTTGCGGTTTACCTTGTAACGACCCACCTTTGCCAAGTCATAGCGCTTCGCACGGAAGAAGGAGTTATCCAGCAAGGATTGTGCAAGGTCACGCGTTGGCTGCTCGCCTGGACGCTGCTTGCGGTAGATCTCCAACAAAGCCTCATCGGTGTTCGCAACACCATCGGCTTCGAGGGTAGACATCATGATCTCAGAGAAGCCGAAGCGCTCTTGGATCTGTTCGGTGGTCCAGCCCAATGCCTTTAACAGCACGGTCACTGGCTGACGACGCTTACGGTCAATACGCACACCAACGGTGTCGCGCTTATCGACGTCGAACTCCAACCATGCACCACGAGAAGGAATCACCTTCACCGCATGCAGTGGACGCTCGGTCGACTTATCGATCGTCTGGTCGAAATACACACCAGGAGAACGCACCAGCTGTGAAACAACGACACGCTCGGTGCCGTTCACAATGAAGGTACCCTTGTCGGTCATCATCGGGAAGTCACCGATGAACACCGTCTGGGACTTAATTTCGCCGGTGTCGTTATTGACGAATTCTGCAGTCACGTACAGTGGCGCAGAGTAGTTAATATCCTTGTCTTTACACTCATCAATAGTGTTTTTAATATCCTCGAAGCGAGGATCAGACAAAGAAAGGGACATATTGCCGGAATAATCTTGAATTGGAGAAAGTTCCTCGAGAATATCCTCAAGTCCGGAGGTAACGCGTACGCCCTCTCCTAATTCCTCCTGACGACGGGCACGCCAATCTGGCGAACCAATCAGCCAAGCAAAAGATTCCAGCTGAATATCGAGAAGACCTGGGACCTCGATGGGTTCATTAATTTTCGCGAACGATTTACGTTCGGGAGCCCCAGGGATAGTGGCCTTGGTCTGGCGGGAGACTGCCAAGATGGGTCCTTCCAGCACCTCACGCGGATGACGGCCCCGCAATATTGGCCATCAAAACCGCTGGTATATGAGCAATTTCGGTCTGCAGAGGAAACCTGTACCCATATAGCACTGAATGACCTTGTCAAATTGGCTTTTTGCCTAACTGATCAAGGTCGAACATACTACAGGGTCGAGAGATTCCAGAGCAACGATTAACTTTACTGTAAAATTGCTCAAAAGTAAAGAGCTATAGCGGAAATTATTCATCGGCGTCAGCCGCCCACGCAAAGAACTCGCACTCACCTTAGGACAATTGGTCCCCTTCATGCAACTTTTTCTCAAAAACTACAGTGTAGAGCTTACAACGATGTAATTCATTCCACGCGGTACAGCCATATGCTGTGCTTTTGATCGAGCTCACACACCACTGCACAAACGTCGTCAAGCATGCACTGGAATCTCTCATTTCCAGGTACTTGCCCTCCACACTAGGCCACTGCGCTGGCGAAGGCAGTCAATAATCTAGCAGACTCTTGACCGTTGTTGCGTCCACCACACCGCCAATTGCCGGCTACTGACGCCGCAGAAACGCTCCAGCGAGCCCACCAAGAATCAGCAACACGCCCACGCCGGTCAATGCCCATAGCACCCACAGAATCCAATGCTGATCGGAAATGCGTGCAGCTTGGGCAAACAGTGCTTGCTTATCAGACTCATCAAGCATGCCATGAAACTTCAGCGCAACCCCTACTGGCTGACCTTCCTCATTAACATACACATCATCAACCTGCTCGGATATATCTACGATCAGACCGCTGATGGTATCTACAGTGATTTCTCGTTTCACCGCATGCATAAGCTTGGCGACGCTATCATCAATCACAGTTTCATGCAGCACCGAAGGATACCGGCCAGCAAGTTCGGTCGGCGCAATTTCTTGCACGAAATGATAGAGCTCACGGCCTTCGCGCATACTGGAACGCTCAAATACCATAGGTGCCGTAGCTTCGAGTCCAAGATCAAAGAATTCATAGGCGGTTTGCGCCACTGGCGCCGGAAACTTCAGCCACAATCCGGCAAACTCCACCGTTCGAGCAGGACTTGCCAACTCTGAGATAATCTTCACCGGACTCAAATTCGCACCGGTGACTCGATCAAACGAATAATTCAACGTTTCGGCAGTATAAATATCTGCAACATGCGCTCGATCAGCTTCGCCGCGTACCAGCGTCACGCCCACTTGGGCGGTAACTTCTTGGGCATCAAAAGGCGGCAAGAAGCTGACATGGATACGCTTTTCCGCAGGACCGTCATAGGTCGAACCGTCACCAACTACGCGCATCGTCGCTGCGGGATCACGCAGGGACACTTCACGGTGTGAAAGTTCAAGCGGTACACGAGCATCAAACGCAACCGCTTGCGGCAGCACAATGCCCACAACCGCGAGCATACAACCGATGCCAATCATCATGGCAGCAACGATTCGTGAAGTAGGTAGCATAGTGTCCCATTGTACCTAGATTGTGGAGAAGTCTTGAATATGGGCTCAAACACGTGTGCAACATACAGCGTGTTGGTAACGTGAGCCGACAACCAGCAGCATCATAACGCGTACGATCGTAACTCTATGGTGTATTGGTATTTCTTGGTTACAAAGCTGCCTGAAAGTCGTTTACAACCACTTGAAACCGCCCTTGATTCGACGGCATGGGAAAACCCCAGATAGTACATGGAGCACCATCTGGGGTTTTACTCTTAAGCAGTAAGCAAAATTACTTGAGGGTAACCTTTGCGCCAGCCTCTTCGAGCTTAGCCTTAGCAGCCTCAGCGTCGTCCTTGGAAACGCCCTCGAGAAGAGCCTTAGGAGCGGACTCAACGAGCTCCTTAGCTTCCTTCAAGCCGAGACCGGAAACGATCTCACGAACGACCTTAATAACGCCGATCTTCTTTGCGCCAGCGTCCTCGATAACGACGTCGAACTCGTCCTTCTCTTCCTCAACTGGAGCAGCAGCGCCTGGAGCAGCAGCAACAGCAACTGGAGCAGCAGCGGTTACTTCGAAGACCTCTTCGAATTCTTTCACGAACTCAGAAAGCTCGATGAGGGTCATCTCTTTGAAAGCCTCGATGAGCTCGTCCTTGGTGAGCTTAGCCATGGTGGTATTCCTTTCGGTTTACAATAAGAAGTTTGTTTCTACGAACTTCTCAAAAGTGTTGGGTATGAATTTTTAAAGTCAGCCACGTGGCTAAACTTTACGCTTCTTTCTTCTCCTGGAGCGCAGCTGCGAGGCGTGCGACCTGAGAAGCAGGAGCGTTGAACAGGCCAGCGGCCTTTGCCAAGTTGCCCTTCATGGCGCCAGCAAGCTTTGCGAGAGTGGTCTCGCGGTTGTCAAGCTCAGCGATAGCGTCGACCTGAGCAGCGCTCAGAGCCTTGCCGTCCATGTAGCCACCCTTAACAACGAATGCCTTGTTTTCAGCAGAGAATTTCTTCAGTGCCTTAGCAGCGTCAACAGCTTCGCCCTTAATAAAAGCAACAGCGGTTGGGCCGGTGAACAAGTCATCGAGGCCTTCGACGCCAGCGTCTTGTGCAGCCAGCTTCAAAAGGGTGTTCTTGGCGACGGAGTACTGGACATCAGCACCGAGGGACACACGCAGTGCGGTTGTCTGAGCCACGGTCAAGCCGCGGTACTCGGTCAAGACGAATGCGTCATGCTCTGCAAAGCGCTTCTTGAGATCTTCCAGAGATGCAACGTTCTTGAGATTTGCCATTACTTCGCCTCCTTCCTCATAGATGATTTAAGGTTTATCCGCCGAGGCTCTCATAACAAAAGCCCCGTGCAAGAGCACAGGGCACAACACTCTTTCTTCATTAGAAAGGAATTGGTTCCAAGTCACTCCTGCGTGGGCCGTTCCAACAAGTTGGAAACCTTCGAGCCTTCGTTTCCTCAGGCTGACCGACGGTCTTTGGTGAAACTTATATGAAGATACATAATCTTTTTAAAGTTCCCTAGGTATTATACGGTTTTCTCACAAGGATGCAAATCACCCCTTATTGAGGCGTAGGCTTGACGATGTAATATCTGATACCACATAGTTCTTAGTAGCTTGCAACTAAATACTCTAGAAAGGTTTTACGATGGCAAATTCTTCGAAATCTACGAATATCATCATCTTTCTTAGCAGCCTACTTTTTGCCCTTCTATTAATGGGTGGTGCACTAGTTTTCCTGCTGGTATCTCAACCAGATTTATTCTCGTTTAATTCGACTCATTCCACTTCTGCGGCATCCAGTGTGGCAAAGGCCCCGCAGCCGCAGGCAGCACCTGGACTGAGTGCACCTCGCGCTCATGCGCCTCAGTCGGCTTCAACTCGCCCTACCGCAGCTCGCCCTGCTACACCTGAAGCTCGCAGGGAAGCACCGGCTCAAAGTGAGGCCGCTGTTGTGACGGTTACTGAGTTTGCGACGCCGAATCCTGCTCCTCAACCACAACTCACGGACGGCCACAACTCAAAGCGATATACCCGCTATAGTGCTGGTAATAACCACACCAGCTCTGCGTTTGCGAAAAATGTTGGTAACGCTTATCACAACTACTATTCCCAAACTGGGAAACTTACGGGAGTGCTGCGAGTCTATTCACCAGTTACCAACCAAGTATATGACATGCATTGCGATAGCAATGGTAACTTTGCTACCTGTACGGGCGGTCGAGACGCAGTGGTATACGTTTATTAATACCTTTGGCGATACCACCCTATAAAAACTCTGAGATCCATTAGAGAACAAGCGCGCGAATCTCATGTCCCTACGCGCGAGTCAATTCACGTTTCCGATACACCACGACTTCTTACCAGTTGTTCACAGCAATTTCGCATCTCACCACGCCTGCCACTATCTGCACGTTGTTTGATGAACGTATCGGAAACGCAAATTTAATACACCACATACAACATTGGGCTGTGTCCGGCGAGTTATGCCAGACACAGCCCAAATACTCTTTCAAGAGCTTCTTTTTGCTGCATGCAAGAAACAACTACACATGCAACTGTAATCGTCTTTAGCCGTCTTCCACAAAATCTTGTAAACGCTCCCCATGTACGCAACGATTTTCTTCACAAGCAGCACATCACCCCGTATTGAGGCACAGGCTTGACGGCATAATATGCGATACAACATAGTTCTTAATAGCGCGCAACTCAATACTCTAGAAAGGTTTCATGATGACAAATTCTTCAAAATCCTCGAATTTCCTTATCATTCTCAGCGGAGTACTCGTCGCTTTGATAATCATGGGTGCTGCAGTGTTTTATTTGGCAGCGTCACGACCAGATTTCCTCTCAATCAACTTCTCTACCACCAAAGATAAGACGAAAACTGCATCTGAAACCAGTAAAGAAACGTCAAAAAATAGCGCCAATGGATCCACTGCATATCGCGATACATCGGAATATTCCAATTTTAAACCTGGCCTCACGGACACCAGTAAGGAGTTTGCTCAAATAGTTGGCAAGGCTTATGTGGAGCACTATAAACAAACTGGCATCCGCGATGTCGTACTGCCAGTCTATTCACCAGAGGACGATCAGGTATATGACATGGACTGCAAGCACTTTGAAACATATGTAGAATGCTACGGCGACTCCAAATTGGTCTACATGAATTAATACTGCAAGAGTTTGGGCTGCGTCCGGCGAGTAATGCCAGGCGCAGCCCAAAATTATTCCAACACCTTTGTATGTGCCCCAAACAGCAGACAAGCGCGAGCATGGCTTTCCAACACATTAGCAGCCTTTCAACATGCATTTCTCCGAGCTTATCGACGACTAAGGATCGATCAGCTTGGGGAAATACACGTCTTTTGAAGGCACTCCCTGAGAACAACAGTTTTCTCAAAACAATGCATACACATATCAGAAAACCAGCACAAAGGCGTAATATTTAATGCAACTGGTGGTCAGTAGCCCACAACTTAATATCCAAGAAAGGATTCATGATGACGCATTCTTCACGATCAAGGACTATCATCATCTTTCTTAGCAGCCTAATCATTTCGTTGGTGTTTCTGGGTGCCGTAGTGGTTGCTTTGTTTATCGCTCGACCAGATTCGGTTTCGTCAAAAGCCATAACTAGTGCACCTACCACAACGCATAAGGCGACAGCTGAAGCTAGAGCTCACGCGCCTGCTACAACACATGAAACGATAACGACACCGGAACCGAGCACACCAGCTACTCGACATGAAACGATAGCTGAACCTGCGAACCGTGAAGGATCTTCGGCAAACAACTCAATCAGATCCAATGCCTATGCCGATAGAACGACAAGATTTACTCGATGGAAGGCCAATAGTCCCCAGACCAGTAAAGAGTTTGCCGATAATGTTGCCAATACTTATATAGAGCATTACCGACAAACTGGCATAGTCGATGCGGTACTGCCCGTTTATTCACCAGTCACTGAACAGGTGTATGACATGGACTGCAAGCTGTCGCATGCGCATGTGAGATGTGTCGGTGGCGACAACGCTGTCGTACTCATTCAATAACATTGCACTCTTGCTATAACAACACAGCAGATAACGTCCAAGAGCCGACACGCAAGCAAAAGGCGCAACTATGACCGTAGTCATACTTGCGCCTTTTCACGTAAAAGATCTTCAAATCAAGATCTCGTGAAGCAAATTACTCAGCAGCGTAATTCTTCTGAATGGTTGGATCCACTGGAACACCAGGACCGGTGGTGGAAGCAATCGTGGACTTCTTCAGGTAGATACCCTTGGAAGAAGATGGCTTCAGACGCAGGATCTCGTCGATAAGTGCACCGTAGTTCTCAGCCAACTTCTCAGCCTCGAAGGATGCCTTACCAATGATTGCGTGAAGGTTAGCAGCCTTATCAACGCGGAATGAGATCTTGCCGCCCTTAACCTCAGAGATTGCCTTTGCAACATCGGTGGTTACGGTACCGGTCTTAGGGTTTGGCATCAAACCACGTGGGCCGAGCACACGAGCAACGCGGCCAACCTTAGCCATCTGATCTGGGGTAGCAATTGCTACGTCAAAATCAGTCCAGCCTTCGGTGATCTTCTGGATCAAGTCATCGGAACCGACAACATCTGCACCAGCAGCTTCAGCTTCGGTAGCCTTCTCGCCAGCAGCGAAAACTGCAACGCGAACGGTCTTACCGGTGCCGTGTGGCAATGAAACGGTGCCACGAACCAGCTGATCTGCCTTACGTGGGTCAACACCCAAACGTACAGCAACTTCGATGGTTGCATCGTAGTTCTTGGAGGAGGTTGCCTTTGCAAGTTCAGCAGCCTTGAGTGGGGTGTAGAGACGACCCTTGTCGATCAGCTCTGCAACTGCTTTATAAGCTTTAGAGTTTTTGCTCATTATTCAATCCTTTTGAGGTTGTTGTGGTTAAAGTGGGCTGAAGCGAGCCCTGCCACGAAAATATTATGAAGGATTAACCTTCAACTTCAATGCCCATGGAACGAGCGGTACCAGCGATAATCTTTGCAGCTGCATCGATATCGTTAGCGTTGAGGTCTTCCATCTTGGTCTGTGCAATTTCCTTGACCTGAGCCATGGTAACCTTGCCGACCTTCTGGGTATGAGGTACGCCAGAGCCCTTTTGCAAGCCAGCAGCCTTCAGCAGCAACTTTGCTGCTGGTGGGGTCTTGAGCTTGAAGTCGAAGGAACGGTCTTCGTAGACAGTAATTTCAACTGGGATCACGTTGCCACGCTGGGATTCGGTTGCAGCATTATATGCCTTACAGAATTCCATGATGTTCACACCGTGTGCACCAAGTGCTGGACCTACTGGAGGAGCTGGGTTAGCAGCGCCTGCCTGGATCTGCAGCTTGATGAGGCCAGTGACCTTCTTCTTTTTCTTTGGAGCCATTGTTGATACCTACTTCCTGATAACAAGCCATATGCAGTCTTGCAACAATGCCGAAACAAGCTGCGGCTCGTCCGGATGCCCAGTTCATCGCCTATTTTTTCAATAATAAGCGATACTTAAGCCACCGGTTTACGTATATGAAATGCGCGCTTCACACGCGCAATCGTCCATCTTACATGAATAGCCATGCAGTTCACAACCGTATTCATTCGCTTATTGTTGCTTCAACCTGAACGTTTGGTACTGGCACGGCACCAGCATGTACTCAGCGAAGCAACCCTAGCTAGTTCCTTAATAGCAAAAGCCCTCGCCATACGACGAGGGCAACTGTACTTTCAACCAGTACTACGAATGCTTAGTTAATCTTTTCTACCTGATCCAAGGTCACATCCACAGGGGTTTCACGACCGAAGATAGAAACCAAGACCTGCAGCTTGCCGTTTTCAGCATCGATTGCAGAAATAGTGGCAGAAACGCCAGCAAGCGCACCGGAGAGAATGGTAACTGCTTCGCCTTCTTCAAAATCAACCGCAACCCGTGGCTTTTGCACATCAGTTGGCATTGCCACAACTTTTTCGCCTTCAGCGTTAATCGAAGACTCATCGCTTGCAGCTGCGTTTTGCTGCGGCATCAGGAACTTCGCAACGTCGCGGTGCTTCACAGGGGTTGCATTGCCCTCGTTACCCACGAAGGAAGTCACACCTGGGGTGTCGCGCACAACAGACCATGCACGGTCGTTGATGTCCATACGCACGAGCACATAACCTGGCAGAAGCTTGCGCTTAACCAGCTTACGCTTGCCGTCTTTAATCTCGGTTGCTTGTTCAACTGGCACAACGACTTCATAAATGGAGTCTTCTACTTCCAGTGTCTGCGCACGCATGTCAAGGTTGGTCTTAACCTTGTTTTCATAGCCGGAATAGCACTGAATGATGTACCACTTACCTGGCAGCTTCTTCAGTTCACGAACGTATGCACGCAGGCGAGTCTTGTACTCATCATCAGCAGGCTCTGCAACCACAGGAACGCTTGCAGTATCTGGTTCACCAGCTACGGTGTCCTCTTCGACGCTTTCAACGATTGCTTCGTCAAAAGCAGCTGCCAAGGAGTTCTGAGTCTCATCGCTCATTGTGTCTTACTCGCTTTCTTCACGGCTAAAATATATTTGCAACGATTATATTTCCCATGCTAACGGAAAATTATCGGGGATTGATTGGCGACGCTTTACGACGTTCGGTTTTCTCGGTAGAGAAAAATTTATCCCGCCGTTCCTCGTGGATTTCGGCGGGATGCTTTCGCTATCTTTTATTCATACTAGCGGGAGCCAAGAACCTTCTCAACTCCAAGACCGGCGAGGAAGTCAACTCCTGCCACCAATCCCGTCAAGAGGATCAAAAAGGCAAAGACAATCAAGGTGTAGTTCAGCATTTGGCTTGCCGTTGGCCAAATAACTTTCTTCAGCTCGACGCCTACTTCAGGGATAAAGGCTGCAACTTTATTCGCCTTGGACTCTTCCGGCTCACCGGCTGGAACAGCCTGCTTTGCCTCATAAGACGCAGTCGAGGTGGTGCTAACACCCGTAAGCTGTCGCTTACCTGTCGGACGTGCGACACCGCCCTGTGTTGGCTGTTCTTCGCTCACGCGAGTCTCCTCTTGGTTTCAAAATATGAATAATCTTGGTACTACATGGTGCCAAGCATAAACTTGGACCTCACAGATGTTCCACTATACCAAGAACTTCACATGTGGGTATAGTTTCACACCATCATGATGCACTCGCAGGATCACCACGAGGATGCATACATGCTACTCACCCTCATCCTCGCTGAGATGAACCAGCTCAAATGAAGTGATAACAAAAAGCGCCGACCAACGATGCTGGCCGACGCTTTTCGTATTCTGCAGGGGCGACAGGACTCGAACCTGCAACTTACAGTTTTGGAGACTGTTGCTCTACCAATTGAACTACGCCCCTATTTTTTTATCTGGCACCTGATACACCAGTAGGTACCAAGTTCAACTTGGTACCCTATGTATTTATCAGGCTTCCGTAGCGATGGCGAGAATTGAACTCGCGACACAACGATTATGAGTCGTTTGCTCTACCACTGAGCTACACCGCCATACCTGTATTCTTAAAACTAAGCGGTTAAAAGAAACAGAGCCCCCTGACAGAATCGAACTGTCGACCTTTTCCTTACCATGGAAACGCTCTGCCGACTGAGCTAAGGGGGCACATCGAACAAGCGAGAGTTGATTTCTCTTGTCTTCGCTGTGTTGCGACTGAAAATACAATAACCCGCCCACCTATAAAAACACAAATCGCCAGTTCAAAGCCGCATTTTCAAAAGCAAGATAGTGCATATATACACACCTAACGTTGATGCTTTTCAAGAGCATCACTCAACTCTGGGAACACGGCTTGCATATGCCAACGCCCAAAACCCGCATCGCATCGGTACGTACTTCACTCATCACGACAGCCTTCATGTTCCCTATACAAGAGGAACTCAGTTCCACACACTACACCGACGCGCGCCACTGCCACCGCACCACCATCGCCGCCACCACCGCACCGTCGCCCGCAAGATTCCCTGCAGCGAACAATTCTCACTCATCACAGCTCAGCTCACAGCTGTGTTTCCACGATCCCTTGAAACCGCCCCATGCCAGGCAAACCGCAAAAAGCCCCACTGCTTTCGCAATGGGGCTTCAATTGTGCCAGGTAGAAGATTCGAACTTCTGTAGGCTACGCCGACGGATTTACAGTCCGCTCCCTTTGGCCGCTCGGGCAACCTGGCAGCAACACTTTCGTGTGCGTTAAGAACTATACTATAAATCCCCTAGACTTTGGCAAATCGCAAGGTCATAACCGATAAGATTGCACGCAGTATCGTCGTCAAGCATTCAGCATTGCATGCACCGGCAAAGGCTTTAGCCCACACGCGCAACAGTGTAATTCGCCAAGGTCCGCAGCGCTTGGGTGGTGGCATTTTCCGGTAGTTTCGCCAGGTTTTCTTCCGCGACAGCCAAGTAGCGATGCACCTGCTCGAGGGCTCGTTGGCGTCCAGTCGATTGCGTCAGCAGGTTCAACGCGCGTTCCACATCAGCATCACTCCGCAGTGGCCCAGTGAGCAATCCGCGCAGTTCGTCGCCAATCGGGCCGTCTTCTGCCAAGGCATAAAGCACTGGCAAGGTAAACACGCCTTCACGCAAATCCGTGCCAGGTGTTTTCCCAGATTGATCCGAATCAGAGAAAATATCAATGATGTCATCCACAATTTGGAAGACCATTCCAATTGCGGCACCTGTGGCTCGCAACGCCTCAATGGTGTCTTCATCGGCACCCGAATGCAACGCACCAAGGTATCCAGCGGCAGCAATCAGCACACCGGTTTTTTCCTCGATCACTTTCATGTAGTGCTCGATCGGATCTCCTGCGCCAGCGCCAACGGTTTCACGCATCTGCCCTGTCACCAGGGCTTCAAAGGTACTTGCAAAGTGTGCCACGGTTGCCACACCAAGTTCGCTCATTAATCGCGAGGTGTGTGCAAGTAAAATATCGCCAGCGAGAATTGCCACCGAATTGCTCCATCGAGCATTTGCCGACGGTGCGCCGCGTCGTTGCGTTGCTTCATCCATCACATCATCGTGATAGAGCGTCGCTAAGTGCGTCATTTCAACAATGATGGCAGCTTTCACAACATCGTCGCTCATGGCATGTGGGCCATAATTCGATGCCAACAGCGCAAACATTGGACGGAAACGTTTGCCACCTGCTTTGGTCAGATGGGTGATTTGCTCGTGCAAAAAGTCTTCACTTTTATCGAGTTCTTCGCGCAGTTTTCGCTCCACACGAATCATGCCTTCGACCATCGCTTGGTTTAATGCTTCATCACCAAAGTCGACGCGTGTACCGACAGTTGCATCACCAGTATGCTGGCGATATTCGGCACCGTTGCTCATGCTATTCTACCGTTTCTGTTAATGGCTGCACCCGCGTCGAAAGCGTGAATACTCTTCGACACGAGAGTTAGGGTTTCTCGCTCTTGTTCACTTTACAATAGTCCCTAGCATGCCTTGCAAACCTCTACGGCTGGCACGCTTGAGTAGTTTGTTGCAACAATAGAGGATGTGACTAAACTTCGCGATTCCAACTCGTACCCTACCGACCTTGCAATTATCGGCGGGGGTCCTGCCGGTGCAACCGCTGCCTTCTATGCCGCACGAAAGGGTTTGAGCGTGGTACTAGTGGATGCCCACGACTTTCCGCGGGATAAAACCTGTGGTGATGGTTTAACCCCGCGCGCGATTACGCAACTGGCACAGCTGGGTCTGGCAGAAACTATCACGCAGCGCTATTGCTCCCAAGGTCTCAAATTGCATGGCTTCGGCGGTTCCGTGACTGCTCCTTGGCCACAGTCACCGTTTGGCATGCAAGGTTCGGCAATGCCGCGTACAGAATTTGATCAATTGTTATTCCAACATGCGGTGCAAGAAGATGCCGTCACAGCACTGACGGGTCATGCTGCCTGCGATGTGGAATTTACGGGTTCTAAAATTTCTGCCATTAGCTTGACGAATGGCACAACTATTCATCCGAAATTTGTAATTGTTGCCGATGGCGTTCGCTCGACTTTTGGCAAGCTACTAGGCCGAACCTGGCACAAAGGTGAAGTGTATGGCATTGCGGCTCGCTCGTATTGCACAACCGAGCGTTCCGACGAACCTTGGATTCACTCACACCTGGAATTACGCGATGAAGCTGGCCAAACTCAACCTGGTTATGGCTGGATTTTCCCGCTTGGAAATGGTAGCGCCAATGTCGGTTGTGGTGCACTTTCCACAGATACCCGACCTGCCAAACTTAATACCAAAAAGGTGTTGCAGCACTATATTGCTCAATGCCAATCCGAATGGAATTTTGGCGCACCAACACATGTCGCCTCCGCCCTGCTACCAATGGGCGGTGCCGTGAGCAACGTTGCGGGTGCGAACTGGATGATGATTGGCGATGCTGCCGCATGTGTGAACCCCTTGAATGGCGAAGGCATTGATTACGGCATGGAAACCGCACAACTCGCAGTTTCACTGCTGGATGAAGGCAAAGATTTCACACTGCTATGGCCGGATACTTTACGCCAGCACTACGGCCAAGCATTTGCCCTTGCCCGCACCGCAGCACGCCTGCTGACATATCCCGACCTGCTGCAAAAACTTGGCCCACTGGCACTCGGCAAACCGTTTGGCCAGATACTTATGCCAGCGGCGGCTCGGTTGATGGGCAATCTGGTTTCACCAGAAGATCAAGATCTGGTGGCCAAAGCGTGGTGGACTGCTGGGAAGTTCACCAGGTTCATGCGTCGTGAAGCTCCGCTGTGGAGCACTGATTAATCAGTCGCTGCGGGTTTCACCGCTGAATGCAAGGCCACGATGCCAAAGGTGAGGTTTTGCCAGCCGCACTCTTGCCAACCATTTCGACGAATTGCGCGGGCTAGGGTTTCCTGATCTGGCCAGGCGCGGATGGTTTCGGCCAGGTACACGTAGCTTTCTGGGTTTGAGGACACCACTTTTGCGATCGCCGGCAACAGGCGCATGAGATATTTCATATAGATCACGCGTAATACTGGCTGCACTGGGGTCGAAAACTCGGCAACGGCGAGCCGACCGCCGGGCTTGGTCACACGCGCAAGTTCACGCAGGCCAGCTTCGAAATCGTAGATATTGCGTAATCCATAGGAGATGGTCACGGCATCAAAGGTGTTATCAGGAAATGGCAGCTGCATGCCGTCTCCGCAAACTTTTGGTACGTCGCGGTCTTTGCCGGCGGCGAGCATTCCTTGAGAAAAGTCGCAGGCCACGCACCAGGCACCGGATTTGGCGAGTTCAACCGTCGAGACAGCCGTACCTGCGGCGAGATCTAAAACTTTTTCGCCAGGTTTCAGATTCAACCGCTCCCGGGTGCGCTTGCGCCAATGGGCGTCTTGCCCCATACTCAAAACAGTGTTGGTGATGTCATACCGCTTGCCAACTGCATCAAACATGCGGGCAACGTCGAACGGTTTTTTCTCTAAGGATGCTTTAGCCACTCCTAGAGTCTAACAACTTCCACCATGATTCTGGGAGTAAGAGGCAACAACCTCCCGATAATGCCCCATCAACGCATCGCATAACGCCGGCCAAGTGTTCTGCTGCACGCCAGCTCGCGCCTGCTGACACATCGCAGCATAGTCAGGACTCAGCACGATCTCGCGAACAGCTGTTGGCAGGTGTGCTGCAAGCTTTGCGACGTCAATCAGTTGGCCGTTTTCACCATCTTGCACCAAATCAATCGGACCGCCAGCTCGTGCCGCAATCACGGGAATCCCACTGGCATGCGCTTCTTGGATGGTTTGGCAAAAGGTTTCAAATTCGCCAGGATGCACAAAAATATCGAAACTGGCATAGGCTCTGGCTAATGCTTCTCCACGAAGTTGTCCGGTGAATATGGCGTTGGGCAGTTGGCGTCGTAAAGCGGGCATGAGTGGACCATCACCGACGATGACGAGCTGAATCACGGGATCAGCATCAAGATGCTGCAGGCGGTGGACCCCTTTTTCGGCGGCGAGCCGGCCAACGTATCCTACGATGATTCGCTGAGGGGCTCCCCAAGTTGTGCGCAATGTTTGACTGCGGCGATCGGGATGAAATTGGGTGGTATCAACGCCTCTACCCCATCGCTGCACGTTGGAAATGCCGTGGGTTTCCAAACTGTTCTGCGCCACCGAAGAAGGGGCAAGTGTGCGCTGCGCGCGATTATGAAGAATCCGAGTCCACCCCCATGCGGGTTGGTACAGCAATGTGAGATGATAGCGCAACGCAAAGCTGGGAATATCGGTTTGAAACACGGCAATTGTTGGAATCTGTAACTGTTTCGCAGCTAAAATGCCTGCTCCGGCTAAAACATACGGGCTTGCGGCGTGCACAATATCGGGCTGAAACTTTTGTAATTCTTGATAGGCCCGGTAAGTTGGCACGCCAACACGGAAAGAATTAATCAGCGGAACACGTACTTCAGGAACCCGGACGACCCGGAATCCGCAATATGTTTCGTTTTGTTGAGTAACACCAGCACGTGGAGCAAGAATGAGGCAATCGTGCCCGTGTGCTGCGAGATAGTGTGCAAGCTGGGCAACGGAATTGCTCACGCCATTGACGGTGGGCAGAAAAGATTCAGCGCAGATGGCGACTTTCATAGTGATGGACGATCGTTGTCAGGTTCGGCGGCGGCGGTATTGGTCGAGGTGGTGCTGGTCGCGGAGGTGACATCGGCGGCGGGTGCAGTGCTGGAGACATCAGCAACGGACGTGGTGTCAGCAGATGAATCATTATTCAATTGCGCGCAATTTTCCGCAGAATCTCCTGGCTGCATACCACTTTCGACATCAGCAACAGATAGTTCATTGTTCGATTGCGCACAACTTTCGCCAGCGTCATTCGATACAGGAAAACTCAGCCGCACGATGCGTTGTTCACGTGGACGATACAAACTACCCAACCGCAAGAGAATCGCAATACTTGCTGCTAGCACTTGCAATCCAACCCATACCGAGAACGCTGGGATAATTGCCAACGTCCAACGACGTCCTTCAACTTTCGCTAGTTCTGGATCCGTTTTGGCATAGGTAATCCAGACTCGCTGGCCAGGCCCTAAACCACTGGGATAGAGCAAGCCATGTTTCGGCGAATGATACAGACCCGTTTCATCTTGATATTCCACCACTGTTTTCGTGTTCGTCACCGCAGTCACGCGCGCAAGCGCACGGCCTGGATCAGCATCAATGATGTAATCGTTATACGCAGGCCCGATCACCAGTGCCAAGCATCCCACGGTCGCTGCCGCGTAGAGAAACAACAGCAATTGTATGCCGTGACGTTTCAAACGTTTGGCATTATAGACTGGCTGACGATGGATACTTGGGGTCATGGTTTATAACGCCAGTTTTGCTCGTAGATCCGCATGCATTTCGCGACGTGTTTCCCTGGTGGTCACAGCTTCAATAATGTGTACACCTTCACCAGTATTCGTTTCCAAGAGCACTTCCAACAACTCTGTTAAGCTCTCCACCCGATGGTACGTGTGTCCATAGGCTTGGCAAATTGCCGCAAGATCAACGGTATGCGCGGTGCCGAAGGCTTGTTCAAAACCTTTGCGATATTCCTTATCCCCAACTTCCAAGGTTTCAAAAATCCCACCACCGTGGTCATTTGCCACCACAAGGGTCATGTTCTCCGGACGCACGGTTACTTCAGGCGCGAGCAAACCACCGACTTCATGCAAAAACGTCACGTCACCTAGCAATGCAATGGTACGCGGTGCGCGCAATAAGTCAGGTTCGCGAGCTTGGACGGCGAGTGCAACACCGGTTGCTTGGGAAATATTGCCATCAATGCCGGCAGTGCCGCGCGGCGAGAAGGTTTCTACCGCGTCGATTGGGAATCCCACAAAACTTGCGTCACGAACCGGATTCGATGCACCTACAAAGAAAGCCTCACCGATTTCAATGGTGTCGGCAATCGCCGCAGCGACATGGAGTCCAGTGAATCCGTAGCTGGAATCTTCTAAAATCTCGCGAACCGCTGCAGCCGCCAGCTGAGATGCAGAATCGGTAATTTTCAGCCATTGTTTACTCACTACACCTTGCACCGTCACTCGTGTTGCGACAGTAATTTCGCGATGTGCTGGATTGTAAATAGTTTCAGTACGGCTCAGTACAATCACATCAATCGCCGGATCTGCAATCAATGCCTGAACATCACGGTGCAAGGTCGGATGCCCCACCACAATGATTTGCTCGGGCTTGGTATGCACCACAAACTCGCCGCGCGCAATTTCTTCACGCAAGAAGATACCAGCAGCTAATGGATGCACCGGATGATATGGCGCCGGCGCAGTTGGCTCGGCAATCGTTGGCACATCTTCCAAACCATCCACACGCCATGCTTCATCGCCTGCAATTACCAACGTGTGCTTTGTCAGATCCACAACCACACTGCCATGATCGATTGCAAACTTTGGGACACGCACCTTTGGAACGGATGCTTCCCATTGCGGCATGCCTGCCACCAGTGGTTCGGCAAAGCGGGCGTTAATATGAACGACAGGCTGCGTGAAAGCGTCGACAAGCTTATCGACGCAGGCTTCGGTCGTAATTTCAACCGTGTCCAACCTCAATAAACCGCGCTGCTCAATGGTCTGATTTGCGCCGGTTCCAACGAGTTCGGCCGGACGATCAGCGGAAATAATTGCAAGCGGAGTGTGCGAATGCTGCGCTTCGAGGCAGGATGGGAGGCAATTGGCCACTGCCGTACCAGAGGTGGTGAGCACACCAACGTGGCGACCTGTGACGCGTGCAATGCCAAGGGCCAAAAAGGCAGCTGATCGTTCATCGATGCGGGAATGGATACGAATATCGCTGCGCGCCAGCAGCGCCAATGATAAGGCTGAATTGCGAGAGCCTGGGCAGATCACGATATCAGTAAGATGCCGAGCAAGTTCTCGTGCTAGTGCTGCTGCAAGTTTTGGGCTTTGAGTATCCGCATGAGTCATGGTTTCCATTCTAAAACACCATGGCATGGAACTTAAGAACAAGGTGGTGACGGTGGTTGTAAAGTGTCGGTTACCAGCACTGCTAATGAGTGGTGTTCATTGATCACAGTGTGATGTAATGTGTCGGTGGACTGTAGCGTTAGGCCGTAGAAAAGTATCCGCCAACGGTTCGTTGGGCATATCGTGATTTGTATGCATGTATGCGAGCGCGAGGCCGTTTATATTGCGCTCAATTTATTCAAAACTGCCGAAAATGACACATGGATAAAGGTGGCAAGTTTGCAATGTATAAGCTTTCACCATACCGCATGCGCGCAATCTCCCTTGCCCATAAGTACGCCAATATCCATTACACACAAACTAACGTCAAGCAATCTGAACTGCGAAGCTCAAGGATTCCTACCTGCGATCTTGTAGCACATATTAGCATTCCGATTTGGATTGTACGCAATCATTCACGCTTGCACGTCACAAGCGTAAATGATCCTTTTCAAAGCGCTGCCAATATTCCTGCCGATTTACGCCAAGAACTCCCAACATTCACGGATTCGGGCGAACCAGTGGTCCACTCGATCACCGGTAGCGGCAAATTCTTCTAACCGATCCCGTTCTGGAGCAAGCATTTCCACCGGCAGATAGCCGTCGATAAGCGTGCGTTGCTTGGTAATATCCGCCACGAATAAGCGCTGCGTGGCAAGACCTGCCGCAGCTGGTTCGACGTCAAGATCGTCATCATCAGTGTGCAACGGCAAACCAGCCACCGCTGCAATGCCGGCATTCATGCCCACGCCAGTATCTAACGCGCTGGCTACAGTAATATCAAGGCCGCGTGCACGATAAAACTTGGCAATTTCAAGCACATGCCGAGGCCCGCCCAACGGTGCTGCTTTGACCACTGCCACGTCCGCACCCTGGCTGCGTGCGACGGCATACGGATCACTGGCGCGTCGAATCGATTCATCCGCGGCAACACGTACAAACAACCCCTGGCGAATCAGCTGCATACGCAATTCTGCAAGTTCATCAACAGTTGTGCAAGGCTGTTCCATATATTCCAACGGGCCTAGGGCATGCGCTGCAGCGAGCGCTTCTTGCACAGTCCACCCCCGATTGGCGTCAACCCGAATCTTCGCTTCAGGCGCATACTCACGCACAGCCGCAACGCGCGCACAATCATCGGCTAAGGTTTGGCCCTGCTCAGCCACTTTAACCTTAATTGTTCGACATCCCGGGAAACGGGCAAGCACATCTGGTACTTGCTCTGGTCGGACTGCCGGTACAGTCGCATTTACTGCGATTTTGTCGCGCAATAGCGCTGGTGGACCCGCATAGGCCATCTCTAAACCGCACTGCAGCCACGCCGCTGATTCCTGCGGACCGTATTCTAAAAACGGCGAAAACTCACCCCAGCCGGCGGGCCCTTCAAATACGACTGCTTCTCGACGCTGAATGCCTCGAAATTGCACTCTCATTGGCAAACTCACCACATGTGCGCGTTCGAGTACATCTTCTAGCCTTGGAGTTTCCATACCTTCTTACTATAGTGCAGCCTGTTTCCATCAAAGACGATCATCATCATAGAAGGTTGTCGTTTGTGCTGTTTCACGTTCAGATGCTCGGCTAGACTGAAAGCATTATGACTGATTCTGCATCGAAATACAGCGTGGACAACCCATTTAATCCAGCTCTTTGGGAAATTGTGCCAGGTTTTGAAACGTTCACTGATATTACCTACCATCGTCATCGCGGCGAAGGGCGCGAATTTGGCATTGTTCGCATTGCGTTTAACCGCCCGGAAGTGCGCAATGCGTTTCGTCCGCACACAGTAGATGAGTTGTATCAAGCACTCGATCACGCGCGACGAAATCCTGATGTTGGTACCGTGTTGCTCACCGGCAATGGGCCTTCTACCAAAGATGGCGGTTGGGCGTTTTGTTCTGGTGGTGACCAGCGCATTCGTGGCCGTTCTGGGTATCGCTATGCCAGTGGCGAAACGGAAGATACCGTTGATGAAGCTCGCACCAAAGTTGAAGGTGGGCGGTTGCATATCCTCGAGGTACAACGTCTGATTCGCACCATGCCGAAAGTGGTCATTGCCGTAGTCAACGGCTGGGCTGCAGGTGGTGGACATTCGTTGCATGTGGTCTGCGACCTGACAATTGCATCCAAACAAGAAGCTCGGTTCAAGCAAACCGATGCCGATGTTGGATCATTCGATGCAGGCTACGGTTCCGCGTATTTGGCGAAGATGGTCGGACAAAAATTCGCCCGCGAAATCTTTTTCCTTGGGCGCACCTATGACGCCGAAACCATGCAGCGCATGGGAGCAGTCAATATCGTTGCCGATCACGCCGTGCTCGAAGATGAAGCTATTCAGCTGGGACGTGAGATCAATATGAAATCACCAACAGCGCAGCGCATGTTGAAGTTCGCCTTTAATCTCACCGACGATGGACTTATGGGGCAACAGGTCTTTGCAGGTGAAGCAACTCGTCTGGCATATATGACCGATGAAGCGGTTGAAGGTAAGAACTCCTTCTTAGAAAAACGCGCTCCGGATTGGTCTCCATTCCCGTACTACTATTAAGGAAATTTTTGTTTCCTGCAGGTTATATAAACAGCAAAACGCCGCTTGTGTCTGTCTCTATCAGTACACAAGCGGCGTAACGCTACTAGCTCTCGATCAGCTGTAAAGTACTAGCACTTATCCTCTTGCTTCGAGAACAACCACCAAGACAGTACACCTAGCACCGTGCTCGCAGTAATCACAGTTCCCGCAGCTTGAGCTTCTTCGCTTACGCTACTACCGGTATGCTGCGCCATCCATGCTTCAAAATCTTTCAAGGCTTGTGGCTTAATATTATTGACAATACCGGCAAGGAACTTATTGACCACCGGAACCACAGTCGCAATTACACCACCGATGATCGGCAGCAGTGCAATGAGCCAAGAGTGCTGCGGAGACTTCGCAGGCTTGCACTCCTTTGGTGGCAATTCGGTTGCTTTGTACACGGCTACGAATGAATGATCGCTGGTTGCCTTATTTCGCCAAACCAACTCGGCAATATTGGTATATAAAGTGTCATCACTTACACGTTTCCAACCCACAAATTCCTGTCCCTTAGGAGCTTCAACCTGCGGAACGTCATCAACACGCGAATTTTCTTGAACCTGATAGCTCTGCTCACCTTTGACAATCTTGCCTGCACCTGGATCAAACGCAAAGGTGTAGTGATTCACAGTTGGTGGGGTCTGCACCTGACGATATTTCGCATAATACTGCTTATCGCCGGTGTTCCGTTTCTCGAAAATGTCTTTTTCCGCAATCGTATTGCCAGACAAGTCCGTAAACCAACCCACGAACTCATATCCAGGAAGCGCAACTGCCTTTGGCACTTCCTTGTTCAAATCCTTCAGACTGTCATTGCCTTCAATGGTGTACTCAACAGTGGTTCCACCATTAATCGTGCCTTCATCCGCAGCAGTTTTAAAAGAGATCGTACGCGTTGGTATGTCCCACTTCGCCACGAAGAGAATATCCTCATATGCGCCAAAGTCACCGCCAGTTACGATATCATCATAAATAATTTTTTCGCCATTAGCGTCACGTAATTGTGTTGCCTCGGTGAACTCAGTTGCATCCCACGGGTAAGCAGCCCAGCCTAACCATTTATAGCCTACATACTTTTCTTTCTCAGCTGCATTCAGCTCTGGCGAGCCTGGAAACTTACCTATGTTGTATTTACTGATAACAGGAAACTTAGCAAAGCGTGATAGAGGTTTCGCTGGTACACCAGCGTATGGAACGCCAATACCAATAAAGGTTTCGGCACGAGTCGTAGTTTCATCCCAGTAACTATGCTCGAACCACTTCGCAGCTTCACCATCACGACGTGGATAAATTACTACATCTTGAACAGCTGCACCATTATGCTGGAAGCTGCCAATTTCAGTCTTATATCTCAACGCCAACGGACGGTGCGTAAGCAGCAACGCAAGCGCACTGGATGACAATCTTTGACCACCGTGGACTTCAATCGGATTCTTGACAAACTGGCCATTCTCCCACGTCTCAAAGTCCGTCAGGATCTGTTCTGTTTGACCTTCCAGCTTTTCACGACCAAAAAATAGGGCGTATTCCATGTTGTCATACTGTGCCTTTAAGGAATATTTCCCATCTGGCAGATCCTTAAACTTTACGATAGTTCTACAGTTAGAAATATCGAGATCTTTTACATTGACTGAATTGCGTTCAACACCATCTTCGCCTATCAAAGTAAGGTTAAAATCTGGTACTTGTTTTGGCGTTAATTTTCCAGAACAAGAAAATGGTAAATCCACTCGAAGATCTTCTACTGGCTGGTCAGGATCACGAACCCCTACATGAGAGTTAATAGTATTCACATCATACGATCCATTACCAAAGGCAACTGCAACTTCGACGCTATTTGTATTGGACTGCGCCTGTACCGGCACAACACTGCCAATACATAAAGAAGTTGCCATCAATGTAGCAACTGCCAGTTTCAATCGCTGTTGCATTATATCTATTCTCCTTTTATATAACCGCCGCAAGACGGTACATGTCCTAGATTCATAATCTAACCTTTAAAACTATACCCCATCAGCTACTTACGAAACTATTAAATCCAAGATTCAACCCCATTTATCAACATTGGTAATACCTCCATATTCGCCCTCACCATTTCCCAATAACATTGTCGCCCATACGCGCCATACCCAAATTCACTCACAAGCACTTTTACGCGTACAACCACTGCACGTATACAACATCGCTCCAAGCAACTCATCCAACTAGTGCTGTTAGCGCTTCCTCGCGCCATTGGTGGCCCGTGACCTTGCAAGATACCTGTCAATCCTCACGAAAACAATCACGCACCTCTCTTACCAACACTCCACACCGCCATAGGTTCACGCATAGTCAAACATGCACCGCGATTCAGCTACTCTTACAGCACATACCTCAAACCTCATCACCATCAACCCAAAAGCCATGCGGGCATCCTCAACGTTTCAACATTCAATTTTGACGCTAAAAATAGCAATCGTTTTGAAGCATTACTCAAATCAAGCTTTGCTAATTTCCCACCCTCATTTTCTCGTCCTCCATACACACTTTTTCTTCGAATACTAAACAATCCACAGCAAGCACGACATTCTTCCAATCGTGAATTTCACACGCGTAACCATCGCACTCTTTCTTGCTTTACTTTTTATTTTTTTACATAAAACTGCCAAACACGTTGCACACTTCACACCAGCCAGCACGACCAGCACACACGCCCTTGACTATTCACAGCCATCAACCACAGTTCCCCTAACTCAACACAACACACGAGAGATAATCATTTACCGCAAACTGTGATTGTCGTTGGGCTTTCATACATAAGTTCTGTTTTAGAATATGGGGCATGTCGCGCAACGTTCTTGAAGCATTCCCAGTTGCTGCTCATTCGCCTTTGCACCTGCTCGATGCTCTAGAAGAAGCTATGAGCGGTCAGCGCAGTTTATTGCCCGTACCATTACATGATTTAGCGCGTGCCAGAGCTCTTGCACACACCATGCGAGCCGGTAATGAAATCGATGCCGATATTGCAGTGGTGATGGCAACTTCTGGTTCCACCGGCACACCAAAAGGCGCCCAGCTCACAGCGGTAAATCTGGTCGCATCTGCCGATGCCACACACCAAGCACTCGGCGGGGTAGGTAATTGGTTGCTAGCACTACCTGCACACCATATCGCAGGCTTACAAGTGCTCACTCGCAGCCTCGTCGCAGGTTATGAACCATTATGGATTGACGTTTCGCAAGGTTTTGATATTGCTAAATTCGCACCAGCCGCACAGCAATTACGCGACGAAAGTTCACGGTGTTATACCGCCTTAACTCCAATGCAGTTACTCAAAGCGATGGACACTTTGCAAGGTATTGAGGCGCTGCAATGTTTCGACGCCATTTTGGTTGGGGGCGGACCACTACGCGCTGAAGATCAACGCGCTGCACAGGCCCTGAATATCTCGGTCGTTACCACGTACGGTTCTTCTGAAACTGCTGGCGGCTGCGTCTACGATGGCAAACCCCTCCCAGGGACCACTATTCGGATTGAAAACGAGCAGATCATTCTCGGTGGCCCAACGATTGCGCATGGCTATCGCAATCTGCCTAATCATGAAGCCTTCGCTGAACCTGGGGTGTATCGCACCTCTGATACGGGAGTTTTACACCAAGGTAGACTCACGCTCACCGGCAGGCTCGATACCATTATTGATTCAGGTGGCTTGAAACTGCACCCTGAAGTTTTAGAACGAGTTATTGAAACGACTCCGGGTGTTGTGGAAGTTGTCGTCGTCGGCAAGCCTGATCCGCGCCTGGGACATGCGATCGTGGCAGCCTATACCGGCACCGCCACGCCAGCGGATATTATTGAGGCACTCGATGAGCTGCCGCGTTGGCAACTGCCGAAAATGGTGAAAAAAGTTGCGGCACTGCCGAAAACTGCATTGGGCAAAATTGATCGAGCGAAGGCCGCTGCACTGTTTGAGGAAATATCCTAAAGGCGGCGTAGTTTCTTTTTTGGCGGATTGACTTTAACATTAATGTCCATGTCGAATCATCGCAGGATCAAAAGCCCCACATTCAACCAATGGCTGCTCGGAGCCCGTCCACGTACGTGGGCGAATGCTTTTGCGCCTGTGATCGTCGGTACTGGTGTTGCCTATGGCGGCGGCAATGCTCATCTGGGCAAAGCCGTAATCGCGGCAATCGTGAGTCTAGCGCTCATTATTGGGGTGAATTACGCCAACGACTATTCCGACGGCATTCGTGGCACTGACGATGATCGTACCGGCCCATTGCGCCTGGTAGGTAGCGGTCTTGCACGTCCACAGCAAGTCAAAAATGCGGCATTTTTCGCCTTCGGAGTGGCAGGAATTGCCGGATTTAGCTTAGCCCTTGCCACATCATGGTGGCTCGTCGGAGTCGGCGTAATCTGTATTTTGGCCGCATGGTTTTATACCGGCGGCAAGCGTCCCTATGGGTATCGTGGATTTGGCGAAGCCGCGGTGTTTATTTTCTTTGGACTTGTCGCCGTTCTCGGCACCCAATTTACCCAACTTGGCTTTATTACGTATGGCGGAATCATCTGCGCGGTTGCGGTTGGCGCGATGTCGGCAAGTGTGAATTTGATCAACAATCTACGTGATATTCCAACCGACACTGCCGCCGGAAAGATTACGCTGGCGGTGTTATTGGGGGATCACTCCAGCCGCATTTTATATTTCGTATTGCTCGGGGTTGCGCTGGCGGCGTCGCTAAGCTTGGCATTAAGCGGCATCTATCCGCTGGGACTGTTCGCCGCGCCGTTTATGTGGGTGGCGGCAAAGCCGGTACGGCGTCATGCGGTTGGCGCAGAGCTGATCCCCGTGCTCAGCACCACCGGCCAAGCTATGCTGATCTGGAGTGTGCTCACTGCCCTAAGCTTTGGTATTTCTTAACCACTTAGCGGTTTGCGAGTTCCGTTGCCACCCATTGCTTATATGCTTTGCGCTGCGCATCCCACAGCGCCACAGCGGTGACTGCCTGCTTGCGTAGATTTTGGAACACCAACATTGACAACGGCATCGCCACAAGCAGGGCGAGCATGGCTGAAATGAAAATTGGCACGAACGCGCCAATCACAGCGGCAGTAATTTGAATCGCGGCAGTTAAGGCCACGAAAAGTCCTAGACGAGCAAGTCCATACAACATGACCGCTTTTCGCGCTTGTCGACGCACTTGCGGATCGCGCACCGGTGGAATGGTGGTCTCTTTATTCTCATTCACATCAAGTACCATACACGGTTTCATTTCCAGACACAGGCGGCTGGCAATCGCACGTGCTGGACATCTGATTCAGTGGCGGGGTTTCAGGCGATCTTCTAGACTATTCATACATATGTTCGGCACAATGCCTATGAACATACATCGAGAAAGGTTGGCAAACATTTATGGGTCGTATCCTTGTAGTATTCATCCTGCTCGGCATCATCTACCTGCTCTGGCGCGCATTTGGACCACAAACCTGGCAGCGAATTTCCCCGCAACAACCAGCCAAACCTATTATTAAGGGACCAGATGATGACGAATCATTTTTGTGGGAATTAGAAAAACGCGCATTTAAAGAAAAGCGAGCAGCTGAGGAAGCGCGTCGTCGTGCTGAGGAAGCTCGTAATGCGCGAGAATTGCGGCAGCGCAAGGCACAAGACGAAGATCAACCAGAGCCACCGTCTCAACCCTAAGTACTCAATAACTACAACTTTAGTTTACTTAGCATAGGCTAGCCTCTATAGTTGTAAGTATGAGATATTCCACAGTTCTTGCCCAGCCAAGTCGGAGTGATGATAGCGTGGCTATTCCTCCATTTGAACAGGCGAGTCAGGCTGCACAATTGTTTAAAGTATTAGGCGATCCTACTCGTTTGCATATTTTGTTCATCTTGGCCGCAAACCGTGATCGCCCGATTTGTTCAATTGCGCTTTCTGAGATGCTCCGAGTCTCCCCGCCCACGGTTACTCATCATATGAAAAAGCTTACCGACGCACACCTGGTGAGCCGCACCAAGATGGGGAAATGGGCCTATTACGAGATTCATACCCCAGAGTTCCAACGCATTGAGCATTTACTTGCAGCGTCAGAAACATCTTTCTAAACAACACTGAAAAAGGACCGCATGCCAGCTTGTGCATACGGTCCTTTTTCAGTGTTTTGTTACAGTGCCAATTAGTTCAGGCCGGCGTAGGAATGCAGACCAGAAACTACCAAGTTAATGAAGAACAAATTAAAGATCATGGTTCCGAGCGCCAAGATATTAATCCACGCTGCCTTCGAATCACGCCATCCTGCGGTTGCACGCGCGTGCAAATAGGCGGCATATAACATCCAAGTGATCAAGGCGAAGGTTTCTTTCGGATCCCAACCCCAGAAGCGTCCCCAGGTTTGCTCAGCCCAGATTGCGCCCAGCACAATGCCTAAACCAAACACCGGAACCGTAATAATCGCGGTACGATACGCCACCGTATCAAGGAACTTTGCAGAAGGCAGTGGCTTGAGCAGTGGTGCAAAGAAACCGTGCTCACCTCCGACTGGCTGCCACACGCGCAGCAAATACACAATTGACACGATGCCGGAAATCATACCGATTGAGGCACCACCTGCGACAATCGAAACGTGTACTTTCAGCCAATAGGATTGCAATGCAGGTACCACTGGCGCGGTTGCCGCATACAGTTTCGTACCACCAAAAAACAATAATGACAGCACTGGCACCAGCAACCATGGCCACATAACGCGCAGTTCTTTTTTCTGGAAATACAACGCTGCCGCGATCATGGTGGACATGGTAATCGTCGAAATATATTCATACAGATTGCCAAATGGGAATCGCTGCGCTGCCACACCTCGTAAGACTAATGAGACAATATGAATAATAATGCCCAGCCAGACCATCATGTGCGTCATGCCCGCAAACTTATTTGCGGCAGTTTCCATGCGTGTCAATGCAGCAGCTTGCTCTTCTGAGAAAGTTTCACTGGCGCTTTGTTCACGCTCAAGATCAGTCATGCCCTGGCGTTTCATGTAGAACACGATGGATAATGCCAGTGCAAAGAAGTAGATCATAAACGCAGTAAAAAATGCCGAATCGGAAAACTGCGCCAACGTGTGGTCAACATTCATAGCAAGTCCAAACTTTCACATTCTTAATTAATAATCAGGGCTGCCACACGGCAATCATAATTCAGGCCTCTTCAGAGACCAATGGTACAGCTGTGAGCACTGTAAAAAGTGGTATTTCTCACTTCCACACGATACTCGGCACAATCACTGGAACCAAAGTAGCATTACTCATCTTCATCATCAGGATCCGGCAAGCGCAAGATCTGACGATGAATACGTTGATATTCCTCACCCCAGCCAGCACGATCAGTACGCGCTAAGCCTGCCGTTTCCACATAGGTCACCCCATCGGTAACTTTGCGTACACGTACCCAAATACGACGCCGCTTAATCACCAATGAGCCCACCAATGATGCCAAACCAACCACGGTAAAGAGCAAGACCCAAATTTGGGTTGGGTCGTAGGAAATTTGCAGATTCGCAAATTCTTCTGCGCCATCGAAGGTGACCTTGGTACCGTCGTCAAGCACAACGGACTCGCCTTGGGTGAGATTCACGCGTTCAATTTTTTGCAGCTGGCCGGCATGGATCAGGCCTGGGTCGAGGGAAAAAATATTTTGCGAGGCGCCTGCATCCAAGCCGTGATCACCACGATAGATATCAATTGCCACTGCTGGATCGCGCATCGCTGGGTATTGCGAGGTCAGCAGCTCATTATTATCGCCACTCCAGGCAGCAGTCGGCGCGAATAACCCTTGGATGCTGAGCTGATGCTGGCGACGCTCGAACAAATCCGGGTACATGCCTGCCGGCGGATCAAAACGCATCACACCAGAGGAAAGGAAGAATACCAGGTCATCAGGGCGGAATTGCACGGTTTGAGTGCGGGTTTCGCCATTTGGCCAGGTAACCGTCATGGTCGGGGCAAAGCCATGGCCTTGGAGGTACACGCGGTCGCCTGCGATGCGCAACGGATTATTCACGCGTACCTCGGTGCGTGGCCAGGTGCTCGAATCAGTGTAAATCTGCTCGCCAGTGGCATAGGAAATATCGCCACGGAACTGCTCTGCTTGGCCATTTGGCAAATAATCTGCGCTGAACTTGTGTAATTCGACGCAGTAGTTGTTCAAGCCAGTGCCATCAAAGAGTAGACCGGCACGGAAAGAATCGAAATTGGCGGTGGCGGTATTACAGAATTGATTGTTAATGGATGCTTTATCCGAACCAATCACAATGATTTGGCCTTCGTAATACACCAAGCGACCAATTGCCATTGCCACGAGCATGCCCACCAGGCTTAAGTGGAATAGCAAATTGAAGAACTCGCGCAAGTAGCCTTTTTCGGCAGCAAACGACTGCACACCAGCACGATCTTGCGCAGCGGAATATTCTGCGACATTCCAGCCGCGCAGAGCTTGGCGAATATCATCTTCCACCACCGAAATTGGTTGATCCACGCTACCTTCGGCATGCAGTGCTAAACGCGTGAGGTTCTTTGGGGCGCGCACAGGTGGGGTGTGCATGGACTGGTAGTGATCCCAGGAACGCGGAATGATACATCCTATTAAGGAACCTACCAGCAAGACTGCGATGGAATTGAACCAGGTGGAGCTGAAAACGTCGAAAAGCTGCAGCTGGTCGTAGAATTCGGCAACTTTGCCGTGCGAGGCAATATAGTCGGTGACATTGTCTCGGTTCAACGATCGTTGCGGGAGCAGTGCGCCTGGAATTGCACCGAGGGAGAGAAGGAATAACAGCACGAGCGCAGTACGCATACTGGTGAGCCAATGCCACGCTTTTTTGGGCAGTGCAGCAAGAATGTTCACAACTATCCTCTTTTACAGTAAGGTCGTACCGAATTCGACGGTTAAGACACGCAACCAGTTAATGAAATCGCCCCACAGGCCGGTGACCAGCGCTAATCCTACAAGAATCAGCGCGATGCCACCAAGAATTTGAATGTGGTGCGTATGGCGACGCAAAAAGCCAACACCGTGTAATGCACGCGCCGATCCAAAGGCTACCAACACGAATGGCACGCCCAGGCCAAAGCAGTAGGCGATCATTAAGGCCACCCCACGTGCTGCAGTAATGCCTTCAGTGCCTGCGGCAACAGAGATGATTGCGGCTAAGGTTGGACCCAAACATGGTGTCCAACCGAGTGCAAAGACTCCGCCGAGCAGTGGTGCGCCAATCCAACTGGTAAGTTTTTTCGGGCTGAGGCGATGTTCTTGCTGCAAGGCAGGAATCCAGCCGCTAAAAATAACGCCCATAATAATTGTGACCACGCCGCCGATGCGCATGAGCACCTCGTTATTCAAGGCAAGTGCTTGAATTGCGCCTAAAACAGAAACGGTGGCAAGTAAAAAGACAGTGGTAAAACCGGCAATAAATAATAAAGCGGCACCAGCGACTTTCCAACGGTCGCTGCGACGCACGCGGCTGCCATGCACCTGATCAAGTTCTACTTCCCCGCCAACAACGCTGGCCAAATAACTCAAATAGCCAGGTACCAGCGGGATCACGCAAGGACTGGCAAAGGAGACGAGTCCAGCAAGAGCGGCGGCGGCTAGGCCAAGGAATAATGGTCCGCTTGCTACGGCGGTTGCAAAGGAATCGCCAAGCGTGCTGGCGGCGGTGATGGTGGTCGTTGCGGCTACTTCGGTGGCGACTGCAAGGGTTGCAACGTCGGCGCCGGCGGCGGTCGCAGCGTCGGCAAGCGTGGCGACGTGAGCAGCCTCAGCGACGGCGGTTATGCTGGCACTCACTGCGCTTCAAGTTCCTGCACGATCGGCAGCAATTCAGTATCAGTAATGGCGCGCAAAAACACCACTGCTGGACGATGCTGCTTATCCAACACAATTGTGGTCGGCACGACCGATGCCGGCAAACCGCCTAAAAGAGCTGCGGTTTTGAATGGCGGGTCGAATAAAGATGGATACGTCAAGCCATTATCCACCATGAAATCGGCAGCCAAGGACTTGGTATCCCGAACATTAATGCCAATCACAGCCCCGCCAGTGGCGCTGAGTGCTTCATGGACAGTTTCCAGATCATCAACTTCCGTCCGACACGGCCCGCACCATTGCCCCCAGGCATTCAAGACCACCACATGACCTGCGTAATCATCTAAAGAAATCGGCTGGCCTACCACTGCTTCACCAGTGATATTGGCAATCGGCGCACGCTCGTCTTCCGCGTAGTGAATAACCTTCTCGCCACCAGGCGAATGAAACTGGAACGTACCACCAATAGCCACCGCATTTGTCCCGGCGGTGTCGTCCGCGCTACATGCGCTGATCCCAGTGGCTGCAACCAGCGTCATTGCGGCAAGAAACATACGCGTATTCATCTCAAAAGCCCCTTAAATATGCTGCGCTGGCTCGGCGTAGCTGTACTTGACAAGCGTGTCACCTTCAAACACCAGCGAGCTTACCGACGCCAAGTTGCACTTGCGTAACGCTGGATTATGCCACAAGGGTTTTTCTTGCGCCCACCGCTGCACACATACAATTGGCAATTGGTGACTCACAAGCACTGCTTCGTGTCCACGAGCTCGCTCGACTGCTGCTAAAATTGCAGCTTGCATGCGTTCCAAGATTTCAGTGTATGGTTCACCCCAACTTGGTTGGAGTGGATTTTTCATTTTCGACCAGTATTTCGGGTGCAACAAATCAGAGCGCAAACGTTTAACACGCAAGCCTTCAAATTGATTGCCTGCTTCTAACAAGCGTTGCTCAATTTCGATCTCTAACCCAGTGATTCTAGAAATTGGCGCAGCGGTTTCTTGCGCGCGTTCTAAAGGAGAGCTTTGTAACAGCACAACGTCACGATCGCGAAACATTGTAGCGGTTGCTGCTGCCATTGATTCACCGCGAGCAGAAAGATGATAATCCGGAATGCGCCCGTAGAGGATCTTTTCCGGATTGAAAACTTCCCCGTGACGCACCAGATGCACAATGGTTTGGCTCATAATGTCAATTGCTTCCCTTCAAAAATATTGTGCTCCCTAATTTACCTTACTTGCCAGATTTTGCGGCTATGGCTGTAGAAACAAACGCACACCCTGCAAGCCGTGCCAATCAGGCAAAGCTTGCAGGGCGCGAGGCGTCGTAAAGCATCCGTGAATGAAGGTTTTGAGGTGCGAAAGTGACGTTGCGTCACAGATGTTTTCATGCGCCTCAATTGTCCCTTAAGTCTCTGAAGGGACAGCAGCTGCCGCTGCCTTCGCCGCAGGCCGCAACGCCTGTTCAATCACAGCAAAATCGTCATCAGTCAAGGCTGTGGAAACGAACCAGGTTTCAAACACACTCGGCGGCGCGTAGACCCCGTTGTTGAGCAGCTCGTGGAAAAACGGTGCGAAGCGGAAGGTGTCGGCGGCTTTCATCTGCGCAAAGTTATGCCCTGTCCCTTCAGAGAATTTCACCGATAGCATGGTCCCGGCGCGCTGAATGTGGTGAGCAACGCCTTCGGCCTCCAATGCGGTGTGCAGAAGCGTCTCGAGCGTATCGGCGTTGGCACGAAGCGTGTCATAAACCTCTGGTGTGGCAAGTTCGAGTGATTTTTTGCCCGCCGCCATAGCGATTGGGTTTCCAGACAGCGTGCCGGCTTGGTAGACCGGCCCGATTGGTGCCAGATAGTTCATGATTTCCGCGCGTCCACCAAACGCTGCTGCTGGCAGGCCGCCTGAGATGACTTTGCCGAAGGTGGTGAGATCGCCTGCCACCTCGTCGATCCCGTACCAGCCTTGGTAGGAGGTGCGGAATCCGGTCATGACTTCGTCGAGAATCAGTAAGGCACCATTGGCGTGACAGGTTTGTTTCAGCTGCGCGTTGAAATTATTGACAGGTGCCACTGTGCCCATATTGCCGGCTGCAGCTTCTGTAATCACGCAGGCAATTTCTCCTGGGTGATCTGCGAAGGCCTGCTGAACTGCAGCGATGTCGTTATATGGCACCACGATGGTATCGTGCGCGGCCGCACCGGTTACTCCTGGCGAATCCGGCAAACCGAATGTTGCCACACCGGAACCGGCACTTGCCAGCAGCGCATCGACGTGGCCATGGTAGCAACCATCGAATTTAATGATCTTCGGCCGGCCCGTATAGCCTCGCGCCAGACGCACCGCCGACATAGTTGCTTCCGTGCCAGAGTTGACCATGCGCACTTCTTCAACTGAGGTGCGTTTGATAATCATTTCGGCCAGTTCAATTTCAGCGGCCGTTGGCGCGCCGAACGAAAGGCCATGTTGCATCGCGTCTTGTACGGCAGCCAGAATTTCCGGATGCGCATGCCCGAGCAGCATTGGACCCCAAGAGTTCACCAAATCGACGTAGCTGTTCCCGTCAACGTCGGTAAGCTGCGAGCCGCTCGCGCGAGCAATAAATCGCGCATGCCCGCCAACTGACCCAAACGCTCGCACCGGCGAATTTACCCCGCCTGGAATCAGCCCGCGGGCTTGCTGCATGAGCGCTTGTGAGCGTGTGGTGTTCATGAAAGTTCCTCCAAAACTACCTGAGCTTGACGACGCGCTGCTGCAATGACCGCTGGCACACCAACGCCTGCATCCCAAGCGCCAGTGGCATAGACCCCGCTGACATTCGCCAGTTCCTCTTGCACTGCCGAAACTGTAGCCAAATGTTGCGGACCATAGACCGGGAGTCCGCCAAACCAGCGCTGCACATAAATCTCGTCGAGCCCAGCCTGCCTGCCATCAAAACCTGTAATGGTGTGCAGATCGTCGAGTGCCAGATCCACCAGGGCGTCTTCATCGGCGCGAGTCAGTGCGTCATCGCCAAAGCGACCAAAGGAAGCACGCACCAACGCTCCCCCACGGGCACCCAAATGCGGCCACTTGCGTGAAGAGAACGTAAAGGCCTTCGCGCGCACATCCGGCTCATCGGCGGCCACCAGGATGCCAGAATGCTCAGGAAGTCCCTGGTCCGTGGCGAATTTCATGCCAACCACCACGCTCGAGGCCAACTGAATGCTGCGCAGTAATGGCGTTGCCGCTGGCACCAAGGTGCGCAATAATAAGGCAGCCGTTGGCGCTGGGGTGGTCACGATCACCGCATCATAATGGCCTTCACCTGCACCTTTGAGCACAAATCCGGTGTCGTCGCGCTCGATGCCGGTGACAAATGCCTCAAGGTAGATCTTCGCTTGGGACTGTTCCGCGAGGGCTTCGTACACCTGCGCATAACCGCCCTCGAAGCTGGCGAAAACATCAGGGGTATAGCTCAACTCGGCATTGCGAGCTTTTCGACGCTGCAGAATGTCTGCAATCGCCCCAGAAAGGGTGACCTTCTGTCCCTTCAGAGACATTTCATCAAAAGCCCTGGCCAATTCCGGCACAGTGGCCCGCACTCCCAGATCATCCGACAGCGAAGAGTACACACCTCCCTGCAAAGCCGAGACCACCCGATCCACCACCTGATCGCCATAGCGCTCGCGGATTAAGGCTCCCAACGAGACATCTGGGCCATCTGGTGACCACGCAATCCCTGGCAATTCTTGCTCAGTGTCGATGCGGTGGCAGGTGGCGGCGTCGAAAAGCTCGGTGCAGCCGGCAGAAGAAGCCGGGATGCCCATCACCGTGTTGGCAGGCATTGCGTGTAGGCCGCCTTGGGCGTAGAAGGCGGACGGGAGGCCGGAGGGGCGTCGTAAAGCGTCTGCGAGGCCAAGCTCGGTGAAGAATTCGGTGGCGTCGTGGCGAAATGCCAGGTAGGCTTCCGCGCCCATATCGGTTGGGCCCGAGGCGAAAGGAACGGTCAGCAGCTTGCCGCCAATGCGCTCGGTCGCCTCGAAGACCTCAAGTTCGAGCTCCGGGCGGGAGCGGTGCAGTTCCCAAGCAGTGGTCAAGCCGGCCAAGCCAGCACCGATGATCGCAATACGCATTGTGTTAATTCCTTTGCTCATGAATAATTTCGACAGCGCGCGTAATCATATCTGGATCCGTCGACGGCAACACGCCATGGCCCAAATTGAAAATATGGCCAACCGCGTCGCCCGCAGCAATCGCCGCATCGGCCTGCGCGCAAATCAGCTCAATCTCCGCGCGCAACGCTCGCTCACCAGCAAATAACAGCGCCGGATCCAAGTTACCCTGCAACACCTTCGGAGTGGCCATCCGGCGCGCAGCCTGGTCCAATGGCACTCGCCAATCGACGCCGACCACTTCACTGCCGGCCTCGCTCATCGCGCCGAGCAGTTCGGATGTGCCGACGCCGAAATGGATGCGTGGGATGGAGGTTGGGGTTTCGGGCGCGGTGGCGGCGGAAGCTCGCGCAACCTCCGCCAAAATCTCAGAAGAGTATGGTAAGACAAACTCTCGATAATCCCGCTCGGTCAAGAAGCCCGCCCAAGAATCAAACAGCTGAATGGCATCGACACCCGCTTCAATCTGCGTGCGCAAAAAGGCGCTAATCGTTGGTACTAAACGATTCATCAAGGCGTGCCACACTTCAGGCTCACCATGCATGAGGGTTTTGGTGCGTTCGTGGTTCTTCGACGGGCCGCCTTCGACAAGATAGCTTGCCAGGGTGAATGGGGCGCCAGCGAAACCGATGAGGGCTTGGGTTGGGGTGAGTTCGTCTAGGATGATTCCTATCCCTTCAGAGACTTCTGAGACAGAAGTTGTCAGAAGGGGCAAGGCTTGCACGTCTGCCATCGACCGAATCGGATGCGCCACCACAGGCCCACGCCCTGGCACGATCTCAACGTCCACACCTGCAGCCTTTAAAGGCACCACAATGTCAGAGAATAAAATAGCCGCATCGACATCATGACGACGCACAGGCTGCAACGTGATTTCCGCCAACAGCTCCGGCATGAAACACGAATCCAACATTCCAACGCCTTCACGCGCTTTACGATATTCCGGTAATGAGCGCCCCGCCTGACGCATAAACCATACTGGTCGGCGCGATGGCTGTTCTCCGCGCGCAGCGTTTAGAAGAGGGGCGTTGGGCAACAAGCGGCGGTAAGAGGAAGTCATATACGAAAGTATGACAGAAGATACATCTTTAGAAAAGTAAGTGCCCCCTTCAGAGACTCAAGTGATTGCTTAATAAATTTTTTTCTCACAAGTTCACTTCTGTTTCTTTTCAGAAGACAAGTAGTGCGAACCTCGTTAAGTTGTATCTATGCAAAACGCTTACGAACTTTTCAGCACCGCTGCCGCACGCAGCGGCGAGTTGCTGATCCATATCCGTAAGCACAATCTCACGTCGGACGAAATCTCTCGCGACCTTCGTATTTCCCGCAAGGTCGCGAATCGCTACCGGTGGATCGCTCGCCATATTCCGCTTTCGGCTTTGCGCGTCGCCGCCAAGCTTCAGCTTTCACTCGAGCAGCTAGACATCACCACAAGTATCCTCAACCAGGTCAATCCCCTGCAGGCCGACATCGACAAGACGCGCCTTGAATTTTTCAACATTTGTGCAGCTACGCCCATTGACGATCTGAAGAGAGAATTAGCACAAAAAGTCACCACCCTCAACCAACGCCTCCCGCGCCCAGCCTCGCCTCGTGGCGCCGCGTCGATGCGCCCTGACCGCGCTGGCCTGGGCCATTGCCATTTCATGCTGCCGTTTGAGCGTCATCAAGCGGTCAATAATGTTTTGCACAAAGATGCCCTCTCGCTGCGCGCTTCCAACGAAAATCTCAGCTATGCCGCCGCCGTGGCCCTCGCATTCGAGCGCCGCATCCTGCACGCCCAGCCCGTCGTCGACAAGCAGCTTAGCCCATGTTTCCTGTTCCCACTGCGCCCCGGCGAGCACTACTTCAACGACGGCACCGTTGCCACCATCGACGGCACGACCCGCCCCCTCGCCTCGCTTCTCGACGCCGAACTGGCCGACTTCGGCTACGCCATCGTGTACGAGCTTGACGACGACGGCCAGCCCAAAATCGCCACTTCAGCGAAGCTATCTCGTACCAAACGTCTCTTCAGCCCATGGCAAAAATTTCTCAGCGCCGCAGAATACCTCGTCTGCCAGCATCCTAACTGCACCCACAAGGCCATAGGCTGCGACTCGCACCACCTGCGCGCCTGGTCGCAAGGCGGACCCACCACGCAAGACAATTGCGTTCCACTATGCGGCCCACACAACGCCTACAACGACGACAACCCGAACGCCCCGCCGCGTCACGGCCGTGTCGACTATGACCCAATCACCGGCAGAATCGGGCATCGAGCCACTCCGCAGTCGCCGTTCACCTACAACCAGCACCCGCTGATTGAAAAAGGTGGGCAATTCTGGGCTCATCAGTACTACCGGACGCATCCATAGGCGCATACGCAACAGCCGCTTCTCTTCTGAAAAATCTTTGAAGAGAAGCGGCTATAAGTGCTGCTTTAGAAAGTCCGTGACAGCGTCGAACGTGCTTCAATAATCAGCGACGAGGCCAACATCGCAACCGTCGCCACCATCGGCGGCAAAATGCCTGCGCAGGCCGCCACAATCGCAATGCCGTTGTAGGCCCAGGCGAAGTAGAAGTTTGTGGTCACAAGCCGATTCATTCTTCTGGCGCCTCTGAACAGCCATGGGATTGACGTGGTTTCATCTCCCAGAAGAACAACTTCTGCAGGAGTGCTTTCCAGCGCAGAAGCCTTCGGAAGATTCACCATCGCGCCAACGAGCACGCCAACGTCAGCAACCTTGAAGCATTCTGAAACCGAAGCGTCGCCAACCATCGCCACAATCGACCCATGATGATGCACACTTCTGACAGTTTGAGCTTTATGCCCCGGCTGCACACCAGCTAGCACGTGTGAGATTCCCACCGTATCGCCGTATCGACGCGCAACAGGATACGTATCGCGGCTGAGCATCATCGTCTCAATGCCAAGTTCTTCAAGATCAGCGACAGTGTCAAAAGCATCGCTTTTTGCTTCGTCGTGAAGCGTAATCACGCCGCGATCTTTGCCTTTCCAGCGCACCACCAGTGGCGTGCCACCAGACACTGCAGCAGCAGCCAGGCGCCCTTGAAGATCAGAAAGGTTCCGTGGACGCCACAATTTTGCTTCAACTGGCCGTAATTCCGCCTTCCCTTCTGAATTCATACAAGGGATTTCAACCAAACCAGTAAAACTACCCAGCTCGTCGATGGCAACATGGCTCACTTCAATCCAGCCAGGGATAGTCTCGTCGATTGAAGCATCACGCGATTCACGAGCAGCTTTCACCAGCGCCTGCGAAACTGGATGATCACTCTCAAGTGTCAAAGCACCGGCAACGCGCAGCACCAGATCAGCATTCTCTCCGCGATCGGCGGTTACCGCTTCAACTGTCATCTCCCCTTCAGACAGCGCGCCCACCCGGTTGAAGATAATTGTGTCAATATGATCGAGCGTACGCAGCGTTTCCGCGTCGCGAATCAGCACGCCGCCACGAGCAGCTTTTTCAATACCCTGGCGCATTGCTACCGACGCCGACACTGCCAGCGCCACTGGTGCAACGCAACCAAGCACTGCCAAAGCTGTAGAAAATGCCCAGTTAATGTTATTCGTAATCAACGCCCACAGGGTAAAGTCCAGCAACGTTATCAGAAGAGAGATTGGGACAAGTACTGAAGCTGTTTTCGTCGCCAACGCATCTGAATGATTTTGATTCATCGCAGATCGCGCCACCCAGCGGGTAATTCCGGCCAGCCATGTGCGGTGTCCAGTGGCGCTAACACGGATTTTCAGTTGCTTCGCACCGTTAATCGTGCCCGCATATACCTTCTGATTAACTTTGGCACTGCGTCGTTGAATACCCAGTGTGGTGCCATCGATCTCAGAAGCACCACCGATAATGACACCGTCGACGGGAATAACCGTATGCGGCGGCACGAGAATATCTTCACCAACATTGAGATGTTGGATCGGCACTGTTTTTTCGATGATCTCGCCAGTTTTGCGTGACTTCAGCGATTGAGTGGTGGTCTGGTGCGGCTGCGGACGATATTCATCAAGTTCGTCGACCAAATGCTTGCGGGTTTTGCGCGAAATCAGTCGGCCTCCCAGAAGAAAGGCCGTCATGACACAGGCCACGTCAAAATACAATACATTCGTATCAAACGCGGCTTGTCCCAGCGTTGCAATAGAAGAATTTTCCCCGGCGCGATCGCCTGAAATCGCAACAATAATCACCGAGTAGAAGTACGACAGCAAAATAGCAATCGAGCTTGGCGCGTCGAGTGCAGCCATTTTCCTACGGAAACCACCGACCGTCGCGCGGTGGAAAGGATACGCGCCATATGTAATCACTGGCAGTCCCAGCCCCGCAACGACCCACTGCCAATGCTGGAATTGCAACTCCTGCACATAGCTAATCATCAGAAGAGGGATTGTCAGAAGAATGGTGACCAGCAACCGCGAAATCGTAATCAAGTTCCGCGCGGTAAACAGCACATCGGTTGGATCGTCGTGCTCGATCCTGGTCGGCTGGTCGTCGAGAAAGCCTTCTTTCCGAGCTACTTCTAGCGCCTTGTCCTCTTCTAAAGCAAGGCGTCGCAGCGCCAGCGGCATGGTGTTGAGCCGCCGCCGGCGTCGTCGCTCGCGCTGATGAGAGCGGTTATAACGCCCTTCTTCGACGTCCGACCATGCTAATCGACGCCGCAGTGAAGAGTCCGTCAGTTCCGCCGTGATACCTTGCTCTTCAAAGACCTTCTCGATTACCGCGATGTCAATGGTTCGTTCTGCAGTAATCCATGCCATCGATGAGGTGTAGATGATCCGCACACTCACACCTGGAATTTTCGTGAGCGCTTGCTCCAGCTCTCCCACCGCTGCAGCGTTCTTCAGACCTTTGAGCTCAAAGGCAAAGGATGTGCGGCCGATGTGCACCGCTTCTGCTTCAGCCAATTCAGGATCACGAATCTCTGAAGGGGCGAGAGCATTAATACCAGCTTTTTTCGCCGCCTTTTTCGCGATCGCAATCGCATCTTGAACAGTGCGCTCAGAGACGGAGTGTTGTTTAGATTCCATGTCTTATTTTTTCGTTTGTTTCGGAAGAAGCTGTGTACCAGTCCACTTACAAGCATCGGGCCTTGTTGCAAAATACGTCGCAAGAGCCGCCAATATTCCCACAAGTATCTGAAGAGAGCCGTCGAAAGCGTACACCCCAATCGGCACCATCGCCCCCGGTTCCGCCGCGAACACCATCAACATGCGTATGCCAAGGTAGATCCCAAAATAAATCAACGCCCTATGCGCGAATGAACTGTTTTGCGATTGCGAATATAGTTTGTTGATAAACTTTGCCATCACTCCAATGAGCACAAACGCCACAATCGCAGTAATCACTGAAGCACCGACCACACTGGCTTCCACCAGTTGGCTGCTCGGAAGCGGCTGGCTATCATTTTCGCGATACCGCTCTTGAAGAAGATAGACGGTATGGTCTCGAGTATGTATCGCAAGAACGGTATTAATGATTTGATGCAGCCCTTCAAACATCAGTGCTGCGACCCACAAGCGCGTCGCTAACGTGATGGTTTCTGGTCGTATCTCCTTTGCAACCATTGCTTCCTTCCCAACATTGATCAATTGTTTCTTGATTCTATTGGGTTTTTAGTTTTTCCGCTGCATCCAAGGCGAAGTAGGTTAAGATTTGCTGCGCACCGGCTCGCTTAATTGCGATTAATGACTCCATCATCACAGCATCCAAATCCAGCCATCCCTTCTGAGCCGCGGCATGCATCATCGCATACTCTCCAGATACTTGATACGCCGCAACTGGCACCAAGGATCGCTGCGCAACTTCTTTGAGCACATCAAGATACGGCATGGCAGGCTTCACCATTACAAAATCCGCGCCCTGCTCAATATCCAACTCCACTTCTAAAAGCGATTCGCGCACATTCGCCGGATCTTGCTGATACGTTTTCCGATCCCCCACCAACGACGATCCCACCGCGTCTCTGAAGGGACCGTAAAACGCCGAAGCATACTTCGCTGAATACGCCATAATCGCCACATCTTCAAACCCTTGCGCGTCGAGCGCTTCACGAATCGCCAGCACCTGCCCGTCCATCATGCCGGAAGGACTGACAATATGCGCCCCGGCGCGTGCTTGCGCCACTGCCATCTTCTGGTAGTGCAGCAGCGTCGCATCATTGTCCACTGTCCCTTCAGAGGTTATGACGCCGCAATGCCCATGACTTGTAAATTCATCCAGGCAGGTGTCGGCCATAATCAAAATGTCGTTGCCGTATTCTTCTCGCAGCATCGCAATTGCGCGATTCAAAATCCCCTCTGGTTGACACGCCTGCGATCCTGTCACATCTTTCTCTGAAGGGACAGGAACTCCAAAAAGATCCACACACCGAATCCCCTTCTCCAGCGCCTCCCCCACAATTTCGCGCAACGAATCCATGGTGTGCTGGTACTGCCCCGGCATCGAACCAATCTCGCGCGGCTCCGTAATCCCATCCGCAACAAAGAGCGGATAAATCAAATCATTTGCGCTCAGTGTTGTTTCCGCTACCAGCGCCCGCTTGACGACGCTATCCCGCAGCCTCCTTGGACGACGCACAATATTCACAATCTTTTCCTTTCTTCTAATGCTTTAATCACATCATCAACCAACGCTTCTACAGTTGCTTTATGCGCGACGACGTCAACCCGCAACCCCAACTTCAGCGCCGCCTGCGCCGTTGCTGGTCCAATGCAAGCAATCAGTGTGCTGACTGGCGGTATCCCAAAAGTATTCACAAAGTTTGTGACAGTCGAACTAGAGGTAAACGTCACTGCATCGAGCTTCCCCTTCTGCACTTCTGTCACAATTTTCTCTGAAGGGAGGTAAGCCACCGTGCGGTACGCCACCACCTCCACCACATCCCACCCTTTTACCCGTAGCCCTTCTGAAAGTGTTGGGGCGGCAATATCGGCATGAGGATAAAAAATACGCTCTGTACCAGCCGGCATGACTTCTAAGAGTCCGCGCGCGCTGAAATCGTGTTCAGGGGCGAGCAGATCCACACGTTGGCCGTGTGAGTGTAGTGCCTGAGCAGTTTTAGGGCCTACTGCCGCAATCTTCGCGCAGCTTGGAAATTGTTGTGCATATGTTGCTACGGCATCGACTGAGTTTACGGAGGTGTATACCGCCCAGTCGTATTCACCTTTGATCGCGAGTTGAAACGCGTCCAGATCGTTTGGTGGTGCGGTTTGAATCAGCGGGATGAGCACTGGCTCTGCATGGTGTTTGCGAATCAGCGTGCTTATACTCGATGCTTGTGCCAGCGATCGTGTGATGGCTATGCGATACATGTTCTTCTTCTGACTCCTTATCCAATCAATGCGTCGCATGCTAAAAATTTCACGCCAAAGCTGGCTGTACCTGCACATCGTTGGGCAGAGCTGACGCGCTGCATCAAGGTTGTGCGTTAGTCCAGCATCAAGCCAGCGCCTTGGGCGAATAATTTGGCGGCGACTTCTTCGCCAACCGCAACAGGATCGACGCCGGTTGCGGAAGCGGTCAGTTGCAGCGTTCCGTCTAAGCTTGTGATGCTGCCGACCAGGGTCAGCGCGCCCGCTGCGCCAACAGAACCCACACCCGCACCAGCACCAACAGTCGCATACGCCGCCACCGGCGCAGTGCACCCCGCCTCAAGGGTTCGCAACACCACGCGTTCAGCAATCGCACAAGCCGTGCTCCACGCATCCGCGATGCTCATAATCGCGCGTTTCGCAGCTTCGTCGTCAGCCCGACATTCGACCGCCAAAATTCCTTGCGCAGGAGCTGGCAGCACTTGTGCAGGTTCAAGCACCTCGGTAGCACAATCAGCCTTCTCAACCCTTAAGAGCCCGGCGTATGCCAAGATAACGGCGTCGAGTTCACCAGCACTGACTTTCTTCATGCGAGTATCAATATTGCCGCGCAGTGGCACAGTTTCAATATCCGGGCGCAGTTTTTTAATTTGCGAAATGCGTCGCGGTGCACCGGTGCCAACCTTGGCATGTGGTGGAAGTTGCGCAAGGGTGAGTCCGTCACGCGCGATGAGGCAGTCACGGGCGTCGACACGCTCTGGCATGACCATATAAAAACGCTCGTCAGGGGTGGTCGGAAGGTCTTTCAGGGAGTGCACCGCAATGTCGCATTCGCCGTTGGCCAGGGCGTCACGCAGTGCTTGCGTGAACACGCCAACCCCAATGCGCTCGACCGGAGCCATATTCACATCCCCGACGGTGGTGATAATGCGCAGTTCACTGTCGTACCCGTGTGCGGCGAGCGCGTCGCGCACATGGCCGGTTTGGGTGGTCGCGAGCAGGCTGCCTCGGGTGCCGATTCTAAACATCTTGGGGTCCTCTAAGTTCGTTGTAGTCAAGTTTGACAGAAGTGGTGGCTCCCGCGAGCCCGAAAAATTCCTGCAAGGCCGTCTGGTAGCTGATTGTCCCAGATTCGGCTGCCAGCGCCTTGGCCTTAACTGTTGGTGTATGCAGCAGCTTATCGACGATCCTTTGCATGCTCGCCCGAATCTCGTGAAGTTCGTCGTCCTCCAGTTTCGGGTTGCGCTTGGCCACGCGGTTGATTTCCGCGTCGACAAGCTCAGAGGCGTGGGTGCGCAGGGCCGTCACGGCTGGGGCGACGTCCTTAATACGCTGCGCGGTGCTGTATGCCTGCAGTTCGTCCGCCACGATTTTTTGCGCCTGCACGTCGCTGACCAGCGCCTCGTTGTCGCTACGGACGCGATGGAGGCGTTCGATGTTCACAAGTTTTGCGCCGTGGGCGGTCACGTCGTCGTCGATGTCGCGCGGCATGGATAAATCGATGAGCATCAGTTGGCACTGCTTCGGCAGGTCGGCTGCGACAATGGTGTAAGTTTGCGACCCCGTGGCCGAAACCGCCAAGTCTACCTGCGCTAATGCTTGTCGACGCTGGTCAAAATCCACAACTTCAGCATCCACCCCGGCAACGCGTGCATGCGCGGCCAGGTTCTCGGCTCGCTCGCGCGTACGATTAGCCACAATGATTTTCTGAATACCGAGTCGGCCCAGATGCGTGGCCGCCAGGGATGCCATCGCACCAGCACCGAGCACCAGCGCGGTTTGGTTCTGAAGAGAGGTGCACTGCATGTGGCTCAAAGCTTCTTCAAAGGCCACCGAAACCATCGAGGCACCTGCTTCATCAATATTGGTTTCGGTATGCACGCGTTTGCCGGTGTGCAGGGCCGCTTGGACAAGCGCGTGCAGTGCCGGCCCGATGGTTCCGGCGTCGATTGCTGCTTGGTAGGCAGCGCGAACTTGTCCAATAATTTGTTGTTCGCCGATAACCATAGAATCAAGGCCTGCGGCCACTACCATCATGTGCTCGGCAGCGGCATCGGCGTAGCGCACGTAGAGGGCACTGCGCAGCGTTTCCATATCAATACCGGAAATGGCGTGGAGAATATCGACGACATCGGCAACTCCGCCGTGAAATGTTGTGGTTTCAACATAAACTTCGATGCGGTTGCAGGTGGAAATAATCATCGCTTCACGCACGGAGGCGCGATCGAGAAGGTCGAGTGCGGCTTGGTCTCTGGCGGTATCGTTCATGCTGAGTTGCTCCAGCAATGCTACTGGAGCTGAGCGATGCGACATTCCCACGACGAGTACACTCACGAATTTTATTTCCTCTTTTATCTCGATAGCAACATTGCGTTGTTGTAACATACCGCAATTTTCAAACTAAAGAATGATAATCGCCACACCTTTAGTTGAATAAAGACTATCGAGTTATAGCGCAGCTCACAACAAAGCGTGGGCTAACTCGTCATTATCTACCTCCCAACAGGCGAATTCTTCCCCATCAATAACCACTACTGGCACACGATCGGAGTACTCGGTCTTCAGCTCTGCATCTTCATCAACATCCCGAATGACCAGCTCTAATCCAGCAGCCGCCACCACTGGTCGAATCTGTGCTGCCACGCGCGTACAGGATCCACAAGTCTTTCGAACCATCAGCTCAACTGTCGTTGCCATTATCGATCCTTTCTGTTCCTCAAGTTTGTTCCTGAGCTTAATACAGAAGGTGCTAACGCCGGCATTTAATGGCATGATTTAACTTATAACCTTATTACTCGCATGAAAGGGTGCGCATAGATCGTGACCAGCCACGAACCTCAGTGGTATCAAAACCCCAAGGATTTTCTTGCCAGTTGGAGTATTTCACGAGGCAATATGCGTCGCTTCGTCGAAGAACTCGCGCTCCCGCCTATCGACGCCACCACACAAAAAGAAGCTGGTGAAGCGGCCGCAGCCCTGGCAGTCAATGAGCTATTTAACCTCGAACTCAAAGACTTCACATCCGGACTCGACTCTGTCTCTGGATCCTATGAAGCCGCAGGCACCACCCAATTAACGGCCCCCGACCCAGCAATCACTCAAGAAACAGGAGCCGCCGCATTTTTCGACATCGACAACACCCTCATCCAAGGGTCCTCGTTGATTGTGTTTATGATCGGCCTTGCTCGCAAACGCTATATTCGCCCGCGCCAAATTGCCTTCGCAGCATGGAAACAACTCAAGTTTCGCGTCAGCGGCGCTGAAAATGCCAAGGACGTAGCTGAAGGACGACAACGAGCATTGGAGTTCTTCGCTGGTCGCAACGTTGCAGAGATCGTCGAGCTATGCGAAGAAATTGTTGATTCTCACATCAGCAAAAAACTTTGGCCAGGCACTACACAGCTCGCAGAAGCTCATATCGCCGCTGGCCAGCAAGTATGGCTCGTTTCAGCCACTCCAGTACAGTTGGGGCAAATCTTAGCAAAACGACTAGGATTCACCGGCGCGTTAGGTACTGTTGCAGAAGTCAAAGACGGAAAATTCACAGGTCGTCTCGTAGGCGATATTTTGCACGGTCCTGGTAAACAACACGCCGTTGCAGCCCTAGCCACCTTAGAACACCTTGATCTGGCCACCTGCACCGCCTATTCCGATTCCATTAATGATCTGCCGATGCTTACGATGGTTGGCCAACCAGTTGCGATTAATCCCGATGGAAAACTGCGCAAATTCGCCACTCAATACGGTTGGCAAATCCATGATTACCGCAGTGTACGCAAAGCAGTTCGCACCTTCGGGCTACCTGCACTACTGACGGCAGCGTTTTCCTGGAAGGTGTTTCACCGCTAACACAACAATCCCCTTGACTTCCTGTGTACAAGACAAAAGGAACTCAAGGGGATTGCTGCAGAATAAGGCTTACTTGCCGAGCTTACGACGCTGAACGCGGGTACGACGCAGCAACTTGCGGTGCTTCTTCTTGGACATGCGCTTGCGGCGCTTCTTGATGACAGAACCCATAACGGTTTCCCTCGCTTACTAGTTGGATGTACGTACTTCCGATGTCAACGAAAAGCCCATAGCACGAACTGTAAAGCACCGATGTGCTTCCAGCAGCTCGAAGTGCACTTTCGCCCTGCCATGTGAATACCTAGAAGAAACCACGAGAGACCTTTCATAAAAAGAACTCGTGACACAACAAATATTCCCGTGTTTGGGCAGATGCTGACACGAATGGCTTTAATCATACCGAGTGAATGAAGATAGGAAAAATCGAGACATAAAAACAGCGGCCGTTCGCAGTGGAAATACTGCAAACGGCCGCTCGTTTTTCAAAATCGTATGCCGCACTAAATGCTACTACCCGACCTCATAGAATGAAGCATCAAGATATTCATTTACTGCTTTTTCATGCACACGGAAGCTGCGACCAACGCGTACTGCTGGCAACTCGCCAGAATGTACCAGACGGTAGACCGTCATCTTAGAAACGCGCATGATTTCTGCAACTTCGGCAACTGTTAAAAACGTGCCATTATCTTCGTTGGCCATAGTTATTCACCCTTCAGCGTCGAGCGCGCTGCAGGCTTCCCCTCCCGCAGGTCAAACACGCACGTGCTGTTCTTATCCTAGCGTGAAACCTGTGACAAATGCGAACGAAAGTGAAAAAAATATGCCTTAGAAACAAAAAATACCCCTTGAGACGAAACAAAACTGCAGTTAATTACGTTTTATTTGCGATTCAAAGGGGTATATGTGAAATAAGGGACAAAAGGCGCCGGGTGCCCTCGTTCGGCACACTTCAGGCCCAACAGTTATCCGAGTTCTTCAGCACGCTTCGTGCAGGCTTCAGTTGCGCGGTAGACAGCTGCACGCAAACCGGATTCTTCAAACTCTCGAATCGCTGCAATCGTGGATCCGCCAGGAGAGGTAATATTCGCCCGCAGCACTGCTGGTTCTTCACCAGTTTCGGTCAGCATCGCAGCGGCACCATAGATGGCATTCACGCACAGATCTTTGGCGGCCTCGCGGTTTAATCCCAAGCTAATACCGGCATCGATCATTGCTTCAACCATAAGGAAGAAATACGCCGGTGACGAACCCGACAGTGCGGTCACAGCATTCATATCAGCTTCTGCAACTACTCGAACGCCACCAGTATTTTGCAGCAGCGTAACCACACGTTCGAGCTGCTCAGCATCGACAAATCGTCCAGGAGCTAATGCGATCATGCCTTTACCTACCAACATAGGAGTATTCGGCATGGCTCGAATCACTGGCGCACCAGCGGCAAGTGCGTCTTCAATAGCATTGGTAGTGATACCTGCTGCCATCGAGACAACTGTTGTCGCGTCGTTATGGTCAATTGCGCGAGAAATTTCTTCCACTACCTTGAGAATGTCATAGGGTTTCACGCATAAGAACACAATATCTACACCATCAACGGCCAAGGCGTTTTCCGCAAATGGCAGCACACTGTAGGTATCGCGCAAATAGCCGCTACGCTGCTCGGTTCGAGTGGTCACATGGATGTCTTTGGGGTCCACGCCACCGTCGATAAGCCCTGCGATAAGTGCTTCACCGATTTTGCCGCCGCCAATTACTGCTATTGAAGTCATACCATTACCTTGCCAAAAAGTTTGCTCATTTGCACCTTGACATACAAAATCGGCCCTCCACACGGGAAGGCCGAAAAGGTGAAGCTAGACTACCAGCAGTGGTCCGAATGTCATCACGAGGGCAACTAAGCCAGCTAAAGTCATTGACACACCATCACGCGACGTGCGCATTAATTTCACGGCGACGATCACACCAAGGGTCACGATCACGGCAAAAGCAGACACCGGTAGCTTATCCATGGTGGCCCACAGCACTTGGAATCCGCTGAAAATTGCAACGCCGATCATCACGCCCACGAACACCATGCCGGCGATGGTCAAAATCGACATCTTTTCTTCTTCAGGCTGGACGTCTGTTTCCACAAAATCGTCATCTTCAGGCCATTCCAGCTCTGTGGAAGTCTGTGCAGACTCCAAATGCGATGGCACCGCAGCCGTCGTCGTCAAAGCCTCAGGCGTCACAACTGCGTGCTCAGCGGTAATCGGACCAGTAGTCAAACGAATCGGATCGCTTTCGCTGACGACCGACAACACGATAGTTTCATCAGTACTTGGCGTTTTCTCCGCGGCAGCAGGGCGCTTGACGACGTCCCCTGGCGTCTCCACAGACGATGCAGCATCAGTATCGGGCGCATCAGCGACAAGTGGAGCTGCCACAGGTGCTGCAGGAGAATCCAATGGTTCGCTTGAATGTTTGGATTCAACAGGCTTCGCATCAACCTTTGGGATTGTTCCTGTTAATTCGGCAACAGAAACGCCACCTTCTTCAATGCTGCGGCGGCGGCGCCGTTGCGGAGGACGACTGCCTGCTTTGCCAGACTTCGCCAGCAACTCAGCGACCGTTAGCTGCTTTTCACTCATGTCTCTACCTTACCCACGAACAACACTGAATACTCAAGTCTTGTCACACATGTATTCAAATTACCCCCCTTTCATTCATGGGGGCTTACTGTAAATACTATCCTTACCAAGCATACTTTGTGAGGAAAATATTCCCTAGATCGTCATCTTCGTCGATACCGACCTATCGTTGTACTAATGATAGCGCTATGCCATTGGCTCTGTCACTGCACTGCGTGACATCACAACCTGGCACCGCACGTCGGCACAGCCCAGCACCGCGCAAAAACTTTTTGCTTTGCCGCACCAGCCGTCTAGGGTTATACAGTATGCCACAACCAGTGCACTTAGGATTCCCCAAACGCTCACCTGCAGCAAAGTCGATTCGTACCGGGGCAGAACTTGCACCAGATTTCCCGCGCCAATGGTTCGAATGCTTAAACCCGGAAGATCCTGAACACATTTTTTCCTTTGATCTCACCTGGTTGGAATCACATTATCGATGCGGCTTTGGCACCCAAGCGTGCCGTGGCATTAGTACGGAACATCCGGAATTTGGTTGCTGTAATCATGGCGCCTTTTTAGTAGATGAAGACGATCGCGAACAGCTTCGCGATGCCGTTTCGCGAATGCCAGCGCACTACTGGCAGCTGCGCCCGCAAACCACCGATACCTATTTTGAGCAGGCAGATGAGTCGCAGCTTGAACCGTGGCTGCTCTGGGATGAGCTGGAAAATGAAGAAGGCGAACCAGAGCCTGCCTTAAAAACAGTAGTTGTTGCAGGTGCCTGTATTTTTGCCAATCGCACAGGCTGGCCAACTGGTACGGGTTGTGCTTTGCATCAATGGGCTTTGGACCACGACGAGGATTTAACAATTATCAAACCCGAGGTTTGCTGGCAATTGCCTTTACGACGCCTTGAAGCCTATGAACAACGCGGTGATGGTCGAGAAATTTTGCGCACCACTATTACCGAATATGATCGACGCGGCTGGGGTGAAGGCGGCGAAGATTTTGATTGGTATTGCACGACCTCACCAGGATGCCACGAAAATGCGCAACCCTTGTGGAAAAGCTGTGAACCAGAATTGCGTTCCTTAATAGGAGATGCCACGTTTGAGATTCTGGCCCAGCACCTCACTCAGCGTGCACAGGCACGCTCGCAAATTTCTGATCCTGCACTTGCAGTGGAAGTATTTAGGATTCATCCTGCAACGCAAGCAGCTTGGGAAAACAAAACACACCTGTAATACTTCCAAAGAAGTACAACAGGTGTGTGAGGTATCTAAAGGGTTACTTTGCACCCTGTGCTGCAACAGCAGCAGCGCCAGCAGCCGCAGCTTCTGGATCAAGGTACGTACCGCCAGGATTGACGACAGTACCCTCAGCGTCAAGCTCGTATACCAGTGGAATACCGGTTGGGATATTCAGCTCTGCAATATCATCGTCAGAGATGTTATCCAGGTGCTTGACCAACGCACGCAAGGAGTTACCGTGAGCTGCAATCAATACAGTCTCACCATTTTTCACACGTGGCAAAATTTCTTCTTCGAAATATGGAACGAAGCGAATCACAACGTCCTTGAGGCACTCGGTGCGAGGAACTTCATCAAGGTTCGCGTAGCGTGGATCGTGAACCTGCGAGTACTCGTTGTCGTCGTCAAGCACTGGAGGTGGGGTGTCGTAGGAACGACGCCATGCCAAGAACTGCTCGTCGCCGTACTTGTCCTTGGTCTCAGCCTTGTTCAGACCCTGGAGCGCACCATAGTGACGCTCGTTCAGACGCCAGTCGCGAACCACTGGGATCCAGTGACGATCAGCTTCGCTTAATGCGATATTTGCGGTACGGATTGCACGACGCAGCAAAGAGGTGTACAAAACGTCTGGCAAGATGCCTGCTTCTTTCAGCAGTTTACCGCCGCGCTTTGCCTCAGCTTCGCCCTGCTCGGTCAAATTTACGTCCACCCAACCAGTGAACTGGTTCGATGCATTCCACTCGCTCTGTCCGTGACGGAGGAGTACTAGTTTTCCATTAGCCATACCCCTAGTGTGCCACCAATTCAGATAAACTTCAGCATTCAGCGGCCAGATTTTGGCCAATTGTGGAATTTTTAACATTTTCAGCGGCCACCACCAGCAAAAATGCGTCGATACGCGATTGTCTTTGCATGAAATATCGCAATGCGGCGCTATTGCCCGCCGCCGGTTGTCGGATTAGGGACGATGCTGGCCACAAAATCTCGCAACGCTTGGGTTGCTTGCATTGGTTGGTATATCCCGGTGACTATGCCATAGCTCAGGCCATTCATAAACGCATCGGCTACCAAAGTCAGCTGTGAAACTGGCGCAATCAATCGCACATTGTGTTGTTCCAGCGTGTGCAACCAGTGCGTGATCTTCAACTGGAGTTGCTCAATATATTTTTGGGCTTCTACTGGTGGTGTTTCAAATTCATCGACATGCTGCAGCAACAGGATTAAGCCTTCGCGAGCTTGACGACGCTGGTTCGATTCCATAGGACACAGTTGGGCAAGTGCAGTTTCTAAATACTGGCGTGGATGCTCCGGATCAAACGCAATCGTATCGGAAATTTCATCGACAAAGTGCTGTGCCAAGGCGTCGAAAAGCGCTTGTTGCGTGGGGAAATAGTAGCGCAACGTGCTTGGGCCAATACCAGCTGCGGCAGCGACACTACGGACGCTGACGGCCTGCATACCATGTTCGTCCATCATGCGTTTTGCAGCTTCAAGTATCTGCTGTTTCCGATCCACAGTTGCCCCTTCTCGCACACTGTACTAACATAACTAGCACACCGTACTAGTACGCCGTACCAGTACTTTTTTCATTCATTCTTTAATGTATCACCGAAAGGTAGCTTGCCTCATGTTTGAACATCTCCGCGAGTGGACGCAAACACTTCCCGAATGGTTGCAATGGTTTGGCCCATTTCTTGCCGGATGCGTTCCGTTTTTAGAATCCTATTTCGGCGCTGCCTTTGGCGTGGTGATCGGTATTGCACCAATTATTGCCATTCCTGCAGCTATTCTCGGTAATGTCATTTCCATAGTTGTCATTATGACACTCGGCACTCAGCTACAAGACCGATTCCGAAGTCGGATTCAAGCCGAAGCAACTGACCCCGCAGAAGGTCACGCGCGAAAGCGCCCGACCAAATATCAGCGATTCAACGCAAGATTTCAAAAATACGGTATTCCTGGTGTCGCAGTTTTGGGACAAACTGTATTACCGAGTCAATTCACCTGCATTGCGCTCCTTGCCTTGGGAGCAAAGCGTTCTACCGTGCTGACATGGATGACAGTTTCTAGTGCATTATGGGGCATTGTGTACGGCGCTTTAGCCACCACTGGTATTACTTTCATCACCAGCACGTAACCAAAGGCGTGTGATGCACACTTTTCAACGAGTATGCACCACACGCCTTTCATAGATTCACCTCAGCCAAGTGATTAACCTGCAGGAACAGGTGGGCCGACCTTGAGCGGCACAACTGATGCTGGCAGTTTTGGAATACCTGGCACACCCATTGGCACAGGTGGTGCCGCAGGTGCAGGTGGCTTCAACCAACCGGCAATATGCGCAATTAGCCCAAAGATTGCAACCACCGCGGCTGTCACAATGATTGGCACTACAACGCTGCCTACGCTGGAACCACCATCTTGCATTGGGCGCATCAAGACGAATTCGTCGGACTCAGGTATTGAGTCTTTCTCAGGGCCCTGCGCTGCAGAGTTCGGCGCCGCTGCAGCTGGTGCTGCCGACGTCTCAGTCGCAGCCATTGCGACGTTTTGTGCAGCAGTTTCTTGGGCTTCAGCAGCTGGTGACTGTATTCCAAGCCCAAGTACGCTAGTAACGCTCAGCACTATTAAGGCTTTTCGACGTAAACCCATTATTCCTCCATCCATACGGCACCGGATCTGTAGTGGTGCGATATGAGTTGAAGTATAACCAATGAATCACAATTGGGACACGCGTTCATTTTCAGCAATTTTCAAATTCTCCCCTTCTCGAACATGAAATGCTCCCCACGATTCGGTATCTGATTTCTCAGCCCGATTCATGAGGAGCAGTTCAACAAAAAATGGGGTTTGTGCTACCAGCGTTTACTGAATTAAGAATCAAAGACCACTGCGCGCAAAATATCCATTGGAATAGAGCCCTGTGCCAGTGCCTTCGCGTGGAAGTCAGGAGCACTCATGCCCTTCTCGTTCGCAGCGGCACGCATTTGTTGCCATAGACGTTGACCCAACGCATAACTTGGCGCCTGACCTGCCCAACCGAAATAACGATGCAATTCGAAGTCAAGGTTGGCATCAGACATTGCTACATGTGAACGCAGGAATTGCTTGGCATATTCAAAGCTCCACTGGCCGCCTTCTGGAGTGGTCTTGCCAAGGTGAACACCAATATCTAAGACCACGCGTGCGGCACGCAGGCGCTGGGCGTCGTAAAGCCCCATGCGGAAACCAGGATCGTCAAGATAACCGAGTTCAGCCATCAACGCTTCTGCGTAGAGTGCCCAGCCTTCGCCGTGGCCGGAGTTCCAGGTACCGATGCGGCGCCACAAATTCAGATGTTCGCGCTGCGCGATTGCCATACCCAACTGCAAGTGATGGCCAGGCACACCTTCGTGGTAGACCGTTGTCAGTTCTTGCCAGGTATGGAAGGTGTCCTCGCCAGCAGGAACCGACCACCACATGCGGCCTGGACGCGAGAAATCCTCGGTTGGCGCGGTGTAGAAAATGCCGCCGGTACCAGCAGGATCGATGCATGCCTCAATGGTGCGCATTTCTTCTGGAATGTCGAAATGCACGCCGGCGAGATCAGCAACCGCTTGATCTGCCTTTTCCTGCATCCAAGCTTGCAGCGCATCAACGCCGTGCAAGGTGTAGCGCTCGTCGGCGTCCAGACGCTGGATGGCCTCGGCAACGCTGACTCCAGCGCCGTACAGCTCAGTTGCGCATTGTTGCTGCTGGTCGATGATTTCAGCCAAGCGCTCCTGACCCCACTGGTAGGCTTCGTCAAGATCTACCTTCGCGCCGACGAATTCGTGGCTAAATAGCTCATAGCGCTCGCGGCCGAAAGCGTCTGCAGTCGGTGCTTTCGGCAGCAGCTCATTGCGCAACCAGGTAGCCAATTCGCCGCAGGCTTGAGCGGCGCGATCGATATCCGCCTGAGCACCCATTTCAGCGAAGAACTCGCCACTTGCCATCGGTTCTAGCTGCTTGAGTACTTGATCAATTTGGCGCGCAGCAGCGATCTTTTGCTCTGCAGCTGCTGCCTCCAAGGAACGCTGATAGCCAGCCAACGCAGCCGGGACCTTCGCCAAACGACCTGGACGATGCTCCGGAGGCATTTGCGCCAGCGAATCGCGAATGGATTGTACCGGAGACGTGATGTTGTTCAGGTCGCGCAGATTCTCTCCACGCGCGTGCAACTCGAGCTCGATCCCAAGGCGATCGCGCATCACGGCTTTATCAATGTCAGAGCCTTCTAGCTTTTCGACGTCGTCCAGCATCTGCTTGGTACGAGCAGCCACTGCATCGTGATACTCAGGGCTGAAATCTTCGAGCTGATCGTCATAACCTGCAATGCCCCATTGGGTTGCCACAGTAGGTGTTAAAGCGGCGAGATCATAAATATATTGTTGTGCCGCTTGATCTAGCGGTGTTTGTTGTGATTCAGTCATGCCAAAAGTATAAGGGAACCTAGATTCCAGCACAGAAATGGTACGCATAAAAAATGGGCGGTCATGATGACCACCCATTTTTTATTTCGTTCTCAAGGCAAGAACACTAGCAACTACTACTTACGGTTACGACGCAATACCAACACGCCCAAACCA
>NZ_JANUXR010000006.1 GCF_024834075.1 Corynebacterium sp. HS2168-gen11
AAGATTTTACAAGCCAAGCAAAAACTTGCCGGCCACAATCAAAAGCACATAACAGTAAAACAATCCCAATAACACTTTGAAAAAAATAAAAAGTACATTGGCACACTATTGAGTTCTCAAACAACATTCACATACCCGCCAACCAAACACATTCCGTATCAGGCTGAACAAGGCAGTGAAATGAAACATTAACCGAACATGAACAACATGTCAAATCAACACTGTTTCATCATTGTCACTCACAACCGTTGGCCGCGGCGACTCGAACTAATTTACACAGTCACCACACACAACACAAACCTGCAGGTGAGCGCACAATTTTAAGGAAAGAATGTGCAGTGTATTTGTCACAAGTTTGATTTACGTAACACACCACAGCACAACAGCTGCAACCGTTTAAAGTCGCACGATTAAACAAGTAAGGAGTTACGAACAACTCCAACCGCCTTACAACCCTAACCACCACCCCACCATCACCACAAAGGTGCGAAACAATTTCATGATTATCACATCATCCAAAAGTTGTACACATTCGTGATTGATGTTAGGCTAGGCACGCTTAATAATTGCGGCAACCCTATCTATATGAAGGAATCTTGATATGAAACGCTTTTCAATGCGCCTCCCAGCAATCGCCTTAGCACTGACTACCACTGGTGCGGCATTGGTTGCGTGCTCTTCGAGTAGCGATACAGAAGCAGCTATGACCAGCCCTGAAGCAGCATCATCCACCCAAGCTGAAGCGATGAAGGACACCAGCGATGACACTCTTGTCATCTACTCTGGTCGCAGCGAGGATCTTGTTGCACCACTTATCGAGATGTTTGAAAAAGAAACCGGCATTAAGACAGAGGTTCGCTATGGCAAGACTGCCGAGCAAGCTCAGTTGCTGCTGACCGAGGGCGAAAACTCTCCAGCTGAGGTTTTCTTCTCACAAGAAGCTGGTGCGCTCGGATTGGTTGCTGAGAAGGATTTGCTTGCACCACTTCCTGCAGAGGTTTTTGGTAGCGTCGCAAAGCAATATAGTTCTGCTGAGCAAAAGTGGGTCGGCGTCACTGGTCGCGCACGCGTGGTTGCTTATAACAAGGAGCAGGTCACCGAGGCTGACGCTCCGGATACGATCGAGGCTATGGTCGATCCAAAGTGGGCCGGCAAGATCGGTGTTGCACCAACGAATGCGTCGTTTATTTCCTTCGTGACGGCAATGCGCGTGGAAAAGGGCGATGATTACACCCGTAACTGGCTGCAGAAGCTGGTCGATAATGGTGCCAAGACTTACGCCAAGAACACTCCTATTTTGGAAGCTGTTGAAAAGGGCGAAATTTCAGTCGGCCTGATCAACCACTACTACTGGTTCAGCGCAGCTGCTGAAAAGGGCGGCGAGAATCTGCAAGCTCAGCTGAAGTACGGCAAGCCAGGCGACTTGGCAGCATTGGTAAATGTTACCGGTGTTGGCGTGTTGAAGAATGCTGAGAAGGATCCACAGGCTTTGAGCTTCGTGAAGTTCCTGCTTTCGCCAACCGCGCAAAACTACTTCGCAACCAAGACGTTCGAGTTCCCATTGGTCGAGGGTGTTGAGGGTCCAGAGGGTATTCCTGCATTGGATCCGTCTGCGAACCCAGATTTCGATTTGGCAAAGTTGTCATCCATTGACGAGTCTGCTGCGATGATCGACGAAGTTGGCTTGACCTACACGAAGTAATCATTCGTGTTGAAACCACACACTGCACTCATAGGGCTAGCGGGTGTTGTTGCATGCATTGCAGCAGCGCCGCTGGCCTTTTTGGGCGTGGAGCTGCTTTCTGCGCCGATCGAATCCATCACGCGAGTGTTTCAACGGCCGCAAACACTCGTAGTTCTCTCCAACACCGCCATTTTGGTGTTGACTGTCACCGTCGGCAGTCTCCTTCTGGGCCTGACCACCGCGCTTATACTCACGCGCATCCGACTACCGCTGATGAAATTTTGGTGGATCGCTGCCACATTACCGCTGGCGATTCCCTCATTTGTTGCAGGATTATCCTGGGTTACCCTTACTGACCTGCGCGGACTTTCAGGTTCCTGGGTGGTTCTCGTGCTATCAACCGCGCCATATATTACGCTTCCTACCGTTGCAGCTTTACGACGCAGTGATCCCAGCCTCGAGGACGTTGCACGATGCCTAGGATACGGTCGGTTTCGCGCGTTTTGCACCGCCACGCTGCCACAAGTTATTCCAGCTGCTGCTTCGGGAGCCCTACTCGTCGCCCTCTACTGTGTTGCCGAATATGGCGTGGTTTCGATCATGCGCTACCAAACACTCACCATTGGTGTGCAAGCAGCTTTTTCTGGCAGTTTTAATCGCTCTCTTGCAATTGTATTGTCCGCAATTTTAGCGGTATTCGCATTGCTTATTATTGGTGTTGAACGAGTCCTTCGCGCACCAACGCAGCGCTTTCGTATCCATGTTGCCACAGCTCCACCAGTACGCTCCAGATTCGTCACCGTAAGTGCCATATTCTGGTTGGCAGTTGTTTTTGGACTCAGCGTTGGTCTGCCTGTGGTTGATATCTTGATGCGTTTTACGGCAAGTCTTGCCGAACCACATGCTGAATATTTACGGATGCTTACAGCAGCAGGTGTGACGCTAGGCTTAGGGTTGTGCGCAGCTTTTGGTGCGCTGCTGCTGGCATTACCGATTAGTATTCTTCTATCGCAGAGATCAACGAAACTATTGCGCACACTCGAAACTTTTACCTATTTAGGTCATGGGCTACCAGGCATTGTGGTGGGCTTGGCGATGGTTTATATGGCACTGAAATTTGTACCAGGGTTGTATCAAACATTGCCGTTGCTGGTGATCGCGTATTCCTTAATGTTTTGTGCCAAGGCGGTAGGCAGTACTCGTACTGCATTAGCGCAGGTCCCAGCCAGTTTGCATGACGCTGCGCGTAGTCTTGGCGCTTCACCACTTTCTGTGTGGTGGCGAGTAACTGCGCATCTTTCGTGGCCGGGCATTGCAGCCGGCACACTTATCGTAGCGGTTACCGTTATGAAAGAATTGCCCGCAACATTAATGTTGCGCCCGATTGGCGTCGATACCCTGGCAACTCGCTTGTGGCAACTCAATGACATCAATGCCTATGGTGCAGCGGCTCCTTATTCATTGATGTTAATTGGCGTTGCCGCTATTCCAGCACTGCTGCTAGCACAAACTCCTAGCTCGGAAGGTTAATGCCGTGAATGATGCATTGCGTATTACAGATCTTGTCGCTCACTATGCAGATGAGCGCCGGCCAGTGCTGCAGAATATTTCGCTTGCTGTTACTCGCGGCGAGTTGTTAGCGGTTGTTGGGCCGAGCGGTTGCGGAAAAACCACGCTTCTGAGAATCCTGGCGGGTTTAAAGCAGGCTACCAGTGGCACCATTGAAGTTGATGGAACTGTGATTGCCACAGCCGGTGTGCATGTTCCGCCAGAAAAACGGCATATTGGATTGGTGCCGCAAGATGCTGCACTATTTCCGCATTTGACGGTGGCCGGGAATATAGGATTTGGGCTGCATCGTCACGCTCATCGGCGCGAAAGAGTTGCCGAAATGTTGAAATTGGTGCAGCTTGAAGACTTTGCCGACCGCAAACCATCCGAGCTTTCTGGCGGGCAGGCTCAGCGCGTGGCTCTGGCTCGAGCATTAGCGCCGAGTCCGAACCTCGTGCTTCTCGACGAGCCGTTTTCAGCCCTTGATGCAGGCTTGCGCAGCCAAGTTCGGGCAGATCTGACAGAAATTTTGCAAAAGGCGTGCACAACGGCAGTGTTAGTGACCCACGATCAAGACGAAGCGTTGTCGATCGCGGATCAGGTGGCGCTGTTGCACGATGGAGTTTTAGAACAAATAGGCACGCCAACCCAGGTGTACAATGCTCCGGCAACGGCGTGGGTCGCAAAATTTTTAGGCGAATGTGCGATTTTGGCAGATGGGACGGTGGTGCGCCCTGAGCATGTGCAGCTTATTTCTACCCCGACTGCAATGCCGGCAACGGTGACAGCGCGAGAATATCTTGGACATTCCACGATTTACTCGGTGACCTGCACCGATAACACGCAATTGCAAGCGCGTGTATTGGGTGCCCCAGCATATGAAGTAGGCAGCCAAGTCTTTGTACAACTCCCGGATGATCTGCATGTCATTGATGCAGCGGCGCGCGGGTAGGATGCGGCAAGCGACTGCTTGAGGTGCGGCAGGTTCAAGCTGGTAGGTTCCAGCACGTCAAGCCCACTACTCCCCTGCCGTCGTCTAATCGAGTGCCTTAATGACTTTCATCGTAATGCGAGAATCCACTCGCACCACGCCTTGATTACCCAGCAGCGTTTGCGTTAACCATTGCTCATAAGCGGCAGCATCGCGAACACGAACTCGAATAAAATAATCCGGACGCGAAAACATGCGACGAAGTTCAATCACTTCCGGCATCGCTGCCACGCGACATTCAAAATCAGCAATCGCCGGACCATCGTTTTTGCCCACATCAGCATGGACGATCACCTCAAAGCCTTCCCCTAGTAGCTTGGGGTCGACTACCGCGCGATAGCCCTTAATCACACCGGCTTCCTCAAGCCGACGCACTCGGCGCAAACAGGGCGCGGGTGTGAGATTGACAAGCTTCGCTAGCTCTTGATTACTCAAACGGCCATCTTTTTGCAATTCACGAATAATTGCGCGATCAATATCATCCATTCGTCTATTGTGACAAACATTGATTGAGGATGGCAATATTCTTGCGCATAGAACAGCCCTCCTGCAATGAAAAATTACAGGAGGGCTCTACGCAGTTTATGCTACAGGCTTATCGACGCAGCATTGGTGGTACATGCTTGAACAAGTATGCAAAACCGAGCAGTTGTGAGAGCAAGGAGAACAGCAGCACAATCACAGTTGCGATGCGGAAGGTACGAGCATCTTCAACTGGGTATACTGGCTTGCTTGGTTCAGTAGGCTTTACTGGCGTGCTCGTCTTGCTTGGTTCAGAAGGCTTCGATGGCTCGCTGGTCTTGCTTGGTTCAGAAGGCGTGGAAGTTTGAGAAGTAGTGGTTTCTTCGGTCTTATCCGCCAAAGCTTCAACTTTAGCCTTCCAATCAGCAACTTCGCTCTCGATTGTGGCAACGTTTGGAACAATCACACTCAGCTGCTGGTTGGTCGTGATCCGTTGCAAAGTAGCCTTGACTGCAGCAACGCGATCAGTCAAAGTTAGCAGCTTCTTCTTCAGTTCCGCTGCAGCAGCTGGATCTTTTGTTTCAGCAATCTTCAGTGCTTCCTGTTGCTTTGCCAATACAGCATCAAGACGCTCGATCACCGGAGCAACATCTGGCTTATTATCGATCTTGGTCTTGATAGCCTCAGCACGAGTCTTCAATGCCTCTGCTTCAGCTTTCTTTGCTTGAAGTTCAGCGAGGTTACCAGCCTCTTTCAGCTCGCGGATCTGATTGGTCAAGTTAGCTGCAGCTTCACGAATTTTAGCGAGTTCTTGCAAATCTGCACTGTCAGCACGACCTTCATAGTTCGTGACAATATCTTCAGCACTAGAAATCGCAGCGTATGCTTCGTTATATGCAGCATTCAGCTCTTCAGGGGTTGGGCCAGCAGGAGCTGCATCCTTCTGGTTCACATTACCGAATGCCTCAGCAAGCTTCGCTTTCGTTTCAGTGCTGTTCGTAGCTGCCTGTTGAGCTGCTTCTGCAACCTTGTCAGCTACTGCATCTCGACTAAATTCGACATTCGTAATCACCACATTGTTCAGGTCTTCATCGGTGACGCCAGATTCGCCGCGGTTTTTATTGAGGTAGGTTTCGTTTGTAATGCCATAGTTCAGCACAGCGAACGGCGATGAATCGTATGGCTTCGTACCTGCGATCGCAGCATTAATACCACTATTGGCATACCAAATATAGTCTTTGAAATCATTCAACTTACTACGAACAGCAGAATCCTGTTCAGCTGTAGCACGCTCTTGCAGAGTTGCTGTTGCTGCTGCGAATAATTCCTTTGCAGCAGCGGAGGCTTCTGGAGTCACACCTACTTGTTCCACATCAATAGCACGTGCATTTGGATAGTTGGATGCTTGCAGAAGCGTTACTGCAACACGCGCTTGTGCCAAGTATTGTGCTTGTTCAGCAAGGGAGCGACCTGCCCAACCATATGGATAGCTAGAGGCATCGATCGCATTGACTCCAGCTGCACCAGCCAACGCATAATAGTGACGAACTCGCTCGATACGTGACAACGACTGATACTGCCCAGCCCACTGCTGTGCATCATCAGGCGCACCGAGCAGCAACTTGTCTGCTGGAATTTCAGCAGCCGTTGCCGCAGACGACACAGCTAGAAAACCGGTAATTGGTGCAATTGGGGATACAACTGCTGCACCAGAAAACGCCAGTGCGGTGGTGAGCATCAGGACAGGAATACGATACTTCTTGTTCATAGCAAAAATCTCCAATGGATTTCTTCTTGGAAGTGGTTTTAGGTGAACTATGTAATGTGTGTAACGAAGCCTTAAACCTCATCAGAAAATAAGGCTTGCCTTAACTTACATCACTAAAGATAGCCTAAGCTGTAGATGGGTTACAAGGTGATGTGTTTTCCATACCCCCGAAAAACATATCATTGATTATATAAGTAATAGGTATGAATTACTTTCATTCTATTGATTGAGTTCTTCGCGCGTTTGTGTGGCTCCGGTTGGTGAAACTTTGTTGGTGATCGTAATTCGCCAAAATTGTACTCACAGCCTGATGTTGCACTGCTTATGCCCAATATCAAAAGCTGCTCACACCATCATCGCATCGTATGGTGGGCAACAATACGATGTGAATGCTCTTTTCATTTATGCATTGGCCTAGAGTAGACGCCTGGTATCCAATACCTCATGGGCTCAGAGTAGAGAAGTGTTCCTGAATGTTTGGAAAAAACATTTCTGAAAATTAGTTTTCTTGTTTCGCTAAGCGATTTTCCACAGTAAACATCGTAGCGCCAGAATAAACACAAAATTTCTTGTGCTAATTCTGGCGCTAGTCATTTGTTACGTCTTACGCGGTAACGTATATCCTCAGTTTAATTCCCAGTTAATAGTGAAGATCTCTCGACGTTTTTCAATAGCCTTGGCGGCATTGTAAGCGCTGTCTAGATATTGCTCGGATTCATCACGAAGACGGTTACGTTCGCTACGGAACTCGTCTTCAGCATCATCGATTTTACGTCGCCATTGCCGTGCTTCCTGCTTGAGTTTAATTTCTTCCACGGCGCTCATGGCCTTTCGAGCAGCTTTGTTTGCAGCAACTTCTTTTGCTTGATATTCACGAATCTTGGCATCAAACTTCGCTCTAAGGTCAAGCCGAGCAGCGTCGATAAGAGCTTCTTGTTGGAGCAAGAAAGCAGAGTTGCGGTTCGTAACTTCCTCATTAATCTGCTCAAGTTGGGAGATAATAGCAGCTTCGAATCCAGTATCATCAACCAAGTCTGGTGTGATGGTGACACTGTTAAGATCGAAAAGATCACGAATTTGTTCTTGATCCATTGGAGTACCATCATCAAGAAAACCAGCAGTCAACAAATACGATTCTTGGAGATTTTGTTTACCAACTCGCATTTGGAACGTGACTTCTTCGATCCGAACCCTCCCCTTTTTCCGTCGGAGCTTTTTCACCACAGCAGTAGCTCGTTCGGCATGATTCACGTCGAATACAATTCGCGCAGGAGGTGTTTGATGGTTCTTTGCATTGGCAATCACCCACGTACAGAGATCACTTGCATAGCGATATTGATGAGCGCTTTTACGAGATTCAGACTTGAAATAATAATCTCCTGTAGGAATACCACTCGCGGGCGACTCATGTAACGTGAACTGTGTACCAGAGGCATTAAAGCTGGCGTGAGACGCAAGTTCATGGCGCGTAACATTAATCAGGAGTCGTTCAAAGGCGTTAAGCACAACACCGGTTTGCGCGTCATAGGATTTGAGTTTATCGCGCACCTTCGGATCGAGATTGTCGAAGACTTTGGCTCGAGTTTTCTTCATTTCTCGATCGATCTGTTTCGCATATTTCGCTTCAAGCTCATTGAAAGCAGCATCTATCTCAGCAGCTGTCTTGCAGTTATCTAAGATGCTCGCAATCATCCTCTCAAAATCTAAGCCGTCTTCAATCTGGCCAAGTACCTCATCCGATGCACCGAACACAGATGTGAACAGCTGGAACTTTTCGGTCAGCAGTTCCAAGATGCGTTCTTCTGCGAGATTACCTTTATTCGAGAAGTTCACCACGATCACATTGTGTTTTTGTCCAAAGCGATGAACTCGTCCAATTCGCTGTTCAATACGTTGTGGATTCCACGGCAGATCGTAGTTGATAAGCATCGAACAGAATTGCAGGTTAATACCTTCAGCTGCAGCTTCAGTGGCGATCATGACACGTCCACGTTCACGGAATTCATCTACAAGAGCTTTACGACGATCAGCTGCCTGAATACCGGTTATGATGTCTCCACCCTTATTGTCTTTCAGCCACTTTTTGTAAATCGCAGTAGCATCAGCACTGGTGTTTGTGCCATTGAAGAGCACAAGCCCTTCTCCCCAACCAGCCTCTGTTAGTGTGCGCGCAAGGTATTCCTGTGTAACAGTGGAGTCGGTGAAGATAATCGCTTTTTCACGTGCTCCAATTTCACGAAGTTTCGCGAACCCTTGTTCGAGCGCATCGATAAGCTTCAAGGCTTTCTGGTTTACAGTAATGGATCGCGCAAAACGAGCATACTCACGTAATTCCTTAACTTCGTCAAGCATGGCTTGTTTTTGTCCTGAGCGGAGAGCTTCCGCTGCAACAGGAGTGTTTTCTGCTTCCTCTTTAACTTCGCTGGTTACGTCAAGATCAGCAATAATACTACCTGCATCATTACGCCGATGTCCTGCCTGTATTTCGACGTCAAGACGGTCAGCAGTTTTTTCGAGAGTAGATGCAATCGCATAGGATGAGGAGCCTAAACGTTTGCGCATAACCAGCGCAGAGAGATGTCGTTGAGACTTAGCGAATGCCCATAAAAATGGCCGTTGCAAATACTCATTAATCTTCTCATACAGCTCAGTTTCGTCCGCGCTCGGAGTGAACGCTATCGTCAGCGGCATACGCTCGGTAAAACGAATATACTTGTGTGCATCTTTGCGTAACGTCCGCTTCGCAATCAGCGCAACACGTTGACTGAGATCATCGTTACCAATCCCCTCAGCGTTATCAAGGTAGCGTTCTTTGAAAGCCTCAATCGAGTGAAAATAATCTGGCGAAAACACACTCACGAGCCCGTAGAGTTCTTCAAGGCGATTTTGTAACGGTGTTGCAGTAAGCATCACCGTTTTTGACGATCCCTTACAAATACGTGCCACGTTGGCCGCAATTTTCGCTTGCCCTGTCCAATAGGAACGCAATCGATGAGCTTCATCGCATACCACAAGATCCCAAGAGCGAGTCAGCTTTGCGGTTTGTGAGTTAGCGAACTCATAAGAACAAATCAAAATCTGATCTTTCGCAGTGGAACCTGTCAAATCTTCAATATTTGTCCGATCCAAAAGCTCTGAAGGCAAGGCAAACTTCTCATCGAGTTCTTGCTTCCATTGCTGACGCAATGAAGATGGTGCAATGATCAGTATCTTCCGGTTTCTTTGCGCCCAATACTGGGAGATGACGATTCCAGCCTCAATAGTTTTACCCAATCCAACTTCATCAGCAAGGATTACGCCATCCAAAAATGGAGTCTGCAGTGCGAATAATGCTGCATCAATCTGGTGCGGTTTAGGTTCAACCTGAGCGTCGAAGAGCAATCCTGCTAGCTTACCTACGTGATCAGATGCGTAGGAACGTTCAAGTTCATGAGCATAAAGTTTGGCTTGATAATCATTGATGTACTGCATCTTAGATACTTCTCTCAGAGTTCCCATCGGTCCGGCGTAGACACTTTATAGTCCAGTCCAATCGCTTCGAAGTGTTTTATCGCTGACTTGATCTTCGCGTTCTCTTTTGGACGGCGCTTTGAAGGGTCTTGGGTGGACTTCGTCTCACGCACCAAATATAGGGATTCAATACCGTCTTCATTTTTGACAATAGCCCAGTCTGGGTTGTAGTTCCCAACGGGAGTAGGAATAAGGAACTTATCGGGCAGTTTCATGAAGAGTTTGATATCCTCACGGCTATCGAGATAAGCAGCAAATTGTTTTTCCACATCAGATTCGCAACACACACGATCGAAATCGGTCTTTTCCGTATTGGTCACCTCATAGAGTTGATCGCTAAAATAGTCCTTCTTCGTGTCCGTATCGTTTTTTAGCTCACGAAGCTCGTAAATACTACCGCCAATCGGCTCATATTGGATCCCATCGATGATGGTATATGCAAGCTCATTTTGGATGGATTCGGTGACCATCTTGATGTAGTCATTTGGATTTTTAAGGAAGTCACCTAAACGATTCGACTTTAGTAGAATCTCGATAATCGTTTTACGGGTAAGCTTGGTTGACTCCTGGAGTTGTACGATAATATCGGGCAGCGGAAAGGATTCATTAAGTTTCTCATCCCGTAACCCCAGAACAGAATCTTTCGAACCACCACGTGTGAAATCCAATCCTGTGCGAGTAAGCTGGATGCGAATCGGCTCAATTGATGGAGCTTCCTTGATGCGCGTCACACACCGCTGTACCAAATCAGTACGATCAAAGCTCACATGATAGGTTGTACGCGCGGTGATCTTTTCCCAGAACTTCTCAAACTCAGGGGTTATATACATCTGCTTGTTGAGGGCTGGAGATACACGCGCACCTTTATTTTTGGTGATTGATGTATTCTTGCAATGCTCCACCTTATCAATTACTGCTTGTTCATAGTTTGCATACTGTTCAGGCAATCCGAGCGTAAAACCGATTTGATTCGGTTTCCAGGTGCCCAAAACTTCACCGTCTTCGTTGATATAACCTCTCGTATATAACGATTCCCAGATTTCTACGGAACGACTCGTACCTAAACAGGTTTCTTTACCATCTTCGATAAAGGACAATTCAGCGAACTCAGTTTTACGTACACGCCCAATGATGACACCGGCACTTCTATATTCTTCTTGGAGTGCAGCGGCGAATGCCGCATACGATTCTGACGACACAACTGTTAACTGTGCAAGCCCCGCATCTTTGAGACGTTCACCCTTTTGGTTGACAGGTAGCCGCAAACCGCGCCCGATCGTCTGACGGCGTTCTGTATCTGTAGACATTTCTCGCAAAGGGCAGATCTGGAACACATTCGGGTTATCCCACCCTTCGCGAAGCGCTGAGTGAGAGAAGATGAACCGCACTGGCTCATCCATACTCAACAATCGGGCCTTATCCTTCATAATTAATTCATAGGCATCATCATCAGCTTTTGTTTTGCCCGAAGAGTCCTTGAATGTAAGCTGCGCAGCTTTGCCTTTTCCGCTCTTCATCTGAGCGAAGTAGCCGGAGCGCGCTTCAATCGGATTCACAGGTAAGAAGGTGTGTGAGTCAGGTTGTTTCGCTCGTTCTTCTTGATAAATAGTGTCAAACCAGGTTGCAAAATTACCGTTTGCATCTAGATTGTTCATTCCCTCACCTAGGTAAGAGCTCACCTTATCGATGAAGAACAACGACAAAACCTTAATTCCTTGGGAATGGACTTGTGTTTCTTTACGAATGTGCTCACGTATAGTCTCGCGGATCATTGCCTCGAAAATAGCATCTTGATTTCCACCGACTACTTCCCCTACCCGCAAGATTCCATAATTGTTCAACTCGATCTGCTCAGGTAGCACGCTAATTTCGTTAATTCTCCAGTTACCCGCATATGCTGGGTTACCACCAGAAAGTTTTTCCAAATCCGCGCCCTGCGTTGCATTAACTTTCCGCTTGATGTACGAACCATCTTTCTTACGGCACATCAACTCTAGGCGTGCTTTAAAAGTTGAGTCACGCTTGACTTCAAGAAGTTTCACATACGGCTTAGCTGCGCCACCAATCTCTTGGATATCTGAAACGACAATCTTTTTTACAAGTCCAAGGCGGTGCGCATCAAGCGGATCAAGGCGATAGACAACGTTACGCTTTGTGCGATGCGTAGCCGAGTATCTCAAAGTACACATCGGGCGCAGTTCGGACACAGCAGACTTCGCGAGTAACGATTCCATATTCTGTGGTTCGTCCATGATTACAATCGGCCGCGTAGCTTGAAGCAAATCCAACGGACGTAACCCGGAAAGCGAATCTCGTTGCTGGTACATAATGCGGGTGTTTTTATCACCTCTGATCGCATCAATAGTCATCACCATAAACTGCAAGGACGTCGCCGTCGCGAAATCCCGTACTTCCTCAGCTCTATCACCAGAGTAGACGGTATAGTCCATGTTGATCTCTGGGTATAGCTGACGGAAATGTTGTTGCATCAGCTGAATGCTAGTTTTGACGCCTTCTCTAATCGCAACTGACGGAACCAAAATGATGAACTTATTGAACTTGTACTTCGCAGCTAGTTCAAAGGCAGTACGCAGGTACACATAGGTTTTGCCGGTACCTGTCTCCATTTCGATATCGAACTGCAGACCATCAACGAGAGTATCGTTAATTTCAAGACCGTTTCGATCTTGAATACGACGTAGATTGTTCAAGATGGTGTCTTCGTTGAGAATTAACTTGTTCTCATACACACCCATCTCGATAGAGATGTCCAATCCATCGTCAAAATTCGGGAACACAAGTGATGAGTTCACATCAACTTGCGACAACGTGGTCACTAGCTGGTTTGTATCAGCTGGCTGACCATCAAATAAATCTGTTACAGCCGCAATAGCATTGGTTTGGTAAGGCTGACTCGGGTCAAATTGGAAACGCATTATGTTGATCCTGCCTTACGCTGTCCGCAACTTGACATCGTGAGTATCACATTCTTGTTTCAGATTGGTCTTCAGCTCATCATCGCCAGAGAAGCAATCCTCGAGGATCACTAACCATACGGGCTCACATGCCACCAGCGCACGCATCTGATCCAAGGTTGGCTTAGTATGCTCATCCATATATGCAATTACCGAGTTATCAGCAATCTTGAACACATTCAGACCTGCGATCTCAACGGTATCGATCTTCTCTGACAAGGAGAAGCCAAGCTTTAATAAAAGCTCAGTCAACAGTGCCTCTGGACGGGCATTATCGTCAGCTGAGTCACCCAACTTCGCAAATAAATCGACAAGTTCGTTTTCTGAGAGCGTGGAATCTGCTTTCCACTTTGTGAAATTCGTATCTACAAGTTTGTACGCACGGAAACCCACATCGAGGGAATCTGCACGCCCATCCAACTTGCTGGATTCATCTTCGAGAATCTTCTTGCCCGCACGACGAATACGCTCACGAGTAATCTCTGAAATTGTCTCGAATCCAGCCTTACGTGCTTCAGACTTCTCAGGTGTAGATTCAGGTAATTGCACCGAAATGCATCGACGAGTACCACCATCTTCAGCGTTCAATTGCATAACCGCGTGTGCAGTGGTACCCGAGCCCGCGAAGAAGTCCAAAACTATGTCATGATCGGTAGCGATCAACGATACTAGGAGTTTAATAAGAGCAACTGGTTTCGGATAGTCAAACAGTGATGATGCCATTCCTAGTTTCGTAATGTCTGTACTACCAGTGCTCGTAGAAAGACCAGTGATCAAATCTTTAACAATGGTCCCGTCTATGTCTCTTACCTTGGTGTACACTTTCCAGCTTTCAGACTTTCGAACGAAATATAAGTCGTCAGTCTCACGCGCAATCTTCTCTCTACTCCATCGGAAAGCATGGTATTTGTGCTTGCCATTACTATTAGTGTGCGGAGAGATCTTTACGAAATCTGCATGAAGGTGGCTGTCAGATACTTCTTCGGTTTTTACTTCACCAGTTTCGGGGTTGAAGTAGATATCAAAAACGAGATTCGGTCGAGTTTCTTCATTAAATGCGGGATTGGTATTGTATAACTCGTTCTTGATAACAAAGGGGCTTTTCGCATCTTTTAGAATTTCATAGTTGAAGCCCTTATATGTATCTGGCATAAGCCGTTTAAGTTCCTCACTCGACGCCTTAAACTCAGGTACGAATTGTGCAGATCGCGCATAACACAGGATATATTCCTTAGTTACAGCCGCCCCAGATTTAGAAATTTGTCGACCTTTGAGATTCGAAACCCAAGTAAAAGTATTGAGATGATTCGACTCTCCAAAAATTTGGTTACACAATGAAGTCAGATTTGTCAGCTCATGATTATCAATCGAAATAAAGATTACCCCATCTTCACGTAGTAGGTTTCGTGCAAGTTTCAGACGCGGATACATCATATTGAGCCAATTAGAATGGAAACGCCCAGCTGATTCCTGATTCGTTGAGAGCCTTCCACTTTCATCGGCTTGCCCTGTCATTTCCAAGTAAGCACCAATGCCATCCTTGTAATCATCTTGATAAACAAAGTCGTTACCGGTGTTATAGGGCGGGTCAATGTAAATCATCTTGATCTGCCCGTAGTAATGCTTTTGCAAGATCTTCAATACTTCGAGATTGTCACCCTCAATGAAGACGTTTTGCGTAGTATCCCAATCAACAGAATTTTCATAGTCCGGTGCGAGAGTGGCTGTTGTCGGACTTTGAGCAGCGCGAATAGCTTGGGCTTTACCCTGCCAAGTGAGCCCGAACCGCTCCTTAGTATCTTCGACGTCACTGCCAAGAATAGTTTTAATGATGTCAAGATTGATCTTTCCATCAGCTATTGCTTCAGGAAACAGATCAGCAAGCTTTGCTGCCGCGTCGCTGGTGAAGTCTGGCGTCGTGTGTGGAATTTTTTGTAATATTTCGGTCATTTTTCACTCATTCGATAGTGGACAATCTTCAGCGTTTACTGAAGTTTTAATGGACGTATTTAGTACAGTTAGTTTCACCCATTGCTTATTGGGTTTAACATATTGCTTATGCGATACTCACATTTTTTCAATCTTACAGGGTAGAGTTAGCCAGTTCTAGAGCAAGATCGCTGTATTGATTTCTTCATTACATCTGAATCATTTCTCCGATTCTCGAGCAATCAGATCACAGGGCAATCGTGGCAATATTGCCCCCCCCCCTGCGCCGTTCACGCCTGTGAACGCAGTTGTTGTGCCAGCTGGTAGATCGGACAAAGATTCTTGAAAACTTCATGGCCGGTATAGGGAAAATTGAGATTGAGCAAGGAGATACCTGCGTCGAGAAGCAGTTGCTTTTTGGTATGGATCTTGCCGATATCGTTATTTTGCGGCAATTCTAACACTCGTAGTCCACGGCGGCGCTCGGCGTCGTCAAGAGCAAAGAAGCTTTGTCGCTCGATGTTTTCTGGACCGCGGCCTAAGTGGAAATACACCACCTGGTCTACGAAATCGCACAGAAAATACAACCACTGTTCGGCACTAATAGTGCTTTCCAGCTGATTGATCGATCCCACGTACACACCTTATACCTATGCTTTGGACCCCGCTGAAGCAGACAGCGGCACCAGATATAGAGCAGAACTTTAGATCGTTGGCGTTATCGAAGCGATCGATTCTCTTTTCAGTATCACTATGCAGATCAATGGTATGCGCGCAAGGTAGATAGGATTATCTCGAAGCCATAAAGGCGCACTTCTGTTACGCCATCGAATCGCACCGCACTCTACGGCTACCGATCAAACAGAGGACCATGTAAGCAAAACACAAGGCATTGCTTTTGCCTTCATACTCGCCAATCCAATCAAACTCATCTTTGACTGCTGCTGGCAGCAATTCCATTCAATATTTGATAACGATCAATAAATATAATCCTTAAGTTATTTACAATTAATATGCGTTGGTCCGTTCTTTTTTACCGGATCCAAAATGAGTTATTATCCATGTAATACGCTCATCATTTTTTGACATTTTCAATGCTTACACTATAAAATCTGTGTGAATTTTTTGTAATTCCAACATCGGCAAAGTCGAGAAAACTCGATCGATTTCAATTATAAGGAAGCGTATTATGGCTACCCCCCCCCCGCTAGAATCCGTTAACGAAGAATCGCAGCAATCTTCACTTCCGCTCAGCGCATTAGCGATTGCAAGTTTTGTCATTGGCATCATCGCTCTTTCAACGTTCTGGATTCCTATTGTCAATAATCTCATTTTCATTCTCGCCCTCGTTTCTCTTGGGCTCGGAATCGCAGCAGTCATAGTCACGAAGAAGAAGCACACCAAGCGCCGCGGATTCGCATTCGCGATTGCCGGAACGATTCTTTCCATACTCGCGATTGTCGGCGTGCTCGGAACGCAACATTTATATTCAAGCGCACTTGAAGAAGCACTTTCCGAAGCGGGATCACCATCGATTTCAGATGCTTCCGGTGACAAGGCGAAAGATAAAGCAACTACGGAGAATGAGAAAGACGATATTCAAATCTCGATTGAGAGTCTTTCTAGCCCAGTTCCTAATTATGAAGGAAAACCTGCGGTTATCCTCACCTACACCGTGACAAACAACACGGACGAGAACTTCTCTGTCATATCCCTTAACACAAAGGCTTTCCAGAATGGTGTTTCGCTAGAAGGGACAGTTTTCTTTACGGACAACCCAGAAGGATACAATCCGGAATCCTCACTGCAAGAGATTCAACCAGGCGGAACGGCAACCGTTACAGAGGCCTTCATGCTCAGTGATGAAACCTCCGACCTCGACGTTGAAATTGAGAACTCTTTTGATTTCATATCCGATACGAAGATAACAAAGACATTCTCACTGCAGTAGTACACCTACTGAATCACCCAAAGGGTCGCTCGTTATAATGCACGAGCGGCCCTTTCTCTATTCCCCTCAAGTACCATGCAGCTCAGATACTTGCTTTGAATCTGCTACGAGACAAGGCATACTTCTCAAACCAAGGAATAATGAGCCTCAGGAAACCGTCTCAGTGCAACATCTCAGCACAACGTCAGTGAAATAGCAGAACTGCTCAAAATTAGTATCCAGCGATTTCATCGCGGGGATAGCCTCGGCTTCACACTTGATTCCGACCGATCCTTTTTATAATTGTCGTTTGTACGCCACTGTTGCCGTCGAAAAGCTTCAGCAAGCACTTCTCTGCCGTAAAACGGGGATGTTTTTGGTTGCTTCTTGGCTCTCGGCAATCAAGGCGAGAACGTCGCATCGCGGAGCGGGAATTATTAACAGTGGGAATTATTGCGCGCTCACCACAATTAAATTGCTCACAACCATGTGCTGGTGGGAACTGCAGTGAGCGATAGAGCAGCATCACTACGCGAAAAGCCGAAAGTTTAGGGAAGGAACGGAATCTAGAACGGGAGGTCGAGGGAAAAGAGCGCTGGGGAGACACGTAATACGTTACGGCGGACAACATTATAAACGTGAAAATATTTACGCTTAATAAACCGTGGCCTGTTTTTTATTTCAACGAATATAAAATAAGTTGATTATTTATTAATACGCGCGTAACTTTTTGACAATATTAATGCTTGTCCTATAAAATTTTTACAAATTTTAGTCGACTCGAAACTGGCGCACGCGAAAAAGCTTGACCTATTCCCCATTAAGGAAGCACAGTATGACGATCCCTGAGTTTGTGAGTGGAATACCACAAGATTCCAAACCGCCTATCAGTAAACTAGCAGTTTCAAGCTTCGTGCTTGGCACCATTGCGCTTCTCACGTGCTGGATTCCTGTGGTGAATCTGTTTATGTTCGTACTTGGCCTTATATCCTTCGCGTTGGGAACCACCGCGATGATTACGATCCAAAAGCAACAACCAAAACCACGTGGCTTCTTCTTCGCAATCGTCGGCACAATCTTTTCTCTACTCGCACTTTTTGGAGTTATCGGCGCACAAACGGTCTATAAAGCAGATATCGAAAATACATTGGCGAAGCTACATGTGACAGCTGTCGGCAGTGGGACGGAAGAACGCGCTGATCAGAGCGTAGATCCTAGTGGCCATATTTCCATCGACACGCTATCCGCGCCGGTACCTGATTTCGAAGGAAACCCTGCAGTTATCCTCAGCTGCACCGTACGCGAGCGCATTGGAGATGCCTACCTATCACCGCACCCGATAAACGCAAGAGCTTTTCAAAATGGTAAAGAACTGAAACGATTTGTGTTATTCCGTTATGATCCAGAAGGTTATGACGCAAGATCTGCATTCCAGGGTTCTTTTGACGAACCCAGAACGGTCACATTACCTTTCTTGCTCGATGATGAAACCTCTGACGTTCGAATTGAAATTGAAGCTGAAATTAGAAACTCAGAGACTCAAGAGCTCATATCCACTATTAAGCTCGCAAAGACATTCTCACTGCAGTAATATATTTGCATAATCTCAAAAGGGCCGTTTGTCATGATTCGCGAACGGCCCTTTTCTCATCACTCCAAGTAATCCATATCACAGATACTCGCCTTGAGTCTGACACAATGTGAGGCACAAGAATAAAACTCATGAACGATGAACCTCAGTACACCGTCGGTGAAATTGCAGAACTGCTCGGAATCAGCATCCGTCAACTTCATCACTGGGATAGCCTCGGCTTAGCACCTGCATCCGACCGTTCCTTTGGTGGTTATCGTTTATACGACGCTGCTGCCGTCGAAAGGCTTCAGCAAGCACTGCTCTACCGCGAAACAGGGATGTCGTTGGCTGCTATTAAGGACATTCTTGACTCTGGGAAATCAAGGCGAGAACACCTGATCGCGCAGCGCGAATTACTACTTACTCAACAAAATCAAATAGCACAAAAGCTGTGTGCTGTTGAGAGACTTTTGGAGGATACGATGAGCGATACGCCATTATCGATGCATGAAAAAGCCGAGATCTTAGGGAAGGAATGGAATCCTGAATGGGAAGCCGAGGCTGAAGAGCGCTGGGGAGACACGCAAGACTGGAAGGTTTCCTATCAACGACAAGCTGCCATGTCGGCTCAAGATTGGCAAAGGCTTCAAGCCTCGACGGCGCAGGTGGAAGCAGCAATGGTCGAGGGGATCAATGCAGGTGTTGATCCAACCAGTGCCCGCGGAATTGAGTTAGCTGAAGAACATCGGCACGTGCTCAGCACATTTTTTGATGTTACACACGCGAAACACGTAATTATCGCGCGCGGATATCTCGCCGATGAAAGGTTCAAAGCGTACTACACCAAGCGGCATCCAGATCTTCCTACTTGGCTCGTGGCAGCTATCAATGCGAATGCTGCACATCATGGAGTTGATCCACAACAGGCACAATGGGGCTAAGCGAAGATCACTGAGTTTGCGATTGTTTCGGTGATGTTCATGCTTGCACGCGCGAACATCACCGAGGCAATACTCAGATCAGCGAAAAGCATATCTGAGTCCCTCATTGCATGATGCTCGTAACGTCATAGTTGCTAATTTTTCATCGAAGCAGGCAGTGGGACGGCAAAGGCGCTGACAGTGAGGTAACAGAAGAGCTTACCGAGTATAAGACTGACGAACGTGAAATCGTCATCGAAACACTTTTTGCTCCAGTTCCTGATTTCGAAGGAAACCCTGCAGTTATCCTCACATACACCACAAAATATAACTCTCCGCTAGAGGAGTCTGAGGATATTGAAAGGGATTATTCAGTCTATCGCGTGGAGGCAAAAGCGTTTCAAAATGGTAAAGAACTGAACAGACTTGTGTTATTCAGCCAGAATCCAGAAGGTTATGACGCAATGTCTGCAATATCGGGTGAGTTTCCTGGCGAAACAAAAACGGTCACAGTTCCGTTTCTACTCAATGACGAAAGCTCCGACGTTCATGTTGAAATTGAAATCAGGGACACACCAGATTCCTCGTTTAACACGAAGCTCACAAAGACATTCTCCCTGCAGTAATACTTCTGCTTAATCCTCAAAAGGGTCGCTCGTTGAAATTCACGAGCGACCCTTTCCCTTGTTCATCTCAAGTACCACGCATCTCAGATACCTTGGCTTGAACTTGGCACGAGACAAGGCGTACTCATGAAATCCAGGAACGATGAACTTCAATCCCCTATCGGTTCACGCTGTTGTCGTCGAAAAGCTGCATGAGTACTGCATTACTGCGAAACAGGCAATGCTTGATGTTGGGCGATCAACACGAAAACGCCTCAGGCGCGCAGCGAGGATCGCAGTACTACTAAGCAGTAAACCGTGGTCGGTTAAAAGCCACGGCATGCATCACTTCCCCACTGCAGGAAAACTCTCTCATGCGCGGGCAACTATGCTAAAACGCGCCATCAACATTGCGGGCAGAAAACACGTGCCACTGTTACCGCACTACTCATGAGTAAAAACTTGCGCCACATGCCCCAGGCCATGCGCAGGTGGTCGTATTCCGGCCTCTAATGCTGCGATAATAAATGCCACTTTCGGCTCAACGAAGTCTCGATAAGGATCGCGGCTATACACAAAAGCTGACAGATCCGTTCCTAACTGCTCATTGGAAAGTTCAAGATTGCGTTTAATGAGTTCGTTTCGTGCATGGTCGGTGGAATCAACTCGATATGTGCCGATTCCCAAGTGAGTTGAAATCACGGTATCGCCAATAAAATCTAGCGCAAACAGCACAAGGTTTTTATCCAAGCCAGTGGCGGTGAAATCTTCCACGATCGTTGCGGAGGCTTTCATAAAATTGACTTGCGGAAACGGATAGGTATACAGCGTCAGCGCAAATCCAGGAAATGCCTCACATAATTGCCAACAGTAGCGCGCCCATGCATGCAGCATATCTGGCCAGGAGCTTTGCGGAGACACCCAGGGCTGACGACGCGCAATGTCTTCCAGGCAGGCGGCCACCAAATCGTCGCGCGAGTTATAGAGCCGATACAAACTCGGCGCTCCTACGCCAAGAGATGCGGCGACCTGGGACATCGTGAAGGTATCTAACCCAATTTGTAACACTGCATCAATGACTTGTTGTGCAGTGAATTTAGGTTTCGGACCAGTTTTACGTCCCAGGCGCATGTGCATTATGTCAACGACCATCCTTTAGCAGCTTGGCGGAGTTGCCAAAATTCACGATACTTTCCGCCAGTTTCAAGCAATTCTTCATGTGTTCCTTGTTGAACAACATGACCGTGTGAATCCAAAACAACGATATGATCTGCTGATTGAATAGTTGATAGTTTATGCGCAATGACAATAAGTGTCGAACGTTGCCGCAAATACTCCAATGATTCAACGATATGTTTTTCATTCGCCGGATCTAATGCACTGGTCGCCTCGTCGACAAGCACAATTGCTGCTTGCTTGAGAATTGCTCGGGCAATCGACACGCGTTGGCGCTCACCACCGGAAAGGGCTCGGCCGCCTTCGCCAACTTTGGTATTCCAGCCATCAGGCAGACGTCGCACGATTTCGGTCACTCCGGCCAGCTCTGCAGCTTGGCGGATTTGCTCATCGGTTGCATCGGGATTTCCTACCCGAATATTGGCCTCTAGCGTGTCGTCGTATAAATAAACATCTTGGAAAATCCAGGCGATTTGTTTCATAACATCAGCAACACGCTGGTCTTTGACTGCGACACCACCGACGAGCACACTACCTTGATCGACCTCATAGAATCGAGCAATCAGGCGCGCTAAGGTGGTCTTTCCAGAGCCAGATGGTCCAACAATTGCGGTAAAGGAGTTCGGCTCGCATCGCATGTTTACCTTCTGCAGCACCAGTGTATCTGGGGTATAGCCAAATGAGACGTCACGAAGTTCCACCGCGCCTGGTTCTGTAATTGGTTTCGATGAGACTGGATCAACCAATACTGGTTCGTTCAGGATCTCGCTGACTTGTGCAAGCAGCGGCCGTGAGCTTTCAAGTCCCATGCCAAGGGTGCCAATTTCAGAAAGCATCGAGGTGAAGCGAAGCATAATTCCAATAAACACAATGCTTGCGATCGGATCATCAAATCCGAATGTTGCGCTCACCGCGATAATCATTGAAAATACTGCGATCCACTGGATAACCGTGCCGATGATAGCGTTGCCAAGCAATCCCCACCACAAGCCTTTCATACCTGCTTTTTCAGCATCCCGTGTGGCTTGTAAAAGTGGCTGGAAAGAACTTGCCTGACCACATGCGCGCAAGATCGGCTGTTTTTGTGCAAATTCCACCAGTCGGGCGGATAGTTCTTGGGATGGTGCAGCATTGATTGTTTCGTCTTGCTCTTTACAACGCTTGGCTGCCCATACGGCGACAAACATCACTGGCACGCTTATGGTTAACAGGATTCCCATTTTCGGTGACCATATCCAACATCCCACAAGCAAGATCAACATAGTGAAGGTATTTGCGATCATCGGCGCTAACATATGCGCAAAAGATTCACCGAGCATAATCATTTGTTTGGATACCAGCCTGGAAAACGTGCCGGCAGTTTCAGACGTGAAATACCCTAATGGTAGACGCGCAGCTTGGTCACCAATCTTTTTATGGAAACTTGCCATAGCATCTAAGGCAACTGAATAACTCATAATTGCCAGCACATATTCAACACCAGCTGCGATTACTCCTAAGCACAGTAAAACGCCAAGCCAGCCGCCAATGCCAAGACCCCATATATCTTGTTTCTTCACCAGCACAGTCAGGGCAGGCAAAAAAGCAGTCAGTGCTAAACCACGGATAATGCCAGCAATCACCGAGAATATGATGGTTAACCGCAGCCATTTTTGCCCTTGCTCACTCGAGAGCTGGAAAATTTGCTGGGTAATTCCTCGTGATGTCTTGTTCATGCTTGTGTCCCTTCCCATAACGCTACATACAACGGATGGTTGCTCACTTCTTGAGGGCTCCCTAATGCACTCAGCTTTCCATTTTCTAAAATCGCAATCTGATCAACTCCCAGCACTGATGCCGGACGATGTGCGATGACAAGAACTGTGCGCCCTTTATTGCCGGCCTTGTTACGGGCTTCGTCACCGGCCTTGTTACGGGCTTCGTCGCCAGCTTTGTTACGGGCTTCGTCACCGGCTTTGTTACGGGCTTCGTCACCGGCTTTGTTACGGGCTTCGTCACCGGCTTTAATTAAGCGAGTCAGCGCTGTTTGAATCAACGCCTCTGATTCTGGATCGGTAAACGCAGTTGCTTCATCCAAGATAAGAATTGGTGCATCAATCAACAGTGCGCGCGCAATCGAAAGTCGCTGGCATTGTCCGCCCGATAAATGCGTATCAACTCCATAAACGGTGTCAAGACCATGCGGTAATGCTGCAATTTCATCCGCAATTTGTGCATCCCGAAGGGCCTGCCAAATCTGTTCATCGGTGGCATCTGGGCTTCCCAAACGCACGTTGTCGCGAATCGAGAGCCGAAGGATCTGCGGATCTTGCAACACAAAGCTCACGCATCGATAAAGTTGATCATCTGGCCAGGTGCGAATATCGGTGCCGCCGATGGAGATTGTTCCGCTATCAGGATCAGAAAAACGAGCTAATAATGTAGCCAATGTTGATTTTCCGCCGCCGGAAGGTCCGATCAAGGCAGTGACAGTTCCTGGTTGCAGTGTTAAGGAAATATCGTCAACGGCTTGGTTGTCGCCGTAGCTAAACGAAACATGATCGAACACCACTGATTGCGGAGTACACAGATCAGGAGTGTGAACGTGCTCTTGAGTGGTGTGACTGATCTGGTCAATATTCAGTATGTTCTGGATGCGCAACGCTGCTGCTCCAGCCATCTGAATCGACCAGGTCATATTCGCTAAAATTTCGATCGACTGTGGGATCATCAGCGCAATAATGGCAGTCGGGATAACATCCGTTGGTTGTGCATAGCCATATTGCACCGCCAGCGTTCCCAGTCCAAGATTGGTCAGCAGCAAGATCGAAGGCGAAATCGTTGCATTGGCAACCGCTGAGGTCCGGAGCATCGGCCCGCACCACGCTAAATAAAACTTATGGAATTCCTCGGTTGCGCAGCGATAGCGTTCATGTGCTTGACCTGTTTTGCCAAAGGCTTTGACGACGGCGATACCTGTAATGAACTCAACCATAGTGGCAGAAACATACCCTAACCGGGTATCCATCTCTGCAGTTTTTTCGCCCATATCGCGCACCATATACCCCATCGCGCCCAGGTAGAATGGAAGCGTTGCAATGGCAATGAGCCCTAAAATCCAATTGAGATAAAAGGCGTAGCCAAGTAATGCCAACGGACTAATAATCGCAACCGTATTATCAACCGGAGCATGTGCGACGACTGTATGGATATCGGTTGTATCATCCTGAATAGCTTTGCGCACTAAACCCGAATTGGTTTTTGAGAACCAAGACAACGGGGCCCTAGAAATTCGATCAGCGATACGCTCTTGCAGTATTCTGCGCAACCGGATATCAGCAAAATGGGTAACAGTAAGTGCAATAAAATACAGTGCCAATTTACTCAGAAACAGCCAGAGCAGCAGCATAAGCGCACTGCGTACTTCCTCTGGATTAGGAGCGACATCCTGCTGCCATGCTTGCAGCAAGATTCCGGACAGCTGCACCAATACGATATATGGTCCAACCGAAAGGATTGCTGAAGTAATCGCTAAGATTCGTGCCAGCATGATCCGACCACTGATTGGCTGCAGCAGATCGTAAAACGCTCGCTTTCCGGCCTTGTCCTTTTCTTTATTACTTATTTCAGGAGTTTCAGTCATAATAATCTTCCCTAGTGTGAAGGTGTAGCCTGCTGAAGTATGCCGTTGGCATTCAGGTGAAGAATCCGATCAGCACAGACATCCAAGAGTTCTTTATCGTGAGTGATCACGACGACAATGCATCCGCTATCTGCAAGTTGGCGAAAAAGTGTGCCGATTGCTTTTGCTCAACATCAAAATGATCACTGTGCCTTGAATTAAGAACGACAGTGGCGCAGCAATGAACATAAATTGTGTGTCGAACAATCCGAGCATGCCGATTGCGAAGAAAATAACGAAGTGCGCAGCGGCAAATACGCTGATATAGACAATTTTTGCGCATTGGCACCCGCTGCAGAACGCGTACGCAACTGTGGCTTTTCTTGATTAGACATAACAAAAACCTTCATAAATGAACAACATTCCCAATTAGGGTAACATGCCCTAACTTAATTGTGAATAGCGTTCACTATATGAACTTCAATAATGCATGACTGTGTGCATCTCACAGGTAAGTACGAGAGGTGACAAGGTATCGTCCTTGCATAGTGGTTACGTGCGAGGTTTTAGTTCAGCCGATGGTATCTAGGAATGCTTTGTGTTGTGTCAGCGATATCTGGACACGCCTTGTGCCAACCGTGCATGCCCGGCGCTGCCCGTGCCATACCCAGCACCCACCAGCATGCCCATTGACACAAAACCTAGCCATACCCGCTGCCTTACAAAGAGCTCTAGTGGCAAGTACACCAAAGCTCTTAACCTTAGAGCAGGCACTCCCCTTCTCCCTCCACTTCCCCATGCTCATAGGCATGAAAAAATGGGCAGGTTCCACCATGTGAATATCAGCAAAATACCGTGATATTCGCAGTAGTTTCCCTGCCCAACCTTCGATGCCAACTGGCGAACGATTAATGATCGTTAATCTGCAATTCGTTGCCATCTGGATCGATCACTCGAAGCGAACGCCCGAAATCTTCAGCAACAATATGGCCGCCATCGAAACCAGCTGCCACAAGATCCGCCTGGACATCTTCAAGTGGTTTCTCAGCAACCATGCACACTTCGAGACCCGCTTTAGGAGTATTCGCAGATTCGTAACTGTGCACTGCTAGCGTTGCCCCTTGTGCCTCCATCTCAGTCCAAATTGGATCGATAGCCTGGTTCAACTCAAGACCTAATGCCTGGTAAAAACGAATAGTTGCTGCATGATCGCGTGCGTAGTGAATAGCCAAAAGCTTCATAGTGCCTCTATCTCGAAAGTGATGATACTGCTCGGTAGGATGCAGATTTTCATTGATTGTACCTTGGGAAGGCGATCATGGCGTCGAAAAGCAGCGGCGTTATGCATAGAGCACATGCTTGTCGACGACTAGGTGTAAATTCTTAAATACATCAAGCCTTGCGCAACGCAATCAGAGGATCGTTGTGAGCAGGTGGCATACGAGAACGAACAGGTGGAGGTAAATCATGGTTGCAAGTACTGTGAGCTGGGATATTTACGAAGAACTTCGGACTTTAGACATCAGCGATTCATCGATTCCTGATGATGATATTTCAAGCCGCCAGTTTCGCTTGGGGCAGGCTGCATCATGGGCTCGCTGGGGTGCGACACGACATGATTTAACTTCGATTACTGCTGATAATCATGTCGAATTTCAAACGCTTGCACCATTGACAACATCAGTTGTATTTCTCGGCGTGAATTGGGGCGGGACAAAAGCGGCTGATCAGCTTCCGGACTGGCGGAATTTTCATACTGAGCGTCATAAAGGCGACAAACGATTATCAAAATCATTGCCGCCTGCGCTTGAGTGCATCCCTCATGATCCTCAAATACTGGCACCTGCGCCATATATGACAGACGTTTTTAAACTTATCCCTACTGTTGACGGTTCGAGCCTTGAAAAGAAGATCAGCCATGACGCCGCTCAGCATGACCACATACAAAGATGTGCTCAATTATTAGAAGCTGAGCTCGATATTTGCACCCGTGGCAACCATGGCATCCCGCCGCTGCTCATTGCTCTCGGAAACCATGCCTACGATTGGCTTACTGGTCAAAAGCGTGGGAGTGATCCCATCGTCAACGCGGTTGCAAACGTTTGTGGTGTGCATAAGCCACGAATCATGAAGATCTACCATGGAAGTGCGAGCAAACCGGACGACTTACGAACAGAGAAACTCATCTCAGTACTGCAGGATAACAGGCAGTTTTTCCAGTAGTGCTTTGGCCGTTTGCGCCGGTAGCACGTTTTCTACTGGCGCGGTGAGCGTGGAGTACTTGGGGTGTGGTCAGTAGGTGTGTGCTGGTGTGAGTGCGTTGCCGGGAATCAAACCTGGCGAAATCACCAAATCAACGCTTTACTACCAATAGATATCTTCGAAAAAACTCTCATATGGGTCAAAAACTTCCGCTGAATCTGCTCCATTAACTCGACGCATATGTTCTAGCTCTAGCTCCTCCCGCTCGTCTTCCAAACCTCCCCAGCAGAGATCTACATCCCAATCTGTATCACGAACAATGGACTCAAAAATCAAAGAAAGTAACTTTACCTCTCGATCGTGAGTAGACTTTGAAGCACTAACAAAAAATTCCCCGTACGCATCCCGATCGACCTCGTGGAGGTCTACAATGCCGATACAAAATGGATCTAGGCCGGACTCGTTCGCCACTTGACGCACTATACTTCGTGCCTGCGCTACAGCAGATTCACGGCCACCGGAGAACTTACGAATGATCACCCATGGATCAACGGACATTTGACTCTCTTTCCCAGAAAAATACGCTTTCTTTACCTATCACCACAATACTATCTACTTGGTGACCATTATTGAATACAGATTTGCAAACAGTCTGAGCTTCGTTCACAACAACTTCACGTTCGCCGATGACCTTCGTGCCTGCCTGCAACAGACCAGACCTTATATTTAGCTCAAGTTTTTGAAACTCCGTAAAACCTTCACATCAACGGTCCAATATTCGTCGATAAGAAAATTAGGCGTAGCCAGCTCCTCCCACCGTTTCTTCACAACTTATCGTGTGCGAACGAGCGTTGAGTCACGGGCATAACAACAGCTACAGATCTAACTTTGTTCGCAAGCCACCATTCACTAACTTGGGACTCTTTCTCAACCGAGACGATGTTAGCCACGTTATGAAAACCGTTGTGCTGGGAGCGTGGTGAAGCTAGCTTCTTCGAGAGAGGACTTTCTGCATACGAGGGGTTCTTTCACCATACTCGCGCCTTTCGGCTTGAACCTTGTATCCCCGAAGTTGCTTCACTGCCTAGATGACGAAAGAGCGATCATATTAACCCTTTACATTCGTGCGTATTTCGCTACTAGAATAAGCGTGAACATAAAAGGGATATAGAATGTCATGACACAAAAGATTCTGAAAGATCTAGAGAAACACACGTATCTCGGTTCAAGAGAATAACGCGGAGTGATTCAAATCACGACACTGCCGAACTTGCAAATATTTCAGACGCAACACTCAGTAGGCAATTACATGCAGGTGAATTAAGCGCTGATCTAATACTCCAAATTGCAGAAGCCTATAATGAGTCGCCCGTCATTGCCTAATAGATCTAGGTTTCATTAGTTCAAAATGGATGAACAATTATGGCAACCTCACCATCCTCGCAAAGGCCACGAACGAGGAGTTAACGGACGAACTATTACGGCGACTAGGCCTACTGGATAATTCACCTGCGGATACCCTAGCGGCAAAGCAGCGTAAAGCTCTTGCTCAAGAAGCTGCAGAACACAATGATGGCACGGTACTGGATTTCAACTCACCACGGGGGTATTTTGACACCCCGCAGGAATGGCACGCAGCCCCATTTACTGCCAAGCTACTAATAGTTTTGCTAACGTATACAGAAACTGAGAGTCTATACAGAGAACACTCAGGAACGATATCCCACGAACTCGAGGGAGTCAGCCAACCTGTACACAATTGGAGACGAATCTACGAAAGGAAACCAACATGAACAAGATAAAAGAGCTGAACCTGCTCAAGTACTTGAAACCCTTTGCTTTAGGGATCGGAGTGCTCAGCATCCTAGGCATACTCTCCGGCCTGGCCGACCTCGGCAGTGATCATTATTCTGATTACGTTTCTGGAGCCATCACGGTCGCGGTCACGCTGCCTGTCCTGATGCTTTCCGCGATCCTTTGGGCGTCATGCGAAATCGCAGAAAGATTGCCAGAACCGCAGAGGCTTCCGCAAGGTATGACGAGTGCACAGATGCCTGTAAACATGTATCCTGCAGCCTCCGCACCAGCAGGCATGCAGAACCCAACCGCAGCACCTGCAAACATGTATCCTGCAGCATCCACACCTGCAAACATGCAGAACCCAACCGCAGCACCAGCAGGCATGCAGAACCCAACCGCAGCACCGGATATAAAACAATAAAATAAGCCTCCCAAAATGAACTGCTCCCCATTAGTTGGACTGAGAAATCAGATACCGAATAGTGGGGAGCAGTTCTATTCCCACAGGATTTTTAGCAATTAATTCACGCTCCACCACGCACGCAAACGCAGCTTTCAAACGCTTATAGGCATGTTGGCTAGTAGTTTTGGAATCATAGGCGCGAATAATGGCTTCCCTCCACAAGTGCACATCGTTAGGTGTGCACTTCAGTTATTTTCAGTGACCGTAATCTCGGTACGTCGTCAATCACATCACCAGGCGGCAAAGGCACAAGGATCCTATTCAAAGTTACGCGGCGATACTGTTGCAGTATTGATTCACGCAATGGTTGCAGTTGTGTTGCGAATGAGTCATGGAAGTTGTTCAGCCATTCTGCAACAGTAGGCGCAGTAGTTTGATCATCAGCTCCAGTGCGGATATCAGGGGCGATCAGTCGCCAAACTGTATCAATTTTTCTTCATCAGCAAGCCACGCTGTCGCTTGTCGTTTCGTGTTAAACGTGTGTGGCGCCGTATAGCGGTCGCCACGATGCATGTAGCGGGCTCGGTATTTCCCGCCGTTTCTGTGTTCGATAGTTCCAAAATTCATAATGTTTGTGGGGCAATTTTGGGGCCAGCGGGGCAATTTTGGGGCAATTTGTTACCCTTTTGGGGCATATCCGACCACACCTGACCATTACAACCCCGCACATAACCCCAGGTAGATAGCAAAAACCCAGCTACACAAGGTAACTGGGTTTTCTATCAGTGGAGCCGCCGGGAATTGAACCCGGGTCCTACGTCATCTTGCCAGGGCTTCTCCGTGCGCAGTTCGCGCAAGGGATCTTTTCTCTGACTCTCCGGCTTGGACGAACACTCCCGGATGATGAGCCGCAGTTACCAGTAAAAGTCCCTACTATCTCTGGTAACCCAAATAGTAAGCAAGTCCCTTAATCGATGCCGGGGTCTAGGTCAGGAACACTCCTAGTCCGACAGACACGCAGGTCGCTGGCTATTCTTTATTAGGCAGCGAGGGCGTAGTCACGCTGAGAATTCTCGGCGCTTATCATTGTGCTACGACGCTTACGGTGGTCTCTAGCCTGCACCGGCACGCTTCCCCTGGCGTAATGTACGCAGTCGAAACCATATCGACCCCGTGATCTTGATATTTAAGGGGACTGTGCATCATTAAACATCAAGTGTGCTTCAAGATTAGCCTACAAACACAAGCTGTGTCTATCTATCCACGCAAACCTTTAATTCGACGTCCCAAATCACGAACAATTTCGCGTTCCTCAGTGCGTCGTTTAATATCTTGGCGCTTGTCATAGGCTTGTTTACCTTGTGCAAGGCCCAGTTCCAGTTTGACCCGGCCCTCTTTGAAGTACATTCTCAGTGGCACCAGCGTTTTATTGCCATCGCGCACTTTACCCATCAAGGAATCAATTTCGCGGCGATGCAGCAAGAGTTTGCGAGTCCGACGCGGGCTGTGATTGGTCCAGTGGCCCATTGAATATTCCGGAATATGTAAGTTCCGCAGCCACACTTCGCCTTCATCAATAGTGGCAAAAGAATCAACAAGCGAAGCTTTGCCTTCACGTAAAGACTTCACCTCAGTGCCGACCAGCACTACACCACATTCAAAGGAATCCAGAATGTGGTAATCATGCCGCGCCTTCCGATTCGTGGCGATCACTGGATTAAAGTGCGCTGCTTTCTTTTTCTTCTTTGCCATAGGCTGTTATCTTAGCCGAAAACGCAACAAGCCACGAGCATAATCCTCGTGGCTTGCGCGTGTGCACCTAGAAATTCCTTAATGGCGGACGTACCACCGCAATGTAACTTGTGCAGTAATTGCTGCAAAGATCACGCCAATAAGCCCCACCAGCGGAGCAACCATCCAAATATCAGCATTCGTGACACGGGCGATCAGTTGTGCGTCGTAAAGATTCGCTAAGGTGCGATCTACAACCCAGATTTTGCCGATGAACAACGCCCCTGTACTCAAGACCGCGCCAAAGGCCACCGCAACCATCGCTTCGAGGATAAACGGCATTTGCGTGTACCACCGGGATGCACCAACCATGCGCATAATCGAGATTTCTTCGCGACGATGGAATGCCGCCAGCTGCACCATATTTGCAATTAAGAAAATTGCGGCAAGTGCCTGAATGCCAGCAAAGAAGAAGGTGGAATTACGAATCGAGTCAAGGTTGTCGGTCGCCCCACGCAAATCATCAACCTGATCAATCACGCTTTGCACCTGCGATAAATTGCGCACCGGATCAAGCGGCTTAGTATCAAGTGGATCCACCAATCGCACATGCAACGCTGCCGGCAGCGCATCCGGTGAAGTCTCGGCTACCAGCAACGGATCGGAATCTTGGAACAATTCGACATAGCGCTTATAAGAATCCTCCCGCGACCGGAACACAACATGCTCGATACCAGGCTTGTTCTGCAATTTCTGTAGCACTTCTTTACATGCTGCAGAAGAACAATCGGAATCTTTCGCAGAGGTTTCCTCATCAAGCTGGACCATGACTTCCACGCGGTCAAGATAAATCTCTTTGGTGCGCTCTGTCATATTTGTGACCAAAAAACCAGTCGCCAGCAACGCAAGTGAAATCGCGGTGGTAATCATCAGCGCAACTGTCATCGTGAAGTTACGCATCAAGCCTCGGAAGGCTTCTCGTAGAACAAATCGAATACTCATATTTTTCCCTTACTGCGCTTCACCATAGACGCCGTGTTCATCATCACGAACCAGCTTGCCTAAATTCAACTCGATCACACGACGGCGCATGTCATTGACCGCTCGCGCATTATGGGTGGACATCACAACTGTGGTTCCAGTCTGATTAATCTGATTCAACAGCACCATAATGTCATCGGCGGTTTCTGGGTCAAGGTTGCCAGTTGGCTCATCGGCAAGCAACACCAGCGGGCGATTCACAAATGCGCGCGCAATTGCCACTCGCTGCTGCTCACCACCGGAAAGCTCTGCTGGGAAACGATCCGCTTTTCCAGCAAGTCCCACCAGCTCCAAGGTTTCTGGCACCATGCGCGCAATATGCTGCCGCTTGGTACCAATCACCTCAAGCGCGAATGCAACATTGTCATAGACTGATTTTTGCTGCAAGAGGCGGAAATCTTGGAACACGTATCCGATATTTTGACGGAGTTTATTTATTTGTCGACCTCGTAGCTTGTTGACATGAAAACTATCAAGGTGGATGTCACCACTAGTGAGATTGGTTTCACGAATCATCAATTGCAACAACGTGGACTTGCCTGAGCCAGAAGGTCCGATAAGGAAGACAAAATCTCCCTTTTCAATCTCGAACGAAACAGCATCCAAGGCAGGCCGCGTTGAAGTTTTGTACAGCTTGGTGACGTTATCAAAGGTAATCACATATCCAAGCCTACAGAAATACCTGAGAAAACAGTAGTGTTAAGTGAAAATTGTGACAGATAGAGAGCCTGCCTGGTTTCCACGACTGGCTCACGCACACATGCACACGATACCGCTTGACGACGCCGCCAGCGCCGCATTTTCCAAGGTGATCCGCGCGCGACCGCATCGTCGCAAAGCTGCTAGCACCAAGGATTACTCTCCGAGTCTTCCCTGCTGCGCACAGGCGTGCTTCTTATGTTTCTTGATTCGACATCCGCCAACGAATGCCAGCTTCTAAGAACTTATCAATATCGCCATCAAGCACCTTCGAAGGGTCATTGACTTCAAAGTTGGTTCGCAAATCTTTCACCATTTGATATGGGTGCAGCACATAGGAACGCATCTGATTACCCCACGAGGCATTGCCACCTGCACCCAGCGCATCCATTTCGGCACGTTCTTGCTGGCGCTTGCGCTCTAAGAGCTTCGCCTGCAACACGCGCATTGCGGATGCTTTATTTTGAATTTGTGACTTTTCATTCTGGCAGGTCACCACAATGCCGGTTGGAATATGCGTCAAACGAACCGCCGAGTCAGTAGTATTCACCGACTGCCCGCCAGGACCAGAGGAACGATACACATCAACGCGAATATCAGTATCTGGAATGTCAATATGATCAGTCGTTTCTACGACCGGCAAAACCTCGATCTCAGCAAAAGACGTTTGCCGACGCGCCTGATTATCAAACGGCGAAATACGAACCAATCGGTGCGCACCTTGTTCCACCGACAACGTGCCATACATATATTCCCCATGCACCACGAAGGTCGCCGATTTAATACCAGCTTCTTCGGCATACGAAATATCGTAAATATCGACCTTGTAGCCATTTTTCTCAGCCCAGCGAACATACATACGCATCAGCATCTCTGCCCAGTCAGCTGCATCAACGCCACCTGCACCCGAGCGAATATTAATCACGGCTTCACGCGCATCGTATTCACCAGAAAGCATGGTTTTGACTTCTAACGAGGCAACCTCATCTGCCAGTTCACGCAATTCTTCATCGGCAAGAGCGACGTCTTCGCCTTCTTCTTCCGCTAATTCATACATCACCGGCAAATCTTCCAGCCGAGACCGCAACGCCGTGATTTTCTTGAACTGGCTTTGCACCAACGAAAGCTCCGAGGTGACTTTCTGGGCATGTTCTTGATCGTCCCAGAGGCTTGGATCAGAGGCTTGAGCTTCTAGTTCGCGGATACGCGTAGCCATCGCTTCAGGATCCATCACCTTTTCAATGGTGGTCAATGTAGTATCAATGCTTGCTAATTCTGCAGAAACTTCAGGGCGCATAGTCTCATAGTCTAGCCCAGCTCACATAAACAAGGCACAATAGAAACCATGGATCAACTTTCACAGCTGCACGACATGCTTCCGGCGATCGTGAAAACCTTTTGTATCGCCCACGATCAAGACTCTGACGAAACCTTAGCGCAGGCCTTGGTCTATAACGCCGCTCGTATGGCGTGGCGACTGCGCGAAACTGGCATCACGACCACCGAAAAGACCTCTGTCTCCGATATTGTGACAGAAGCCGATACGATTGCAGAGGCCTTTATTACCCAAGCGCTTGCCATCTTGCGCCCTGAAGACGGCATTGTTGGTGAAGAAGGCAGCGCCAAGGCGTCGCAAAGCGGCACGGTCTGGTGTATCGATCCTGTTGACGGCACCTATAATTTCGCCGCGCAATCAGACTATTTTTGTACCGCTGTTGCTGTGACCTCCCACGATGAGCTGAAATTTGCGGCCGTCCACCGACCTGCGATGGGCTATACGTGGTTTGGTGGCCCTGATCTGCCAACGACTCGCGATGGACAACCAGTGCGCGCGCTTAGCGATGCTCCTTTGTCGAAGATCAGTCTCGGCACCTATTTACACCCAACTTATCTCAGCGATCCGCAGGTCCTGGCAGTGTGGTCAAAGGTTGCAGCAGCAAGTGCGACGATTCGGATGTTCGGCGCTGCAAGTATTGATCTCGCTTCCGTTGCCGATGGCAGCTTGGGCGCATGGATGCAGCATAGCGTTGCTGAGTGGGATTGGCTGCCTGGCAAAGCCCTAGTCGAAGGCGCAGGAGGCGCAACCGCGCAAGTATCAGCAGGTGGCTTGGTGTGGTCGATCGCTGGTAATCGAGCCGCTGTGGCAGAAATCGTGAACGCTTTGGAGCACTGCTAGCGGTCGTTCGGCAGCATCTAGCAGCGATCTAGCAGCGTCTCGCGGGTGCGACCGCTCGTTTGGTAGTTGCGCCGCTCGTAGAACTGCGGCACTGCTTTTCGACGCCCCCCAGCTACACATTCGGCCAGATGATACACGCAGCATCATCTGGCCGAATTGCTCTTGCACAGTAGGTTATGTGGTTGGGAGCTGCAAACCTGCCCCTACTCCACCGCGAGCGTTGAGATCGTTGACGATCGCATCTGTCTTCAACGAACGAGTTGGCTGGAACAACCACCCTTGCAGTGGCGTATTGCACGCCAGCGCGTAGGATGGCACAACACCGTGGGTGACAACGCCGACCCAACGGCCATCGGCAACCAATGGAGCTCCAGAATCACCACGCGTGGCACAGACCTGCGCAATATTGATCTTCGGCGTCGACCACAGCGAATAGCCGCAGGTGGTACCAGTTGCAACACCGCTCTTGCAAACCTTGGTGCGGTCAGAAATCTCGCCGCCAATCTTCTCAAGGGTGGTGTTGTTATAGCTCTTGGTTACTTGCGCATTCTTCGCGAGCTCGATCACCGAATAATCTAATCCTTGACTGCCGTGTGCAACCAATGTGCCGGATTTACCCACGCGCCAAGAATCAAGGCTCACGATCTTCGAGCCTATTTCACCACAGTGACCTGCAGTGATTGCAACCATACGGCCTTTATTATCAAAGCCAGTTGCAGCTACGGTACACATTTCTGCATCCTCAACCACCAAAATTGGGGTTGATGGACCGTAGAGAGAAAATCCTTCCCGTTCAGCTGCAAACGATGCAGCAGGTACCCGCGGTGCATCGAACCAAGACCCCGGCGCGCGGTGTAACACCTTAGTGTTTGTACCAGCCAAGAACTTACTCAATGCATCGGTGTGCCAGTGATAAAAAGGACCTGAATAAATCGGCTGGAAATCCTTGCCGACTTTTTTGAAATCTTCATCTCCAAAGACAAACGGCTTGTCTTTAGAAACTGTTGGGTTGGTAGCCGGAGAATCCGATACCTTGGTCGAAGCGGACGTACCTGGTTTTGGCATGCCCTTTACTATCCCTTTAACAGCATATTCAGCTTCTTGACTCACGCGTTGCAAGTCTTGCTGAACAGTAGCTACATAGGAATCCACGTCTCCTGCCACACGATCAAGATCAGCATGTATACGCGCAATTGCAGCATCTGCTTCTGCAACAACCTGTGGATCAACCACAAGTTGCGGCAATCCGATTCGATCAAGATCGCGCTGTGTACGAGCAATTGCTTCGCTCACAGTCGGGGGGAGAGTTTCTGCCCCTACACTTGGTATATTTCCCCAAGCAAGCCCTGCGCACATCATCATCACAAGCGTGCGGGTTTTGCGTATCAAGCGCATAGCGTTGGGGCCTCATTTCAGTTTTTGCTCAAACATCACAGTGATATTTCGGAAGATCATCTTCCTGCTGCTAATCATGCCACGAATCTGTCCGTTATTTCTGGAGATTCCTGCCATGAAAGTATTACGATTTCATTAAGTTCCGAGATGCCCTGTTGCAGCAGCTCCTTGGTGACGCTGCTCGACGCGGAATCGTGAAAATCATCCCAGCATACGAGTATCTTTAACACACCTAAGGCAGAGTGCTTGACGACGCTTTGCGTGATGGGCTGCATATGCGAATCACAGATGAGAGTGTCGTAACACCAATGGTGTTTTCGGGCCGTGGAGAAGAACACTTGCAACGCTGTCGCGGTGTCGGTGGCGGTCGTGTGTCGGTGGTGGTGCGTGCGTCGGTGGTGCGTGCGCGCCGACGCAGCGATGCGTGTGCACCTTCGCGTTTCTAGGACTTCTTGAAACCGCTTTCAACACTGGAGATACAAAAATGCCCCTTCCGAAGAAGGGGCATTTTTATTAGTAGCGGGGACAGGATTTGAACCTGCGACCTCTGGGTTATGAGCCCAGCGAGCTACCGAGCTGCTCCACCCCGCGACGCTTTGCACTGAATACTTCTATTCTTTGCAACGTGGATCTACTTTACACATATGACTGAAAAAAACCAAATCCCCAACCAACATTGCTGTTAAGCTGGGGATTTAGTATTTAGATTACTGCCGTGAGAATCATTTACTGATTCTGAGTTTGCTGCTGATACTCAGCAACTGCACGATCGAGTGCATCAAGTGCGCGGCCATATTCCTCGTGACTGCCACCACGAGCACGCTCCAGACCTGCGAGAGCATCTTGAATTTTTGCCACTGCTTCTGCTGGAGTTTTTGCGGGTGCTGCTTCTGGCTTTGTTTCAGGTACTGCAGCTTCTGCCTTGTCTTGCGCACCAGGTGTACTTGGTGCAGTGGTAGGCGTGGTAGGTAATTCCTTCGCCTCATCCAAGTCTTGGGCTGCGCGTGGATCCACGCCAACTTGTGCCAGTGCTTCAGACACAGTTGGGGCATAGCCAACTTGACCGTTATAGCTGACCAATACACGCAAGAGCTTCGGGAAGGCAGAATCCTGCCCCTTACGCTGTGCATAAATTGGCTCCACGTACAAGATCTCTCCCTTGCCAACTGGAAGTGTTAGCAAGTTACCATTCTTTAACTCAGTGGTTTCTTTCCACAGCGATTGATCTCGTGCAACTTGGTCAGACGACATCAAAATATCCTGTGCCTGCTGTGGGCCAAGTGTTTGGGTATTAGTTGGCAACACACGAACCGTAATCCGGCCATAGTTATCTGGATCTGAGTTCACTGACATATGCGCTGCCAAGTACTGACGATTCAAACCACGGAATGGGGTGATCAACTGGAAGGAAGGCTTACCAGTTTCTGGGTCGGCTGCAACCACATAGAATGGTGGCTGTGACTTATCGCCATCAGCAACAGATGGATCATCCGGTACCGACCAGAAACGGTCATTGGTAAAGAAGTCGCGTGCCTCATCCACATGGTAGCGCGATAAAATCGCACGCTGAATCTTAAACAGATCCTGCGGGAAGCGCACGTGATTCATCAACTCTGGTGAAATCTCAGACTTCGGCTTCACAGTACCTGGGAAGATTCCCTTCCATGCATGAAGAACAGGATCGTTCTCGTCGAACTCATACAGTTCCACCGAACCGTCGTACGCATCCACCACGGCTTTCACGGAGTTACGGATATAGCCAACTTCATCATTGACAATCACACGCGCATTCGAACCCACACCGGCAGTGGTGTCTTGAGTGGTTTCCGACATGGAGACGCGCTTAGCATATGGCAATGATTTCAGCGTCGTATAGCCATCAACAATCCACTTGATTCGGCCATCGATAACAGCTGGATACGTAGTATTATCAGTGCTCAGCCACGGTGCCACCTTATGCACACGCTGGCGTGGATCACGATCGAACAGAATCTTGGAGTTTTTGTTCACGCGCTCCGACAAAATCAGATTCATTTCCCCATAGCGCACCGCAAAAGCCAAACGATTGACAACATTGCCAATGTCAACGCCACCTTTACCCGCATAGGTATAAGAGGAGGAATCAGTATCGTATTCCACTGGTCCGCTGCCGTCGTCGCCAACAACTGCGTAGTCACGACCATCACGCGCAGAGGCGATCAGTGGGCCGAAATACACACGCGGTTCGTCGACAACGATGCCCAGCTTCTTTGCCTCAGCATCGGTGGTCTGGAGGTCAGAAACGGTATACACCGGATATCCGCCACGAGCAGATCCCACATCACGTGCCACCTCATCAACTTGGTTGGCTTGTGCTGCAACAAAACCATTGCCATGCGTGTAGACGGTATGGCGGTTAATCCAGTTCTTCTGGTTTTCACTTAAAGAGTTTGGATTAATTTCACGCGCTGCGACGACGAAATCACGCAGTTCCCCATCAATGACATAACGGTCCATCGCCAATGACTTCGGGAAGCCGTAGAAGTTCTTCAACTGCTTATTTTGCGTGAAGGTTGGCGATAAAATCTCAGGGTCCAACAGGCGAATATTCGACACCGTTGCCACATCCGCGGCAACAGCTTCTTTCGAAGCTCCTTCCGAGCCCCAATCTAATTTGTAGGTGACGGTGTCCTCGGTCAAACCGTAGGCATACCGAGTCGATTCAATATTGCGTGAAATAAACTGTGCTTCTTTTTCCGCACGGTTTGGAGTAACAGAGAACTTCTCCATCATGATTGGCCAAGCATTACCAATAACCAAAGAAGAAAGTATCATCAAACCGGTGGTCAAAGCAGGAATACGCAGATCCTTGAGCACCACCACGGAAAAGAAACTGACCGCCACTAAAATACCAATGACCGTCAAGATCAACTTCGCTGGCAATACCGCATGCACATCGGTGTACGAGGCACCAGTGAAGGTCTGGTGATCATTATTCAGCAGGCTGTAGCGATCGAAGAAGAACTCAACTGCCTGTACTAACATCCAGAAACCGGCAATTACGGCCAGTTGCACACGCGCAGCATGTGAGATGGTCATTTTCTCACCGGTAGATGGATTTCCAGACCGAATACCGCCGAGGAAATAGTTACCAATCACCGACAGCGCACCGGCAAACAACAACAGTGCTGACAATACGCCCAACACCATTTCGATCATTGGCAAACTAAAAGCATAGAAGCCATAATCAATGCCAAATTGCTGATCTTTCACACCGAACGATTGACGATGCAAGAACAGCTGTACCACGCGCCACTGCTGCTGAGCATAGAATCCTACGGCAGCACCCATAAAAAGCGGCACAAACAGTATGATCTTGCGAATAGACTGTTCAATCTTCTGGCGATACTGCAGCATTTCATCATCGAGACCAAAGACCGAAAGTGCAGCTGGGCCTCCACGATAGGTAGCCCAGGCTGCAAGCCCAATGATCAGTGCACCAAGCAACCCGAACACTAAAAATATCGCGATACGGGTAAGCAACACGGTATTAAATACGCTGCGATAGTCGACTTCTCCGAACCAGAGCCAATCCGTATAAAAACCGATCACCATTGGCAGCAGGGTGCCTGCAATCACGCCGATCACCACCAGATTGGATAAGATTTTTGGTGGTCGACCCGTACGTGGACTTGGAGGTGTTAGGTCTTTTGCCAACGCCATCTCCTCTTTTCTTCTCACAATATTGTTGGGACGCTGAGGTAATCTACTAGTCTACGCAGTTTTGGCGCAGACAACTACTACAAAAGGATAGCTATGGACGATACAACGTTTTCGGCAAACTCAGTTGAGCTTTCCCAACAGGCTCTCAATCGCGCAATGCTCGAGGCAGTAGACTTTATCCACGCTGAAGGCTGGGATGCGCCGCCAACTCTTTTCGCACTCGTACCAGCTCGCCTTGTGCATGATGTCCTCGATGAAACCGACGATGCACCATTAGCATTGGTCGTCCAAGACACCTTGCCAGATCACGTACTGCCAGGAACAGAAGAACTTGGCGACTATATTTCTCGCATTGTGTGGCCAGAAGAAATCCTTGGTGCGGTATTAGCACAAGAAATCATGTTCCAAGATGCGTCTTCTGCTGATCCAACGCCACGTGCAGCGCGTCTTTTCTCTGGTGTTTTGCGCGGTGATGCGGAGCAAACGTTATTGCAACTGCGCCCAACTGAGGAAGAATTAGCTGCACAAGGCCCATTTGCAGAAGATAAAGTGGAATTGCGCGGTGGCCCAGGTGTTGCCCCAGGGGTTATCGCTACCCTCCGAGCTGGCTTTTCAGTAGAATAAATATCTTGACCACGTTTTCCGTAATGAAGAAGGCTTCTCCCTCATGATCCGTGCACCTTTTCGCCTCGTACCTGTCGTTATCGCAGGCGCAACACTTTTGGCTGCTTGCGGAACAAGTGATACCGCATCAACGATCACTGCATCCACCACGCCTTCTTCACCAACCTCGCAGCTTGCCCCAGTGACGGTCACCACCAGCGCAACGAGTACCACTGCGACTTCGTCCACCACAATGCCAGCGTCTCAGACGGCAAGCACGCAAGCGTCGACAAGCACAAGGGCATCGCAGAGCACTACCGCTGCACCAACCAGCACGTCGACAAGCATGAGCAAGACCGATCCAGCGCCAAAACCTGAAACCTCAGCGGCGCCGATTCTCGATGAACACGTGCTCAAAACGCGGCAGCGCTTCCAATCTTTAGCGCCGGATTCATTATTTAGCCAATTCGATTCATGCGCGCCAAACGGCGTCGGTGAGTCGATGGCATGTTCGGGGCCAGTTGTAGGGCAGTTCCAATTCTTCGCATCCGATGCTAAAGCAGCGTCTACCACGCAGATTTTGACTGGTCTGCGCAGCTCACGCGTGATTGAAGACACGGGACGCTTTGTGATTGGGTGGTCAACAGTTGGCAATACCGCCATTATTACCGTGGTGGATAATGATGAAGGTCTAGTACTGCAGCAGTTGGTTTCGACCGATGATATCAATCCGACCCAGCGCATTTACGAGCTCGGCCTAGCCAAGAAGCCGCAAGAATAAGCACTGCTTACTCAAGCAGCAATGGCAAGCAGCACCCAAGATCTCAACGCTGCTTGCTTCTCCACGCTGCTTACTTCTCTCCATGCGCGCGATACGTATTCACTATCGGCCGCATCAAAAAATTGTATGCGTTCCGCGAAGCTGTTTTCTATCACTCCGCAACTACCAGTGCGCGATTATGACTCGTCTTCACAGCTCCGTGGCTGTTGACCGGCGGCATACTCATCCATGGCCCGCACGGCATCATCAAGGGTGCGCACAGCCGCGATTTTCATCTCACCAAAGCTACGGCCTGCCAATTCTCGACAATTTGCAGTTGGCGCCAAAAATAGTTCAGCCCCTGCCTCCGCGGCGGCGGCAGCTTTATGCCGAATACCGCCGATGCCACCAACCTCACCGACATCGGTAATCGTGCCTGTACCAGCGACGAACTTTCCGTGATTTAATTCGCCAGGCGATAATTTATCAATAACTGCTAGTGCAAAAATCATGCCGGCAGAAGGCCCACCAATATCCTTAAGGTTGTAGTTAACTTCAATATCATCAGCTGGAACTGTGGACATATTAATGCCCAAGAACCCCTTGTTGGCATCATGCGGGTGCTTGCCAAGCGTGACCACCACGTCTTGTGCTGCGCCACCACGGGTGACCTTAAGATGTACATCTGTTCCAGGCGCAAGGCCCACGATCATCTCACGTAGTTGCGTGCTCGTGGTCACCGGCTGGTCATTGACCGTAAGAATCCGATCCTCTGCGCGAAGAATATTTTCAGCAGGGCTGCTTGGCACCACACTTACAACTTCCACAGCCAACGGCAACTGCAAATAGTGCAATGCCGCAGTTGTTGCCAAAGATTCAGACGATGTAAATGCTTGCTGATTAAGATCGTGAATCTCATCTTTCGTCTTATTCTGAGGAATTACTTGCTCAATTGGCACAATAGTGTCGCCGTAGAACAGCCACCGCCCTAACGCCTGTACAAAAGTCATATCGGTGCGCACACTGACCGTGGTCATATTCAAGTGCCCCCGAGTGTGATCAACAACTGGTGCGTGAATTTCGACAACATCTTTACCATCGATGCGCTCTAAGGTATTAAAGGTTGGCCCTTGCCCTTCTGCAGCATAAGGCACGGTCAGAGAGATATTTGTACCTGGAATATGGTCACTTATCATCACAACGCCGAGAATCAGTGACGGAAGTAGGCCAAGTGTCAAAGTGCGCAAACGTGGTTTCACGATGATCCAGCTTACATGTTCGCTCACAGCGTGTGAAAGACTCTGGCGTGAAACTGAGAAAATAGGTAGCGTAGAAATATGAATAATAACGGTTTTGGTTTCTCATTCGGTTTTAATCCCGACGACGATGATAACGGTGATCTGCCAAATGACATTGGCAAAATTCTTGGCCAATTCGGTTCTATGCTCTCCGACATCGGCAATACATTCGCTTCTCCCGCCGAAGGACAAGAGTATGTCAATTATCGTCTCGCAGAAAAAGCTGCCCTCCGCGCCTTGCAAAGCACTAAGGGCGATACGTCTGTTTCCGAATCAGATCATGCAGCCGTTACAGATGCAGTCCGTTTGGTTGAATTATGGCTTGACGACGCCACTGATCTTCCGGCTTCCTTAAATACTGTCGTCACGTGGAATGCTGCAGACTGGGTCAAACAAACCTTACCTGCTTGGAAACGTACGGTTGAACCTTTTGCAAAGCATATGCACTTTGCTCAATTAGGAGAAACCATCGACGGTGGTCATCCTGTTCCACCAGACGATATGATGGGCATGATCAATCTGATTAATGCCAGCAATAATGCCTCTCACCTCGCCAAGAGCTTGGCGACTACTGCGCACGAAGTCTTAAGTGGCGCTGATTTTGGTCTCAACGTCGCCCCTGCTGGCGTGACTGCAATTCTGCCAGCGAATATTCACAATCTCAGTGAAGAAATTGGGGTTTCGGAACAAGATTTCTTAGTGTATCTCGCAGCTCGTGAAGCCGCTCGTCAGCGCCTCTACAAGAATATTCCTTGGTTAGGCGAGCTCATTGTGGCATCTGCCGAAGAATATTCTGTTGGCTTGAAAGTTGATATTTCCCATATCGAACAAGCCATGGACGGTTTATCTGAATTTGCAGGTGACCCTGCCGCCATGAAACAAGCTATGGATGACATGCTGGAGCTGAATCTGCATCCAAAGGTGAGTACCTTAAATACCAATGCAGAACAGCGTCTCGAAACATTAATGGCGCTCATCGAAGGTTGGGTTGAATTCGTCGTTGATGAAGCTATGGGACCACGTGTTCCAGCAACCGCAACACTCGCACGTGCCTGGGCGCGTCGTCGCGAAACTGGCGGATCCGCCAAGCAGCTGTTCTCCGAGGTGATTGGCATTAAATTGCAAGAACCACGTGTGGAAGCAGCTCGCGAACTCTGGAGCCGCATTACCCAAGCAGTTGGTGTGCAACGTCGTGACCAGATTTGGTCACACCCAGATTTCATTCCACAAGCAGCACATCTCGACAATCCGGCTGATTTCATTGATTCCTTGCTGGATGAAGCAAGTATTCGTGATTTCGACCCAATCGCCGAAATTGCCGCATTAGAGGAAGAATTGGCGAAGAAAGCAGCAGAGGCTGAATCCGCAAGCGCGGATTCAGCAAGCGATCCTGATGCTGATCCACAAGATGCTACTGATGCATCTTCATCTGAGGACGATTCTCAGCCAAATACCTAATTGAAACACACAGGGATGCAGCCTGTTCGTGTGGTTTCGTGCTTGTCAACCGTTGCTGTTGGCAAGCAGCGTATTCCCGCACAAACGCTCTTGGCTGCATCCCTTTTCTCATCTCAAGTACGTGAGAGCTTCGCAGACACTTCACAGTACCCACGCGGTTACACCAGCTCATAGCATCTCATGCGCCCGTCCATCGAGAACACTCCACTTCCACAGGCCAGCTCATAGCACCCCATAACATCCGATTGCGCGCAATGGATCTGCAGCTACGGCAGCACCATCTCCTAGCACTTACCGCACAAAAACATGAACGACGCAGGGAACGCCGCAGGAACAGTTGTACTTCAGGAGCATTGGCATTCGCCGTTCCAGGCTCATCACTGCCCAGCAGCAACACTCCCCTGTCTGAAACGCATGCCAATCTCAGCCGCATGCACACATGCCATATTGCGACTGACCTCGTAAAACCCTTACATGCCTACCAACGCACCCAAGCAAGATTCTCGCAATTCCGCCCATCCGGCGTTGCAGTTTGGGAATTATTCCAGCATCAAGCCTGTTGCAGTAACTAGTATTCGTAAAACTAGAAAGGAACGTTGATGAATTTTTATGCTCATCTCGTTGCCGAACACTTAATACTTGCACTGGGTTCCGCCGCAATCGCGACGGTTGCGGGCATCTTAGTTGGTATTTGGCTTTCGCACCGTCCAAAACTTGCACAAGGTGTCATCTCCTTGGTCAATATTGCCTATACCATTCCATCAATCGCCTTACTTGGTGTTTTGATTACCCTCACTGGTATCGGTAATACCACCGCGGTGATCGCGCTGGTCGTCTATGGCTTAATGCCAATTGTTCGCACCACTTATACCAGTTTGCGAGAAATTAATCCTGCCTTGATCGAAGCTGCCGAAGGCATGGGTGCGACACCTTCCCAAGTTTTTAGAACGGTGGCATTCCCACTGGCATTACCAGCGATTATTTCCTCTGCTCGATTGGTCGTCACGATGACCATCGCATTAACCGGTATTGCGTCGTTTGTGGGTGCTGGCGGTTTAGGTGTTGTCATTTACCGTGGCATTACCACTGGTAACCAGCAGTTAATTATTACTGGCTCCATTTTAGTAGCGCTGTTGGCAATTTTGGCTGACGCGGTTTTAGCGATCGTGCAACGTGGCTTGACGACCACCACGCAGCGTCGTCGTCGCACGTCAAAGATTCTGGCAGTAGTCGCAATTATTAGCCTCATCGCAACCGGCGCCAGCGCACTGCGAACGGAATCGACCAAGACCATTGAATTGGCCACCAAACCAATGACTGAAGGACTCATTCTTGGACAACTGGTCAAGCGCACCATCGAATCGAATACTGGCTACACCGTAAATGTGACCGATGGCGTTGGCGGCGGTACCTCAAATATTCAAAAGGGCATGCAGGCTGGCGATTTCGATCTCTATCCGGAATACACTGGTACCACCTGGCAGGTTGTATTAAAGCGTGAAGATGCCTATTCCGAAGATCGCTTCGATACCCTTAATACAGAGTTAGATGCAGCATTCGGCCAAACCTATGGCCCAATGTTCGGCTTTAATAACACCTATGCACTGGGCGTTTCTCGCGAAACCGCAGAGCGCTATAACCTTCGCACCTTCAGTGATTTGCAGAAGGTATCTTCCAAGCTTTCCTTTGGCGCTGAATATGACTTCTTCGAGCGTGAAGACGGCTACCGTGCCTTGACCGATTTCTACCACATGAACTTCGCAAAGCGTGTGGATATGGATAACGGGTTGAAATATCAAGCACTGCTGGATAATCGCATCGATGTCATCACGGTCTTTACCACCGATGGCCAAACGAGTGATCCAAACTTGGTGGTTTTAAAAGACGATCTTGAATTCTATCCTTCCTACCGTGCTGGTTTGCTTGGCACCACCGAGTTTTGGATGACGCACCCAGAAGTTGCTGAAGCCTTAAAGAAACTCGAAGACGTTATCGACGAGCCAACCATGGCACGATTGAACTACGAGGTTGAGATCAACAAACGCACCGCCAGTGATGTCGCTGCAGAATTTTACACTTCACTAGGAGCTCAGTAATGACAACCATTCGTTTTGATCACGTTTCCCACGCCTACGGCGCGACGAAAATTGTCGAAGATTTTTCTCTGATAATCAACTCCGGTGAGTTCATCAGCATCGTCGGCTCCTCCGGATCTGGCAAAACCACAATCATGAAAATGATCAACGGCCTGGTCATCCCTAATTCTGGCGACGTGCTGGTTGAGGGTGAATCCGTGCAATCGCAAGACGCCGTGAAGCTGCGTCGCAAAATTGGCTACAGCATTCAAGGAAACGTATTATTCCCGCACCTCACGGTAGGTGAAAATATTTCCTATGTACTCGACCTCATGGAGTATTCAGCGGAGCAAAAAGCCACACGCATTCAAGAACTTCTCGAAACCTTCCAGTTATCAGCAGATATCGTGGACCGTTTCCCACATGAGATTTCTGGTGGACAAGCACAACGCGTTGGCATCGCCCGCGCCTATGCCTCCAAACCAGGCTGCCTACTCATGGATGAGCCTTTTGGCGCAGTTGATGCAATTACGCGCTATCAGCTGCAAAAAGACTTAAAGAAATGGCAGCAACAACTCGGCCTGACCATTGTGTTTATCACCCATGATATTCGCGAAGCACTTTCGATGAGTTCGAAAGTATTAGTGCTTCACGACGGCAAAGTTCAACAGTTTGATACTCCCGAAAATATTCTCAACCACCCGGCACCAGGATTTGTCGAAGAACTCATTGCGATGAGTACTTAATAGATCAGTGGAATCTTCCCCACGCTTCTAAAAATCCTGCTGCACGTTGTGCATGAGCTGCGCGATTCGCATACTCCCAAAATTCTGCGGAATGTCCCGAATGAATGAACGTATGTACCAGCTCATGCACAATTACTGCATCAAGGACATAATCGGGTACTTCCTGGAGCCGATCAGAAATCCTAATCTCCCCGGTTGCAGGTGTACAGGATCCCCAACGGGTGGTCTGATTATGCACCCACCGAATCGTCGTCAAGCGTGCTTTTGACTCTAATACTTCCGCATTTAGCTGTGCTGCGCGCTCGGCTAAATCTGCATCACTGCGTCGAGTGGAATCTTGCCGCTTGCGCAGTTTTGCCACCATATCAGCGGCGATCTCATGTTGCCGAGCACTCGAAAGATGCGCTGGCATTCGGATGATGATTGCGCCATTCTCCCACCGTGCCTGCACAGTTTTCTGTCGGCGGGCACTGGTAATAATGCGAACCTCAACGCCATCGATATTCATATCACCTCATCATAGGCGGTGTGGGGAAAAAATTTTGCAAGTTCACATGACACGCTTGGCCAGCTGTGTTGAAATATAACTATGAACGGCGATCATACTCTCGTACGCTTGCGGCCGACGGCACAGCTTATCCCGCGCGGTGCAGATATGATCCAATGCGGTGTCAATGCCGCGACAGACGGTGTGTTCCCGATTGCGCCAGCCTTGCAAACCCGCGTGTGCGAAATCTTCAATACGCTGTCAGATTCGAGCACTGTAAGCAGCATTCATCAACAATTAGTCACCGCTGGGATGCCGATAGCCACCGCCCAACTGCTTCTCGACGATCTGCGCTACCACGGCGTGCTTATCCCCGCGCAGCGCCTTTCGGTTGTACTGCTCGGACGCGGTGTAGTAGTGAATCTTTTGGCACAAGCATTACGGTGTGCCGGACATCAGGTGCAACGATGCTCCACGCTTCATCAATTCTCAGCGCTCTTCGATACACTCGATGCGCAAACTGTGCTGATACCAGTTGGAAGGATCAATTATTCGCCGCACGCGTTGCAACAATGCTACCAACATCCATGTGTTATCCCCGTATCCCGATTCCAAACATCTGCCATAGTAGGGCCCGTGCGTTGGGAGCATCAAGGGTCATGCCTGCAATGCAGCCATCTGCACCATACCGATGAAGATCCCTACTGGCGACAAGCTGCATACGCACTAGCCGACGATTACAGTCCAAACCCAGTACTCGACTATGCGATTGCCAGTACCCTGCTCCGATTCTTCAGCACAGCAGAACTAGGTCCTGCCTTAATAGGACGCACAATAGAATTTTCACCATTCTATGGCTACGAACACGAACAAATAGTCCAGCAACACTCCTTGTGCTATTTCTGCTGGAGTAACCAGAACGTAACCTAAAACTCAGCGGCGAAAAAGTACAAGGAAAGTGGTGGCACAATCACCAGCACTTGTATTCGTACCACCACGAGCCACCTGGTCTCAACTATCCGATCCGGCCTCATTTACTGACGTAGTTGCTGCAATAACTGCTAACAGTTCAGCACCAAAGCGTTCCACTTTGACCGGACCAATCCCAGAGATAGTCAACAATCCCGCTTCATCTGTTGGCAGCTGTTCTGCGATCGCTAATAAGGTAGCGTCGGTGAAAATAATATAAGCCGGTACTTTCTGTTCCTGTGCAGTAGCACTGCGCCATTGACGCAACGCTTCATAGACATCCATACGTGCAGGTGATGGACAATCATCACAGCGCTTCACCACACGTTGCGCAGGAGTCGTCAGCATTTGCCCGCATGCTTGGCAGACGTGCGCATGCACGACTTTCGCAGGTATCTCGCGCGTTGGCGGATCCGCCACAATTGTGTCTAAAAAGCGCGTGCGCTTGCGACTTTTGCGTCCACCTTCTTGACGCGCAAACGCCCACGAATGGAATAAGTACTCTCGCGCACGCGTCACACCAACATAAAACAGGCGACGTTCTTCCTCAATGGCAGCATCTCCTGCTTTAATCGCATGACTAATTGGCAACGATCCTTCAGTTAAGCCCACTAAAAATACTGCATCCCATTCCAAACCTTTTGCCGCATGCAATGAGGCAAGCGTGACACCATTCATCACAGGTGGATGTTTTGCTTCGGCACGCTGCTGCAATTGGAGCAATAATCCAGGCAGAGTCAGATCTGGAATGGTATGGCCTAATTGTTCCGTTAATGACACTAACGCTTGAAACGATTGCCAACGCTCGCGTGCCTGAGTACCAGTTGGTTCTTCTGGACCAAACCCAAGTGGCGCGAGTGCAGCGCGCACCAAGCGATGAATCTCTGGCCCAACTGCTTCTGGTGGCAGGTCATCGCGCTGAGCAAGGTTGCGTAACGCAGTCATGGCCTGCTGGATTTCCCTGCGTTGGAAAAATTCCTCGCCGCCGCGCACCTGGTAGATAATGCCTGCCGATTCCAAGGCTTGCTCGAATACCGCCGACTGAGCATTGATACGGTACAAAATCGCGATTTCACTGGCAGGCACCCCATCGCGCAACAGCTGCTGAATGCGACGCGCCACACCGCGAGCTTCGGCAGATTCATCATCATAGGCAGTAAAGACCGGCTTCGGTCCAGATTTACGCATGCCTTGCAGTCGCAAACGCGTTTTGGCCATGCGCCCAGTTGCCTGATCGATCACAGTATTGGCCAGCTCTGTGACCTCCGGGGTGGAACGGTAATCACGTTGCAGCTTGACGACGGTGGCGTGCGGATAGGTGCGCTCGAAATTAAGCAGGTAGTCAGGAGTTGCACCGGTGAACGAATAAATGGTCTGGTTGGCATCTCCCACAACGGTCAGATCATCGCGATCACCAAGCCATGCCTCTAATACGCGCTGTTGCAGTGGAGTCACGTCCTGATACTCATCAACGACAAAGGTACGATATTGTTCTCGAAATTCCTCTGCGATTGCTGGTGAGCGCGTCAATGCCCCTGCAACGTGAATAAGTAAGTCATCATAATCCAGCAGCATGCCTTCAGGGGTAGTTTTGAGCTGTTCATAGCGTTGAAAGACCTTCGCAATGGTATCCGGATCATCCGGCAGGCTACGATGACTTGCTTTTTCCGCATATGTTTCAGGAAGCACAAGCGAAGACTTGGCCCATTCAATTTCACTGAGTAAATCGCGTAGGTGTTCCGGTGTGGTACGAATCCCCACTTCGTGTGCGGCTTGGCGAATCAGCGGAAATTTTTTATCCACTAATCGCCACGGAAGATTATTGCCTGCAATTTTAGGCCAAAAATAGCTTAACTGCTTAAAAGCAGCAGCGTGGAATGTTCGCGCCTGTACCCCACCAATACCCATCTGCCGAATACGCTGAACCATCTCAGCAGCAGCCCGTTTGGTAAATGTTACGGCCATGACTCGCTGTGGGCTGGTGAACCCCTGATCAATCAGATAGGCCAAACGATAGGTGATGGTACGTGTTTTACCAGTACCTGCACCAGCTAAGATCGCAACTGGCCCGCGTGGCGCGGTTGCAGCCAGACGCTGATCGTCATCTAGGTGGCTGAGATCAATCATGGTTCCCATATCCTTCTCGTCTATCTCAAAGTTATGAGCCTACGCCAACTATGTTCCATGCGCTCGTCAATGCCACAAGCTGCAAGAATTGACAATATCGTGGCATCAGATACACGAGGAGCTTGTGGTATATGCGAATGCTGACCTCACAGAACACGATTAATACGCATGCTGAATCAGCAGGATCAATGCCAGAGCGTTACTTCAGTGTGCATGCACGTATTCATTGGCACTGATCATCATGCGTATTCTCACTCGGTGAATATCAACTGCTCGTTGCTCACCGATACCAGCCATTTAGGCTTGCTCTTTGTATTCCTCGCTAAACACGCGACGCACATAGAGCAAACGATCTCCAGGTTCAACGGTTTCAGCTTCTAAAGAATCAATACGGAACAGTTCTCCAGAACGCACAACGCCGAGAACAATATCGGCCAAGTGACGTGGGTTGGCACCAACTTCATCTTCAGCAACTGGGCGTTCGGCAACCGAGAAACCTTCGTCTGGAGAAAGCAGATCTTCCATCATCTCCACCACTGATGGTGTTACTGTTGCCAGACCTAACATGCGACCGGCTGTTTCGGAGGAAATCACCACGGAATCGGCACCAGATTGCTCTAAGAGGTGCTGGTTTTCACTTTCGCGCACACTGGCAACGATCCAAGCAGAAGGTGCTAATTCACGAACTGACAAGGTCACAAGCACAGCTGTATCGTCAATCGAAGGAGCGACGACAATAGCTTTCGCTTTGGAAACACCTGCTAGTTTCAGCACATCAGAACGAGTTGCGGAACCGATCACCGTTACCAAACCTTGTGATTCTGCAACATCTAAAGCCGAGCGATCGGTGTCAATAACCACAATTTCTTTCGGCGAGACACCGTCGGCAAGCAATGCCGCCACGGCAGAGCGCCCCTTGGTGCCGTAACCAATCACAATGGTATGGTTCCGCAATTTTTTCCTCCAACGTTGAATTTGCCATGCTTTACGTGATTCTTCTGTCAGCACCGATAAGGTGGTACCGACCAGCAAAATCACGAATGCTATGCGCAGCGGGGTCACAATGAAAATATTGACCAGGCGGGCGAACTGAGTCACCGGAGTGATATCGCCATAACCTGTGGTAGACAACGAAACTGCCGAATAATACAAAGCATCGATGAAGGTCAAAGGCTCGGAGTACCCGCCTTTGTCTAAATACGCCAACAGCGTCACGCCCAGCAGCAGCAGTAATGCTATGGCGAAGCGCCGCGCAATCAAACGAACTGGACTCGCCTGTTCGCTTGTCGGCATTCGGATCACATTTAACAAAATATGATCCGGAATGTCGATATGCGGTGCATCGTTACGGAACCGATCCGGTAATCGCTGTAGCATGAAGATCCTTCAACCCGAAAATATGTATTCTTACGATAGTCTAACCTAGGCGTATGAGTCTGGCTCTCTAATCTTCTGCCTTCAGCCGCATCAGCTTGGCGATTTCTGCCTCATCAGGAAGATCCGCCACCTCAAGCAACTTCTCATCGCGCACATAATAAAATGCACACTGCACATTCGCAGGATCGCATTGCTGCATTTTTGCCCACGCGATGCGATACATGGCCAACTGCACTCGCACATCATGTAATTCTCGCGCATTTGGCGATTTACCCGTTTTCCAGTCGACAATCAGCCAACTGCCATCAGGCTGCGCAAAAATCGCATCCATGCGTCCGCGGATCATTACGCCATCAATGAGCACTTCAAATGGATGCTCCACATACGTAGGCGTGCGATCTGCCCACGGGCTTGCGAGGAACTTTTGCTGCAGTTCAATCAAGATAGGATCTTCGACTGCTGCCTCATCCACGGTGTCGGCGAATAAATCCTGTGCGGCGAAACGATGTTCCAACCACGCATGGAAACCTGTGCCACGCTTGGCATATGCATTTGGCTTAAATGGAATTGGACGACGTTGTCGGCGGGCGAACTGCTCTGGATTGGTCTGGAATGCCACAATATCAGTCGCGGTGAGTTGGTTCGACAAAGGCACATTCACCGTTGCGGCAGCGTGGCGTTCATGCTCTTCGATTAATGCCGTCACGTCGCGTTCCCAGAGCTGATAAATTTCTTTCTCATCTCGATATTCAGGCAGTTGCTCATACGCAGCCTTGACCTTTGTTACCGCAGGTGCAAGGCGCTTTGCGACGAGTTCAAGCCCCTTAGATGGGAAATATTTATTCGCCGATGCTGCAGCTGCTTCATCAACATCGTCTGATGCAGCGCCAGATTCTGCCCACGCAACTACCGATGCTGGGTAGTGCTGTTTGAGCAATTCCAACTGCTGATACGGTTTCACTGTCCTTGACTTCGTCGGATCTGCCGAACCAGTAATACTTAAATATGTTTCCGCGCGCGTTAGGGCAACATAAAACAGCCGGATGGTTTCTTCTCCAGCAACCTCTTTGAACTCCGCCATATGCGCTTTTAATTCTACTTCCAGCTCTTTGCGATCCCAAGCGTCATCGGGTTCAAATACCGGCATACCTAAACCTTCATCATTTTCTCGTGCATCGCCGCGCAACGTAGACGGTAGTATGGCTTCATTTTTTACCCATGTCGTAGTTTTATTGTCATAGGTAGAGCTATCCGCATGCACGACATAGACATACTGCCACTCCAAACCTTTGGCTTTATGGACCGTCATAATCTGCACTCGCTCAGCATTTACGCGTACTTCGCCAGCGGAAAGGCCTTTATCGTGCGTGCGAGCTTGTGTGAGATAGTCTAGGAATTTTGGCAGGCTGGCTCCCGGAATCGCAGCGAATTGTTGAACTTCTTCATAGAAGCGTTCCAGATGGGAAAGTCCGGCAGCTCCATCTGCATAAGGGTTTTCGCGCGCCAGGATCTCCGTGCGGATACCCATGACTTGTTCAATGGCAACAAATAATTCTGGCAAATTATAGCCCAACGCGTAGGTACGCAATTCGCGTAACTGGCTTCCTAACTTCCGCAAACGTGCAAGTCCTGTAGGAGAATACCCTGCGGCGTCGCCAAGATCTGCTAGTACATCGCCTAATCCCACCATCAAGTCTGGTCGGGTTGGGATTAATGCTTCTAAGCTTGCGCGCAGTTGATCTTCTGGGCTCAGCGATTCAACATCCGCTGTGTCACCGTTGGTATCATGCGGATCTTGCATCTGCCTGCTCAATTGCTTGCTGCGGCGGGCTAACTGCAAAATATCTGCCATGCCTAATCCCACCATTGGCGAGGTGAGGACACGCAAAGCCGCAGGGGAATCATATGGTCGGATCAGCACCGTAGCAATAGCCACGAGATCAGCGATTTCTGGAATATCCAGTAATGCTTCTGATCCCACAATTTCCACTGGTACACCAGCCATCCGCAATGCCGCTGCTATCGGCGCCATATGATAATTTTTTCGCACCAATACTGCAGCAGTAAACGGCTCAGTACGATCACGCTGCTGATAAACCTTGGCTACGTTTTGTGCCACCGCAGCGATTTCTTCTTCTTTGGTGGCATAGAATCCCAATTCCACAGTGCCTGCTTCGCGATTCGGCACGGACACTAAAGGTTGCACTGGTCGACGGCTATCCGTCGGTGGCCCTAAAACAGCATTAGCGACGGTATTTGCCATTTCCAATACCGCAGATGGATTGCGGAAACTCATGGTCAATTCTTTTTTCTGCGCTGGTGGCTCATACGGTGCGACGAAGTCAGTCATAAACCGATCAAGATTAGCCGCTGTTGCACCACGCCAACCATAAATAGATTGCATTGGATCGCCCACTGCGGTCACCGCACAACCTGCAAATAAGCTCGATAATAAGATGCGCTGTGCATGCGAAGTATCTTGATATTCATCGAGGAAAATTGCATCATAGCGCTGCCTAAAATGCTTACGCACCAGCGGATGTTCCTGAGCCAACCGTGCCGCAATGCTCATTTGTTCGCCAAATGTCATCAAATTACGTTCACTCAAGGTTTCTTTGAGTTTCTTCACCAATGGTAGATATTCAGCACGTACAAGTTGAGCGGTACGATATTGCATCATGTCACCATTCAACTTTTTACCCTGGTTTGAACGACGTGGACGCTCATCAATATATTCCACGAATGCTCGTGATTCTTCCAGAATATCGGCTGCATCAACCATGTGATTATCCATCTCAGAGGATAACGCCACTAACCTCTCAACTACCGTTGAGAATGCTTTATCCGAATGCAGTGGGCCTTGATATTCCCGAACCACATCGGAGGCAATCATATACAGCTCAGTCTGTGAAATAATGCGTGACTGCGGTTCCACCGGCAATAAGAGACCAAATTCTGCAACGATTTGACCGGCAAAAGCGTCATAGGTCATCGCCTGCGGCTGACTTGAACGTAATCGTTGGGCTAATTGCCCAGTTGGATCCAACTGCTGCAATTGCGGAATACCCGCAAGTTGGACTAAACGTGTTCGCATACGTTGCGCCAATTGTTGGGCAGCTTTTCTGGTAAAGGTGAGACCGATGACGCGATCAGGATCGAGCATGCCATTTGCGACTTGCCAGACGACCCTTGCCGCCATTGTTTCGGTTTTGCCAGCACCTGCACCAGCAACCACCAATAAAGGTTCCAGTGGGTGTTCAATCACTGATGCTTGTTGCGGCGTCGGTGGAAATTTTTGCCCCAACCATCGCGATAATTCTTCAGGTGAGACTGGTGATTCAGCGCGCATGCTCATAGCTGCTCCTCAGTGGTTGGAAGTGGCGTTAATCGCAATCCTTGTTGCGTTGGGCACACATGGGTCAACGTACAGTGGTCGCACAGTTCTGATCGTTGTGTCCGAAGTGTAGGACCTGTTAAGTCCTCATATAGTTGTTCTAAAGATTCGGCAAATTCTGCAAGTTCAGCAGGAGTTTTCGCGTTTTGCTTGAGTACCTTAACGGCACGGTATACCAGGATCTCTGGATACACTAACTCAGCAGCTTCAACTTTGAGCCCTTCACCAGTGACAATTTCATGTTCTCGCATCTGGCCGTGGTGGAGCGCCAACTGATATGCCAATAGCTGCTTATGCTCTTCCGCTTTTGGTGCGGTTATGGCAGACTTACCAGTTTTGAAATCAATGATAAGGCAACTGCCGTTGCTATTTTGCTCAAGCCTGTCAATTCGGCCTTGAATGTGCACCTTCTCCGAAATGCTGACATCTAGCATGATTTCGTTTTTGGCAACCGCATCGAAGGACTCACGCTCTTTTACCCATTGTTCCAACTGCTCAAGGGTTTGCATAAACTCCTGAAATTTTGCATCTTGCTGCCATGCAGGATTATTGAATAAGCGCTGGTACGTATGCGCAACAAGGAGCCGCACGACCTCTGGATCTGCACCATTGCCATAGGCTTCAGCCGCAGCATGCAATAAACTACCGCGCAGTAATGTATCTGATGCCTCAAACTCTTCAAACGCTTGCCCCAGTACGGCATGTAGTGGACACTGCAAAGCCTGGTTAATTTTTGATGGTGATAATGCACGTACCTGTAATGGTTCTTCGGTAGAAACTCCACCATAACCCCACCACTGCTCAACATGTGCACCTGGGACACCGGCATTCGCAAGGCGCGCAAGTTGGCGTGCCGCTTGTTCTTGGGTGGTGGCATCTTGTGTCGGATCTTGTACAACACGACGCAGCTCAGCAATGATCGTCTCAGGCGCAAGTAGCCGGAGTGAAGGTGTTTCTACAGTGCCATCGAAGCGAGCTTCTTCTACCTCTGGTTCTGCTTGAGTAATTGCGACCTGCAATTCATGAACAAACCGAGAAGGCTCAATGGCTTCATCACTATCTGGTGCAGAAACCACCATTACCGATAATGATCCGGTTGCGCGTGAACAGCACATCCGGAACAGTCGTCGTTCTTCTGCTAAACGCTCGTGGTTACGCGAAACTGGGGTGCCAGGTGGAATCTGTTCATCTAAATATTCCAATAATTCTTCTTGTTGGAATAAATCGCCCGTTTCACGGAAATCAGGCCACAGGCCTTCTTGGGCACCAGCAACAATTACTGTATCCCATTGCAAGCCACTGGCGCTGTGCGCAGTTATTAAGGTGACGGCATCTGGCGCAACAAGTCGACGATCACGCACATTGGTGGCAATTTCTTGGGCGCGAATATGCTCAATAAACGCATCAATACCGGCATGTGGCTGGCGCTCAGCGTAATCACCAGCAGCATCAAATAATGCCATCATGGCATCAAGATCATGATCTGCTTGTGAACCAGCTGATCCGCCTCTTAAGCTCACGGCTAAGAGGTGATTCCCCAGACCAGTTACATCCCAGGTATTCCACAAGATTTCTTCCACGCTGCCCTCAATTTGGGCTGCTTGGATAACTGCGCGAATCCGCTCGAGAATCTGATACTCACGTTCACTGATGGTTTCTTCCAACAAAGCTTGCAGCTCAGAATCAATGGTTGCTTCACGCGCATAGCTCGCCAACACCTCAAGTGCTACACGTAGTGGTGCATCAGATGTATCATCACCATGTGCACGCACTCGACGCAATTCAGCAAGGCGTAATCCTCGTAACAACCTGCGTAAAATCACTGGATCAGCACCACCGATTGGGCTGATACAGAGAGCCTCAAACTGGCTTATACTTCCGCCATGACGTGCACTTTCAATCGCGGTGATTAGCGCTTCAACCAAGTGATTATTTTGGAGCACACGTGCAGTTGTTTCAGTGGTGACTGGCACTCCAGCGGCAAGTAAGGCTCGCCGGATCTCCTCACGCTGGCCGGTGTGGCGCACCAATACGGCCATTTGATTCCACGGGAGAGATTGTTCTAGGTGAGCGCGTCGTAAAGCATCGGCGACGCCAACTGCAAGATCTTGCTCGCGCGAAAACGTCGTAATCGTTGTGCTCGTTGGCTTGCGGAATGATTGGGTCAGATGCAGCTGGTGCTCAGGCTGATAATCTTGCAAAAACTCAGGTCGGGCGCCGCGGAAATGATAAATGGAATGCTCAAGATTACCTGCAATTACAGAAAACTGAGTATGCAAGCGTAATTCCTGTAAAAAGGCGGCAGATTGCGGATCAAGATGCTGAGCATCATCAACCAACAGCACTTTGACGCCTGTGGAGGAAAGATCGTGGGCAAGCACTTTATGCATAAGCTCAGCGGCACTCACCACATGCGCGCCAGAAAGAGCCATAACCTGTCTATATTCAGTTAGAAAGGCCGCTGCACTGGACCATATTGGGCGGTCGAATTGCTCGCCAATAGCTTTCAGCTGAGCTGCATCGCAACCACGTTCGACTGCACGAAGAAGGAAATCACGAACTGCGAGAGCGAATCCTTTTAACGGAACGGCATTTCGGATCTCTGCCGGCCAGTGGCTAACTTGCCGTATTTTCGACTCATTACGCAGCATTTCGCCCATAATGGCGTCTTGTTCAGCACCTGTCAGCAGACGTAAAGAATCGCCTTCAAATTTACGCAACAATTCAAACGCTGCGGAGTGAACACTGCGCACAGTTGTTTGAGCAGCACCATAGTGGCGTGTGCCCAGTCGTTGCACGAGCTGCGCATGTAATCGTGATGCAGACGATTTTGAAGGCGCAATGATCATAATTTCGTCAGGCAAAACACCATCATCAAGACACGCAATCGCCGTATCGATGAGCAGGGATGATACGCCCGTGCCTGCCTCACCTGTAAGTTTCCAATGGCCAGTGCGGAGACGATACAAATCGTTGTCCCACTGGTGTTCGGGAATGTTGTGCTGTTCACGGTAGAGACGCACCGTTGGGACAGGTGGAATGAGTTTCACACGGTGATCATTCCCAGCGGTATCAGCGGTATTAGTGACAGTCGTAACAGCACCGCTTGGCGGTGCATCAGTATGTGGTGGTAGGTGCATGATTATCCATCAATATGCTGCAGGACAATTGGGGTGAGCCACTGCAGGTTCGTTCCAGTATTTGCAGTTGCGCCGGGGTGAAAGGCATGAACATAGAGCCGATACAATAAGGCGCGAATAAGTAATTGATCAAGGTGTGCCAGGTGTCGATACCTGCGTAAGATATTAACATCGACCGCATTATTCAATAAGGCATCAATCATCGTTTGTGCCGCTGTCGTACCGAATGGATGCAGGCTGAGGGCAAAATCCGTCACCGTGGGTGCGTGCTGGCCAGAATAAATAGTCGTAGCAAACATATCACTATGTGTCAGCTGGACTGGTACATCAGCAAGTGGGCGCAGACGACGCCGAAGTCTACGAATCAAATCATAGGCTGCTTCTTGCGCAGGAATTTCCGGATCAAAGTCGGCTAATCCATCGTCATGCTCATTCCACGCACATTGATCAGCCCGAGTAAATGCATCGTTACCATGCACATTTTGGAGGCTTTCAGGGATTGCATGTTCTGCAAAACTTTCGTCAAGCCGTAATGCCGCTGCAACAGTTTCATCTACCCGGCGCGCAATGGATCCCGCAACCCAGGTCGATGCTCGCCAGCCGCCGTTGATGAATCGACCATCTGAGGTACGCACTGGGCGAACAATGCGAACTCCTGGCACGCTTAAATGTTCGCGGATGCGTGAACTTAGCGCCGCACGGTTGGTGTGAATCACGGGCATGATCACGGTATCAGCAATGCGCCAGCCGTAATCCCACGCGACTCCCATGCGCTGAGCTGGGATATGTGGTGCGAGATGGAAGACATCTCGCACAGCATCGGGAACTCCATGCGGAGTAATTTCTGGTATCTGTGGATCGGTTACCATAGCGGATGCTTCCTTCAAGCTAGCACGGATGTCGCGAGGTTAAATCAATGGATATGGCCATGGATTTGCACGGCAGACAAGTCCATCGTCTTTATAAACTTCATTTGGGTCGATAGTAAAGAGTTCAGAATTGCTCAAACTAATTGTTTGTTGCATCATCACTGGCGCTAATTCGCCTTGACCACCGCATGGTTCATGCAGGCCGTAGCCAATTCCATGACCAACTTCGTGGTTAATCAGATATTGACGGTAGCGTCCAAGATCACCTTCAAAAGTGCCAGCACCACGGACCCACCTGGATTCATTAATAATCACACGGTTGCCGATACCAAAGAAACAAGAAGTTTCCATATCAATACTCACACCACAGCTTTCGTGAGTGGTTTGTACACTGGTGAGTTGAATACGCAAGTCTGGTTCAACTCCTGGCGTAAGTTCGATGTGCTCAAAGCGGAATCTCGGATCATGCGTCCAACCATTCACGCTGGTAAGTGTGGCATCAACGAGTTTGGCAAAAGCCTCATCACCGCCATAGGCGGAGGTATCAATGCCCTCTTCGACCTCAGTAATATAACGGATTGTCCGTTCTTCGCCCTTCCCTGCTGCTGCCCCAGGCGTGCCGACGACGCGGAATTTCCCTGCCCCTTTAATGGTAAAAGGATCTCCTGGCGGCAAAGCGGTTTTATTACGGATCTCTTGAGTCATCGTCGCTGGATTTGGACCGTGCTCATGATCGTGCTCTGCCGCAACCTGCTCGGTGACAGTTTGAGTGACAACTGTGCTGCCTGATTGTGCGGAAGTGGAAGAAGCTGGACTGGTGAAAACGTCGACAAGCACCCAAATCGTAATAATTGTGAGCACTGGGATGGCATACGCACGCCAGCCATACAGTGCCACGAACTCGGCAAACGCAGTGCGTAGTGAGAAGTGCTGAGGTACTTGTTGATCGCGCATTATGGTCTCGCTCGTCGGTGAAAAGTGGTGTTAGGATTCGGTAACGCCAGCAAAGCCAACGGTACGTTGTGCATCCTCACCAATTTGTACATACGCAACCTGGTTGCTGCGCACTAAGAAACGGCGGCCTTTATCGTCTTGGAATTGCAATACGCTGGCGGCGTCGGCCAAGCCTTCTTGCACAGTCGCGGTGACTTCTTCTTGGGTTTGGGAGTTTTTAATAATCAGTTCACGTGGTGAATCGATAAATCCAATTGTGATGACCATAAGCGTTTCCTTTTCTCTTACACCTGTTATGCACAAGGTGTTGCGTGTGTACGACAATGCGCCTGCAGTTCGGGCAGCAAGTGCACTGATATTACGATCTTAGTCATAAATGGCAGTGTTGGGGGCAATACTAACCGTAGTTACTTACAAAATCCCTCATAAAAACAGTACTATCGAAAAGGTGAATACTTTAGGAACCCAACCGACGTTCTTTGAACTTGGTGTGGCAGCTGAAATTACCCGCGCACTCGCAGAACTTGGTATTACGCGGACCTTTGCGATTCAAGAATTGACGTTACCGATTGCACTTGATGGGCGTGATCTCATTGGGCAGGCGCGCACCGGTATGGGCAAGACGTATGGTTTCGGTGTTCCGTTGCTTGATCGAGTCTTTGATGCAGCAGACGTTGCCGAGCTTGATGGGACGCCGCGAGCACTGGTGGTGGTGCCAACGCGCGAATTAGCGGTGCAAGTAAGTGACGACTTTACAAAAGCTGCAAAATACACGCCATTGCGCATTGCGACGTTATATGGTGGTCGCCCGATTGAAGAGCAAGAAGCCTTGCTGAACAAGGGCACTGATGTGGTAATCGGTACCCCAGGGCGTCTGTTAGATTTACATCAGCGTGGAGTGTTGCGCCTGGATCAGGTAGCGATTTTAGTGCTCGATGAAGCCGATGAAATGCTAGATTTGGGATTTTTCCCAGATATTGAAAAACTGCTGTCGGCATTAACGCATGACCACCAAACCATGCTGTTCTCTGCCACCATGCCAGGGCCGGTCTTGACATTAGCACGGACCTTCTTGCGTCAACCGGTGCATATTCGCGCCGAAGAACCAGATGCGAAAGCGACGCATGCCTCCACCGAACAAGTGGTGTTTCAATCACACCAGATGGATAAACCTGCCTGCATTGCTCGCATTTTGCAAGCGCATGGCCGTGGGAAGACAATTATTTTCACTCGCACCAAGCGTTCAGCTTCATCTGTTGCCGAAGATTTAGCAACGCGCGGTTTCTTAGTTGGTGCAGTGCATGGCGATTTAGGTCAAGGCGCGAGAGAGCAAGCACTACAAGCATTTCGCGCGGGCATGGTGGATATTTTGGTCGCCACCGACGTTGCTGCGCGCGGTATCGATGTTGATGATGTCACCCATGTGGTCAATTATCAGACTCCAGATGATCCAATGACCTATGTGCATCGCATTGGGCGCACTGGTCGAGCTGGCCACACTGGTATCGCGGTGACTCTAGTTGGATACGATGAATTGTCCAAGTGGAAGGCCATTGATACCGAATTAGAGCTCGATCGCCCTGAACCTCCACGCTGGTTTAGTACCTCACCTGAGTTTTATGAAGCGTTGGCGATTCCAGACAGCGCGCAAGAATATATTGGATCTGCGCGCAAGGTGTTTGGCAATCGTGTGCCTGCCAGCAGAACGCGCAGCTCAGGCCAGCGCTCGACACGTAGCAGTACTTCCCGATCCCGTTCGACTCGAAACCGTTCAACTCGTCGCTAATGCTTGATTATTCTTCACGTATGTCTCGTGACCGCCGTATTGCTGCAGGTCTGGTTGTTGTAAGTACGCTCGCTGTTGCTGGAGCTTGGTGGAGTGCGCCGATTCGGCAGTCACACCTGGTGCCAGCAGCGACGGCGTTTGTGGAATATCCGGCAGCGACCAAAGCACAAGCAGCCTATACCGAAGCTGCACGGTATCCAGGTGATTTCTCCAACGCCAATCCGGTAGTTGCCGGCGGATTGGTCATGACAGTGGAAAACACCGACCAAGGTTCGCGCTTGCAGGCTCATCACCCGCTCACAGGTGAAGTGGTGTGGGAATATTCGCGTAATTACCAGCTATGCTCGCTTGGCACTGCTTGGGACACTGTGGTGGCAACCTATCGCACTGGTGTTGGTTGTGGCGATGTTGTGGCACTGCGGGCAAATACTGGTCAGTATGCCTATACGCGATCTGCGAATGCTCCGAGTGAAGCCTTGAATCTCGAATCAAATGATCGGGTTGGCACGATTGCACCGCAGCGGCTGGAATTGTGGCGCTCTGATTTGGTGCGCACTATTGAATATGGCGAGGTAGAGGCCAAACAGGAACCGAATATGCAACCGCATGAAGATTGCACGATTACATCGGCGTGGACGCGCAGTGAAGATCTTGCGCTCACTGAAATTTGTGATGGATCATTGTGGTTGCGGCAGTTACAAACCTCACCTGAAGATTCTCGCAAACCGGAAATTGCCCATGAAACAGAACTTGCTCCGCAGTCGGTGGTCATTGCCCTAAGTGCCGACGCGGTGGCGGTCTATTCACCTGGGCCAACGCCGACGATTTCACGCTATTCCACTGCGGGCGAACTCCTTGGCAGTATCGAAGTAGCGTCTGCGCCAGCGGTGACTACTGCTGAAGATGCAGTATTTATTGCACATGGTGGTGATTTGCCACATCATATTACCTGGTTTGATGGTGTGCGATTGTATATTTTGCATCCGCTGACATTAGAGATCGAGCATGTGCTTGACGACGCTGTCGGTTCCCCAGTTGCAGTTGGTGCAGAATTTGCCTATCCAACTGCTGCAGGTATTGCAATGGCATCATGGGATACAGGTGAAAAAAGCCGTGAGATCCCGCTTGATCGCGGTGGATATCACGGCCCTATTGGGTTGAAGTTGGCTGGCGATGCTTTCGTCGAAAAGCAAGGCACAACCGTTGTGACTTATTTGCCTGTGCCATAGGTTTCCGAAGCCCATACCAACGCTGGTGGACTAAACATCAGGGCGAGTGCAGCTACGGCGCTGAACCCGACGATAGCTGCGAGGAAGTACTGGCCGGCACCGATCATGAAATAGGTGTTTAAGGCGAGAATCATTTCTAGCATGATGATAGGGCCGCGTCCCCAGCGATGTCCTTTTGTTAAAAGCCAGCCGCCGATTAAGACGGTCCCAAAGACGATGAGGAAGAAAATCGCTGAGCCGTAGCCGACAAATGTGTGCGCTTGGGTGGATTCGTAGACTAATGCAGGATCTCGGTAGCCACGTAATTCACGCACGATCAGCACGAGTGCGTATGCGATGCCAAGCAGTGATTGCACTGCAGCAATGCCGACAGCTGCCAAGACTGGGGTTGGAGGACGTGAGGCAGGTGTATTCATACTGTGCAAGTGTAGTCGGGATTGAAAGAAAGCTGGAAGCGTCTGTGTATATACTCCCCCTAGTTTCAACTATTTAGTGGGATAAACCTGCGAAATGGGGGTAATTATAAATATTGAAGATTTTTTGGGTTACTGCTGGTATCTACAGGTTTCCCTAAACCAAAGATTACCCCCATCCTCAGAAAAAGCAGGAGAATGAATCATGGTGCGATGCTACATATGCACATAGGAAAGTGGGAGGGATTGGGGGTGATACAATTTGACGAATTAAAGATTTATCGTTAGTAAAATGTGTTTTACGTTTGCGCAGGAAAATCACTATTTGCAAGTTTTTTTACAGGTAAAGCCTTTTGGGGAATGAGAAAGTTATGGCCCATATTTCCATAATGCATATATGACATTGGTCACAATTTAGCGGTAAACTCTAGCTTTATTTAGCAATACATGGAAATATTCATGGACAGATCACACAACGAGACGGTTTCTCGACAGGTCAGCACTTTCCGGATTCGTTGTTGTATAAAGCCTCGACTTTTCAAGCCTTGACGATCCGCTGTGGCACGCATCTTTCGCAACAGCGCTTATAAAACTGCTGCCCTCACCTAGAACTGACATTTCATGTACTAAGGAGTGCATTATTATGGATTGGCGCCACAAAGCCGTCTGCCGTGACGAAGACCCAGAGTTATTCTTCCCAGTAGGTAACTCAGGTCCTGCATTAGCGCAGGTTGCAAACGCAAAATTGGTCTGCAACCGCTGCCCTGTCACATCACAATGCTTAGCATGGGCACTTGAAACTGGCCAAGATGCTGGCGTATGGGGTGGCATGAGCGAGGACGAGCGTCGTGCTTTGAAGCGTCGGAACAACCGCACTCGTGGACGTTCCCGCACAACGGTGTAAGATTAAAGTCCCCAGCGATTTCCACGCTTTACTCCTAACAAGTAAAGTGGAGTCCTGTTCATCCCTCCATAACCCTTAAAAAGGAGAACAATTATGAGCCAGCGTGGCCGTAAGCGCAAGGATCGTCGTAAGAAGAAGGCAAACCACGGTAAGCGTCCAAATTCTTAAGCGATGCTCGGTTTGGTAATTCATTACCACGACTATTTCAATAAAAGCCATGTGCGTGGCATTCTCATTTCGAGGACGCCACTCACATGGCTTTTGTGCATCTACGATGCGTATGCTCACGAGACGTACCTATGCCCTGTTGGCGGCGCAGTGAGCGTCGTCAAGCAAGAGCTGTGATACGCAAAAAGTGGTGCAGCAACTGCTACACCACTGTTATCCAGGATCGCTCTTACGACAACTTTAAGGCTTGTAAAATGCGATCGCACAACGACGAAGGCGCCGAAGATTCACATACCTTTTGCAAGACTCCACGTAGTTGCGCTTCATTTGCAACCACCTCTGCACAGCCTGGGCACATATCAAGATGTGCTTCTAAACGCTTTTGCTCAGCAGGAGTCATTGCTTTATCAACAAACTGATACAAGAAGACATGAATATCCTCACAGTCTACGCGCGGATCTCCACCTGTCTCGGGCAACCCATACTCTTCAGTCATACCTGCTCACCATTGTTTCGCTTCGTTATTTTGGCTGTTAATCCTTCTCAACAGCGATGCCATATTCTTTTGCTACATCCTTCAACACATTTCGCAGTTGTTTTCTTCCTCGATGCAGGCGCGACATCACGGTGCCTAATGGAATGTCGAGGATTTCTGCAATGTCTTTGTAGGCGAATCCTTCAACATCGGCGTAATAGACCACCATGCGATAATCATCACTTAACGCATTCATCATTTCCAAGATGGTTTCGTTTGGAATATGCTTCAGTGCTTCAACCTCGGCAGATTCCATACCAACTGCACGATGCGTGGAAGAATTCAGCAGCTGTGAATCGGTGACATCATCAGCGCTGGTTTGAATTGGTTGGCGTTGCGCTTTGCGATAAGAGTTAATGTACGTGTTGGTCATAATCCGATACAGCCACGCTTTTAAATTCGTGCCTTCGGTAAATGAACCAAATGCTTGGTATGCCTTAATAAAGGTTTCTTGCACCAGGTCTTCTGCATCTGCAGGATTCCGTGTCATGCGTAGCGCACCGCCATAGAGCTGATCGAGCAGCGGAAGTGCTTCTTGTTCGAAGCGTTGCTTGAGCTTACGCTCAGTATGCTTTGATGTTGCCATTACGGTAGTGTCCACCTCCCTACTGCTGTTCACAATGCGACGTCATTGTTTGACGTCTGAGGACCACAGTGAGAGTTGTGTGGCTTCGCGTCTCAATGTGGTTCCGCAATCGATCTTAGACTTTTCTGCTTTGTTTAGGGTAAGTTCCAACGATGCCCAAGGTTGCATTTGGCATAAAAGCGTGTAGGAATGAATGCATGGGAAAAAAGAAACCTCATGCGGCTACCCCTGCGCTGGCTCTGCTTGATCAGGCAAATGTGTCTTATAGCGTGCATAGTTTTGAATCTGGCACCGATAATTTTGGGGAACAAGCGGCTGCGGCACTTGGGATTGATCCTGACCAAGTGTTTAAAACACTTGTTATTGATCTCACAGCTGGCAAGGGTCCGAAACGACAGCTGGCGGTTACCTGTATTCCGGTTTCTTTTCAACTGAGTTTGAAAAAAGCAGCGGCTGCTTGCAAGGTCTCTAAAGCGACAATGGCGAATCCGCATGATGCTGAAAAATCGTCTGGGTATATTCCAGGAGGCATTTCCCCGCTTGGTCAGAAAAACCTCTTGCCGACAGTGATCGATGAAACTGCGTTGTTATTCGAGACTATTTTTGTTTCAGGTGGTCGGCGAGGACTTGATGTGGAAATTGCGCCGACGGATCTTGCAGCACTCCTGAATGCAGAGTTTGTTGATCTCGTTGCAGGTTAAGGGGCTGCGGCGGGGCTGCGTTATCGCTGCGGCAGGGCTTCCTAACGGATTCACGACGCTGGAGCGATGCTGCGTTATCGCTGCGGCAGGGCTGCAGCGGGGCTGCAGCGGGGCTTCGTCAATTCCTCACCGCTGCGGCGTTGCTGTGAAAATTTCCGCGAGTAATCTTCGCCTAAAAGCCTCAGCAAACTGTCCCGAACTGCGTCGACAAGCAGCTTGCAGCTAAGAGACAAGTGAAAAATCTCGTGCGAAGTGTTTTCAAAGCCGCAGCTTACCTTTAGGATAGGAATATGTCACAGACCTCGCATGATTCTTATTGGCAGGCTCCATACGCGTTAGCACCGATCAACGCAACGGTTACCGTTCCTGGTTCGAAATCTATGACCAATCGCGCATTGATTCTTGCCGCCCTTGCCAGCAAACCGTCGATCTTGCATGGGGCGCTGCGTAGCCGCGATACCACCTTAATGGTCGATGCTCTGCGCGCACTCGGGGTAACCGCGACGATGGATCCAGAGTCCACTCACCCTGCCAATACCACCATCACAATCACGCCACCTGCAGCATTACATGGCGGTGAAATTGAGTGTGGCTTGGCTGGAACAGTCATGCGCTTTATGCCTCCTGTGGCCGCCCTTGCCAACGGAACCGTCTTCTTCAATGGTGACGAATACGCCAGCAACCGCCCAATGAGTGGTACCTTTGCAGGGCTTCAGGCCTTAGGCATTGAGGTTGCCGGCACTCGTTTGCCGTTCCAAATTCGCGGCGCAGGTGATGTGGCAGGTGGCCAAGTTGTGATTGACGCTTCAGCATCGTCACAATTTGTATCTGGATTGCTGTTAGCCGCACCGCGTTTTCGCACGGGGATTACGGTCCGCCACGAAGGCGCACAGCTTCCAAGCATGCCGCATATTGAGATGACCGTCGATATGCTGCGGAAAGCAGGCGTTCGCGTTGATACTTCCATTGAGCATCAGTGGACGGTCTTTCCTGCCGAAATTCCTGGACGTCAGTGGTCAATCGAGCCTGATTGCTCCAATGCCACGCCGTTTTTAGCAGCAGCTGCAGTCACTGGCGGCACGATCCGCATCCGCCACTGGCCAATCGAAACCACACAGGCAGGCGATGCAATTCGCGGTATTTTAACAGCGATGGGTTGCAGTGTTGAGCTGATTCGCACAGGCGCAAGCTATGATTTGGAGGTCACTGGCCCTGCAGGCGGTGCCTTACGTGGCATTAATATTGACATGTCCGATATTGGTGAGCTGGCTCCAACGGTTGCCGCACTTGCTGCACTTGCACATTCAGAGTCTCGAATTACCGGCATTGCGCATCTGCGCGGGCATGAAACGGATCGTCTTGCCGCATTAAGCCGTGAGCTTGGCAATATTGGTGGCCATTGCGAGCAGCTTGGCGACGGCTTGCGTATTCTTCCTGCTAGGCTTCATGGTGGCAGATGGTCGACCTATGCGGATCATCGCATGGCAACGGCAGGTGCTATTTTGGGCCTGGTTGTGCCAGGCATAGCCGTTGAAAATATCGAAACAACAGCAAAAACGCTGCCAGATTTTGCAGCGATGTGGGAGCGCATGCTCGAAGGAGGACAACACTCGTAGTGGCACGTCCAAGCGGCAGAACATCATCGTGGGATGAATCCGATGTCAAGATTCGCCCAAGCAAGCGGTCACGGCCGCGTACCAAAGATCGGCCAACCCATGACAATGCCAAGTTCGGCATGGTTATTACCAAAGACCGCGGCCGATGGGGTGTGGTTTTAGACGGACAAGAAGACCTTGAAACTCCGATTGTATGCATGCGTGCCCGCGAATTAGGCCGTACCGCTATTGAGGTCGGCGATCGTGTGGGCATTGTGGGTGATACTTCCGGTCGAGCTGGCTCATTAGCGCGGATTGTGAAACTGGCAGAGCGCAGTTCTGTATTAAGGAGAACTGCTGACGATACTGACCCCTATGAGCGCATTGTGGTGGCCAATGCCGATCAACTGCTGATCGTGTGCGCGGTTGCCGATCCACCCCCACGCTCGGGGTTTGTAGAGCGTGCATTAGTCGCCGCGTTTGTTGGCAATCTTCGGCCGATTATTTGTTTAACGAAATCAGACTTAGCCGATCCAAGTGAATTTGCCGCAGAATTTGCAGCTCTTGATGTACCAGTGATTGTCTGTGGTGTCGAGGATCCACTTGAACCTGTGTTAGAGGTTGTCAATCATTCTATAAGCGCCTTAATCGGCCATTCTGGTGTTGGAAAATCAACCCTGGTTAATCGGATTGTGCCAGATGCACAACGCGAAACTGGTGAAGTATCAGGCGTTGGTAAGGGCCGGCATACCTCCACTCAAGCAGTAGCGTTGCATCTTGACGCAGGCGGATGGATTGTCGATACCCCAGGTATTCGATCCTTCGGATTAGCCCATGTTGATGATGCTACCGTCATTAACGTTTTTGAAGACCTTGCCACCGCAATTGAGGACTGCCCGCGTGGATGCACCCATAGTGGTCCTCCTGCCGATCCTGAATGTGCACTTGATCAATTTCCGCACGAAACCCCTACTGGACGTCGCATACAAGCAGTACGCAAACTTCTTGCCGCACTGCGTTCGAAACCAGACTGGGTGTAATTTCCCAAACTTTTGCTGCATACACATAAAGCCTGTCACCATATAGTTTCACTATTGTGGCAGGCTTTATGCTTGAAAAGTGGTACGTCGCGCAGCGTTGCGGTCTTGCGCGGGCAGCACGGATAAGCTTTTCGACGCTGCGGTGAGGAGGCAGCGTCGTCAAGCATGTCGCAGCTGCAGCATCAAAATGGTGCTATAGCAGCTCGATTAATGCGTCGAGTTCAGAAGGGTCATACCATGCTAAATAATTCGCAATTGCATCCCCGACGGTCAGCTCAGCATCTTCATCACCGAGATCGGCAGCATCGATGACCTCGATTGCTTTGGCAGTGGTAGGCTCACTTGCTGCTACATCCACGTGGATAGCTGCCAGCTGGTCTTTGGTGATTCGTGGTGGCTCAAGGCTAACCACGCTTTCGCCTAAATCATCGCGGAGGGTGACCGCTTGATCCGGTAGATCAACGGAGATCACCACACGACGGTGTGGGAACTCGCCAGTGTGATCACCAGTTGCGAGCAGGCGAATCGATGCTCGGGCGGCATCGTCGAACGCGAATTCAGCAAAGTCTTCTTCGTCGCCCTCATCATAAAATTCCCGCATTGCAGCTGTCACTGCAAAACCATAGCCAGAACGCACACTCATATGCGGCTGCGTCGCTAATTCACGCAGCATGGCAAAGGTTGCTGGAATATACACTCGCACTAGAAGTCTCCTTCAAGATCAAAAAGTGTTTGCAGCTCCACCACACAACGATCAAATTGCTGATAGTAGATACCCACTAATCCGGCTTCCACAGCACCGCGAATGTTCAAAATGGAATCATCTACCATCACGCATTCCCGTAGCGGTACGTCTAAGGCATCTGCAGCAACTTGAAAGGCTGCAGCCTCTGGTTTCTCGGTACCAATTTCGCCAGAAAGTAATACCGCATCGACGATGCCTTGTGTAGCAAGCACTTTAATTGGCTCTGCACCAGGACCACCAGGATCATTCGAGAGCACTGCCGTTGGGATTTCTTTTGCGCGCAGTGCTGCAAATAAATTGCGCCAGCGGCGTTGATCCTCATCTGTTCCATCGAGGACTCCAACATAGTCCACGATTAAGCCACGCATTGCCATGTGTGCATCCTTTATAGTTCTTAATAGTTGCGTGCGCTTTCAAAAGCAGGGTGTACTTTACAAGCGCTAGTTTCGTATTGTGTTCTATTGTTGCACACCCGTTTGGCAAAATACACCTGCGCATGCGCCAATCTTGCATTAAACTTTCTTCCAACATCTACCACAGCTGCATCATCGAAGACATCAGAAATGAGCCAGAATCGATGAGCACACTTTGCTATGCCCCAATTCCAGGGTGCAGTATTCTCCAGACGTTTACTGGACGCGCCTTTGCACACCACCCCACACAGATTGTCACTGCGCAGTCGTTGGTCACAGAGCACCTGCAGCGAAAGATTCAGAAAAGCAGTCAAATAGTGTTTCGCTGTCTTACTGGGCATACTCCACTCCGCTATTTACATCCTGATCGTTACGCGGATCAGGTGCGTCGCTATGCTCGACGCACGTCTCAAAGCTTTGTGGCGGGTGGATATACGCAGCCAATACGTGTGCAGTCATGTCATATAGTGCCGCGGCTAGCAAGTACGCAGGCGAGCATACAGGCAGGCGTACAGACAATCGTACAGGCAGCACAAGCCGCCCAAGCAGCCGCACAGGCAGGCGTACAGGCAGCACAAGCAGGCCGGATGTCAGAACAGGCGGCTATGCAAGTGAGTATGCCTACAGACATGCCGACCACGCCAGCAACAACGCCGATCACGCAAACAGATTCCTCCACACAGACATACACCTTTGATATTTGTGGCAGCGTGCAGCAAGGCGAGGATGTGTTTGCATTCTGGGCGTTGTATACAACAATACCCGCAGCAGAGCACCTGATGATGCACTCACTGCGGGTAATTTTGCCTCCAGCACGAATGTGAAAAGCAATTCTTGCTGATACGTTGGCGAACAGCAAGATGCTCCTAAGATTGCAATAACCTTAGGAGCATACTGTTTTTAAGATTCAACCTCGGTTGAGCCTTCTACTGCTTCGGCAGCAGCTGCTTCTGCGGCAGCAGCTTGAGCCTTAAATGAACGTCCCATCATGAACAGCTGGCGGACGGTTTCTTCTTTAATTCCATCTTTCATGGCATTAAACATATCGCCGCCTTCTTTTTGGTACTCCACCAAAGGATCACGCTGTGCCATTGCGCGTAAGCCAATACCTTCTTTGAGGTAATCCATCTCGTAGAGGTGCTCACGCCACTTCTGGTCAATAATCGGCAGGATAACTTGACGTTCGAGGTTACGCATTTGTTCCTCACCGCCGATCGTCGAAACGAGATCTTCGAGTTCCTGGTATTGCTTGTGTGCGTCGTCAAGAATTGCTTGGCGCAACTCAGCAGAGGAAAGCTCACCTGGATTGCCATACTCGGAGCCTTCGATCAACGAAGCTGCGGTCATCGATGGTCCGTAGAGGGATTCCAGTGCATGCCACAAGGATTCTAGATCCCAGTCTTCAACATAACCATTGGCAGTTGCAGCGTCAGTGTATGCGGAAATGGTGTCATCGATCATCAGCTGAATATTCGAAGCAATATCGGCAGATTCCAGAATTTCGCGGCGCTCACGGTAAATCACCTTGCGCTGCTCATTCATAACCTCGTCATACTTCAACACGTTCTTACGCATTTCGAAGTTTTGGTTTTCCACCTGCGCCTGGGCACCCTTAATAGAGTTGGTGACCATCTTCGCCTCGATTGGCACATCATCTGGCACGTTCAAGCGGTTCATCATGTTTTCCATGGTGGAACCAACAAATCGAACCATCAAATCATCGCGCATCGAAAGGTAGAAACGGGTGGTACCAGGATCGCCCTGACGGCCCGCACGACCGCGCAACTGGTTGTCAATACGACGCGATTCGTGACGCTCAGTACCAAGCACATACAAGCCACCTGCATTGCGAACAACTTCGGCAAGCTTATTGGACTTTTCCTTCTGACGTGCCAGTTCCTCATCCCAAGCTGCTTCGTATTCTTCCGGAGTCTCAACTGGATCCAGGCCACGCGCACGCAACTCAATATCGGCAATAATATCGGCGTTGCCACCAAGCACAATGTCAGTACCGCGACCAGCCATGTTGGTTGCAACAGTCACTGCAGCCGGCAAACCAGCTTTTGCCACAATCTGAGCTTCTTCGGCGTGGTACTTCGCATTGAGCACATTGTGTTTGACACCTTTGCGCTGCAAGAGACGCGAAAGGTATTCCGAACGCTCCACCGAGGTGGTACCGACCAGCACTGGCTGCTGCTTTTCGACGCGCTCCAAAATGTCGTCAACCACTGCAGCAAATTTTGCCTCTTGTGTCTTATAGACCAAGTCGGTCATATCTTCACGCTGTGGAGGGCGGTTGGTTGGGATTGGCACAACGTCGAGTTTGTAAATCTGGTGCAACTCGGCAGCTTCGGTTTCTGCAGTACCAGTCATACCCGCAAGCTTGTCGTACAGACGGAAATAGTTCTGCAGCGTAATCGTGGCTAAGGTCTGGTTTTCGTTCTTGATCTCCACATTTTCTTTTGCTTCGATCGCCTGGTGCATACCTTCGTTATAACGACGACCATCAAGCACACGACCTGTGAAATCATCCACGATCATGACTTCACCGTTGCGAACAATATAGTCCTTGTCGCGGGCGAACAGCTCTTTTGCCTTAATAGCATTGTTCAAATACGACACCAAAGTGGAATGCTCTGGAGCATAGAGGTTATCAATACCAAGTTGATCTTCAACGAACTCTACGCCTTCTTCTTTCACACCCACAGTGCGCTTACGGTGATCCACTTCGTAGTGGATGCCCTCTTTCATCTTTGGCGCAAGAGCGGCAAAGACATTGTACAAATGCGATGCACTATCAGCTGGGCCAGAAATAATCAGTGGCGTACGCGCTTCGTCGATCAGAATCGAGTCAACCTCGTCAACAATCGCGTAGTGGTGCTCACGCTGCACGAGTTCGCTTAAGGAATGCACCATGTTATCGCGCAGGTAGTCAAAGCCCAGCTCGTTATTCGTGCCATAGGTAATATCCGCATTATATGCGCGACGACGCTGCTCAGGGCGCATATCGGAAAGGATCACGCCAACCTCAAGGCCTAAGAAGCGGTGTACGCGACCCATCCACTCAGCGTCGCGCTTTGCCAGGTAATCGTTCACGGTGACAACGTGCACGCCTTTGCCTTCCAGCGCATTCAAATATGCTGGAAGCACACAGGTCAGGGTCTTACCTTCACCGGTGCGCATTTCGGCAACCGAACCATAGTGCAGTGCCGCGCCACCCATGATCTGTACCAAGTAGTGTTTTTGACCGAGCACGCGCCACGAAGCTTCACGCGCAACAGCAAACGCTTCAAGGAAAATATCATCCGTCGTTTCTCCGTTGGCGATACGTTCTTTAAACTCAACGGTCTTGGCTTTGAGCTCTTCGTCGGTAAGGTCGGAATATTGCGACTCAAGCGCGATGACTTCCTCTGCGATTTTTTGCAGGCGCTTTACCTTGCGCCCCTCACCGATGCGAAGCATCTTAGAAAGTCCAAACACGAGATAATTTTCCTTTACTTGATTCTAGTCTGCTCTCATCAGCACCTCGATCACAACAACATTGCGGTCGTCGCTTCATCTGTTCTGCTGACTCCTGCGAGTACTTCCAGATAAACATCAACGGTACCTGATGATAGATAGTAACTTTTTAATTGTACTCGGAAACAAATCAGTTTGCAGAACTTAGGATATTTTCTCCCCCTTTTACTTTGATCGCAATAAAAATCCCCGTACTCACTACTTCCAGCAAGTACGGGGAAAATGAACGTTTCGTTATGGATTAATCATCACTTAAGGAAATCAAACCATAATCATAAGCGTGGCGGCGATAGACCACAGATGGCTTGCCGGTTTCTTCATGCAAGAAGAGGTAGAAATCGTGACCCACAAGTTCCATTTCCGAAAGTGCTTCGTCAACGGTCATTGGCTTTGCTGGGTGAGACTTCTCACGCACGACTCGACCTGGCAAAACATCTTCGACTTGATCCGCATAAGGATCATTATCGTAGAGGCTTTCAGCTGGCGCAGCTTCAGCAGTTTCAGTGAGCAATCCAGCAACGGTTTCACCAGTGCCTTTTGGTGCACGGTGGCCAGATAATGGAATGGAACGGCGAGCCTTTACCTTGCGCAGGGAACGCTCCATACGAGAAAGTGCGGTTTCAAGTGCAGCATAGAAGGAATCTTCTTTTGCTTCTGCGCGAGCAACGTGCTTCTTGCCGGTTGCGGTGATCTGAATACGATCGCTTTCATCGGCACGACGTGGATTGCGTTCATGCTGGAGTTCCACATGGAAGAACGTCAGGGTTGGATCAAGACGAGCAACTTTCGCAAGTTTGGAGTTGACGCGTTCTGCGAAATGCTCAGGAACCTCAACGTTGCGTCCAGTAATGGTTACTTTGACGTCAGGGTTTAGGGACTCGTTACCAGCAGGCGTGGTCATAATCACGTACCTTCCTGTATCAGCCGCCACACAGGAAACCGTGAGAGGGATTACTCACTTCCCTGTCTAAACTTGGCGGAAATCAACTTCCATACCCATTGTAACTCTGGTCATAACCTTTTGCCATAGCTATCCAAAAGTTCTAGGCGTGACTTAACCCCACGACCCCCCGCACACGTACTCCCGCGCTGGTCAAGGCTCGAACTCCGGCAGTTATCGTGGCACCAGTAGTAATAACATCATCAACGATCACCACCGAACCACTTGGCCGTTTGCGGACAGACAAGGCACGGGTGCGCGTCGCTAAGCGTTGGGCTGCACTTAAGCCAACTGCATCAACGGTGTTATTTGCCATGCGTAATGCATCAACGGTGGGCAGTCCGGTACCGCGACAGATTTCACGGACGAGAAACAAGCCACGCTGACGAATGGCACGTGCCGTCGAAGGCGCTGGTACTAAGGTGATCGGTTCATCCAGCTCGCCACGTGCTTGTAAGTACCGCACGGCAGCAAATAATACCGGAGAAATATATGCACACCCGTCGTGGCGGCCGCGCTCTTTCATGGCAATAATTGCTTGACGACGCACGCCGCCTAATACCCCAAGTGACCAAATTGGAACTTCTGGATCCACCGCAACGGATATTTGTTGCGGAATAGCACGCCACTGCTGCTGGCAGTCTTCGCATAAGGTGCAGCCAGGTTGATTGCAGCCAATACAGCTGCGCGGAAACAGCAGTTCCACAACGTCGCGAAACATGGCAAGGCCTTAGCGTGGCACAATCGTCAAGGAACGCGCACCTTCGAGGCCTTGTACTTCACGCCAATAGGTAGATTGACCTGTGGTACTGATTTGCAAGGCGGCACGTGCATCGGTGACATACAACGTTGAGGCACTCGCTGCAATGCTGACCACTGGTGCCACGATATTGCCATTGGCCAGAGGACTTGCAGATGAGCCATCAACTTCAGCGCGCCAGACAGGGGTATCGGCATTGGAGGTTCCGATTAACAAGGTTGCGTCATTGCCCCATTCGATGGAAAGTGCAGTCGCCCCGATTGAAGGTACAGTTTCTTTAATATTGACCAATTTGCGTTCGCCTGCAGCAGGTCTTGCCACAGTTGCGGTATACACACGGCCATCCATGATAAACCCGGCGCGCACGCCCGACGATGATAACCGGAAGGAAGTAATATCGCCGTAGTTTTCTCCAAGTTCGGAAATATCGACTTCAGTTTGGGCAATTTCGTCTGTAGCGTTTGAACGAGCCACGCGCGTGATGGTTTTGTTATTGACCACTACCCAGACAGCAGGGGCATAGATTTCAAAGGTTGGACGCGAGAGCGTGTGCGCTTCGAATACTTCTGTCAACGGTTCTTCGAGTTGCCCGACGTAGAGGACGGCAGTTTTCTCTGGCCCTTCCCCACGGCTACGCACTGCGGCAACGGCTTCTGCAGTGGTAGAAATATCGACCGATTCCACTCCTGTTTCAAAGCCGATCCCACCTGGTGCAGGGGTAGCAACGCCGGCACTGATTTTCACCACTTTGCCGCCGACTAAGCCATATAGCGTCGCTGAGGTCGAAGATGTAGTTTGTGGGTTGTATTCTGGGAAATCGTCAATCGATAAGGTGGGTTCGCCTTTATCGGAAAGCAGTGGCACCCCGTCGATATTGAATCGATACGGTCCGTTGATACCTGCGCGTGCGAGGGTCCAGACCAATTGTGCTGCTAATCGACGCCGTGCGTCTTCGGTGAAGCCGGAAAAACCAACCAGCTGATAGATGCCGTCTTCAGTTCCCGCGTAAGAAGCACCTTCAGGAATTTCGTCTAAGACACCTGGTGCGATCACGCCACTTGGCCCGGCAGTGACTAAGGAGATTAAGGCAGAGTCAAGCGCTCCGATGCCGGCGTACATCCAGCGGCGATCGGTTACCAGTGAGCTGCCGTTTGGCGCGAAATAGTAGATATCGTACGGTAAATAGCGATTGCGTAGCTCAGTTCGTTCCACAATGATTTGTTGTGGTGCTTGCGAGATACGCCACTGACCGTCGATTTTCTTCAAACTGACTTTGGCTGAGTATTCTTCTTTGCGTGGATTATAGGCGCCACCTTCACCGACTGTGCCAATCCAAGTGCCGTTAATGGCATAGGAAATTTCATCTGGACTGCTATCTGCAATCGAGCTCATGTCGATGCGATCAAGGACGATAATTTCCGGTTGCGGTGCCCACTGTTGTGCAAATTTTGGTGTGAGGTAGCTGCGAGCTTGTTGATTCTGCTGCGTAGGATTCGCATTCGCTGCAAAATAGTCACGTACTAATAAGTCAGGTTCCCTATCTGGCAATGGGCCTGATTGTTCACTCGGAACACTGACAGTTACTGATCGTAACGCTTGTGGTTCGCTGGTAGACGGCAAGCTTGCACAGCTTGTGAGCATGGTACTTACCAGGCTCAGCGCAAGAAATGAACGTGTCTGCTTGCTCATGACTCATCCTTGAATGGTTGTGCTGCTGTATGTGGGTGCGAACTGGTCGCCGGATCGGCAGCGTCATGTCCATCGTGATTGTGCGAGTCACTGTTTGCAGCACCCGCGTCTTCTACTCTTTCACGATCCTGGTCTGTCTGTACTGCTGGTGTGGCATAGCTCGCTTGGATTGCGGCAGCTTCGTCAGCATCAAAATCTGGATCGAATGCCAAATATTCATCACCTTCGAAGTCATCATCGCTGACCTCCTCGCACAGAAGTGCCGCGCCAGCACTGTGATCAGGTGCAGTATCTGCTTGCGGTAGCACTGCATCGTTATCCGCTAGGGCATCTGCTGCATCAATCACGCTGGCATCAGAGTGCCCAACATTGAGTGCGGCAATCGCATGCAGTGGTGTGATCTGCAGCGGCAACGGGTCTTCGTCGTATCGCATACCAGGGGTGCGCGGCAAGGTGAGGCGGAAACAGGATCCAACCCCGATTTCACCAATTGCTTGCAAGGTTCCACCGTGGAGAACTGCATCTTCGTGAGAAATTGCAAGACCCAGTCCAGTGCCTCCGGAGTGACGCACGCGCGAAGGATCTGCGCGCCAGAATCGGTTAAATACGAGTTCTTCTTGGCCAGGTTTTAAGCCGACACCGTGATCCACCACTGTCACAGACACAGCATCATCTCCTGCTGCGACGGTCACTTCTACTGGGTTTCCTTCGGAATGGTCAATGGCATTGGCGAAAAGGTTACGCAAGATACGTTCAATACGACGTGGATCAACAGAGAGCATGACTGGCTGATCTGGCATCCGCAGGCGCATCTCAATGCCTAACGCATCTGCTAGATGCCTGGTTTGCTCATCGGCTGATTTCACAATCGCACGCATATCCAGGGTGGATTCTGCCAAGTCTGCCACGCCTGCATCATGGCGCGAGATCTCCAGAAGATCATTTAATAAAGCTTCGAATTGATCAAGCTCATTGACCATTAGCTCGCTCGCGCGTTGCATCATTGGGCTTAATTCTTCATTATTTGCCTGGATCATGTCCGCTGCCATGCGCACGGTCGTCAGTGGTGTGCGCAGTTCGTGGGAAACGTCGGAGGTAAATTGCCGCTGCAAACTGCCGTATTCTTGTAGCTGGTGAATCTGCTTGGAGAGCGATTCCGCCATTGCGTTAAAGCTCATGGCCAGACGAGCCATTTCGTGTTCTTCATCCACGCTCATGCGCTCGCGTAGATGTCCTGAGGCAAAGCGTTCTGCGATGCGACTTGCAGAGCGCACAGGCGTAATGACTTGCTGAATTGCCAACCAGGTAATGCCCACCAGCAGCAGCACCAGCACAATGCCAGCTGCGGAAAATACACCGCGCAGCAGTGATAAGGTGGCCTGCTCGGATTCCATCGAGAGTACTAGATAGACTTGCAGCCCTGGAATATCCGATTGAGTTGGGCTGCCAATGATCATCGCTTTATAGGTGGAACCGTCTGCACGCGAGATCGTGGCAAATTGGTACGAAATCTGATCTTGGCTGACAAATGAACGCAGCCGTTCCGGAATCCGGTAGTTTTCTGGCGACAAAACCACATTATGATCCGGCCCTTCCACCACCAGCACGGGTTCATATACCGTTTGAACTTCGCTGGCACTACGCGCCGTTAAAGCAGCACGCGCGGAATTTAACCGAGTTTGCAAGCTTGACGACGTTGACGTGGCTTCAATTTGTTGTTCCACGGTTAAACGCGCACGATCAATCTCAGAGTTTGCAATATCGAGTTTGGCTTCGATTAATCGGCTCGTGACCAATGACACCAACACATAGGCCAGGATGATCATCACAACAGCTGATGCTGCAAAAATGGAGCTAATAACGCGATATTGCAGTGAGGTGCGCCAATTTTCTGTGAGCTTGCGTCGAATACGTCCAAACATCGACTGGGAATAGACAGTAATTGTGGCAATCCTTTATCTGTTAGTCGCCGGTTTTATAACCCACACCACGAACAGTAACAATAATTTGTGGATTTTCTGGGTCCTTTTCAATTTTGCTACGCAGTCGCTGTACGTGCACATTCACTAAGCGGGTATCTGAAGCATTACGATATCCCCACACTCGCTTGAGCAGCTGCTCACGGCTAAACACTTGACCAGGCTTCGAGGCAAGTTCGAATAAGAGATCAAATTCAAGTGGCGTCAGTGCAATTTCAACGCCACCGCGAGTGACAGAGTGGCCTTTAATATCGATGAATAAATCACCGATTTCCACTGAGTCTTGATTCGTTTCATGAGTTCCACGCAGACGTGCACGAACTCGCGCAACCAGCTCTTTTGCCTTAAATGGCTTTGGCACATAATCATCTGCACCGGATTCTAGGCCCAAGACTACATCTACCGTGTCGGTTTTGGCAGTCAGCATCACAATTGGGGTGGTTGAACGTTGTCGAATGGCACGGCAAATATCAATACCATTCATTCCTGGCAGCATTAGATCGAGCAATACGAGATCAGGCTCTTCCCGAAAGAATACATCTACGGCTTGAGCACCGTCATTGACCACTACTGCGTCGAATCCTTCAGATTGCAACACAAGTGTCAACATTTCAGAAATAGCTGGATCGTCGTCAACCACCAGAATTTTGTGTGCCATGATTATTTGTCCCTGTCTCATCCACAATAGATGTTGGCCTAGCGTGTGGTTATATCATGCCTTACTTCGCAAGAGCATTCAACCATTTCTAGCCTAGCGGCACCATCGCTTGAATCTGGTGTGCCACGACCTGTATATCGTCGGTTGGCTCGACAACAAGCCAAGGTGATTGCCATTGCTGTTGTGCAAGGCGTCGATAAGCATCGGACGTACGCTGCTGCAATGACGCATCGGATTCGTAGCGATCACGTTTGCGCGAGGCATCGGCAGCTTCTCGATTCGCAGCTCGCTGTGCTGCTAACCTAGGTGAAGTTCCCAGCAGCACCTGCAAATCAGGACGCGGGATGGCAAGCTGGTCGAATTCCAACGCCGCCACCCACTCAAACAGCGCATCGTCTTCAGCACGCGCAGCAGAATAGGCAGCATTCGAAGCTACATAACGGTCTAAGAGGAGGACCTTAGGGCTGTTGGTATATTCGGCAATGATCTCGCGGGCGCCATGACGATCCAGGGCAAAGAGGGTTGCCATCGCATAGAGCGAATCGGTGAGATCGCCCATGTTGCCATACAGTGCTTGTTGTACCAGTTGCGCATGCACAGAAGTGTCATAGCGCGGGAACCCCAACACCGTTGCATCAAGGCGATTGACTAAAGCTTGCACGAGGGTGTTCTTGCCGGCCCCATCGATACCTTCGATTGCAATAATCATTCTGAACTGCCTTTCTTTTCAACTTGGCACAGCGAGAGATGCAGGAAGCTAGCTTAATGCTTCGAGATAAAAATCAAGATCCAACTCAGTCTCTGCGCTTTCCAGCAATTCCAACGCAAGTTCTGTTAAAGATTCGTCACTGGTGCCGATGAGTTCTCGAATAAATGGATATTCTTCAATAACATCGGCATCGGAATATGGCGCACCTGCCCAAATTGCCACCACAGTTGCAGCCGCAAGACCAATATAAAATTCATCATTGCTGGCAGTCTCACTATTGCCTAAGACGACGGCATCACGAATAGCTTCGAGAATATCGTCATGGTCAAGATCAGTAATTTCGGCGAAGAAATCTGCATTGACCTCTTCAGTGAAAATTTCACGTGCCCATGTCGTCATAGCAAGGTATCCTTTATGCCTTTCGTGATGATTCTTGAATCAACAGTTCGCTACCTCAACTCGATCGCCCTTGTAGAAGTGTTCGCTGTACACGAACATATTGTGTCGAGCGCAACCGCGTATCTGCAGCTTCTTCCTGATTACACTCGTGGTTCTGCACGCATATGACACTTCCGTGCAGGAATGGAATCAGATGTGATCTTGATTCTACTCTTGAATAGTAGGTTCCGGTGTACGCATTATCACTTGCAACAATGCGTCTCACCACAACTTGCCAAAAAGACCTGTCCGGTGCCGTTTAGCGTCAGTTCTGCTGCAGATCCTGCTGGTAACCACAGTGCTTGGGTTGGATGCAGTACAACTGTTTCCTGCTCGTGCGTCACCTGCACAGCACCCGCTGTGGCAACCAAAATGCGTGGTCCTGGAATCTCATAGGTCGTTTCTTTGCGAACGTCTAGCATTCGCAGCTGAAACTCCTCATTTGGTACCAAAAATTGCGTGTGATTGGCATGTAGTCGTGGGTCGTCTAACGGCTCAAAACTTAAGACCTTGACGAGTTCAGGCACATCGATATGCTTCGTCGTTAAGCCGCCGCGCAGCACGTTATCAGAATTCGCCATGATTTCCACGCCTAGTCCAGAACAATAGGCATGCAAATTTCCTGCATCGAGATACAACGCGTCACCTGGTTGCAACACTATATAGTGCAATAACAAGGCGCCTAGAATCCCAGTATCGCCTGGATAATAGTGGTTGAGTTCAATAATATTTTCAACCGTTTGCACGATCCATTCCGGATACTCAGCGCTATGCTCCAAAATCTCATGGCATTTTGCTACCAGTTGCTCTAATAAGCTCTTGCGAACTGCAGTGGGAATGGTAATCCACGTGGTAAACAGCGCACGAAGTTGTGTGGCTGCGTCCTCGGATTCTGCATCCAGCATTGCAGCATAGCGATCCATTTCTGGGGTGGAAAGGGCTGCTAATAACGCGCTGATCTCATGGAGCGGGCGAAATCCTGCCATCGCACGAAACTCTGTTAATGCCACTAAGAGCTCTGGCTTGTGATTATCGTCGCGATAATTTCGATTCGGTGCGCGCAGATCGATTCCGGCTGCGTTTTCGCGTGCAAATCCGTCTTCGGCTTGTTGTTTGCTTGGATGTGCTTGTAAGGATAATGGCTGACCTGCCGCTAAAATCTTCAGCAAAAATGGCAGTCGACCCGAAAACCGCTGATTGATCTCACTGCCGAGGTGGTAGTCAGGATCAGCGGCGATGAGTTGTTCGAGAGTTGTGTCATCCACGTCTGATGGAAGCGCCGGATGTGCGCCATACCACAATTCTGCTTCAGGATACTCAGAATCCGTAGTTTGGCCACGTAGCTTCGCGATAAGCGAACGGGATCCCCAAGGATAGGCTTGAGTTTTCGGCTGCAAGAAGTACATAACGATCGTTTCACGTCTCCAAAAAAGAACTCTCAACCAATTCAGCTGGTTATTCAGCTGTGAAGAAAGCAGTGGCGGCATACGCACGAACCACCAACCGGAATATTCCGGTGATGCCAGGAACTGGCAACGGTTGGAAATATCCAGTCGGCGCCTGTCCTGTGGGCATACACCACACAATGGTTTTTAACGGTAGCAGGCTTTGGCGTGGGATTTCCAACGCCGCATCAAAATTGTCAGTTAGAGCACTTCGATCATGCAGTTGCACCCATCGTTGCTCATCGGCAGTCAGAGCCGCACTTATCTTGCCGCGCGTTGCCCATAGCGCTGCAATAAGTTCCGTCAGTGCTGCAGCAGCCTGGGAATGTGCATCGACCACACCGGACTCAGTTGCAAAGGTATGCAGGATGCGACCATCAACCTCAGCAAGTATCTGAGCTGGATTCAACCATGCTTCTTGTTGCGGATGGCACTGCGCTAATTCTTCATCAACAGCATCTGCCAGCTGATAGAGTGTCGCGGCAAGTACTTCTGGATCACTGGTACAAACCTGGATCACTGCCCACACGGTTGCCAGCATACGCATCACCGAGCTGCCTTCATGTGTAGGCAGCTGTGGAATCATCACCGCGTATTCCGCCAGATCGCGAGCAAGTGGAGTTTCAGGCGGCGCCACCACCACAAGTGAAACACCACGCTGGGCACTGCGCACCAGCTGTTCAATACCAGCGTCACCATAACCGGTATCGCTGAGCACAATCACCAGATCCAGTGCACCAACATAGCTTGGCACAACGGGAGTGATCATCACTGGCATTGCCATATCGTGGGATAAAGCAACAGCTAACGCTGCCGCCTTGGCACCGAGATGACTATCCCACACAATAACAATGCTGCGGACAGCCGTGCCGTGAAAAGCTGCCAGATTCCGGCGATTATCAGCGTGTATGAATTGCTCGGCGATGGCGCGAATATACGCGCCTTCATGAGCAATATCATAAAAGGCTACCGCCAAGGGATCATAGGCAGTCATAACTTTGGCATCCACCGTAGTTAAGCACGGATAATATTTAAGATTTCTGCAGTTAAGGCATCAACTTCTGCTTGAGTTGGTGCCTCGACATTCACGCGCAACAGTGGTTCGGTATTCGACGCACGAACATTAAACCAAGCTGCAGAATCCCGCAAGAAGATGGTCATACCATCAAGCTCATCAATTTGGGCAGTACGATCTGCAAAGGCTGCTTTCACAGCGAGCGTTCGTTCCTGCTGCGCTTGCTTGGACTCCAGCGCAGAATTGATCTCGCCACTTGCGGCATAGCGGGTATATTCCTGCATCAAGGCGCTCATCGGCTTGTCTTGCGAACCAAGAGCTGCTAACACGTGCATAGCGGCTAAAATGCCGGAATCGGCATGGAAGAATTCTTGGAAATAGTAATGTGCAGAGTGTTCGCCACCGAACACTGCTTGATGCTCGGCCATTTTCGCCTTAATCAGGGAGTGGCCGACTCGCGTGCGCACAGCATGCCCACCATGTTCTGCAATAACTTCCGGCACGGTTTGCGAGGTAATAGCATTATGAATAATCGTCGCACCAGGGAATTTTTCCAAATAACGCTGCGCCACGATCGCAGTAATCGCAGAAGGGCTCACCGGTTGCCCGAGTTCGTCAACCACAAAGCAACGGTCTGCATCGCCGTCGAATGCAAGTCCGATATCAGCGTGAACTTTTTGGGTAAAGGCTTGTAGATCCACTAAGTTTTTTGGCTCAAGCGGATTGGCTTCATGGTTCGGGAAGGTACCGTCAAGCTCGAAATACAATGGCTCAATGGTAATTGGCAGTCCGGCGAACACTTCTGGCACAGTATGTCCTGCCATACCGTTTGCCGCATCGACGGCAACTCGCAACGGGCGAATCTGTTGTAAATCAACCAGCTCGCGCAAAAACGCGCCGTATTCCACGAGGAAATCTTGTTCCCGAATTGTTCCTGGAGTTCCCGCATAGGCCGGAATGCCGTCGACAAGCATGTCAGTGATCGCAGCCAAGCCAGAATCTTGGCCCACCGGACGTGCGCCGGAGCGACACATCTTAATGCCGTTGTATTGTGCTGGATTGTGTGAGGCGGTAAACATGGCCCCTGGAATGTTTTGCTGGCCAGAGATGAAATACAGTTGATCTGTCGAAGTGAGGCCAGCGATAATCACATCAAGGCCTTGTTCGGTAACACCTGCGGCAAAGGCCTGTGCGAATTCTGGAGAGCTTGGGCGCATATCATAGCCAACGACGACGCTAGTTGCAGCTTCTGCTCGCATAAGCAAGCCAAAGGCACGCCCAACATCGGTAATAAACGCTGCATCGATATCGGTGCCTACAACGCCACGCACATCATAAGCTTTGATAATCGCTGCAACAGATTCTCGTGTTCGCATAATGACCTTTCTCACCAACAACTTTCATCGGATACGTCTCGATAGCTTATCGTTGGTAGCATACCCGCGACAACAAACAGTCACGAATTAGTCAGCGGTTTTATTTGGAACAATCGATAAATGCGCACGTCGTGTAGCTTTTTGCGCAGCTTGTTTCGCATGGCGTTTCGCCGGATGATTCGGCGCAATTTCAGATTCTGGGTTGCCGTTGAGTTGCGGCTGCCCCAACAGTCCGGAATGAATGCGACCTTGTTCGCGCACGGCTTCTGCTAAAGCCGTGAGATCTTCTTCGTCCGTATCTTCTGCTTCAACGCGCAACAAATCCCAACCGACAGGTGCAGTAATACTGGTGGCATGTGGATCACAGAGATCCCACGCATGTGGATTAGGCTTTTCACTCAATGGGCCAATATAGGCCGTCGACTGGGCATACGCATACGTCAATGTTGCAACGGCAGGACGCACGCAAGTTGGACGAGAGCAACGACGAATCTGATTCACAGCAACAAAGTCTAGACTCTTACTTGAGGTTTTTTCGAGTTCGGCGCGCCACGCCCCTTTGAAACGCGAAGAATCATTAGTCTTAATGCCATGAATACTCCGAGCAGCAGACAGCGTTCCCGTCATGATCGTGGTGTGCGCGGCCCATTATTACCACAGGCCGTGCCCCGCTTTGCTTCACGACGCGAACAGTTTGATCACGCTGCTTTAGAAGCATACGCGCCGCTACAACAACGATTTTCCCAGCAGTTACAAACTCTTGATCTGGCAGTCGATACGATTCCACGCATGCGAGTGCACGCCGATGCAGTGAATTTTGCCGACGATATTGTGGCCGATGGACCAGTGCCGCTTGGCAGAGTGATATCTGCTGGCGTGGATCCGCAAGGCCGGCCTACGCGTGCTCGAATTGTACTCTTTCGCATGCCTATTGAGCAGCGCAGCAGCAATACTGCAGAACGCCAGCAACTCTTGGAGGCGATTCTCGTTCAACTCGTGGCCTTTTATCTCAATATAGAACCGGAAATGATTCAGCCGAATTTCGAACGGTTTTCTTAACACACGCGGTCGAAACTACTTGGTTTCTGTGCCGAGATACAACAAAAGGCTTCCCAGATCAGGGAAACCTTCGCAGATGGTGGAAATATTTTTCCGAAGATATAAAAGATGCTTCTTATCCGATATCGCGCTTGAGGCGGCGGCGTTCACGTTCGGAGAGTCCGCCCCAGATGCCGAAACGCTCATCATGTTCTAATGCGTACTCCAAGCATTCGTCGCGAACGGCACAGGCTTGGCAAATTCGCTTGGCTTCGCGGGTCGAACCGCCTTTTTCAGGGAAGAAGGCTTCTGGATCAGTCTGTGCACAGAGGGCTTGTTCTTGCCACTCCTGTTCGACTGCGCCAAATAGTTCATCAATTGTGAGCTCTAGGGACGCACGAGTGCGAGGCACAGCATTGCTTGCCATATCTTCCACGCTAGTCTCCTTAAAACTCTTAAAATATTTACACTTCTCGCCCAAGCTGCATGAGTGCATCTTTTCCAAGCATTGTTCCTATTTTAAGGGCACTGCTCTCCAGAGCGAAATTACATAATTGAAATTGAACACGCAAACACAAGATGTCGTCAAGCCCAGACGGAATATTTTTTCACTCAAAAGCCATACAGCCAGTTCACGTTTCACATCTTTCACATGCGTAACAAAGGTACTCTTGTGTGTGCATGTAATGGGGGTACTACATATAGTGGCTACCCCCCATTATTGACGCAAGTTGCATGCCTGGGCGTGTCGTTCCCGACTTTCCTCAGACACGCAATTTTGCCACTACACTCCACCTGTTATCCACGATTCACCACGATCTACCCAGCTGCACGCATTGGAATAGGCTCCGTCGAGAAACACAAATGGGGTGCAACTACGAACATCAGCAGCACAGATCGCGTCGTGAAGCTTTATGTATACGAGCGCTAGGCATCTGAGGAAAAGCGAATGCCACCGTCTGGAATCATGACACCTGGCCAAATGCGCATGCCTTCGGCACATTCACATCGTGCCCCGATATGTGCGCCTTCGCCAATGACGGCACCTTTAATACGCGCATTCGCACCGATTTTTGCACCATGCGCAATAATCGAATTCGAAATAATTGCCCCTGGTTCAATCGTGACACCATCAAAGACCACCACGCTATCAAGGCGGCAACCTGCACCGACCTCGCTGCCACGGCCAATAACCGTACCGCCCAGTAACAAGGTGCCATCTTTGACCATTGCAGATGGATCCACTTTGGACTCGCCAGTGGTACCTGCTAATAGCGGCGATGGTGCGATACCGCGAATCAGATCCGCGCTACCTTGCACGAAGTCCTCCGGAGTGCCCATATCACGCCAGTAGGAATTATCAACGTAGCCGTAAAATTTCCGCCCTTCTTGTAAAAAGCGCGGGAAGATTTCACGCTCGATGCTTACCACACGTCCCTGTGGAATTTCAGCAATCAGATCTTTACGGAATACGTAGCAACCTGCGTTGATCTGATCAGTTGGTGGATCTTCCGTCTTTTCCAAGAAGTCCAATACACGACCGTCTGGATCAGTTGGCACACAGCCAAAAGCACGTGGGTCTGATACACGAACTAAGTGCATGGTCAGATCAGCCTGCTTGGTATGGTGCGCAGTTAATAACGCATCAAGATCCATACCACCTAAGACGTCGCCATTGAACACGACGACGGTATCACCGCGAAGTTTGTCATAGACGTTGCGAATACCGCCACCGGTTCCAAGCGCGGTTTCTTCCACCACATATTCAATTTCGAGGCCGAAGGCTTCACCATTGCCGAAATACTCTTCAAAGACTTCAGCTTGAAATGACGTTCCCAACACCACATGGCTAATACCTGCAGCTTGGATACGAGCTAAAAGGTGCTGCAAAAATGGTACGCCAGCAGTTGGCAGCATCGGTTTCGGAGTTGAAACTGTCAAAGGCCGCAATCGAGTGCCCTTGCCACCGACAAGAATCACGGCATCAGTGGTCTCTCCCCAAGCGTTTGTTGGCGTCATCGTTGCTTCACGTTCCACGTTCTTGCTCCTGTCGTGGCTGTTGGTATTTCCATATTGTTATTCTTCTACGATCGTGCAGGCAATGTTCAAGCATAATCGTTGTTATCACAGGCAGTGCGCGCGCCCAAACTGCAGGCGACTTCCAACACGTTGCTGGTGGTTTCCAGCGCAGTGCTGGTGGCTTCCAACATGTCGCTAGCCGCCCAGGCATCACTGCACAGCACTCTCGAGTCAGCATTCTGCTTTCCAGCGTTACCTCACTCAGCATACTCTTGAGCGTTTCCATACTCGCGAGATACTGAGTATCGGCAATCTATGTGCTTCTGATCGCAACTCTCAAGAGGCGACTGCGCATCACTTTGAGTCGGCATGTTTCTTCGCGAGCTGCACCGCAATCGCAGCCCGTAATTTCAAGCCCACCCACAATGCGGCTCGAATCGGTGCTTGATACCAATGCGGATGTCGATCAGCTTGGAAACGATATGCGGATTCATGATGCGCCGGCAACATTTTTTCAGGCGACTTCCCAGCAGCATGACCAACTTCATGGGTAATCACAGCATCAGGACAATAGACGTTGACATACCCTGCCTTTTGGAAGCGATCACCTAAGTCCACATCTTCCATATACATAAAGTAGCGTTCATCGAATCCCCCAATGGCGTCAAACGCATCCCAGCGCACAAGCAAGCACGATCCTGAAAGCCAGCCCGCAGTTCGTTCTTGATCCATCACGGCATCATCACGATAGGATTTACTCCACGGATTCTGCGGCCAAATTCCTGAGAACAGTGCATGCCCAATGCCATTGACCAATTCCGGCACTGCCCGTGCTGAAGGGTAAATACTGCCATCAGCCTGCAGAATCATCGGACCAACATCAGCGATATTTTCACCACGGTCATGCCACCGCTGCAAGCACTCGACCATAGCGTCAATGCTGTTCGGTGTAAACACCACATCGGGGTTTGCGAAAATAAAGTAATCGGGATTGATGACTGCGTCGTCACGCAACTGCGCCAAAGACGCCACTGCCTTATTAATTGCGCGACCATATCCTAGATTGCCACCGGTTGGAAAGAAGTGCACATGCTCATATTCGGCAGCAGCACGTTGAGGTGCACCATCGACGGAACCATTATCAGCAAGAATCACATGAGTGCCAACATTGGTTGCAGTATCTAATGACGCGAGGAACTCATCTAAATATTTCCCCGGCGAGTAGGTTACAGTTACCACAGCTATTGGCTTATTCATATCTTGTAGTCTAGTGGCGCACCGCCTGTGCTTCTCGTAGTCGGCGTGTCGTGTCCGCTAAACTCGGGAGACAAAGATAGAAAATATCGGCTTTTGAGAAGATTGGCACCTAGTAACGTGAGTGACCCGAAGCAGCGATCCGTTCGTAATATCAACCCCGCGCCACAATTTGTCCCGTCCCTGGTGCAACAAGGGTCTGCTCCAGCAAAAGCATTTGTGGTTATATTATCCGTCCTTGCTTTAACCTTTTCCGGCATCGGTTACAGCACCGTCGGCCGAGTGGGCAATTCCGTGGCGTCTGCAGGTTCTCTCCAACTTGGTGATTCCACCCCAGTCACTGAGCAGCGGAAAGACGGCGCAGTCGATATTTTGCTCGTCGGTTCCGATTCGCGTACCGACGCCCAAGGCAATCCACTGACTCCAGAAGAAATCGCAATACTGCACGCAGGAGATGAACAAGCCGACAACACCGACACCATTATGGTGATTCGTATTCCAAACGATGGTTCATCAGCAACCGCAATCTCGATTCCACGCGATACCTATATTGCTGATCCAGAGCTTGGAAACACCAAGATCAATGGCGTGTATCTGGGATATAAAACCATGAAGCGCTCGGAATTGTTGAACCGTGGCGTGACCGATGAGCGCCGCCTCTTACAAGAATCCAAAGAGGCGGGTCGGCAAGGCTTGATCCAAGCGATCTCGGATTTAACTGGCATTACGGTTGATCACTATGCCGAAATTGGTCTGCTTGGCTTCGTATTACTTACCGACGCTGTCGGTGGTGTTGATATCTGCTTAAATGATGCAGTCTATGATGAATTTTCTGGTGCCGACTTCCCAGCTGGTGTGCAAACGCTCAACGGCAGTCAAGGACTTGCCTTCGTGCGTCAGCGTCATGGTCTGCCACGTGGCGATCTTGACCGCATTGTGCGGCAGCAAGCCTTTGTTGCGTCGTTGGTGAACAAAGTGCTTTCGACTGGCACATTGACCTCCCCAACGAAACTGTCTGACCTCGGCGAAGCGGTAACGCGTTCGGTTGTGATCGATGATGACTGGGACATCATGGGCTTTGCTACTCAGCTGCAAAACTTAGCTGGCGGCCGCGTCACCTTTAACACTATTCCGGTGACCAGCATTGATGGTGTTGGCGATCATGGCGAATCTGTGGTCACGATTGATCCACAGGAGGTTCGCGAGTTCTTCAAGACCTTATTAGGCGATAAAGAACATCCGAATCCAGCAACGTCTGCCGCTGCAACTTCAACGGTAAAATCAATTCCAGATGTCGAACTCCACGTGCTCAATGCTTCGGCAACGACTGGCCTTGCTGCTCAAGTGAGCGCCGCGCTTGCAGCAACTGGCTACCAGATCGTCCACACTGGCAATGCCCAAGAAGGGCTCTATAACCGCACGCAGGTGCTTGCCGCTGATACTTCTAACCGTGAAGCACGCAAGATAGCACATTTGCTTGGCGACGTACCTGTGGTGGCCCACGCTGGATTAGATGAAACAAGCATTGTCATCGTGACTGGCGCTGATTATGCAGGCCCTGTCGAGGATGCTCCGATTACCGAAAAACCATCTGCCGAAACATCTCCAGAATCGACTATTGGACAACCAGGAACACCGTTATCTGAAGAACATCGTTCACCTGTGATTGATGCTGGTGGTACTGGTCCACGTTGTATTAACTAACCAAAGCATTCACTAACCAGACATAATGCTGTGAAAAGACTCTACAGCGGGGAGCACGGTTGAACGTGCACCCCGCTGTTTGTATATCGTCACATGCCACATGTGAAACCACATGCCTTGGCATGAGCTCAAGCGGTGAACTATGGTGCGTCGTCAAGCTACAGATGCGATAGCATGTGGAAAACTGTGTATTTACGGCGTGGCTTGGACACTGCTTTCGACAAGCACGTCATGCTAGAGATATGAAACTTCTCGCCGAGTTGCTTGCTGATGATCCCAGTACCCCACGTGTCACCTACTACGATGAAACCACCGGTGCACGCATAGATTTTTCTGCCACGACCCTTGAAAATTGGGTCGCCAAGATCGCGCATTTCTTACACGATGAGTTAGATCTCACGGCAGGCGATACGATTCTGCTGGATTTACCAGCCTCCTGGCAGGCAGCATGTATCGCATTAGGCGCGTATGCATGCAATATTACGGTTGCGATTGCACCCACATATAACGCTTCTGCGGTAGATGATAACGCCGCGGCGGCAGATCGCAATCTCGAAGCCGCAGAAGTTCTGTTTACTTCACTCGGAAACAATTGGACTGACTTCGATGGTGACATCGTGATTGTGAGCAATGATCCGTTTGGCCGTGGAGTCACAGAAATTGGTGAACAGTTACCACCAGCGACACTCGATTTCGGCCCAACAGTTCGCTTTTACCCAGATACATACACCGCTACTACCCCGACACTGGAGCAATTCGCCGACCCCACTGTCAGTCTGCATGCACGGGTACTCACAACTGGCTGGACGAATTGGGAAGAATTGACTCGTGCAGTCTTGACTCCACTTGCACGACAAGGCTCGATCGTCATTGTGCATGGCCTCACCTCTGCGGAACGGCTGAAACACATTGCAAGTATTGAGAAAGTCACGCATCATCAGTCTTAGTTGGTTCACATTTTCCGGTAGCACTTCGGAATTGTGACACTCTGTCTTTTTCCTCTCACCCTTTACCCCCATCTAGCTCCGACTTTGCTTAAACTCCTGAAAACTGCCGGCAAAGTTACTAGATTTGAGGGCAACCCTGATCACAACGAAAGGTCTTGTTTCATGAAGTTGCGCTCCCACGTCCGCGCTTTAACTGCTGTGTCTGCTCTGAGTGCAGCGACGTTGCTCGGGCTTACCGCATGCTCAAGTAGCACTGATGCTCCAACAGCCTCACAATCTGCTGGTCAAGAAGCTGCAGATACTGCTGGCCGAGGCCCTATCACCTACGCGATGGGGAAAAATGATGCTGATAAGCTCTTACCAATCATTGAAAAGTGGAATCAGGCTCATCCTGATGAGCAAGTCACGTTCAAAGAACTCGCAGGTGAAGCAGACGATCAGCGCGACTCTTTGGTGCAAACGCTCCAAGCCGGCAATGACGACATCGACGTCATGGCCCTTGATGTGATCTGGACTGCCGAATTTGCAGCGAACCAGTGGCTTGCGCCATTCGAAGGCGATCTGGCCATTGACACCTCGAAGTTGCTGCAACCAACCGTTGCTTCTGGCACCTACTTCGGCAAGCTGTATGCTGTCCCACAAAATACCAATGGCCAGCTGCTTTTCCGCAATACCGAAGTCATGGATTTAGCACCAAAGAACTTCCAGGCCTTGGCAGATTCTTGTAGCAAAGCCGTCGAGGCGAAAATGGATTGCCTCACCGTGCAGCTGAAGCAATATGAAGGTTTGACGGTGAATACCGCAGGGTTCATGGAAGGCTGGGGCGGCCATATCCTCAACGAAGATGGCACACCAGCTGTCACCTCTCCTGAATCACAAGCTGGCCTGCAAGCGCTTGTCGACGCCTACACCAATGGCGTGATTTCAAAGAAATCAACCGCAGCCACCGAACAAGAAACTCATCTTGCCTTTACCAACGGTGAAACTGCCTATGCCATTAACTGGCCATATATGTTTGACATGGCCAGCGGCGAAGAATCCAAGGTTGCTGGCAAGTTCGACGTTTCACCGCTTGTTGGCGACAACGGTGTTGGAGTTTCAACACTGGGTGGCTATAACAACGGCATTAATATCAATTCCAAGCACAAGGCCACTGCACGCGATTTCATTGAGTTCATCCTGGCTGAAGAAAACCAAATGTACTTCGCAGAGCATTCCTTCCCACCAGTATTAGCAAGTGTCTATGATGACGCTGCCTTGGTTGAGAAGTTCCCATATTTACCTGCTTTGAAGGTTTCCTTAGAGCATGCGGTTCCACGTCCAGCATCACCGTTCTACCCAGCAATTTCGAAAGCAATTCAAGATAATGCCTACGCAGCCTTAACTGCTGGTAAATCTGTTGCCGATGCCACAGCCGATATGCAAAAAGCAATGGAAGCTGCTGGCAAGTAGCCCGAACTTTTCCGCATATTCTTGCTAAGCTAACGCTCAAGCCTTTTACCACCATAGGCGTGGTGAGGCTTGAGCGTTTTGTGTTGTATAACCTTTTCTCTTATAACACAACACGTGTACTCCCCTTTACTTCTTACTCAGTCATCATATTGGGGTTCCACCAATCAACTCGCGAGTTGAGATCGAGAGCTGAGAAAGATCAGGGGTTATTTTTGGTGAAAGATTGGGAAGTTAGCGTCGTCGGAAAGGTCACGGACAATAATGCCGAAACAAACTTCGCGCATCGCGATAGTGCTGATCACTCCAGCATTGAGTGTGCTTGCTGTGGTGATCGGATATCCAATCCTGCGAGCGTTGTATTTAAGTTTTCTTTCCGATAAACGCTTAAATCCGCTCACCGGCGTGTTTGAAGACGGTGGTTTTGCCGGTTTCGAACATTATTTGTACTGGATCAATCAGCGCTGTTTACAAGCCGATGGCACCACCGGCACATGCCCACCTGGGGTCTTAGCCACCGATTTTTGGCCAGCCGTTGCCAATACGTTTTTCTTCACCATTATCACAGTCAGCATCGAATTAATCTTTGGCATGGCAATGGCCTTAATTATGAACCGAGAATTTCGCGGTCGTGCCTTCTTACGTGCTGCGGTGCTGATTCCGTGGGCAATTCCAACCGCAGTAACGGCCAAATTATGGCAGTTTATTTTCGCTGATCAAGGCATTATTAATGCACTTCTTGGGGTTGATATTGCCTGGACAACTGATCCGTGGGCCGCGCGAACTGCGGTGATTATTGCCGATATTTGGAAAACCACGCCGTTTATGGCCTTACTGATTTTAGCCGGACTCCAAATGGTACCGCGTGATCTGTACGAAGCAGGCAAAGTTGATGGCGCCAACGCCGTCCAACTGTTTCGATATATCACCATGCCGGTGATTCGCCCTGCCGTGGTCGTGGCGTTATTATTCCGCACCTTAGATGCCTTACGCATGTACGATCTGCCAGTTATTTTGATTTCTAGCTCGGCAAATTCGCCAACCGCTACGATTTCGCAACTGGTGGTTGCTGATGTACGACAAAATAATTTTCATTCGGCAAGTGCCTTGTCCACCATGATTTTCTTGTTGATCTTTGCTGTTGCCTGGTTCATGATCAAGATTCTTGGTGCGCAGGTACACGATGCAGCCACCACCGAAACCAGCGAAACCACTGAAACCACCGATCTCGTCGAAAAGCACGCTGCCTCTGGTACAGCTAGCCCGACCGCTTCTATCAGCGGTGCTGCGACACAGCCAGCAGCACATACCACACCAGCAACCGCGCCAAAGGAGACTCATCATGCGTAAACATTTGGGCCACTATCTTGGCGTTGGATTCATTGTCATTTGGGGCTTGGCACCGTTTTATTGGATGATGGTGACCGCTTTTCGCGATAAGCGCTATACCTTCTCCACCAATCCGTTGCCAACGCATCTCACCTTGGCGAATTTTGCGGAAGCCTTAGCCACGCATAAGGGCAATAATTTCTTGCATGCAATTTTTAATTCCGTCCTCATCGGTGCACTGACCACCGCGTGTGCCTTAACTGTCGGAATTTTCACCGCCTATGCCCTCGCCAGGCTTGAGTTCCCCGGCAAAGGATATGTTACTGGTGTGATCCTAGCTGCCAGCATGTTTCCTGGAATTGCGCTGGTCACTCCCCTATTTCAACTCTTTGGCGACCTGGCATGGATCGGCACCTACAAAGCCCTAATTATCCCCAATATTTCATTCGCCTTGCCATTGACCATTTACACGCTCACCTCATTTTTCCGCCAACTTCCGTGGGAATTAGAAGAGGCAGCGCTTCTCGACGGCGCCAGCAAGTCCCAAGCCTTTTGGCATATTTTATTGCCACTTGCTGCACCTGCTTTATTCACTACTGCCATTTTGGCTTTTATTGCCACCTGGAACGAATTTATGCTGGCGAATCAGCTTTCCAATCAAAACAGTGAACCTGTAACCGTGGCAATTGCGCGTTTTTCAGGCGAAAGCCAATTTGATTTCCCATATGCGGCAGTCATGGCAGCCGGCACGTTAGTCACAATCCCGTTAATCGTGATGGTGCTTATCTTCCAGCAACGCATTGTGGCAGGTTTAACGGCAGGAAGTGTGAAGTCTTAAGAACATGGACAGCGTCGAAAAGCAGCAATCACAGCAACTTGCACACAGCGATCTCAAACGGAAGCAATTAGTAGCCCAAGCCATTATTGGCGGGGCGTCATTTGTGGCAATGGTGTGTTTTCTGCTCGCGGTGATTAATGTGTTTCGTCCGCAACCACAAGTGTTACCAGCAGTACTTGCGCTGGTAAGTATTGTGGTTACGACGATGCTGATTCGCCGCTATCGGCAACGTTATTGCTAACTGAGGCATCAATATCGTCGAGGGCTTGTAGTACTTCTGCGGCTTCTGCAGCGGAAAGCAGCGTCACTTGTGCGGGAATACCGAAACACATGTTGGCTTCTCTTCAAGCTGGATGTTCATTGTACCAACCGGCGCAGAGGTACATGGCAAGCACGGATCAGCACTGCGGATAGCAGTTTCTCAATTTCCACCGGTATCAATCACTTCAGAAAACATGTGATGAAGCTAGTGTTCATTGGCCGGATCAACCGTGAGGGAACTGTCGAAATTAGTCAATAATACTGTTTGCGCGATGGATATCGACTGTTACGATATTTGGTCCTAGAACTACCCACGCGCACCGATGACAAGTGTCATTCGGTGCGCGAAGTTGTATGAAGGAATTCGCGATTATTCCCCGAGCAGTTTGCGTCGTAAAGCTTCGTCTTTGGCTTCGACTTCTTCGCGCATGGAATCTTGATACGCAGCCATTTTCTCAAGCAATGCTGGTTCGCTTGCCCCTAAGATGCGCGCGGCGAGCAGGCCTGCGTTTTTCGCACCACCAATTGAAACGGTTGCCACTGGCACGCCTGCTGGCATTTGCACGATCGAAAGCAGCGAATCCATGCCATCAAGCTGGTTCAATGCGCGCGGCACACCGATCACTGGCAATGGCGTCATACTTGCCACCATGCCTGGCAGATGAGCGGCACCACCAGCACATGCGATAATGCACTGGATTCCGCGCGTATGTGCTTGCTTGGCATAGCTCAGCATTTTTTCCGGCGTGCGGTGTGCCGAAACCACGCCGACTTCAAATGGAATACCAAATTCGGCTAATACTTCTGCCGCTGGTTGAACAGTTGGCCAGTCGGAATCGGAGCCCATAATCAGGCCGACGCGTGCAGTCATCGTGTGTATCCTTGTCTTATTCGTTGTTGATTCTGTGTTGGTGAGTGCCGGCAAGGCTGCTACCAGTAACTTTACGATGTTGCTATCGGTAGCGAGGCCACTCTCACTGTCATCAGCATACTCGCTGCTGCATCACACATGCAGCAGCGAACAGCAGGCAAGATCCGCGGGCAGCAGCGAGACACCCCGCACTTAGTCAGCCGGCCACGTGGCATGCACTAAATAATGTGCACATGCCTGAGCAACTTTCCGAGTTTGTGCAATATCATCACCACTGACATTCACATGCCCAAGCTTGCGGCCGCTGCGGTAATCCTTGCCATATAAGTGAATTTTTGCCTGTGGATATTTTTGCCACACATCTTGCATGCGTTTTGCCATTGGCAGCTGCGGATCTGTTGGCCCACCCAAGACATTCGCCATCACTGTTACCGGAGCAGTTAATGCGGTATCCCCTAATGGGTAATCCAAAACCGCGCGCAGATGCTGTTCAAACTGGCTGGTCACACATCCATCTTGAGTCCAGTGACCAGTATTATGCGGACGCATCGCAAGCTCATTCACCAATACCACCGGCTGGCCAAGTGCATCACGTGTTTCAAAAAGTTCCACGGCCAGTGCACCAGTGACATCCAACTCAGTTGCAATCTGCGCAGCCAAAAGGCGAACCTTCGCATCTACTTCTGCCGAAAGCTGCGGTGCTGGTGCAATCGCTTCGGTGCAAATACCATTCGTCTGCACCGATTCTACGACCGGCCATGCTTGCGTTTGACCCGATGGGGTTCGTGCGACCATTGCAGAAAGTTCTCGCACAAGTGCCACTTTTTCTTCCGCCATCACTAATGTTCCAGCAGCAAGCAGCTTTTCGACGAGTGCCACCAGTTCCGTCTCGGTATCTGGGAACCATACCCCGTTGCCGTCATAGCCACCACGACGTGCTTTGACACATACTTGGCCATTGGTGCGTTGCCAAAACTCTTTGGCTACAGCCACCGAATCAATACTTTGGAATGCTGGCACTGGCGCACCGAGATCGGCCAGGCGTTGCCGCATCATGAGTTTATCCTGTGCATGCAGCAACGCATGTGGACTTGGCTGCACATTTACGCCTTGTGCTTGCAAGGCCTGTAAATGCTCAGTTGGAACGTGCTCATGATCAAAGGTCATCACTGCAGCATTGGCGCTAGCAGTAAGCAGATCATCATAGTTGGTGTAATCACCAAGTTGGACTTCGTGCACAACTTGAGCAGCTGAAGCATCAAGTGCTCCTGCCAGCAGGCGCACGCGAACGCCAAGTTCAATTGCTTCGGTGTGCATCATGCGAGCTAATTGGCCATCGCCAATGATCGCGACAAGTGGTTGGAATTGTACAGAATCAACGACAGCAGTTTTATTGGTCACGCCTTAACACTTTAGCCATATCAGTGCAGGGAAGCGAACGCTCCAAACATAGATGTTCTAGTCGAACAGAGCAGATTCGATTGCTTTGACAACTTGTTTCGTTTTCGGCACCTCTGCTACCACCATTGGGCGTGATTGCCCATACAGCGACAACGCCAAGGATCGCCTTCGACGAGTCACTGCTTGTATCGCGTCCATTGGAATAGTCGACATTTGGGTGCGCAGTCGAGGTTGTCGAACCACAATGCGTTGGTCCGTGACAAGTAAGAGTTGGCGTCGAGAAGCAAGCAGTGGGAGCACAAAACGCCACAGTACTAAAAAGACCCACACGCCAACGCAGCTATTCCGCATGACAGTATCTGGAAATAATTGCGCCCCAGGACCGTCGAGGAAACCAATGCCCATCCAGATCAAACCGGTGAAAGTAATCAGCTCCAAAAATGGGAAAACTGTCGTACGGATGGAACCGGTGAGGTTCACCAATACGATTTCTTCGGGGTCAAGACTAATGGCCATAATAGTGTCTAAGTGTAGAGCAGGGGGTTGTCATGCGTCGAACACTATTTACGTAGCTGCGCTATTGGAGTCGCAGATGTGTGACGTCTCCTGCTGATAAAACATGCAACTGGCCTGCAGCATCGCGCACGATAAGGCGGCCGTCATCGGCAATTCCAGTTGCTTGGCCAAGCAGTTCAGTGTGATCTGGTAATAGCACTTTTACCTCTTGGCCAATGGTTGTTGAAACAGCACGGTAATCGTCAAGCAGTACTGGATCATCAGCTTCCCATTGTGATAAGCGGGTATGCAATGCCTGCAGAATTTTGACTGCGAGATCATTACGGTCAAAGGCAATACCTTCCAGAGATAGCGATGTTGCGTGTGGCACTGGAAGTTCGGCAACTTGAATATCAGTATTTAATCCCAGCCCGATCACTACTGCTGGATGTTCACCTAAACTCACTGCTTCTGCAAGGATTCCGCAGAGTTTCTTCCCATTACACTGAAGATCATTCGGCCATTTCAAGCCCACCTGGCTGGCAGGCGGAAGTGCGTCGATAAGCGCAAGACCGGCGGCAAGAGGCATAGTGCCAAGTCGTTCAATCGCGGCCTGTGAAGGTCGAATGAGCACAGAGAGGGGAATTTGGGCGTAGGCCGGTGATGCATAGCTGCGACCCATGCGTCCACGGCCAGCACTTTGATGCTCTGCGAGTAAAGCTGTAAAGGCAGGACATCCTTGTTGCGCCAAGGCAATGACATCGCTGTTCGTGGAACCAGTTGTGTGCACCACTGTTACCTGTGCATACAAGCCCGTGGCAACGAGGTGCTCGTGGAGAAAATCTGGCTGAAACGGTGCCCGTGGATTCATGAGTTTTATGATAACTGCTTCGCGAGTGACACGCGATGCAATCAGCGCGGCTCAACAGCAGCTCCGAGAAGTTGCGAGCATGTGTAATGCGCGCGTTGGTACCGGCATTTCTACATCCTCGTACACCCGCAATATCAATCATCTTTTACAAAAGTGATACAAAACACATTTATAAAAAACTGCGTCTATTCTGGCGGAATAGTTTTGCTAAAAAAACTTATTCACAAAAAACTTTGCGGCGAGTATGTTTGCCCTAGAAACTTTCTATCGAAACCATTACCATGTCAAAACATGACTATTTCCTCACCTTTGATCGATGTTGCATCTCTGCCCGACTTGGGTACTACTGCTGGCAAGATAGCCGATCTCAAAGCTCGTCGTGTTGATGCCGCCACGCCTCTAGGACGTCATGCGCAAGACAAGGTACGCGCGCACGGACGCCTCACCGCGCGGGAACGGCTAGACTATCTCCTCGACGAAGATTCCTTCGTTGAATACGACCAATTAGCACGCCACCGCACTCACGATTTCGGCATGCAGGCAAAACGCCCGGCAACCGATGGAATTGTGACCGGTTGGGGCACCATCGATGGTCGCGAGGTATGTATCTTTTCCCAAGATGGCACCATTTTCGGCGGCGCGCTGGGAGAAGTCTATGGCGAAAAAATGTGCAAAATCATGGAACTCGCCCTCACAACGGGACGCCCACTCATTGGGTTGTATGAAGGTGCCGGCGCGCGCATCCAAGACGGCGCCGTTTCACTGGATTTGATTGCGCAAACCTTCTTGCACAATATCAACGCCTCTGGTGTGATTCCACAGATTTCTGTGATTATGGGCGCTTGTGCCGGTGGTAATGCGTATTCACCAGCGCTGACTGATTTTGTGGTGATGGTCGATGAATCTTCCAAAATGTTTGTCACCGGCCCTGATGTTATTGAAACTGTCACTGGCGAACGGCTGAGCCAAGCAGATCTCGGCGGTGCTGATGTGCATATGAATATCGCGGGCAATTCTCACTACACCGCAAGTAGTGAACGTGATGCACTCGATTTTGTGGCTGATCTTTTAACCTATCTGCCTGCAAATAATCGTGAATCTGCTCCCCTGCTCGACACCACTTTCCCGCCAAGCGTGGGAGCTTCCTATACCGCCGATGATTGCATGTTGGACTCATTAATTCCCGATAGCCCAACGACCCCCTATGATGTCAAAACAGTGATTCAAGCACTCACTGATGATGCCGACTTTTTAGAAATTCAAGCCACACGTGCCGAAAATATTGTCACCGCTTTTGGACACATCGCAGGCCAACCAGTTGGGTTTGTCGCCAACCAACCCACCTGCGTTGCTGGCTGCTTGGATATTGATGCAGCAGAAAAAGCCGCTCGTTTTATCCGTACCCTCGACTGTTTTAATATTCCACTGATTATGCTTGTCGACGTCCCTGGCTTTTTGCCTGGTGCAGACCAAGAGCATGCAGGCATTTTGCGTCGCGGAGCAAAGTTACTCTATGCCTACGGCGAAGCTACCGTCCCAAAAATAACCGTGACCATGCGTAAAGCTTATGGCGGCGCATATTGTGTGATGGGTTCAAAAGGCCTCGGTGCTGATCTCAATCTAGCCTGGCCAACAGCCCAAATTGCGGTGATGGGTGCACGTGGTGCGGTGAAATTCCTCCACCGCAAAGAACTCCAAGCCGCGCGCGAAAAAGGTTACGGAAGCCAAATGCTGGAAGAATTACAACGCAGTTTCGAACAAGAATATGAAGATCATATGCTCAATCCGTATCTCGCTGCAGAACGCGGGCTTATCGACGCTGTTATTTTGCCGCATGAAACACGGTATTTCCTGGCGAAAAATTTGCAGCTTTTACAGTATAAACGGGTTATTCGGCAGGCACGCAAACATGGCAATATTCCGCTATAACCCTTAATGGTCACCTGCAGTGCAGTTCAGCTGTTTTGCTGCAAATAAACCGACAACGTGCAAGCTTCGCGCTTACCACAGCACAATCACAACAATCCAAGAATCCAACGCCTCGTTACTCTTCGATACCCCGCCAGCAGATGATCTGCACGACTATAGGACCACTGCCATGTAACATTTTTGTGCTTTGATGAGAAGAAACAAATGCGTGTATTCACAATTTCTTCTCCAACCCCCTAAACTATATTGGTATGACTGCCCCAACAACTGCTGACAAACCTGATCTCAAAACAACCGCAGGGAAGCTTGCTGATCTTCGCGCTCGACTTTCCGAGACCGCTATCCCTGTAGGACAAGAGGCTGTTGCACGCATCCATGAGGCAGGGAAAATGACTGCCCGGGAGCGCATCGAGTATCTGCTAGATGATGATTCTTTCGTCGAGGTTGATGCTCTTGCACGCCATCGCTCCAAGAATTTTGGACTCGATGCCCAGCGCCCTGTCACTGACGGTGTTGTCACCGGTTATGGCACCATCGATGGCCGTAAAGTGTGCGTATATTCCCAAGACGGCGCTATTTTTGGTGGCGCATTGGGTGAAGTGTATGGCGAAAAAATTGTCAAGATCATGGATCTGGCATTAAAAACTGGTGTGCCATTGATCGGTATGAATGAGGGTGCAGGCGCACGTATTCAAGAAGGCGTGGTGTCTTTGGGCATGTACTCAAAGATCTTCTATCGCAACACCATGGCTTCTGGCGTGATCCCACAAATTTCCTTAATCATGGGTCCATGTGCAGGCGGTCATGCATACTCCCCTGCCTTAACCGACTTTATTATTATGGTGGATCAAACTTCCAAGATGTTTGTCACCGGCCCAAATGTTATTCAAAGCGTCACTGGCGAAGATGTAGACCAAGAGGCACTCGGCGGCGCTACGATCCATATGGAAACCTCTGGCACCTCGCACTATACTGCGGCACACGATCGTGATGCACTCGATTGGGCACGTGAATTATTCGGATATTTGCCACTGAATAACCGCTCTGAAGCACCACGGGTGGATGCAGAAATTATGGTTGGTTCCATTCGCGAGAACATTACTGCCACCGATGCAGAACTCGATACCCTGATTCCAGATTCTCCAAATCAGCCATATGATATGCACGAAGTTATCCGCCGCGTGGTAGATAATGGCGAATTATTTGAAGTTCAAGCTGGATATGCCCGCAATATCATTGCTGGTTTTGCCCATATTGAAGGCCGTTCGGTGGGCATTATTGCCAATCAGCCAACTGAATTTGCTGGTTGCTTGGATACCCGCGCATCTGAAAAGGCAGCTCGGTTTATCCGCACCTGTGATGCGTTTAATATCCCAATCGTTGAGTTCGTGGATGTTCCTGGCTTCTTGCCTGGTACCAGCGAGGAACACAACGGCATTATTCGTCGCGGCGCAAAATTGCTCTACGCTTATGCCGAAGCAACCGTTGGCAAAATCACGGTGATTACTCGCAAAGCCTTTGGGGGAGCATATTCCGTAATGGGGTCGAAGGATATGGGCGCAGATCTAGTCTTTGCCTGGCCAACTGCCCAAATTGCAGTTATGGGCGCATCCAGTGCTGTGAGCGTTTTGTACCGCAAGCAGCTGGAACAAGCCGCTGCTGAAGGCAAAGATATTGCAGCTGTGACCGCAGAATTTGAGCAAGAATATGATCAAACTTTAGTCAATCCATATACTGCCGCTGAGCGTGGGTTTGTTGATGCAGTGATTCCACCAGCAGAAACCCGCGGCAATATTATTGAAGGTTTACGCTTGCTTGATCGTAAAGTTGTGAACTTACCAGCGAAAAAGCACGGAAATATTCCGCTGTAATACTGCTTTTCGACGCATACCCTCATATTTGCCAATCTGTTCAAGATGGCAAGTGTGATGGTAAGCGCCACAACCTACAACTGCGAATCATTCGCAGCCATGTGTTCCCAGATTGAAAAGGTAAATAAGACTTATGGCCAATACATCAGCACACGCTGTGACAACAGGTACCGAAGCGCCGCTGTTTGAAGTGATTAAAGGCAATCCTGATCCACAGCAAGTTGCCGCGTTGACCACCGTCTTAGCTGGTTTGCTCGCCGAAGCCCGCGCTGAGGAGGCAAAACGGCCTGCCACGCGCAATTTGTGGGGCAATTACGAAGAGCGCCTCCAGCAAACTCGGCTGTATAATCCCGGCGCGTTTCAAAACGTGAATTTCTCTTAAACCTCTGAGAATACTGTTGCACTCCGCTGTCAGCTATCCCAGCATTTGGCAGTGGAGTTTGCTGTTGGTGGGCTTGTAGAATGACTTGCTATGCGTATTGTTCTTGCCTCCGCTTCCCCAAGTAGAAAAGCGATTCTGGAATCTGCTGGTATCACTCCCCTGATTCATCCTGCTGATATTAATGAATCAGCCTTGATTGCCAATCTGGCAGATACCCCTGCAGTAGATGTAGTTGCGGCGTTAGCACATGCCAAAGCAACTGCAATCGCGTCACTTTATCCCGATGATTGTGTGATCGGTGCTGATTCGATGCTGCTTATCGACGGACAGTTGCAAGGCAAACCGCATACCTTCGAAACCACTGTAGAACGGTGGAAATACCAGCGTGGCAAAGCTGCTCAGTTAATTACTGGGCATTGTATTCTTAGCCCTCGGGGCACCAAGGTAGCAACGACTACCACGGATATTCATTTTGCTGCTGTCAGTGATGCCGATATTGAAGCGTATGCTCGCAGTGAAGAGCCGTTTGGGTGTGCTGGTGCATTTACTTTAGAAGCGCTCGGCGGCTGGTTTATTGATCGTATTGAAGGTGATCCTTCCAGTGTGATCGGTTTGTCACTGCCGTTGATTCGCCACAGTTTGTATGAATTTGGCTATAACGTCCATGAGTTTTGGAATCGGGTGGACTATCCAACAACTTCCACCACAGAAAAGTAATACGCCTGTGAAGCACGAAGCCCTTCCACATCTGCTCGTTGTGGAAGGGCTTTATGCATGCGCTGCTCGTAACCGTTCTAGACTACAACTACGTCCGGGTTTTGGAGGTTGCTGAGGTGGTGGTTGGTGCAGGCTTTACTGCAGAAGACGTTGGCACCGAAGTGGTAGGACGAGGATTGTTCCTTGTAGTAGGTGCTGGTGAAAGCGTCGTCACGCTCGTAGCTGTTGCTGGTGAGGGACGAACCGGCGACCTTGTCGCACTAGGTTTCACAGTTGAACGTGGTCGCGTGGCAGCGCGTGTGCGGGCAACCTCGATGACTGGTGAAATTTCTTCCCACAACAGTGGCGCTAATGATAGGGCGAAATCATCACCCATGTGGTTGCCATCGCGATAGACATAAATATTGCCAATGACCGGTGAGCAATAATCATTCGGGCAGAACCAATCAGCGGTATCCACTGCGATTTCATCCTCATCGGTAAGATACTGTGCAGCTGGGTTACCAGGCGTGTAAATATCTTTCCGTTTGCGGCCACAGGTTTCTTGATCCTGGGTTTCAGCAAAACACTGGGACACCATTTGGCCGGTGCCATCTGGGTTTAAGAACCATGGATTATCGCGGACACCAACAAAGGCAATTTCATGCTTATCAAGGTAGTCCCACAAGGTGAGATAAGATTTCGGAACTTCATCTAAGAAGCTTCCTGCCTCAAGGAGTGGACGCGTGGAATTCGAGAACACAATATCTGGCTGGAGTTGCTCTAAGCGTTCCACCATTACTTCATTAAAGATTTCACAGTCCGGGCTAAACACATCATCGCGCTCGGTAATAAATGCAGGACAGCCTTGACGCACAATTGGTATGACCTGAAAGTGATGCAGCTTGCCGAGGGCATTCAGTGGGGCCATCCACTGCTCCGCATGTGATCCACCGACAACCACCATGAGGAGATCTGCATCTTTATCGCCATAGATACAATCGTGATCAGCGTGATCATTGGCAATTTCGTGTGGATCATCGTGGAGGAACGACATGCAGCCATCGGTCCATGCCGGCGAAACGAGATCGGCTAATAGGTATGGATCAGGCTGCGGCTCTGCAACTGGCACGCGCAATAGACGGCTTGCTTGCGCGCCGGGATATAAGGCAGGGTCGAGACGAAAAGCGGCTTGGGTGGCCACGGCTGTACGCCAGGTGGCAGGCACTGTCAAAATTGCAGCAAACATGCTGATGACAACCAGACCGCCAACCGCACGAAGTGGTGCAGACCAGGTGGTGCGTAACTGCATCACGGCATCACGAACGCGAGTTTCTCCGCGGACCGGACGTTTTGCATGTTGTTGTAAAGGCAACTCCACACCATGATGGGTCAGATGCGCCAGCACGAGGCTTACAGCAATCACTGCACAACCAGTTTGGATGCTTGGGCGTGGCTGGTCAAGAATCACCGCACTGATAATCAGCATTGGCCAGTGCCACAGATACAGCGGATAGGCAATCTTTCCGAGCCAACGCATTGGCGCACTTCCCAGCCAGCGAATACCAGCACCATAGCTGAAAATCACGCAGGCAGCGCCACCAAGTGGATACAGTGCCGCAGGCCCTGGAAAGACTTGCGCGCCATCAAAGATGAAGCCTGTAGATAGTACCATCGCCACACCTGTAAGCCCCAGGACTTGTCGCAGACGCAGTCCAAGGTTCACACGCGCCGCGATCATGCCGACCAGCGCACCAAGGCAGAGTTCCCACAGGCGCGAGAAAGTGGAATAGTAGTTCAGCTGCTGATCCACGCCATGTAAATAGGTGGCGTAGCTCAAGCTGGCAAGTGTCACCGTCGCTAATGGCAGGCCTACCCAAATTGTGTCGGAAAATTCGCGATTCTTTCGCAGGTTGCGTCGATACGCAAAGGCGATAACGGTGGCGAACCCAATTGCGAGGAGATAAAACTGGCCTTGCACAGCCATTGACCAGAGGTGCTGCAAGGGGCTGACGCTTTTCGACGCGGCCCCATAGGCGGCACCTTGCTGGGCAAGTTCCCAGTTTTGGTAATAGCCGAGACTTGCTTCAAGTTGTCGTCCAAAGTCGAGATTCCGAATCTCTGGAGTCAGCAGCATCACTGCGCCTGCGGTTGCACCTAGTACGAGCACGAGTGATGGGACGAGGCGACGGATTGTGCGCCAGAGAGGCCAAAAGACGTTGAGGGAAGCATCTGGTTTGTGGGCGTAGCGCAGTTGCGCGCCTAGGAAAAAATAGCCCGAGAGCAATAAGAAGACATCCACGCCGCCGGATACGCGGCCGACGAATACGTGAAAGAGTACGACGAATGCGATAGCGAGACCGCGTAAGCCGTCAAGATCGTGCCGATAGCGCTGCTTGTTGTGCTGTTCCACGAAAGAATGTCCCCCACATAACGTTCTATATTCAGTAAGCATTGGGCGCAGAGGTCAGCTGCAGTGTGTATCACTTATGCACAGCTATGCCTGCCTCTGCCCAAAGTCGAGTACAACTCGCCTTGACTATTGTAGGCAACCCGTGAGCTGGATCCGAACTCAGCCATAGAAAAGCGCCACACAATCTGTCTGAAAGTGTGGCGCTTGTGCGCTCGAAACTGCGATAAACGCTGCAGCTCGAGACGCTAGAGCTGCACATGAACAGTTATGCAAACTTCTTTTCTACACGCTCGATTGCTTCCTTCGCCACGAGCTCTTGGATGCCCATGTCCAGCTCGGAGGTGAAGCCCACGCAGGAGCAGTTGATTTCGCCCAAGACGTAGGTGTCTTCGCCGTTTTCACCATCGGCAAGCATGAAGTCTGCAGTCCAGATCAGTGGGATATTATCGCCACCGAGCTTTTCCGCAATGGTTGGGCGGGCAGCAGCGAACTGATCAACCAGTTCTTGCCATGCTTCTGGCTTGTCGTAGGTGTACTTTGCGCCAGAGAACAAGGTTGCCGAGAAGTTGTCGCCACCAGCGGCTGGCTTCTTGTGGACAACGAATACTGGGTGTGGGCCAACCATCAGGATGCGGATTTCGCCTTCAACGATACGTGGCATAAAGCGCATATCGACAAGCATGCCGTTATCGCCAACGATGTACTGCTCACAGAAGTCCATGAAATCACCAAGGGTGCGAATCTCGGTGTGGTTATCCACAGCCTCGGTACAACGCAGCACAGTCTCTAATGGCAATGCAGTACCTGGTGCAACTGATGCAGCCAGTTCTTTATCTTCTAACTGCACACGCCAGATACCAGAGCCCGTGGAACCACGGTTTTGCTTTAAGACGCGCTCGCCATAGGACAAAGAAGTTGGGAAGGTGTTGTGGAAGGTTTCGACATCGTAATATGCGTGGGTATCAGATGGCACCAAGTCGGTGTCATTGAGTTTGACCAACGCATCTTTCGCACCATAGGCCATCATTTCGGTTGGGGTAGACATACCTACCAGGCCAGCGTCGGAAAGCTTGGTGAGCAGTTCGAAATAGCCCTTTTCGCCACCTGGGATATTACCTGGGTTCACGCGGGAAATATATGCATCGAATTTTGTAGATACATATTCGAACAACTGCTCAGACCATTCAGGGCGGTAATAGACGACCTCTGCGTGCCAGCCAGATTCCTGAATTGCCTTCACGATCGGCATGGTGTCTTTGCGGTGTCCGTCGAAAGACTTATCTGAGCCGCCTTCAACTTCGAATACAACAATGCTCTTATGCATATGGATTTTCCCTTCTTTGTGCCGCACGGAACTCCATAACAGGAATTGTTCTCCGCGTGGCGCGATTAAAACTCGCGATTAAAACTGCAGTGGGCTTACGTTCAGGTAAGCAACCAGGCTTGTGTGAGAACAGATCAGTCTCAAACCGAAATTGCGCTAGTATGCCAACAACTGTTGTATCAGTGCTGTCTTGCTACCGTCACTGTGCCACTCACTATTGTAGTAAGAGCTGTGGTGCCGAAGGCTTAAACAGCGTCTGTGCCCACGTACCTCTAGGGTAACCGAAAAGAGTGACATTTACCGCAAAAGTGCCAACTTAGTAATAAAGCGCACAATATGGGGGTAATACTGATAGCACGTGTTTCGTTGTCCTTTTGTCTTCCAAAGTGACTACTATAATCACCAGAAATCAGACGTCTTAATTTTCATGAAGGTGCGCTATGTCCATCCCTTTTGATCCACACCCATTATTGCAAGACTATGCCCACCCAGAACGTCTTGTGTCTGCATCTTGGCTCTCTGCGCGCTTAGGTACTCCCGGATTGCGCGTGGTTGAATCGGATGAAGATGCCCTGCTCTATGATATTGGACACCTGCCAGGAGCAGTTCGTATCCACTGGAAGCGTGACTTAAACTCACCATTGCAACGCGATTTTATTCAGCCGGAAGAATTTGCCAAGTTGATGGAATCAAAAGGCATTGGTCCTGACGATACTGTGGTGATCTACGGCGATAAGTCAAACTGGTGGGCGGCATATACCTTCTGGGTCTTTTGCTTATTTGGCCACAAAGATGTGCGCCTGCTCAATGGTGGCCGCGATGCGTGGATGGCCGAAGAACGCGACACTTCCTTTGTTGTGCCTGAATATCCAAAGACCAATTACCCAGTACCAACGCGCAATGATGCACCTCATCGCGCGTTTGTGCAAGAAGTTCTCGAAGCTATTACGCACAGCTCTGCAACGCTTCTCGACGCACGGAATGCCAACGATTATGCTGGCATTGTGCCAGAGAATCAGTCCCATCTGGAAACCTTGCGTCATGGACATATTCCAGGTGCTCTGAATATTCCGTGGGATAAATCTGTGTATCCGAACTCGCGGTTCCGTTCATTCACCGAACTTGAGCAACTCTATGCCGAGATTCCAACATCCCAGGAAACGTTGGTCTATTGCACCTTTGGTCATATGGCAGCGCACACCTGGTTTGTGCTGAAATTCCTCCTCGGCCGCGACGAAGTTCGTAATTACGATGGTTCATGGACTGAGTGGGGCAATATGATCCGGATGCCAATTGAGCACGGTACGCCAGCTGAGTCGTAACACTTTATATATTTGAACCGACGCTATAAACGTATGACCATCTTGCTCGGTACACAACCGCTACCTGTGTTACCAACAAGTGTGCAACAATTAAAGGAGCAGCGCGCCTGACAGCTTCGTGCATTTTTGTATGCAAAAGTATATGGCAAGGATTCCTTGCCGTTATCTTTTGCTACATCGTGTGCATGATAATGCACTTGCGATATGCTCAGGCGCACACTACAGCGAATAGGCGAACCGTCTTGAACCATATGAGGAGCACGTCACGTGACTATTGAACCAAGAACTATCACCAAGGTACTGATTGCGAACCGTGGAGAAATTGCCGTTCGTGTGATTCGTGCTGCTCGCGATGCAGGTATCGCCAGTGTGGCGGTCTACGCCGAACCAGATGCTGATGCTCCATTCGTCGCAATGGCAGATGAAGCATTTGCTCTCGGTGGAAAAAATTCCGCAGAGTCGTATCTTGTCATAGAAAAAATTCTTGATGCTGCAGCGAAATCCGGTGCAGATGCCATTCACCCTGGCTATGGTTTCTTGTCGGAAAACGCCGACTTCGCCCAAGCCGTGCTTGATGCTGGATTGATCTGGATTGGCCCATCGCCACAATCAATTCGCGATTTAGGTGACAAAGTTACCGCACGTTCAATTGCACAACGCGCACAAGCACCAATGGCCCCTGGCACCCAAGAGCCAGTCAAAAGTGCTGCAGAAGTCGTCGCTTTTGCTGAGGAATACGGTTTACCAATTGCTATTAAGGCAGCCTTCGGCGGCGGCGGACGTGGCATGAAGGTGGCCTACACCATGGATGAAGTTGCTGAACTATATGAATCGGCAACTCGTGAAGCAGTTGCAGCATTTGGCCGCGGTGAATGTTTCGTCGAACGCTACCTCGATAAAGCCCGCCATGTGGAATGTCAGGTGCTGGCCGATATGCACGGTAACGTCATTGTGGCAGGTACTCGCGATTGCTCCTTGCAGCGTCGTTTCCAAAAGCTGGTCGAAGAAGCCCCTGCCCCATTCTTAACCGATGAGCAACGTCACGCTTTGCATGAATCTGCCAAGCGCATTTGTAAAGAAGCTGGCTACTACGGTGCTGGTACCGTCGAGTATCTCATCGGTGCCGATGGCTTGATTTCCTTCCTGGAAGTCAATACGCGTTTGCAGGTTGAACACCCTGTTACAGAAGCAACCACTGGCATTGACCTGGTGCGCGAGCAATTCCGCATTGCAGAAGGTTTAGAACTCAAACTCCTAGAAGATCCACAACCACGCGGCCATGCATTCGAATTCCGCATTAACGGTGAAGATGCGGGCGCGAATTTCATGCCAGCCCCTGGCACGATCACTCGCTACCAAGAACCAGCAGGCCCTGGTGTGCGCGTTGATTCTGGCGTGGTGGCAGGCTCTGTTATCGGTGGACAATTCGACTCCATGCTGGCGAAGCTGATTGTTTTTGGCGAAACCCGCGAACAAGCATTACAACGCGCACGCCGCGCGCTGGATGAATACACCATCGAAGGCATGCCAACCGCCCTGCCATTCCACCGCCATATCGTGTCCAACCCGGCGTTTGTTGGCAATCAGGCAGGCTTTGAGGTGTACACCAAGTGGATCGAAGAAGCCTGGGATAACCCAATTCCAGCATATGTGGATCCAGCCGAAGCATTTGAGGATCCCGATACTCTGCCAAGCCAAACTGTGGTGGTTGAAATTGATGGCCGCCGCGTTGAAATTGCCTTACCTGGCGAACTCAGTTTCGGTGGAGCACACACTCGCAAGCGCGCCAAGAAACGTCGTTCCTCTGGTACACAAGCAACTATTTCTGGTGATTCCGTCACCGCGCCAATGCAAGGAACGGTCATTAAAGTCAATGTTGCTGATGGTCAAGAAGTTGCCGAAGGCGATGTTGTTGTCGTCCTGGAAGCCATGAAGATGGAAAACCCAGTCAAGGCGCATAAAGCAGGTGTGGTTACCGGCTTAACTATTGCTGCTGGCGATAGCGTGACAAAGAATCAAGTTATTCTGGATATTTGCTAAGCCCTACGCAATATTAGGAGTCTGATCAATGCTCGATGTTGTGGAGATTAATGGTGGGCGCGTCTATTTGCGCCCCCTCCACGACGACGCGCGGATTAGTGATCGTGCTGCACTACGCCAGCTTGGCAAAGACCCAACCGCCTTCTTCGAACATGCGCGGCACTCGAGCACCGATTATTATTGGGCGATTTGCGAACAAACCAATGTTGCAATGATCGCGCTTGCGCTTTACGACGGCACGCAGATCCACACTTACCCCATTGGCGATCCCAACCGCATCCTGCCCAATGATCCGGTTCTCAGCAGGCTCACTGTGGCTCAAGCAGCCGAACAAGGACACGCAGTATTACAGCGCTACCTGGCACAACAACCACGCACATAGAAAAACGCCACCTGCATCAATAGGTGGCGTTTTTAAATGCTTCTAGCGTTTAGCCGAGATCATCAGACTGGACGAGCTGACGCGCAGCCTCAGTTACCGAGCCTGAAAGGGATGGATACACCGCGAAAGATTCAGCTAACTGCTTGACAGTTAAGCCGTTGGTGACTGCCACCGAGATTGGCAGGATCAGCTCCGAAGCGGTTGGAGCCACAATCACACCGCCAATGACAATCCCTGAATGCTTGCGGCAGAAAATCTTGACAAAACCATGACGCAAGGAACGCATCTTCGCTCGTGGATTTCGCGGCAATGGCAACGTAAAGGAACGAGCAAGAATATCGCCAGATTCGACTTCTTTTTGCGTAATACCTACTGCTGCAATTTCAGGGCGTGTAAACACAGCTGTTGCAACTGTTTTCAGGCGCAGTGGCGAAACGCCGTCACCAAGCGCGTGATACATCGCAATACGGCCTTGCATCGCAGCAACCGAAGCCAGCGGGAACTGATCAGTACAGTCACCTGCCGCATACACACCAGCAACGGATGTACGGGAAACACGGTCAACAATAATATGACCAGAGTCGGTGGTTTCCACACCAATTGCTTCCAACCCTAGGTTTTTCGTATTCGGCACAGAACCAACCGTCATTAAGGCATGCGAGCCAAAGATTTCACGACCATCAGCCGTGCGCACGCACACGCCACCATCTTCGGTACGCGTGACAGACTCAACACGAGCATGCTTTTCCAGCGATACACCGCGTTCTTCCAACACGGTTTCCAGAACATCGGCAGCATCAGCATCATCATGTGGCAAAATGCGGTCACGCGAGGCCACCATGGTCACCTTCACACCTAGCTCGGCAAATGCAGATACAAATTCAGCACCAGTCACACCCGAACCAACCACAATCAAATGCTCTGGTAGTTCCTGAATCTGATAAATCTGACGCCACGTTAAAATTCGCTCACCATCAGGCTGTGCACCTGGCAAAATACGTGGGCTCGCACCTGTTGCCAACAACACCAGATCGGCTTCGAGTGTCTCTTCAGAACCATCCGACTTTGTCACCTTCACATAGTGCACAGTTTGTTTGGTGCTGTAATCATCAAACACGCCATATCCATCAATGATGCGCACGCCAGCACTGGCAACAGCAGCGCGAATATCCCCCGACTGCTCATCAGCGAGTTGCTGCACGCGCTCATTCAGGACGTCGATAAGCAAATGCGCTTCGCCAATGCCCTTATTCAGGCCCATATCATCGGCGCGGCGCAAGTCAGTTTTAATATTGGCACCAGCAATAAACGATTTCGAAGGCACACAGTCGTGGATCACAGCCGAACCACCTAACCCACTGTTTTCAACGAGGGTAATGTTCGCACCATATTTCGCGCCTGTCAGAGCAGCTTCATAGCCAGCTGGGCCACCCCCGATAATCACAATGCGCATCGCTTGAATAGACAAAAATCCTCCAAAGAACTGTAAAACACGCGTATCTCACACGCATGCAGGCAACCACGGTTGCCCCTAGTCTAGTTCGTTGTTACAAAAGTCACTATTTTATCCCCCCGCTCCAGGTGGAATTAACTGACAGCTGACGCTTCTTCCGCCGCAATTACCCCAGCAAATAATTGAATACCCACTGGAATACTGTTCTCGTCGGCAAGCATCGTTGCTTTATGCAAATCCCCCTGCGGACCAACACCATCCCAACAGCCCAAACGTGCCATTGCGCCTGGAACATGCTCCAAGAACCACGAAAAATCTTCGCCACCCGACGATTGCGAAGCCGCAACCACCGCCGCAGGATCACGTAGCTGCACAGCGGTCGTCAGCATTGCCGTCGCAGTTGGGTCGTTGACCACCGGAGGCACGCCCTTGATGTAGGTCAGGGAGTACTCGCAACCAGTCGGCGCCACAATCTGCCCTATTAAGGACTCCAAAAGTGGCTCCAACTCGCGCCAGGTGTGAATATCCCCAGTACGAATGGTGCCGGTGACGGTACCAGTTTCAGGAATCGCATTCGGTGCAGAACCAGTGTGCAACGCACCAAAGACCATAACCGTTGCCGTGCGCGGATCAACCCGGCGCGAGAGCAACGCTGGCAAATCTGTCACAATTTTTGCCAAGGCGTACACCACATCAGCGGTTAAATGCGGACGAGAAGAATGTCCACCGGGGCCACTAACCGTAATTTCCACGACGTCGCCAGCAGAGGTAATCGGGCCAGTTTTTAAGCCCACCATGCCAGTTTGCAGCTTCGGCTCGGCATGCACCGCATACAACCGACGCACGTTCTCCAGCACATTCAGCTTCACAATATTTTTCGCGCCGGAATCCATCGCCTCTTCTGCCGGCTGGAAAATAATTCGCACCCCAAGACGCAAAAGTCCCTGTTCATGTGCAGCAGCCAGCGCGCATGCAAGCCCTAAGGCCACCGTCGTATGCACATCATGGCCACATGCATGCATAATTCCCGCTCGTTTCGAAGCAAACGCTGCGCCCGTATGCTCCTCAATTGGCAAGGCATCAATATCGGCGCGGAATCCGATACGCGATTGGGTCTGTGGTCCGATATCCACAAGCAGGCCAGTGTCTGGAAACAGCTGTGGCTCTAATCCATGCTCGCGCAAAATCTTCGCGATCGTAGCAGTGGTCTCGAATTCTTGGTCGGAAAGTTCTGGGTACTGATGAAAATTGCGACGCCACTGGAACAGTTGCTCCATATGCTGGGCTAACCACTGATCAACAAACTCTGGAAGTGAATCTGGAAGTTGGTGGCTGGTCACAAGCGAATCCTCTCAATCATCTCTTAAGGAAATTAATAGTACTCGCACTAGTGGCAGAAACGCAGATTTTCAATGAGGTTGCGAGGCGGTAGCGTTTCTGGAAGCGTCAAGGCGTGCGGCGGTGGGCGTCGAAAAGCAAGCAGCGAAAACGTCTACCCATAGCGCAACTACCAGCATCCAGCGTAGACTGAGCAGCATACTTGTTGCCTGTTTTGAAGAAAGATTCCACCATGAATGATGAACTTTCCTTTGGCACAGCTGGTCTGCGCGCTCCAATTGGGCCAGCGGCGCACCAGATAAATGTTGGGCAGATCACGAGGATTACCTCGGCGGTTGCGTCCTGGTTGCGCGAGCATGCGGCCGAGCATGTACGACAAGACGAACAACGGCGAGGTTACGACAGTCTGCAATCGTTTGTGATTGGGCAGGCTTTTCATGAAGATGACCATGCACCAAAAGTGGCGGTGGGGTATGACTCGCGCTATGGCTCACATGTCTTTGCCACCACGACCGCAGAAGTTTTCGCAGGTGCCGGTTTCGAGGTGTTTTTGATGCCAATGCCAACCCCAACGCCAATGATCCCATGGTTGGTGCGGGCGTGGGGCTTAGATGGAGGTGTGCAGATTACGGCTTCGCATAATCCTTCTGGCGACAACGGGTATAAGGTCTATGGTCCGAATGGTCGGCAAGTTACCCCCGATATTGAGCATGTCTTGGAACAAAAACTTGCCACGATTCCTCCTGCAGTCGACATTCCGCGCGTCACCGTTCGTCCGCATACCGATTTGGTGCGCCGCTACGTTGAAGACATCGCCGAGTTGGTAATCCCGCATAATGCTGATTTGTTGCGCATTAATAATGAACGTGCCTCGATCACCATTGCAGTAACAGCGTTACACGGCGTTGGCGGGCGCGCGGTGCTACAGGCACTGCAAACGGCAGGTTTTGCCCAGATTTATCCTGTGCAGTCGCAACAATATCCCGACCCGACGTTCCCGACAGTCAGTTTTCCAAGTCCTGAAGAGCCGGCTTCGCTGCAGGCGTTACTCGAGCTTGGCGCGGAAGTGTCTGCAGATGTACTCATTGCCCTTGATCCTGATGCGGATCGCTGCGCGGTGGGAGTCCGCACGAACACTGGCGAGTTCCAAATGCTCACTGGCGACGAAACGGGCTGTTTGTTGGCCACCAGGCTCGTCCCTGATGCACGTGAAGGTCAGCCGCGCCCACTCGTGGCGTCCTCGCTGGTCTCATCAGAGCTGATCACCCATATTGCACGCGAGCACGGCTGGGACCTGCGCCGCACGCTGCCTGGTTTCAAACACGTCAACGCTGCCGCCGGTGAGCTGAGTTTGTGCTATGGCTACGAAGAAGCAATGGGCTTTTCACCTGCGCCTTGGCTTGTCGACGACAAAGATGGCATCGCTACTGCCCTCATTATGTGTTCATGGTCGGCCGAGCTGAAGGCCAAAGGCCTCACTTTGGCAGACGAGCTGGATTCCTTATATCGCAAATACGGTGTGTTCAGTGGCAAACAATTTGCGTTACGAACTTCTGCCCCAGAAGAAGTCCTCCAGCTTGGAATTCTGAATCCGCCGACGCAATTGCTTGATATTCCGTTGAGCGCGCAGCCAATTATGAGCCTCGATGCTACTGGCACCGCAACTGCCATTGGGCTGAGCTTAACTGGAAGCTGCGAGATTGGTGATATTCGGATTCTCGCGCGTGCATCTGGCACAGAATCAAAGGTCAAGATGTACCTTGAAATTATGCAGGCACGTTCGCAGCAAGAATCAGCGGTACTGATTGAGCAACTTGGCGAAGCCTTCCAAGAGTATTTGACAGCCTTGTAGCCGTTGGCTTGACGACGCACACAGGTTGCGACGCCACTTCTCAGCGATGTCCACGTTAAGTGTGCACGTGCGCCGGCCGCCTGCCTTAATCCTCAAGATCCTCAAAGTTCCAGTAATCGAACTCAACGTCTTCTTCCCACTCTCCAAACGCAGGCGGGTCAGAAATATTCCCTAATAGGACGTAGGCTTCGGAATACGACATCGAATCTTGTTCACTCGCCGGCCACTCGAGAGAACATTCCACAGGATCATCGCCTAATGGTGGGCAAATACCACCAACCAGTTCAGTCGCATTAGGCAACAGCACTGCTGGTGGCACGTGCAATCCTTGCGCGATTTTGTAAATCGTGGAGAGATTCGGGTCACTTAAGTCTTCGTTGTTGTACCGATTACGTTCAATATTGGCAATGGTTCTAGCCGAAATACCGCTTAATTCAGCGAGTCGATCCAATGGCACACGGCGCATGAGTCGAACAGCACGGATGCGTTCGCCTAAGCAATATCCATAGCTTGGCCAACTCAGCCAACGCGGTGAAGAACGATCGTCGTTAAGCCGTGGAGCCATCACAATACCTTCACACAGCGTGGCCGGTAGTTGAAGGAGGAAAACGACCAGCCACGCATGTCTCTTTTACGGTGCAGACAGGTCGATATTTCGTGGACCATAGAGGCGATCACCGGCGTCGCCAAGGCCAGGGACAATATAGGCGTCGTCGTTCAAGGTTGGATCAATCGTGGCGGTCACCAAACGAACCGGATATCCAGAATTTGCCAATGCGTCCACGCCTGCCTGGGCAGACACCATGCACACTGCCGTAATATCCGTAGCACCGCGCTCTGCCAACATGCCAAGCGCGTGCAACAAAGAACCACCGGTTGCAAGCATTGGGTCAACCACAAAAACGGTGCGACCACTCAAATCCTCTGGCAGCGCTTCAAGATATGGCACAGGCTCATGAGTTTTTTCATCACGGGCTAAGCCAATAAAACCAACCTGGGCGTCTGGAATCATTTTCAGTGCCGGATCAATCATGCCAAGACCAGCACGAATCACAGGAACAATAATTGGTGGATCTTGCAACCTTGTTCCTACCGTCTGTGCAACTGGGGTGGTCAGCGGGAACTGCTCAACAGCAAGCTCGCGGGAAGCTTCGTAGATGAGCATGGCGCCGAGATCTGCAAGAGCTGCGCGGAAGGCGGCATTATCGGTGCGCTCATCACGCATAATCGACAAGCGAGAGGCGGCAAGAGGGTGATCCACAATCAAAATATCCATACTGGTAATGGTAGCGCGTTTTCCGTTTCCCTATTAAGGAAATCTTGTCCGAATTGATCACATTTGTGGTGTTTTTTCCGCTCGGCAGATACCGCGTCCAAACTTCCACCCCCACCATGCAATGCCCTGATGTATCTTCCTTCCGAAAACCGCTAGAATAGATGCCCATGACGAATAAAGGCATTATCCCAGTAAAACTGTCGCTGACTAAAGGTGACTACTACACCTTGTGGGCACCTTCCTGGCGAGAGCACGGCGCAGAATGGCAAGCATTCTTAGGTGCACAAGAAGAACTGTTCCTCTTTGAGTCACCTGCAGAAATGCTGGTTTATTTAGAACAAGATAATTCTCACGATCTGCGCACCCATCCAAAATGGAATGCCTTTGCACATCTCCCCGCTCATCGCGTGGTTCCAACCGAGAAGCACCACTACGACCTCATTGGCGTACCAGCATTGCTGGCCGATCGCCCATCCTATGAAAACGTTGCAGCAGTGGCCCGCGATTTCAAGATCACACGCAGCTTTGGCGACGTCACGGGCGAAACCTCAATCCAGGTCTTTTTCTCGTCACACTCAATTCTTGCCAATACCTCCCGCGGTTCAGAGCACTTCGCGGGTCCAGCAGGTCTTGCGGAATGGACTGCAATTGGCCGGGTAATTGTTGCAAACTGGGATAAGATCATTGACACCGTCGATACGCTCGGCACGGTGAAAAAGGTTGCCAGCGAAGAGGAACTTAAGGACGCCAAGGAGCGCATTCGGGCTGCACAGGCCGCCGCTGAGGAGGCTCGCAAGGCAGAAGAAGCTGCGAAGCAGGCTGACAAGGCAGAGATTGATCCGTACGACACCACTATTTGGGCGCAGGCCGGTATCGATCCAGTCAAGATTTCCATCGACGGTCGCACCATTTACACCCTGCGCACCTATGTGGCACACAAGCCAGTATTCTTGGGTAAATACGGCGAAATTTTCACCTTCTCGTCCTCGAAATCGCTGGTTCGCTGGCTTGTCGAGCACGATAATCACGATCTCGCCAAAGTCTCTACCTGGAAAGACATCCTGGTTGAGGCCAACGCCGGCAACCTCAGCGTTACGGTGCACCCAGACAACGTCTACTCCTTCAATGGCATCGCACGCGATATCCACGTAGGCCCAGAAAAGGTTGAAACCGCACAGCTTCTGCGCGCCTACGAGCTGCTTGCCGACGCCGCCGACTGGGCCGCTGACGACTCACTGAACTCCTTCTTCCTCACCAAGCCACGCATGCAGGACTATATTGCCTACCTCACCGGGGCAACCAACACCGCAGGTTATCGCCCAACGGCACCATATGACGAGCACGTTGCCGACTGGAAGGCCATGGAAGAAATGCTCATTAAGCGCTTCTCGAAGTTCTAAACCACAACTTCGATTCGCCAACGGGACGATCACAAACACCACCATCGGTGTTTACGATCGTCCCGTTTTGTCATGCTTCAGTCAAGCCGAGATCTTCAGGGCGAATGCCCATTTCAGCAAGCCACAACGGATCCACTCCTATTAAGGAACTTTTGGGATCAGGTTGGTCGGCCAAAGCATCGGATTCTGACTGAGATTGGGGATCTGTTTGCGGCTGCTCGGAGGCGTCGTCAAGCACAAAAGCCGGATTGACGACCTGCGTGAGCAACTCCATACGCACATCCGCGCTCACAAACGCCGCCTCCATCGCCCGGATAATCAAGCGGTGCAGCTGCGCCAAGCCCAACTCCTGCGCCTCGATAAAATCCGCGTCGAGCAGGTCCACCGATACCTCGAAACCGAGCGAGTCCAGCACTGCCAGCGGATAATCCGCCAATGACTCAATCTCGCCGGCTGCCAACGCCGCCGCCGGCTCTGCGATCAGCGGAAGACGACGATCGCGAATAAACGCCGCCTCCGGTGAGAGCACAATCTCACCAGTTTCCTTAATAGAGAATTGCTCGACGAGCTCTGTCACGCCCCTCATACGCGAGGCGCCATAATACAGCTGTTGCGCCACCGGGCCGTCGAATTCAAAGGGAATACACGAGCGTCGTAACGCATGCGCAATTTCCGGCACACTCGTGCGCGCGCCAACCACAACCCCGGTCTCGTCTTGCAGAATCCGCTCGACATCGCCAAGAGTTTCGCATTGCACAATCCATGCCTGCCCGCGCGCCGGGTCGAACTGCTCCCAGGTGGTCAGCTGCTCGCTATAAAAAATATTCGGCGGTAAAGGCTGGGGCAGCTGCGAGCTTAACGACGCCAACGGCAGGTGCTCAACCTCGGCTGACGAAAGAGGTTCAGAATAATTTTCGAAATCGGGAGTGTCTTGCATGCTTTTTAGCATAGTCACCGCCACGATAAAACCATGCATATTTCACGACGCCTGCTCGCACTTAGCCTCAGCTGCCTCTTGCTCCCGGCGCCTTCTGTTCAAGCGTTTGTTCCAGCACCGCGCGCCACGGCCCCAGATACCAGCGGCTGCCCATATAAAGAAACTGTGGCACCACCGATCGGGACCGAAGAAATGCTCCCACCTGGGGCAACTACCCCTGCCCCGCTGCCAGTCGGGCCGAATTCATTAGGCACCTGCGGGACGATCGCTGCTGCTGGCATGAAAGTTCCAGAAGCACAGACCGCCAGTGCGTGGATCGTGGTGGATATTGATAATGGTGATATTTTCGGCGCAAAGGATCCGCACGGGCGGTATCGACCAGCCAGCATTATTAAGGTAATCGTTGCACTGTTGGCAATCGAACACCTCGACTTAGACAAAGAAGTGGTGGTGAGCGCAGAAAGTGCTGCTCAGGAAGGCTCTGCCGTTGGTATTGTCCCAGGTGGGCGTTATACCATTGAGCAACTGCTGTATGGGCTGCTGTTGCAGTCTGGCAATGACGCCGCCCACGCCTTGGCACAAGCCCTCGGTGGTGATGACATCACCTTGAAGATGGCCAATGATCTCGCTCAAAGCCTCGGTACCACTGACACGCGTGTGACCAGCTATTCTGGCCTCGACGCAGCAGGGCTCTCCACCTCAGCCTACGACATGGCACTACTCTACAGCCACGCCTTTCAAAACCCGACCTTCGCGAAAATGCTGACCGTCGACCACGTCGATTTCCCAGGCCAAGGCAACCAACCAGGTTGGCAAGTCTGGAGTAACAACGGACTCCTCCTGAACGATCCCGCAGCGCTCGGCGGCAAAACCGGCTACACCGACGAAGCAAAACACACCTTCGTTGGAGCCAAAACCATCAACGGACGGCGTCTGCTGGCCGTTGTCCTCGACACCACCGTCGACAAGGGACGAGCGTGGCAACAAGCGCAGCGACTTCTCGATGCGGCGGGGGATGCGAAGGAGGCGATTGGGGTCTTAAAGCCCGAAATCCCTATTAAGGAAACTTCCACAACCACAACTACTAGTGCAGACATAGCTATAAGCACTGCACCTGCGGATTCATCCTCCCCGTCCCTTAATAGGGGAAACACCAACCCAGCGCCATACGTGGCAGGAGGATTGGTGTTATTGGTACTTGTCGCAATGCTCACCTGGTGGCTGGGTGGCAGGCGTAAGAAATCTACTTCCGCAAAATAGTGCTGACTACAGCGGCGGTGGCTGCACCAAGGGCCACGCCTACACCGAGGTTGCGCGGAGCATGTTCCTGAATAGGGAGTTCTTCGCGCACTCGAATAATTGCCGGTGCCGGAGCATCGAGAAGCGCGATGGCCAGTGATTCTTTGGTGGTCGCTGCCCATGCGGAGCAGTACAACAAAATGCGCCAGATGAAGTAGAACAACACCATCACGCCGATAATTGGGCCGAAGGTGGCGCCTGCCGGATTGTTTAATGCGCTGGAGAAGAAGATTGAGCCAAGCTGCTTGAAGACTTCGAATGCCAGTGCCCCGATCAGTGAGCCTTTCAGTGCCGAGCGCCATGGGACTTCGCCACGCGGGAGCTGCTTGAGCAGCCAGAAGAATACCAAGAAGTTGGCCAGCAAGCCCACGCCGATTGCGACCGCGCTGACGACGTAGGTGATACCCGGCACGGTGTCGAGGCGCATGAGGGTCAGAAGTTTGATCGTCAGGCCGGAGTTGCCCAGGGCGGTGACACCAAGGGCCAGGATTAAAAGGGTCAGCAGGATGACCAAGCCGAGCAGGTCGACAAGTTTGGTTTTGAAGAAATTGGCTTCGGCAACTGGGTATTTCCACATTTTGGACACGCCGTAGCGCAAATTATTCATCCAGTTCAGCCCCGACCACAAGGCCGTAATACCACCGACGCCGAACATAGCGGCACGCTGATCAATCGCAGTGGACAAGATGTCCTTCAGGATCTCCCCCATCTGGCCATCCACCGAGCTGGTGATGCGCTCATTCAGACTCAGCAGCATATCAGGGTTGTTTGCAAGCACCGTGGCCACAACTGCTATGACGAGCAACAGGATTGGGAATAAGCTCAGCACCGAAAAATAGGTGATGCCGGCCGCATACTGATTGCCACCTTGCAGACCATAGCGCTCGTTCATCAGCATAATGTGATCGAACCACTGCCATTTCAACCGCAGCTTGTCGATCAAGCTAGGACTATCGGAGGTGACGCGCTCGATGCCGAACTCGTCGGTGTGATTCGGGTTTTGTTGGGTTGTTGTAGCCACGTATCTTTTCCTATTAAGGGAATTGGGAGGAGGATATTAGTTTCAAGCCTATATCGAAAAACCCGCTGACGAAAGTAGTGTCAGCGGGAAAAAACTCTGTGGTTATCGTTTTGGAGGCAAGAAACCGACCCGATCGTAGACGTCGATAAGCGTGCGTGATGCGATTTCACGCGCTTTTTCGGCGCCAATGGCAAGCACTCGCTCGAGCTCGGCTTGATCGTCCATGTACATCGCGAACTTCTCGCGCAGCGGTGTGACGAACGCTTCCAGCGCCGCAGCGGTATCGGTCTTGAGCGCGCCGTAGCCCTGGCCTTGATAGCTGGCCACCAAATCATCGATGCTTTGCGACGTCAAGGCGGACTGGATGACCAACAGATTCGATACCCCAGGCTTGTGCTCCCGGTCGAAACGGATCTCGCCATCATTATCAGTGACTGCGGCCTTAATACGCTTTGCCGACACCTTCGGGTCGTCAAGCAAATTGATCAGGCCTTTTTCATTCGTCGTGGACTTCGACATCTTCGAAGTAGGCTCCTGAAGATCATAAATCTTCGCCGCGCCCTGCGGAATCATCGCTTCTGGAACTGGGAAGGTCTTTTTAAAGCGCGTATTAAAGCGCTCTGCCAAGGTACGAGTCAGCTCCAAATGCTGCCGCTGATCCTCGCCAACCGGCACCAACTGCGGACGGTAGAGCAAAATATCGGCGGCCATCAACATCGGATAGGTAAACAGACCAGCAGAAGTACGATCCGCACCACGCTTTGCCGACTTATCCTTAAACTGCGTCATGCGACCTGCCTCACCAAAACCGGTCAAACAAGTCAGCACCCAGGCAAGCTCCGCATGCTCGTGCACATGTGATTGCACAAACAGCGTCGATTTCTCTGGATCAATACCCAACGCCAACAATTGCGCAGCACCCGCAATCGTGCGCTTGCGCAACTCTTTCGGATCCTGATCAACCGTAATCGCGTGCAGATCAGGGATAAAATAGAACGCATCATAATCATCTTGCAGCGCTATCCACTGCTTGAGGGCACCCAGAAAATTGCCCAAATGATACGAATCCGCCGTCGGCTGGATGCCCGACAGCACACGCTGTTTACGTTGAGGTACTCCTGAATCAGTCATAACCATTATCCTAGTGAAGAATAAGTCACCGTCAAAGGAGCATGATCACTCCAACGCATTGAATGATCCTTCGCCTTAAAGACCTCCGCCTTCACTGCACGACGCAACATCGACGCGGTCACCGCCTGATAATCAATCCGCCAGCCAGCATCATTGGCAAACGCCTGGCCACGATACGTCCACCAGGTAAACGGCGCATCCTCAGGCTGCAACCGACGCGCCACATCAAACCACTGAGGATCAGGATCCGGCTGACGAGCTGAATCGGAAGTATATTCCACAGCACCGGCCCAGACGCCGGAAGTTGGGTCTTGGGGGGTGGTGTCGGGGAACGTGCCAAAAACCCTATTAAGGAACATGCGCTCATCCGGGAGGAAACCGGAAGAGTTACGATTCGTCTTGAAATTCTTTAAGTCCTGCTCGCGGTGGCAAATGTTCCAGTCGCCGCCGATGATCATGGAATCATTCTCCGCCGCCTTATTAAGGAAAGGGTCGAAAACATCGAAGAAACGATACTTCTCGTCCTGCTTCTCAGTTCCTGCAGCACCCGACGGCAAATACAAACTCGCCACCACCACATCAACGCCATCGTCTGGATACGTGCCCTGAATATAACGACCCGAATCTTCGAACTCCGGCAGGCCGATGGAGACGTCGAAAAGCTCGCGCTTCGACAAAATGCCAACCCCGGCGCGTCCTTTCGCGGCTGCAGGGGCGCCATAATAACACCAGCCTTCGCCTATTAAGGGTGCAAGGGCTTTCTCAGTGTCTTTGTCCGATGCGCGTACTTCTTGGAGCAGCACCACATCTGGATCCTCCCCTAATAGCCACGGGATGAATCCTAAATTTTCCTCCGAGCGTTGCTTGACCGCCGCGCGGATACCATTGACATTAACTGTCGTAACTTTCATAATTATTATCCCTTAATACCTTCAGCTTTACGACGCAGAGCAAAAGCTCCTGCCCACAATAAAATTGCCAATGCTCCCAAACCAGCGCCCACTAACGCAGGAGCGGCGTAACTGTATCCGGCAGCGATGACGGCGCCGCCGATGGAAGCACCTGCTGCATTCGCTATATTAAGGGCCGAATGGTTCAAAGAGCTGGCCAGAGTCTTGGCTTTACCGGCGACATCCATGAGGCGCAACTGCAGTGAAGGGATCAGCATCGAGGCTGAGCCGCCAAGTACAGCGAAGTTTATGATTGCGGTGTATACGTTGCCGCTGAGGAAATAGAATGACGTCAAACTGATCGAGATTGCTGCCAGTGAGACGAAGATGCCGTACTCAACGCTCCAGTCGGAAAGCCGTCCTCCCAGCCAGTTACCAATTACCATGCCGACACCATAAATGCTTAATGCCAGCCAGACTAAGTTTGGGCTCAGGCCGGCGTGCTTGGTCAGTGTCCATGAGATGTAGGTATAGACAGCGAACATGCCGCCGAAGCCAACAGAGCCGATTGCAAGTGACAACCACACTTGAATGCGCTTTAATGAGCTTAGCTCTTCCAGAGGGCTCGTTGCAGGCATTTCGGTCATGTGAGGCATGACGAACCAGATCATAAGCAGCGCCGCTAAGCCTATTAAGGTGACAAAGACGTATGCTGCGTTCCAAATCGTGGCTTGGCCAAGCGCTTGCGCCAGCGGCACGCCGATCAGGCTCGACAATGGAAAGCCCATGCCAACAAACGCCAACGCGCGACCGCGAGCACCTTCGCGAGCTAAAGAGGCCACGACAAGTGAAGTCACTGAGAAAAAGGCGCCATGCGGGAGGCCTGCGATGAAGCGGCCTATGATCATGAATTCAAAGGACATAGCGAGGGCGGTAAGACCGTTGCCAATCACAAACGCTATTAAGAGCGCTAATACTAATCGGCGGCGCGGAATACGACCGGTAAACACTGTAATTAAAGGCGCGCCAAGCATGACACCAAATGCATAGACTGCAATGGCGATGCCTGCCTGAGCTTCGGAAATTTGATACGCCTCTGCAATATTGCGCAGCAGACCCATCACCACGAATTCAGCAACGCCCACACCAAAAGTTCCTAATCCGATCGCAATGAACACAAGCATGCGCTCGCGTTCGGAGATATCAGTCTGGCGCGGTATTTTACGCTGGAATAATCCCTTAATAAGGGAAGAAGATTCTAAATTAGTCGACACCTGTGCAGATAATACCTGCAAGCTGGATCTTTTTCATCTTTCCCCAGGCATGCGCAGTTGCCAGCTGTAGAAGTGATACAGCTGGTTACTGGCGTGCGTGCATTCGTTGCGCTGCAGCTATCCCATTAAAGTGCTGCGCGGGATGCATATTTTGGCGTATTCGGCCGCGATAATCCTCATACCATACGAGGGAAGTCTTCGGATCTTTAAGAATCCGCCCGTGTCTCTTAATAGCGGGATCGTCGTCATTTTCAAGATTATGCTTCCGACACAGCGGACACAGGTTCTCTAATACAGTCATGCCGCCGCGCGTAAACGCCTGAATGTGGTGAATTTCGCAGCGCACCGCCGGCGTATCACAGTCGGCATGCTGACATACGAGGTGGCTAATGATGGTCAGGAAACGATCCGATGCATCGGCCAGCCGCTTGATTCCGAAGATTTTTTGTGGCCTTGCGACGCCATCGACATCCGGCCCGCACGCAACGGCAAAGCCGAATTCTTGAACGCGCGCATCGATAAGGTCGCGCAGATCCATCACCGCGCCATCGGTATTGACCACTTTGCCAGTGCGCAGCAGCTCAGGATCATCGACCGGAATCAGCAAACATGGCCGGTGACGAAGGTCGAGAGGGTTGTCACGGTTTTCCTCGGCCTCGTGATGCTCGTACCTATCAAGAACATTTTCCTTAATAGGGAGACAACGATTCACCAGCGCCATCGCATGCCCTTCTGCCTCACTGACCGCCTGCCCTTGCGCCGCCAACGCACGAGCCTGCGGAGTAAGGGTTGCACGAAGTCGATCAATGTGCTCAGCCGGCATTTTCGCGATCATGTATTTCATGCCTTCGCTGTCGGCTTTCGCGGCGTAGCGCAGGTACAAGGCACGAACGGGCTGGTAGCCGTCGTTAAGCTCTGCGATGAGCTTACGAATGTGCAGCTGTAATTCGCGGTGCGACAAGTTCGCGCAGGTGGTAATAATTTCCTGGCGTAGTTGCGGCACGTTGACATCGGGATTTTTCAGGCGCTTCTCAAGAGAGGAAATTTCATGCAGCCTGTCGACGCTGTAATGATGCTCCGCTGCCAACGAAAGATCGTGCGTATTAAGGGCCTCGCCGATTGCCTGGAGGAGCGAGGCGCGGCTCAATGGGATGTCCATGTGGTGGGCAAGTTCGGTGGTGGACATCCGCGATTCTTTGACAGCCGCAATCAGCTCGGCACCGCGTGGGGCGAGCGTGGCGTGCATGTCAAGAATGTTCATACCTGCATGAAAACAGGTTTGGGAAGGCTTTTCAACTGAACTTGGTGTGATAAATATCTGGGAACCGAATCGGCGGCGAAACCGTCTAATTCTAGTTTGGGGTTTTTGCGTTTCAGCGAAGTTTCACCAAGACAGTTTCCTTAATAGTAGGACGCTTGTACTGTTATTACCCCCGCCCCTACCCAAACATTTGCCTGCTCATCAATAGAAATGGTGTATCTCCGTGGTAAATCACCACCTGAAAAGGTATCCTGAATAGTTGTAATTTACGCTTGCTCTATTCAAGGAGACTCATGGCTAAGATCATCTGGACTCGCACCGACGAGGCCCCACTACTTGCTACTTATTCCCTCAAGCCGATCGTTGAGGCTTTTGCTGCGACTGCTGGTGTTGAGGTCGAAACCCGTGACATTTCATTAGCGGGTCGTATTTTGGCTCAGTTCGCAGAGTTCCTGCCTGAGGAACAGCGCGTCGAGGACGCTTTGGCTGCTTTGGGCGAGCTCGCGAAGACCCCTGAGGCCAATATCATTAAGCTGCCAAATATTTCCGCTTCTGTTCCGCAGATGAAGGCCGCGATTGCCGAGTTGCAAGCCAAAGGCTACGCGCTGCCTGATTATCCTGACGCTCCTGCAACGGATGCCGAAAAGCACATTCGCGCGCTTTACGACGCTGTCAAGGGTTCGGCAGTCAACCCAGTTTTGCGTGAGGGCAATTCTGATCGTCGCGCACCTGTGGCGGTCAAGAATTTCGCGAAGAAGAATCCACACCGCATGGGTGTCTGGAGCAGCGACTCTCGCACCAACGTGGCGACCATGGATGCCAACGACTTCCGCCACAATGAGAAGTCGGTGATTATGCCTGCCGATGACGTCTTGACTATTAAGCACGTTGCTGCAGATGGCACGGAAACCATTTTGAAGTCTGACCTGAAGGTTCTTGCCGGCGAGGTCATCGATGGCACCTTTATGTCTGCAAAGGCTCTGGATGCGTTCTTGGCTGGTGCCTTGGCTCGCGCCGAACAAGAAGGCGTGCTTTTCTCCACGCACTTAAAGGCAACCATGATGAAGGTTTCCGATCCAGTGCTGTTCGGCCACGTGGTGCGCGCATACTTTGCTGATGTTTTCGCTCAGTACGGCGATGTTCTCGAGGCACACGGTCTGAATGGCGAAAATGGTTTGGCTGCGATTCTTTCCGGTTTGGATGAGATTGCCGAAGGCGCCGCTATTAAGGAAGCATTCGAGGCGCGCCTGGCACATGGCCCAGCGCTCGCAATGGTCAATTCCGATAAGGGCATTACCAACTTGCACGTGCCTTCCGACGTCATTGTTGACGCCTCCATGCCTGCAATGATCCGCACTGCTGGCCACATGTGGAATGCTGATGGCCAGGAGCAGGACACTTTGGCGGTCATCCCTGATTCTTGCTATGCAGGTGTCTACCAGGCAGTTATTGAAGACTGTAAGGCAAATGGCGCGTTCGATCCAGCCACCATGGGCACTGTGCCAAACGTTGGCTTGATGGCGCAAAAGGCTGAAGAGTACGGCTCCCATGATAAGACCTTTAAGATCACCGCTGATGGTACCGTCAAGGTGGTTAACGCTGCCGGAGTTTCCTTAATAGAGCATGAGGTTGAAGCCGGCGACATCTGGCGCGCCTGCCAAACCAAGGATGCTCCTATCCAAGATTGGGTGAAACTTGCGGTCACGCGCGCTCGCCTTTCGGGCATGCCGGCTATCTTCTGGCTGGATCCTGAGCGTGCACACGATCGCAACATCGCGGCACTCGTCGAAAAGTATTTGGCGCAGCACGATACAACCGGTTTGGATATTTCTATTCATTCCCCTGTTGAGGCCACGAAGATTTCCGTTGAGCGCATCCGCCGCGGCGAGGACACTATTTCGGTGACCGGCAACGTGCTGCGTGACTACAACACTGACCTCTTCCCTATCCTTGAGCTGGGAACTTCCGCCAAGATGCTTTCGATCGTGCCGCTGATGGCCGGCGGCGGTCTGTTCGAAACCGGTGCGGGCGGTTCCGCGCCGAAGCACGTCCAGCAGGTTGAGGCGGAAAACCACCTGCGTTGGGACTCCCTCGGCGAATTCCTCGCCCTCGCCGAGTCCTTGCGCCACATCACCAACGCCGGCGGCACCGCAAAGGCTGCTGTGCTGGCAAACGCACTCGATAGCGCAACCGAGAAGCTTCTCGACGAAGGCAAGTCACCTTCGCGTAAGGCTGGCGAAATCGACAACCGTGGCTCTCACTTCTACCTCACGCTGTTCTGGGCACAGGCATTGGCCGCCCAGACTGAAGATGCAGACCTCGCGGCAACATTCGCGCCAGTTGCAGAGGCGTTGGCAGCCAAGGCAGATGCCATTGATGCCGAGCTGCTCGCAAACCAGGCGACCGCTGCAGACCTCGGTGGCTACTATGCTCCTGACGAGGCAAAGCTGACTGCTGTGATGCGTCCAGCGGCTGATTTCAATGCGATCATTGCGCAGCTGAAGGGTTAATCACAAACCCACACCCCAACCTCCTATGAAGGACAGTATTTCCTTCATAGGAGGTTTTGGTTTGTAGACCACTTTTTCCACCTCGTGAATAAAATTATTTCCACCCATCTACCTGCATAAAACATAACCTAATAGACAGAGCGGTTTATTTTACTTGCAAACATGAGTACGGTTTTCAACAACCCTAAAAGTTCCGATATCTCATAAGGATTACTCATGACAACTAAGTACGACAATTCCGCAGCTTCCTCCTGGAGTCTGGAGACTCAGGCAATCCACGCTGGCCAACCTTTAGACTCCGATACCGGCGCTCGCAACCTGCCGTTATACCTGACCACATCCTTCGTATTCGACTCTGCTGAACACGCCCGTCAGCGTTTCGCGCTCGAAGACATCGGCCCTGTCTACACCCGCCTGACCAACCCAACCACCGAGGCCTTGGAAAAGCGCCTGGCAGCCTTAGAAGGCGGCGTTTACGCAGTTGCGTTCGCTTCAGGCCAGGCTGCTGAAACCGCCGCGATCTTGAACTTGGCCGGCGCTGGCGATCATATCGTGACCTCCCCTCGCCTCTACGGCGGTAGCCACACCTTGTTCTCCGTGACCCTGGCGCGTTTGGGCATTGAATTCACCTTCGTCGAAAACCCTGATGATCCTGAATCCTGGCAGGCAGCGGTTCGCCCAAATACGAAGGCCTTCTATGGCGAAACATTCGCGAATCCTCAAGCAGACGTTTTGGATATTCCAGCGATTGCTGAAGTCGCGCACCGCAATAATGTGCCACTGATTGTTGACAACACGGTTGCCACGGCCGCTACGGTGCGCCCATTGGAGCTGGGGGCCGACATCGTGATTGTGTCCTTAACAAAGTTCTACACCGGCAATGGCTCAGTCATTGGCGGCGCGCTTATCGACGGCGGCACCTTCGACTGGACCGTCGAACGCGACGGAGTTCCAGTCCACCCAGTATTCGTCACACCAGATCCTGCCTACCACGGCTTAAAATATGCTGATCTTGGCGCTGCTGCCTATGGATTGAAAGCTCGTGTGGGCTTGCTGCGTGATACCGGTGCTGCCCTGTCCCCATTTAATGCTTGGGTGATTATCCAAGGCCTTGATACGTTGTTCCTGCGCCTGGAGCGTCACAACTCTAATGCACTGAAAGTTGCGACCTTCCTTGAAACGCACCCGAAGGTGGCGTCGGTAAGCTTTGCGGGGCTACCAAGCTCACCGTGGTTCCCTATTAAGGAAAAGTTGGGGCTGAAATATGCAGGTGCGCTGTTCTCCTTTGATGTTGTTGGTGGCCGTGACGAGGCGTGGAAGGTCATTGATGCGCTGAAGCTGCACTCAAACGTGGCTAATATTGGCGATTCGCGATCCCTGGTTATTCACCCAGCGACGACCACGCACTCGCAGTGTACCGAGCAGGAGTTGGCAAACGCTGGCGTTTCGCAGGCAACGATTCGTATTTCGGTGGGCATTGAAGATCCGGCCGATATTATTGAAGACTTGCGTCAGGCGCTCGAACAGCTTGATTAAACGCATATAGGGAAAGGGGTATCTTCTTAGCAAGATACCCCTTTCCCTATATGCAGAATTAGAACGGCAAATGAATACCAAACTTTGATCCAAAAGCCTTCAGCGCTGCCACAATTGCGCCGACTACCGCAAATGCGCCAGCAAACGCCGCAAGGACGACTTTCATGCGGTTTTCGTTGTCCACACTGGACTTATTGCCTTCACGATGCAGCTTGCCTTCTTCGGTAAAACGAACCAGCAAATCTGGCGCATCCAGCGCTGTACCAGGTGCGTATTTATCGCTTAAGAATGCATCCTGGAAGCCCTGTGCGGTCACAGCGGAATCGTTTTGCAGGAATTCATACCCACCGGCGTCGTTGGCAACCAGTGGTGCTGGCAGCGTGAACGTTGCAAAGGCAACGTCATCGCCAGTTTTTTCACCGTACTGTCCACTTGGCCCGTTGACCAATGCTTTTAAATCGCCCTTGGTGACATAGTCCACGGTAACCGTGACATTCGTACCCTTCACCTGAAGTTTGAAATCGGAAAGCGTGACGTCAAGGTCATAACGGTCCAGCTTCGCATTTTTGTGCCCTTGGAATGTCACGGTACCTTTCAGCGGTAACGTCGCATCACCATTTGGCTGGTAGATGGCATTGGCGGAATCAATGGGGAAATTAAATTCTTGCACACCGTTAGTTTTCGCCATTGATGCACCAGCTGAAGCGGTGACATGGCCACGGGCAATAATGCCTTGCATGTAGTTCACCAGCGATTTCCGAATACCCCACGTGAAGGTACCGCTGACAATCGACGGGTTTGGATTTTGTTGTGCGTGTGCTGGAACGGTGAGCGTCGTCAAGGCAAGCGTTGCGGCCAGCACTGGCGAGAGTATGCGGCGAGTGTTCATGAAATTTTCCTGATCTTTCCACGTAAATTGGGATAAAAAATGCTCCCACCTGCGCATAATAGCAACAAGTGGAAGCATATATGGGCTTATCGACGCGGCATGAACTTCTGCAAAGCGTCAATAATTGCCTTGCCTAAGATTGCCACGACACCAACAACGGAAATAATTGCAAGCACAATGCCCCAGATGCCACGACCCTTGGAAGCCGAAAGGCCATCCTGGTTGTTACTTGGCGCAGGAGTTGTAGTTGCGCTTGGCGTGGTGCTTGGGGTGGTGGTTGGAGTGGTGCTTGGGGTGGTGGTTGGAGTCTTCGTGCCTGCAGGAACCGGACCGGTAACAGACTCGATCAATGCAACCGTTGCAGCATCGAACTTCGTTGCTGCACCACGCTCGCCTGCATATTCACCAAGTTCGCCAGCTGCAACTTTACGGAGTGCCTCATCAGCGTTGCTCAAGCAAACTTCCTTGGTTTCCAGCTCAACGGTAATATCGTCAAACTCTGGTTTGTATTCTGGGCTGTAGATACCTAAAAATACGATGTCAACACCGTTAATGATATTTTTGTTAGCGTCGGTACCTGGCTGTGGAGCAATAGTCATGTCCTGGGCCTTCAACGAAACCGTATTACCGGTGGTGGTCCACTGCACCTTAGAATCGTCGGCACTCTTGGTAAACGTACCTTTGCCTTCCACCTTGGTATCGGCGTTACGATCCTCTGGCTTATAGCTGGTCATTTCTTTGCCAGGTACATAGAACCCGCGGTAAGAAACGCCTGCCTTCAGACCATCAGCTTTTGCAACGATGTATGGGGAAACCATGGTGGAATCCATAGAGCCTTTGTGTCCGGTGAAGGAGAGAACACTTGGCTTGGTGTGAATCACGGCATCTGTAACCACGCCGCTGCGACCTAAACGCACATAGGAAGTTGCATCATCAACTTCGAAATTGAAGGTGAATTGCTTGCTCTTAGGGTCACTACCGACTTCGGTAACCGCACCAGCCGTCTTCCAGGTACCGCGTGCGATCGGACCACGCACATACCCACGCCAAGAGTGCTTAATACCCCACTTAACGGTACCGGAAGTTACTGCCAAGACCTTGTCTTCGCACTGTGCGGTGTCCTGTGCATGTGCCACAGGAACAGTCAAACCCATGCAAGCTAATGCAGTTGCCAATGGCAGTGCAAGTTTCTTCATCATAAGAAATCTACTTTCTGTGAGAACAATGATTAACGTCAGTATTGCACAGTGTAATGAAATCCTGTGCAGATTCAGTTTCTTTTCTACGTTCTGGGTGTACACTGATGACCCCATCAACGTGCTTGACCTGGATAGGCCAACCATAAATACTGCTCAGTGTATCGTCAGTGTATACTTCCGACACACTGCCATCTGCTGCCACCGTACCATTTGCTAAACACACAATATGGTCGCAGTAGGCTGCTGCCGCATTCAAATCATGCAACACGACTATCACGGCCACCTGGGCAGTTTCAGCTATACGACGCACCAATCCAAGGACTTGCTCTTGGTGACGAATATCTAACGCTGCCGTAGGCTCGTCGAGCATAATCACCGGAGTTCGCTGCGCCAATACTCGCGAGAGTGCCACACGGGCACGCTCACCACCTGACAAAGTGGCAATATCCCGACCGGCAAGATGTAAGGTGTCGGTGGCCTGCAACGCAGCGTCGATAAAGGCATCATCCAAGGCAGCGAATGGGGTGCATTCCCAGGGACGACGTCCCATTGCGACTACATCTCGAACCAAGAACTCGAACGACACCGCTACATCTTGTAACATCACAGCACGAGCGCGAGCTAACTCCAGCGCTGATGCTTGTTGTGGATCTAGGCCTGCAACTCGTACAGTGCCACTCTTGTGAGGCAGATCGCCGCTGATGACAGCAAGCATAGTGGATTTGCCGGCACCATTCGGACCGATAAGTCCGGTCACTTGTCCAGGCTCCGCTACAAATGAGACATCGTGGAGTAAGACTTTGCCGTTGATTTCCAGTGTGACATCGCGAACTTCGATCATCGGATTCCCTTTCGCAACATGCGACGTAATAGAACGAAGAAGGTTGGGCCACCGACCAAAGCGGTAAAGATACCGATTGGCAGATCTGCGAATGGGATCACGGTACGAGCGGCGACGTCGGCAAGCGCGATGAGCACTGCTCCTGCCAGTGCGGAAGCTGGTAAAAGAATTTTATTTTCCGGCCCCACGATTGATCGCAATAAATGCGGCACAATCAAACCAACGAAGCCGATCAAACCAGCAAACGATACTGCACCTGCAGTTAAAACAGTCGAAGCTGCAATAGCAATAATGCGCAATCTGCCAACATTAATACCAGTATGGCACGCCGCGCGTTCACCAAGAGCCAGCACATCGAGTTGTTTGCCAAGGCGTAACGCCATCAGAATGCCAATCACCACGATTGGAATGACCACAAACACATGCTTCCATTGAGAACCGTTGAGCGAACCCATCTGCCAGAAAATAATCTGCTCACGATTCGCCGTCGGCGCAAGATACACCATGAAAGAGATCAAAGCACCACACACTGCGTTAATGGCAATACCAGTCAAGATTAGATTCACAACCGCTACTTTGCCTTGGCTGCGCGCAAGTTGATAGATGATCACCGTAACTAACACGGCAGAAACGAACGCTCCCAATGGAATGGTGAACGTACCTAAAATGCCAATATTAAACACAATCACCAAAGCTGCACCAACGCCGGCACCAGCAGTGACGCCGATAATCGATGGCTCTGCCAATGGATTGGCAAACACTGCTTGCATCAATGTGCCGGCAACTCCAAGTGCCGCACCAACCAGCAATCCGAGGAAGATACGTGGTAATCGAATCGACCAAATCACGTTGCCTGCTAGCTCAGTTTGGCCTGGACCTTTCAAAATCAGACCAGGCAGGTGCTGCAACGGTACATAAAACTGTCCAAGGACTACTGAAAGGACAACTGCTATGACCAGCAGTGCGAGCAAACTGCTAAAGGTTGCAATGCGGCGCTTATGGCGGCGTTGAAATACCTCTTCAGTAAACTGCGTGCTTTTATGCTTTGTCTGGTGCATAAATAGCCTTTGCTAGTCGTAATAACGTTTGTCCGGTCAGTGGGCCAAAGGCCAAAGACTGACCATCTGGCAAAGTAACAATTCGACGATTCTGGCCGGCAATTGTTTGCGCCACACCTGGGCGCTGCAGCAAACCATCGATGCCACCTGTCGATTCCAAACCACCGCTCATCATGATAATCACTTCAGGATTAATTTTTGCCAACGCTTCTGCATTGGCAGGTTCTGCATATGAAAGGTTGTACTTGGTACCAAGATCAATACCACCAACGCCTTCAATTAAGTCCTTAGCACCTGTACCTTCACCCATGATGAAGAACACACCACCATTACCGCGAGCGTATAAGAAGGCCATCCGAATTGGTTCAGCAGGAATCAATGCCTTGATCGCTTCTCGATCCTGTTCCAGTTCAGCAACCGAACGCTGCGCAAGTTGTTCTGCTTCTGCATCCAAGCCAACCACAGCACCAAGGGTTTGAATATCCTCAGCAATCGCATCGACCGTGCGTTTTGGTTCCATCACGACGGTGGTCACACCTGCAGCACGAATTTGATCGATAGCATCACGTGGCCCGATCGAGTGATCAACGATGACGACAGTTGGGTGCAAGGACAGCACTGCCTCAACGTTAATATTGTGACCACCTTGGGTTACAACTGGAAGATCTGCCAGTGATTGTTCTGTAGAAGAAACGGTACGACCTACGATGTTCCCACCCAGTCCAAGGCCAGTCAGCGTCTTTGTGTAGGTACCGTAAATATCAAGGGCGAGAATACGCGAGACATCAGTAACCTCAACGTCATAACCGTCAGCATCGGTCAGCGAAACTGGCAGTGCTGGGCTGACGTTGGTAGAAACTGGCACAACCTCATCAAATTCAGTGACATGAGTAACCCCAGTAAAGGTACGTGGATCACTTAAATCTGTTGCCTGTGGCAGTGATTCTCGCAGTTCAGCAGTGGTATCAAGGGCACCTTGGACGCCACAAGCAGATAATGCAAGCGCGCATACGATGGTAGTCACGAAGGCTCGAATCGCTGTCACGGTAGGTTTCATAGGTATGTTCACAATCTTTGGAATCAGGTTGAGGTGAGTTGGTTTAAGCAGGATGGCTGATCGCTAAACGGCCCATCGAGCCACCCGCGATAACGAAGGCCAAAACTGTAAGCAAGATATAAAGCTCTGGTCGCATTACGCCACCTTCGCCAAAGCCTTTTGCGGTTTGAGCAGACTTGTTAATTTTAAACTTCTTCGAACCATCCTCATACCCCACAGTACTGGTCGAGGCATCATCAAACTTCACTGCATCAGCGCCGCCTTCAGCAGCGGCAGCACCATTACCTTGCGCTAATAATTCTGCAGCTGATGGACCATTGGAATTACCACCCGCAGCAGTTTGCGCTGCAGCACTACCCTGTCCACCAGCACAGTTTGCTTTCGCGGAAAGGTTGGCAGAGAACTGCAAAGGATCAAGTGCGGTACCTGGCTCATAGAATCCAGCGAAAGCCTTCGCACCAGCATCGGTTAGCGCCACGCTTGCGGCACCAGATGCCTGAGAATCAGAGACATTCAAGCTGTTAAAGGAAAGGTTTGCCAACGCCACACGACCAAAATTCGTGACCTTGCCGGAAGTATCGGAAGAAATGACATTAGCGACCAGCGATCCACTATTGCCTGCAAACTGAATTTCTAAGTTGGTGATTTGCAGGTTCAAAATTCCGTGGTGACCACTGAATTTAATGCCACCACCAAAGGCAATGGTGCCTGATTTTGTAGCTGCATCAACTGCGCCAGATTGACCATTGAAATGGAACTGACCTCCACTATGGTTGACGCCTGAAAGACTCCATGAACCCTTCGCAATCGAGCCAGTAATATACGACTGGAACGATTTTTTCACTCCCCAAGCGGCCTTCGCATTGCTAATACCATGAGCTGACGTCGCACTACAGACAGCTGCAGAACCACCGCCACTCGCTGCACCGTTTGCAGAGGCATCGCTTGTAGATGCACCACTGGTGGAAGCACCCGCCGAACCACTTGATACGGTTACACCACTGCCAGCTTGGGTTACCGAACTCTCCGATGCCGTGGTGCCGGTTCCAGCAGCTGTACCAGTTTGCGTACCAGCAGCTGTACCAGTTTGCGTACCAGTCGTGGCACCTCCAGTTCCGCTCGCAGCTTGCGTGGTGGTTGTTGTATTCGTACCTGTGAAACTATCGAGATTGTTTTGGAAGGTCTGTACGTTACACATCAACGTGTTCAACCCACCAAAAGCGTCATTTAGTTCAGACACCATCCCAAAAATTTCTTTATTGGCGCCAGTAAACTCACCTTTGAGACGGCTAAACTCAACACATTTATTGTTTGAGGTAGTAGCCCTATTTAAGGTGTTCGTCGATGAAGAGGATCCCCCTGCACAGCTGCCATCAAGCTTGACGACGCCAGCAGTCGGGTCCATTGCAGCCCCAGCATCATATGCAAGAAAAAGTTTATGGCCTTCTTCGGTCAATGTCGTAGTGCCAGATAAGTCAATAATGCCGGTATCGGTTGCTGCTGGATAGTTTAAATCGATAGTAATGAGAGCAACGTCGTCGCCTTGAATTGGCTCGCCACGTTTAGTCTTGTCCACCATATCGGAGGTATAGGAAAGATAATCCACAATCAAGGTAGCAGTGCTGCCTTTAACGTCGAGCTTGAGATCACTGATCTGCATGTCCAGCAAGTCAGGACCACCGTAGTTGTGCCCTTTAAAATGCAGCTTGCCATTGAGCGGGATCGTAGCATCAGTTGTGTTATGAATAGTGGCCTTTTGGGGAGTAAACGTGAATGCACTGGACGCACCACGTGCGTCTCCCACAAATCCCACATCTGTCGAAGAATTCCAATTGCCTTTCGCAATTGGTCCTTGAATGTAGCTACGGAAAGCCTGCTTCACACCCCATTGAAATGAACATGTACTTTGTGCATGCGCTACTGGAGCAGTAGTCACCGGCAGAGCCAACAACGGTAGTCCTACGAACACTGGAACGGATAGTAATCCAATGATCCGAGTACGAACGTTTCGTGAAGTAGCTACAACTGTCATGAAACCTCTGCTCTCCTGTTCTAAAAATGACTGTCATAAACTTACCAGCAACGTATGCTACACGTGCTTCCAGTTAGGTAAAGCTTCGCAAACTTCTCGCGTCATGTATAGGCTACACTTAGTTTCAAAAGTTTACATACTCCAGAAAGTATATGATGGCTACCATGAATGCGCTGACTATGAACGCTTTTCACAACCTTTACCCTGATGTTGACCCTACACAAAGCCTCCCCCTAACGAGGGTAGAACGTTTGTCAATCGCAGCTGCCGGCGGCCTCACTTCCTTTGGTTTTACCTTTGGTGACATCATCTTTGCCGGTACAGGCCTTGCATTACTCATCTTTACCTCCATTGCCCCCGGAGTTAAAACCGCACGTCGTATCCGCAAAGAAGCACGTGACCGTTTCCCACAGTTAGATTGGCAAGAAAAAACAAGTTTGAGCCCGACGAAAATCCTCATACTCATGAGCTTATTCTGGATCACTATTATTGTGATAAATATCTCTATTTTCTGGTACATGCCAAAACAGTGGCATCTGTACGGTTCTCTCGCAGCGGCGCTACTTACCGTCATGCTCCTGTGGATCATGCCAGGCACCAGCCCACTATGGTCCGCTTCGCGACATACCAATCAACCCTCGACGCCCTAGCGGGCCACGTGTCACCCAAATACAAACACTGAAAACAAGCTAAGAACAAGCAACTTTCTACACTGGCGTGCAAGTAACTGACTTGCACGCCATACATCTGCACGTCATCCGGCAAGATTCAGACCCTCGCAAAACAATTCACGCACCTCTATCCCCCACTCCTTGCCGCTACCCCTACCCACATCGCAGCAATCACCCGATACCAACACTTTCAGTGAATATATTTTCCAGCATCTCGGCAGAGGAATACGCTTTTGTTTCCCCTCAAAACATAAACTAGACCAAGCTGTACAGTTATGATGAGTTATCCTCCCTTTTCCTTACCTATAAGGTTGCTTCATGACTGCTCTCAACACCACTGGTGCACGCACACTGGCTCAGATTGGCAGCTTTACCACCGAAGCTGGTGTCACCATCCCTGAAGTCACCCTTGCTTATCAAGCATGGGGTACTTATCGTGGCGATAACCTTGTCTTGGTTGAACACGCACTCACAGGCGATTCCAATGTCGCTTCTTGGTGGGGTGAGTTACTCGGGCCAGGTAAACCACTTGATACTGATCAGTACTGCATCGTGTGCACCAATGCGCTTGGTGGCTGCCAAGGTTCGACGGGACCATCGAGCATCGCTCCCGATGGAGCAGCCTGGGGATCGCGGTTTCCAGCGTTGTCCGTCCGAGATTTGGTGCGCGTCGAAAAGCAGTTTTGTGATCAGCTTGGAATCCATCAGATCCGTGCCATTATCGGAGGATCCATGGGTGGTGCACGGACTTTAGAGTGGACATTGCTGTACCCGGAAATGCTTGGAGCCGCCCTCGTGTTTGCAGTTTCGGCGCGTGCGAGTGCATGGCAAATCGGAATCCAAACGGCGCAAATTGATGCAATTACTGCAGATCTTAATTGGCAGGGTGGTGATTATTACCAAGGCGATCACCCCAATGCGGGGCTAGCCGCCGCGCGACGTATCGCCCATTTAACCTACCGTGGCGAGCTAGAAATTGATGAGCGTTTCGGCACCGACGCGCAGCCTGGGGAGAATCCGTTGGCAGCTTATCGACGCATGGACCAGCGGTTTGCAGTGCAAAGTTATTTAGAACATCAAGGGCGCAAACTCACCACACGTTTCGATGCTGGTAGTTACGTGATTCTCACAGAAGCGCTCAACCGACACGACATTGGGCGCGATCGTGGTGGATTAAATAAGGCGCTGGCAAGTTGCCAAGTACCAACCATGATCGCAGGGGTAGATACCGATATTTTGTACCCTTACCACCAGCAAGAACACCTTTCACGCAATATTGGGTCATTGCTGGCGATGGCAAAAATTTCGTCCCCAATCGGCCACGACGCATTTTTATCCGAAACTCGCCAAGTTGGACGCATCATTCGACACTTCTTCCTACTTGCCGCCGAAGAAACCGACGACGACGGCCTGAGCATTACCCCAGCCCCGCGTCGGTAAACATCGCTCGTCGCGTTTTACTTTGCGACGAGCTGCTAGCTGCCGAGTGAGTCTACCGAAGCCGATAAAAACAACATCAATGCGCCCATGCCAAGACAATACGCGCTATCAAAAACACGACTTCGCACAGCCAAGACACCAAGAATGCGAGAATCGCAGGTCAAGCGCACCCCAGCGAGCCACACTAGTGCCACGCCAAGGCTAAAAGTAGCCCGGCGCCAATGCTCAAAATACGCAAATAGACCTGAGGCAATCACAAGCAACACGAATGCCCCCACAGCCGCCTTCTGAAGCGCGGTGGGGATTCGTGAAGGTGCGAGATTCACATCATGCGGATTATCCAACGGTGACCATCTCACGCGTGGATGCTTCGGTAGTTGCGGCACGATTAATCGTTATTTTGCCAGTGCTTCTGCGCGTTCCACAACGTTACGAACTAAGAATGCACGTGTGAGTGGACCAACACCACCTGGATTCGGAGAAACATAGCCCGCCACATCCCAAACATCCGGGTGGACGTCGCCAAGCAGTTTGCCATCGACACGAGATACTCCCACGTCCAAGACAGCGGCACCAGGTTTGACCATATCTGGAGTAAGCATATGGCCAACACCTGCGGCAGCGACAATAATATCGGCTTGTAGAGTTTCCTGAGCTAAATCAACAGTACCGGTATGGCACAAGGTAACTGTCGCATTTTCGCTGCGACGCGTCAGCATCAAACCAATCGGACGACCAACCGTCACGCCACGGCCGATAACCACAACCTTTTTACCATTGGTTTCCACGCCAAAGCGTTTGAGCAATGAGATCGCACCATTTGGCGTGCATGGGAGTGGAGCTGGCTCGTTTAAGACCAGTTTGCCGAGATTCACAGGATGCAAACCATCAGCATCTTTCGCTGGGTCAATTCGCTCGAGAACTGCATTTTCATCCAAATGCTTCGGCAGTGGCAACTGCACGATATATCCAGTACAAGCTGGATCAGCGTTGAGCTCATCAATGACGCGATGGAGCTCTTCTTGACTAACATCTGCTGGCAAGTCGCGTCGAATTGAACGCACGCCAACGAGCTCACAGTCGCGATGCTTCATCTTCACATAAGAATGTGAGGCTGGATCATCACCAACGAGTACGGTTGCCAGGCCAGGAACAATCCCCTTTTCCTTCAGCGCTTTGGTGCGCTCGATGAGGTCTTCAAAGATTTCATCACGATAGAGGTTGCCATCAAGTTTAGTTGCAGTCATGCCTGACATTATTCCATGTAGCGTTCATTCGTGCACACTGAAATTCCCAGTGATCATGCTACTCAGTCAGCGGAAGATCTTTCGGATCGGAATGCAACGCCCGGTAGGCAACGTCGGCAAGCTCAGTACCAGCACCAGAATACAGATCGACGCAGGCATCAACTCCGAAATCAATCAGCTGACGCGTACGCTGATCGTATTTCGCAATTGCAGCGGTAACGAGATTAATTCCTTGGCTTTGCAATAATGATAATGCCTCAAGGTTCGCAAAGTGATCTGGCATGGCAAGCACAAGCAGGCGTGGACCATCACTCTGGGCAGTCACCCGCGCCCACAGATCGGGATCCGTTGCATCACCGTGGAAGACCGAATATCCCAGCGCACGCATTTTCTGCACACGAACTTCGTCGTGCTCAATGCCAGCAACTTTCATGTGATACGCACGTGTGAGCTGATTATAGGCACCAACGCCTAATCGCCCCATACCTAAGATGATCACATCGTAGCCAGCCAAACTCAATGGACGCTCGTCAGGAACCAATTTCGCAAGATCGCGACTCGGCAGAATTGAAATAAAGTGATCAAGGAAATCACCCGACTTCAGCTTCGCAACCGAAGACAAAACAAACGAACCAGCAACGGCAAGTGCCATAATTTGTACCCACGTACCAGACAGCATGCCGCGTTGCACTGCCAGGGCGGCAACAATCAAACCAAACTCAGAATAGTTCGCCAATGCGCCTGCGGTGAGAATTGCTGTACGACGACTCATGCCTAACTTGTACAAAATGCCGATAAACATCGCAGCCTTCAGCGGCAACAGCAAAAGCAAGACACCTGCGAGAATAAAACCTGCCGTATTTGGTAAACCACCCAAACCAATTTCAATAAAGAAGCCGACCAGGAGCAATTCGCGAACACTGGTCAGTGCTTCGTAGAGGCGACCGGCAACTGGATGCCCAGAAAGCACCAAGCCCATGACCAAAGCACCGAATGTGCCAGAGAGACCTGCAAGTTCGAATAATGCGTAGGCGCCAATAGCGATCGTGACACCTGAAAGCACAAGCAATTCGACTCGATAAATACGGTCCGGCAGTTTCTTCATAAACGGACGGACCAGCGGCAAAGCCACCAATGCTACTGCCCATGGTTTTGGCGTGTGGCCACTTGCGGCGACTAAGAACATCACTGCAAAAATATCTTGCAGCACCAGCACACCAACCGCGATTTGGCCTACACGAGAACGTGCACGACCAGTTTCTTCCAACAGTGCGATAACAAAAACAGTTGAAGAGAAGGAAGACGCCAAGCCCACAAGCAATAAGGCTGTCCAGCCGGTATGCGCGAACACCGCAAATGGTAAGAACGAAAGAATTGCAAAAATTCCTGCATACACAAGGACATTTGCGACGGCATGCCCAACGGCAGTACCCACAATGCGCACTTTGGTCAGCATGCGAACGTCCAAGTGTAAGCCAATGGTAAACAGCAAAACTGCTACACCGACTTCTGCAACTTCAGATAATCCAGGGACATGCTCAACACCGACTGTACTTAATCCGAAACCAGCGGCGAGAAATCCAACCAGTGGTGGAAGTCGAAGTGCAGACGCACCAAGACCTCCGATAATTGCAACAATCGCGGGTAACAGTATCTCCTCAGGCATACTTTCCCATAGTAATGACTACTATTAGATACATGCCACTTCTACATGTTGTTTTTGACCAGCCCTGCATCCCCCCGAATACTGGAAACGCGATTCGTATGTGCGCGGGCACAGGTGCGCACCTTCACTTAGCTGGCCCATTGGGTTTTGATATGCAAGAAAAGAACCTCCGTCGTGCAGGCTTGGATTATCACGACCTCGCTGATGTGACGGTATATGAAAACTTAGAGGCATTCTTTACAGCCGTGCCAGATAGCCGCGTCTTCGCATTTACTTCACAAGGAACTGTGCATCACTCGGATATTGAATATCAGCCAGGCGATGTGTTGTTATTTGGCACCGAACCAACCGGTTTAGAACCAGCCACACTGCTCCACCCACGAGTGACGCAACTTGTGCGGATTCCAATGCTGCCAGGACGTCGGTCTATGAATCTTTCCAATGCGGCTGCAGTTGCCACCTATGAAGCATGGCGACAACTGGGCTATGTAGGTGCTGCTGAGCTGGAGCAAAGCTAGTCCCCTATTCAGGAATCTGCTGCGAAACGCTAGGTAAGGGCGTAGCTCTAGCTCTGCATAGGCATAGCGTGAGCGGTTGTGTAGTGCGGCGGCGTGGTGGTGGCGTTCAGTGGTGCCACTGGTGGCGCGGCAGGTACGGTGGTCTCGCGAGTCTGGCAGCGGGTTGCTAGCGGTAAGTTGCTGACGGTACGGTGATGTGACTTACGGCAGAGCTGACGAAGTCGCGGCACACCTCAAGCTGCCATTCTCAAAAAAACGGACACACCCAAGGATCAAGGATATATACGGTACGCACTGCCAGATGTACAACACCTTATTTACAGCGATGACATGCACATCGCTTTCCATCGAACGCATCTTATATAGATTTCCCAGCATCCTAGTGTTGCATCACGTTTCTCGACTATTGCCAACTATAACTTTTAGAGAACGCGAAGCAAGCTCACGGTTTGATCAGAATGCTACCCATTAACGTTAAGTTTCCACCGAGTCGGTCGAGCTCGTTGATGGGATCTCTGCTATCTCCACAGGGGCAGTCTCTGCTGAACCAACAGCGCAATTTTCACCAACTGTTCTAGATTCTTGACGAATATCCTTCTGCACAGCCATCTCAGTTGCACCATCACTAGGGTCTTCATGCCCCATCTGCAGAGCCTGCTTAGGCGCGGCATGTCGAGCAGCTAGCGATGCCCCATAATCAATTTTTTCTTGCAGCCGAGTAAACAACTCATGTGCGTCTTCGAGCTTCAAGTCACGCCCTGCCATTGATACTGGCCCACGTACGAAGTGAAGTTTCACTGTCGCAATTTTGAGCAGGCGTTGCAGCGGACCAGTTCGAATATCAATTTCTTGAATGTGACGCCGGAACGTCATTGCCCACGTACGGCCAATGCGACCACGATATTCCACTGCGTAGGTGTCATCAAGCAAGAATGCTTGTCGTTTCCAGTCGATCGGTGAAACCCACCGTGCACGTTTTGGACTGCGATAATCTGGTTGATCAGGAATTTCAAGAGGATCACGGCTTTCACCCATGATGATTTTCACCAGTTGCATAGCAGTTTCCTTGCTACCGACTGGCAAAACAGTCATGCCGTCGAAACGCTCACCGTAGCCTGCGACGGAAACTTGTACTTTCCACCATCCAAACGGACGCCATAATACTGGTTGCCAGACCACAATTGCATGCGAACGTCCGATATTAAGCACTTTGCGCTGCAAATTGGCCAAGCCATACGACACGACAATGGTATTCCCAATTTGACGTGCAGTGAATTGATATGCGTTATCAATTGTGCGCCAAATATTTGGCACCGTACCAACAAACATTGGAATCAAAGCTGCTAAGGAGATGTCGGTTAACTGTGCTGAAAATGTCAGTATCACGGTGGCTACTGCACTTTTGCTCAGCAAAGATGAAATTAATGAACGGTACACCGGAATTGGTGGTACCAGTACAACGCCGACTTCTTCTTTACCGAGCAGTTGCTCTTTGAGCTGCTCTGCTTCTCGACGCCGCAAATATGCAATTTCCACACGCGACTGCAAACCTCCGGCGGTTTCAACCCGTACTGCCGCCAGCCCAAAAATTCGAGCATGGAATGGTTGCACCACATCAATTGCCTGCGTTCGATCAAGCGGCGCGCTGCGAACTTTTTTCGATAATAATCCCCAGCGGTAAATGACTGTGTCTTCAGTAACGGTGTAGCTAATTGCTCGCCACCATAGTGAGGACGCTGCAATTGCAATGCCAAACACAATCAGGAAAATACCTGCTGCCTCTCCTACTTCTCGTATATCATGCGAGGCGAGCTGGCGTATGAGGCCGAACGTGGTATCGCTAAAGGTAGTCGTGGCGAACAAGACCAACGCAAAAATAACACTCCACGTTTGCAGCGCTGGCGTGAGCGGATGTACTCGATGATATTGTTCAGTCACAGGTCGATCATCTTTTCTTTGGCTCGCAGGGCAACCCGATCACGCAATGCATCTGCAATTTCTGCCGGCAAGCCAGAGACATGGGAATCAGAAGTTGGCGATGCTGTATTCAGTGTGAGCGTTTTTAACCCATACTTGCGTTCAAATGGACCTTGTCGCACGTCCACGTATTGCACGCGACCATACGGCACAATGGTGAACGTTTTCCACAACTTTCCTTTTTGAATCAGCAAATCTTCTTCAGTTTCGGCCCATCCGAGGTTTTTGACTTGTTGAGGAATCAGCCACAATTGCCAGATCAAAATCGCGAGACCAATACCTGCTCCACTCCAACCCCACCAACTGCCGTTGAAGAATACTGACCAAATCACACTCGCAAGTGTGGGCACAATAATCCACGGTAATCGTGCAAAATAACGCACTTGAGTCAGATGCGGTGAAACAGGTTGTATCGGTGTATCCATCATTGTTCCAATCCTGGGAAACTGAAAAAGAAATTAACGCATGTTATCGATAATTCCTTGCATGTGTTGCAATCGCAGCAACATTTTCCAGTATTTCTATACGATCTGCAATCACAGCAGCTGCTCCTGTGCGATTTTGAATAATTCCCCGCACAATCAACGCCGGTGCGGTATTGGCACAGCCCTTATACTTTTGCCAAACCGGAGCCTTGACGACGATATTAATCAATCCAGTTTCATCCTCCAAACTCAAAAACACCACATTATGAGCACTGCTTGGTCGTTGACGATGGGTCACAATGCCTGCTACACAGATCCGCTTCCCGTCTTCTTGAATACGTAATTGATCTGCCGGAACAACCTGTCGCGTTGTGAATGATTCTCGCCAAATACTCATAGGATGACGATCATGCGTGACTCCTGTGCTGTGCAGTTCAGCCGCAATGAGTTCTTGTAAGGAAAGCCCCGGCAATGGTGGGCTTTGTACCATCGAAAGCCCTGGAAGCATATCGGGTTGTTCGGTTGCTGCAATGCCTGCTTGCCACAAGGCTTGCCGGTGGTTGAGACCCCAAGATCGAAATACTCCGGCTTTGGCTAAGATTTCAAGCTGATGCACGCCAAACCCAGTACGACGCGCAACATCAGCCATATCTCTAAAAGGTGTATCGACCTCGAGTTTCTCAGGATGTGCAAGCCCTTGAATATGGTGAAATCCTAATCGAATAGCATCACCTTCAATTGTGGTGGCAACCTGAGAAGCTGCAATATCAACCGGCAAGATGCTAATTCCATGGCGTCTTGCGTCGGCAAGCAGCGACTGCGGTGAATAAAAGCCCATTGGTTGGCATCGTAATAATCCGACATAAAACGCAAGCGGATAATGATATTTCATCCACGCGGAAAAATACACAATCGCAGCAAATGATTGCGCGTGGGATTCTGGAAACCCATACGTGGCAAAGGCCAAAATCTTTTGCCATAACGAGTCTGCAGCAGCACCTTGAATACCGTTGGTGGTTTGTAGGCCCTGATAAAACCTCTGTTTGAGCCGTTGCATTCTTTCTTCGGAACGTTTTGCGCCCATGGCTCGACGGAGTTGATCGGCTTCGCCTGCAGTTAATCCTGCTGCATCCACTGCAATTTGCATGAGTTGTTCTTGGAATAAAGGAATACCAAGTGTTTTTCCTAAGGCTTTTTCAAGAACAGGGTGTTCATAGGTGATTGGTTCTTCACCGTTGCGGCGGCGTAAATATGGATGCACACTTTCGCCTTGAATAGGACCTGGTCGCACGAGTGCCACTTCTACGACGAGATCGAAAAAACATTGTGGGCGCAGGCGCGGCAGCATCGACATTTGTGCACGGGATTCTACTTGGAAGACTCCTACCGAATCTCCAGCGCTTAGCATTCGATACACGCCTGGATCTCGCATGTCGAGGTCCCATAACTGAATCGTGACGCCATAATGCTTCGCGACAAGATCAACCATGACGTGCAATGCTTCCAGCATTCCTAATCCAAGCAGGTCAAATTTAACAAGTCCAGCAGTCGCGCAACCTTCTTTATCCCATTGCACGATACTGCGACGTTGTTTGCGCGCCCATTGAATAGGCACAACATCAGCAAGCGGTCGATCACAGATCACCATGCCACCTGCATGAATACCTAAATGCCTTGGGTGCTCTAACAAGCGTTGCGCCAAGTCTTCAACATACGAAGGCGGCGCTTGTACCCCACGTGACCACTGATCGATTATTCCTTGTGGGAACCCCAATACGCGGCCAATATCGCGAACTGCACCTTTACGCTGGTAGGTAATGACATTTGCAACTTGCGCAGCATTGTTTCTGCCATAGGTGGCAAAAACATACTGGATTACTTCTTCCCTCCTGCCTGACTCAAAGTCAATATCAATATCCGGTGGTCCTTCACGATCGACAGATAAGAAGCGTTCGAACAACAACCCTGCTGTAATTGGTTCAACATTTGTAATTCCTAAGGTGAAGCACACGGTGGAATTTGCTGCTGAACCGCGACCTTGGCACAAAATATTATTTCGCTTGGCGTAATCCACAAGGTCCATGACAATTAGAAAATAGCCGGCGAATCCGAGCTCTTGAATCACTGCTAGTTCATGTGTGATTTGGGCACGCGCTTGTGCCGCCGTCGCAGCGTCACGACTACGATACCGTTTTGGGAATCGCTGCCAGACACATTTCGCAAGCCAACTATTTTCATCATGTCCTGGAGGTGTTTGCCATTTTGGAAGATTGGCAGACACTAATTTCAGTGGGAAACTACATGCTTGCGCCAACTGTTGTGCAGTCTGAAACCCTTGATGGAGATGTTTTGGCAGGACCGCGGCCATTTCTGACACAGTCCTGACCCAACGCGCGCCAGCAGGATGCAGCTGTGTATACGATTCTGATACTGTTTCTCGTCTGGCTAAAGATTGTTTGAGTTGTGCGATTGGCCCGTCAGCTACGGTTGCTGCTTCAGGTTGTGCAGTAATGATGAACTGTATATCTGTGCCGAATTTTGCACGTGCAGCGTCAAGGTTTCGATATTGATCAGCATCATCTGGAAGAAACGAGACTACGTATTCTAAGACGATGTTGTGCCTGCCGAAAGCGTCGATAAGCTCAGCTAAGCGTGGGATCCATTGGTGATGCACGAGGATATAACAACTATCATCGAGCCATTGCGCGATTTCCTTTAACGATGGATACACCACGGTATCTGCAGTTCCTGTCATATGCGCATGCGAAATTAGTGCAGATAATCGCTGATAACCATGTGGATTTTTACAAATACAAGATAAGACCGCATAGTCTAACGAAAGTTCCGCACCCCATACAGGTGAAATATCATGTTCTCGCGCAGCTTCAGCAAACTCGGTTGCACCATAAAAACCATCTCTATCCTGCAAACATAGATATTCTAGGCCAGATTGTTTTGCCGCAATTACCATCTGCTCCGGCGAGGATGCACCATGCAAAAAATGATAATACGAACATCCGTGAAGCTCCCCTCCAAGTGGCGATGAATAAAATCGAATATACGTGCCATCGAGAGAATCTTGAGACGGCCCCAAATTGCAGGAAATAGCACGGTCTAGACCGTCCGACTTGTCCGGTAATATATTGTTATACTGGCAAGAACAGAAATCCCTGCCAGACAATCCCCCTTTATCTTGCATAGCGTTAGTATATATGACTGAATCGAACATGTGTACTATAAAAATTGAAACATAAAATAGACCAAGCTGTACAAACAAAACACAACCCGCTACGCTTCCTCCATAGGTTCACAACATCAACTTGATGAGATCCATCAACAGCAGCTTTTAGTGACCTTGTAGAAGATCTAAATGTTGCAGATGAAAGCCCACATGGAACATTTCATACCAAGGGGTCTAGTGAACAATGAAAACCTTTCAAAAAACCAAGAAAAGAGATTTACATCATGTCCTTCACGTTCAAGCGCACTATTGCTCTTACCGCTGCCGCACTCTTTGCTACTACCGGCTTGGCGGCTTGCTCTAGCTCCGATTCCAACGAGGCAGCTGCTGACGGCACTGTTACGCTTCGCATTGGCACCACGGACGCTACTCGCAAATCTTGGGTGGAGCTGTCGAAGCTTGCAGAGGAAAATGGCATCAAGCTCGACATTGTAAGCTTTGCTGATTATTCCACTCCTAACTTGGCACTTTCCCAGGACAAGTTAGATGTGAACTTGTTCCAGCACCTGAAGTTCTTGGCTGAGTACAACGTCGGTAATAACGATGATCTGGTTCCAGTTGGTGCAACCGAGGTTGTTCCTTTGGCATTGTTCTGGAAGGGCCATAGCTCTCTTGACGGTATCGAAGGTGAAACCATTGCAGTACCAAATGATCCTTCAAACTTAGGTCGCGCAATCAACGTTTTGGTACAGGCAAAGCTGATCACCTTGAAGCCAGAGGCACAGGGCTTGGTTACCCCAACCGAAGCTGATATCGATGAAGCAAAGTCCAAGGTTTCCATCTTGACTGTTGATGCAGCTCAGACCACTGCTGCTCACGGTGAAGGTAAGCCAGCAATCATCAACAACAACTTCCTTGAGCGCGCTGGTATCAACCCACAAGATGCAGTATTCAAGGACGATCCTGCTGCCCCAGAGGCTGAGCCTTATATCAACGCTTTCGTTGTTCGCGCAGAGCACAAGGACGACGCTAACGTAAAGAAGCTTGCTGAGCTGTGGCACGATCCTAAGGTTTTGGCTGCAGTAGCAGAAGACACCAAGGGTACTTCCGTACCAGTTCAGCGCACCCAGGAGGAGCTCATTGAGATCCTCAAGCGCCTGGAAGATCAAAAGCGCAACTCCTAATTTGCTCGAACACTCCTAAGAAGTTTCTCGCACATCATGTCTCATACGCTAGGCCCTCGCACTCATATCTGATTGCGGGGGCACTCGCACTCAATTTGATCGTAAGCACTCATCATTGATTGCAGAGGCATTTGCGCTGTTTACTCATCTGCAAAAGAAAAGACGTACCTTATTGTGACTGGAACACGAATCGAATTTGAAAATCTTGGCAAGGTTTTCCCTTCCAAGAAAGCTGGAGCGCCAGAAGTCACTGCACTTGATGGTGTTACACTCACTGTTGAGCCAGGTGAAGTTATCGGCATTATCGGATACTCCGGCGCTGGTAAATCTACCTTAGTCCGCATGATTAACGGTCTTGATACGCCAACGTCTGGCGCATTAAAACTTGATGGTGTTGATATTGTTGGCAAGAGCGAAAAAGAACTTCGCTCACTGCGTCGGAATATTGGAATGATCTTCCAGCAGTTTAACCTCATGTCCTCGCGCACCGCCGCTGGCAATGTGGAATATCCGCTCAAACTGGCTGGAATAGAAAAAGAAGAACGTCGCAAGCGCGTTGCTGAATTATTAGAGTTCGTTGGCCTTGCCGATCGTGGCAATAATTACCCAGAGCAACTTTCTGGTGGCCAAAAGCAGCGCGTCGGTATTGCTCGCGCATTGGCTACCAACCCAGCACTTTTGCTTGCCGACGAAGCCACTTCCGCGCTTGATCCAGAAACCACTCACGAGGTGCTGAATCTGCTGCGCAAGGTTAATAAGGAACTGGGCATTACCATTGTTGTGATTACTCACGAAATGGATGTTGTTCGCGCAATTGCCGACAAAGTTGCAGTGATGGAAGCCGGCAAAGTTGTTGAATATGGTTCCACCTACGACGTCTTTTCTGCTCCACAAACCCCAGTTGCGCAGCGCTTCGTTGCAACAAGCCTGCGTAACACTCCAGATGCCATTGAGGAAGAAGATCTCCTTTTCCACGATGGTCGACTCTTTACCATTAACTTGACTGAACACTCCGGCTTTTTCGGTGCAGCTGCCCAAGCAACTGCCGAAGGTGCCACAATTGGCATCGTGCACGGTGGCGTCACGACACTGCAACGTCACTCATTCGGCAAGGTTACGGTTCGTTTAACTGGACCTGATGCAGCAGTCGAGAAGTTCTACACCACACTGCAGCACACCACTGAAATTAAGGAGATCCTTTCATGACCACGCACATTCTTGCTGCCACGGATTGGTCTCGTATCAGTGGCACCTTCTACGAATCCCTTTATGACACGCTCATCATGGTCTCAGTTACCATGCTGGTCGGCGGTTTTTTCGGCTTGTGCCTCGGCATTTTGCTCTACACCACCCGCGAAGGCGGCATCTTAAGAAGTAAAGGTATCTTCACGTTTCTCAACGTGCTCGTGAACTTTATTCGCCCAATTCCATTTATCATTTTGCTGTCTGCATTCGGCCCATTAACGGTATTAGTTATCGGTAGCCAGATCGGTCGCGACGCTGCAGTGTTTGGTATGTCGATTGCTGCAACCTTTGGTGTTTCACGTATCGTCGAGCAAAACTTAGTCAGCATTGATCCAGGCGTTATCGAAGCTGCTCGCGCAATGGGTGCAAGCCCATGGAAGATCATTACCAGCGTGATCATCCCAGAAGCACTTGGCCCACTGATCATGGGTTATACCTTCGTATTCATCGCAATCGTGGATATGTCTGCAATGGCTGGCTACATTGGCGGCGGCGGTATCGGCGACTTCGCTATTGTGTACGGTTACCGCGCATACGACTTCAAGGTCATGTACTTCGCGGTATTCGTCATCATTATTTTCGTGCAGCTGGCACAACTGGTCGGCAACTATCTTGCCCGTAAAGTTATGCGACGCTAGCACCACCAGTTTCGTCACACACTTACGCTCTTCTGAGACATCTTATTTGTCGCAGAAGGGCGTTTGTTTTGTACAGTGTTTGTTTTTGATCAGTGTTTGTGTGAGCTGTTTGCGTTTTGCGTGAGCAGTGCAAGTTCTCAATCGTGTCAGCATACGTTCATATCTTTGCATGCAGGTAGCACGAATATTCAAGTCGTATGCTTATTCCATTGACACAGGTTTTATTGCGGTTGCAACCCATGATTGTTTCTGTTTCGCATCTGCACCACAGGAAGGAATAACACCAGAAACTTCTTGATATTCCAGCGTCACCTCGAATTGTCTACCATCAGCAAGTACGACTGTTGAATCAACGACTCGCACACTATTAATCGATGGTTGTTCACCTAACTCATATAAATATTCGCGTACAGCAATTTCTGCTACTTGCCCTTTTGCGTCCCAGATGCCACGCCCGCGGTTACCAGGCAAAAAGAGCTGATCATTACTTGCATGCGAATACACATCTTGTGATGCATGTGCATTAAGGCGACCGTAATAATATCCCCACGGAAATAACACCATACTTGGCGCAAATCTATGTCCTTTTGTATGACTACATTCCCAAATATGTGCCTTTGGATTAGCATGTACCAGAGTTTTTGCAATTGGACGTCCCTTAATCGCGCAACACCGATCGCGTTTTGCATGCGTACAGATCAAGAGGACTGGCTCATCAAGTATGGAAAAGCCACGATCTTGGTTTTTCCCTGGCGCAGAAAAATCCAATGCAAACAGCTCATCACGGCTCTGAATCATTGCATGCTCAACAATTGCCTCGTCGCAGAATACAATATAGGCATTCCATTCTAATTTTTCTGCATGTCCTTCCCGCCCAGGTTTTCGCAGCAAGTACATATGAGGCAGCGTTTGCAAACGCATCGTTTCTTCTGGAGTAAACGTCTCTCCATCAAAAATGTCATGGCTCCATGAACCTGTATATTCCAGCAAGATATAACGTGTTCCAACCCGAGAGCTTCCAGGAAGAAGTTCCTGCTGTGTATCCGAACATAATGGATTTAACGGCCGAAACCCACATGCTTCAGGCGCGAAAGGATCATAGCCCAAACTTTCTTGGGAGGAATGTTCGCTCTCAACAGGTGTATGCATAACAGGTGCCACAGCTGCAGTGGTCAAAGTTTCTGATGCGACAAACCGCGCATTCGAACAATGATCATAGGTTCCCATAACTGCCCATCATAAGTCAGCTTTGTATTTTAATCCATCATTTATAAGAAACCCTAACTACCATGTCTACTATTTTCAGATTCACTCAGTAGCAAACCTATAAAAGATTGCAATTTCACAACGATTATCACCAAAAGCTCTCATAAACTCCCAGATTCTTGTTACACAAGTTACTGTTGAGTTTATGAATACATCACAGGCAATTCTTTCCATCCGGCGCATTGGGGCACTCGTCTTCACCGTAGGCATAGCTATTGCCTTGAGTTCTTGTTCTGCTCCTGAAAATATCAAAGCTGCGAGCATTAGCAATGCAGTGAATACACTTACGACTCCAACATCTCAGGCTGCAACTGCCACCGATGCCGGTGTCGAAGCATTGGGTAAAGATTCCGTTGCCTTAAAAACGCAACGTCCTTCAACTCCTGCACAACTCGTCCCAACTGCCATGCGCGCTGGTAGTCACGCAGGTTTTGACCGTGTTGTTATTGAATTACAAGGAACTGGTACTCCTGGATGGTTCATTGACTATACGGACAAACCTGCTCAGCAAGGTTCGGGAAATCTCGTTGAATATATCGGAGATACTGCACTCGATGTCAATATCGATGGTACTGTTTTACCGTTTGAAATTGGTCTGGAAGATCCAACGTTAGCTCCAATTAAAACTTCCGGTGATATTGTGACACAGGTACAATCACTGGGAACTTTTGAAGGCCGCTCCCAATTTATTATTGGCTTGAAAGGTAAAGCTGCACCATATTCCGTGCAGGTACTTAACAATCCAACACGTGTTGTGATTGATATTCGACGCTAATGACAACAAGTATCAATCAACTATAACGAGCTTCTACACTCCAACGGTTTTCCGCCCATACTAATACCCACGCGTGTGGGCGACCGTCGGCATCTTCACCAACAACTTGCAATCGGGCACACGGATGTTCACCACTCCACCATTTTCCTAAAACAAACCACGGACCAGCCCAACGCGTGACAGTATATTCCTGTGTACCGCAGCATAATTTATACGGCTGTTGATCTAAGACGCCGGTACTTGTAATAGACACCGATGTTCCCGATTTTGTTAAGAATTGACATTGCACAGCAGGATATGTGATTTGTGCTGGTAGTGGCGCTACAAGCGCGCCAACACTTCGCTGCATATCACTGGTCGTATAGGATTCACCAAATGGTACAAACGTAATTCGATCTGCTACCCCTCTACCTAAAACGCTATAAGGCTGAACCACTTCTTCCATACCTAATAGCGATTGCACACGGGCTACAGCACGTAAAACTTCATGCTGCTGATAACATTGCCCAAACAGTACATCAGCCTGTGGATACTGACATTCCAATGGCAAAATGCAGATCTGCGTTATTCCTTCACATTGTGCATCTTTTCTTCGTACAGTCGTCAACCAACTCTCTAACTGCCAACGTACTCGATCCGCAATCGCACGTTCGTCTAATGCTGCATATGTTCGCCACGTTCGTTCTAAAATTTCATCGCCTATCATCACTTCTAGTTTGATGCGCATACACACCAGGTTTTGTGTGCGTAGTTTTTTCTGGAGTTTGACAGCCAGCGCACGTGCGGCAAACGTTGCACTATCTACACGTGTAATTGGCTCTTCCGGTATATATTGCACTTTTAGTACGGTATCGTGCGCGACTGCAGCAATGCCGCGAGGTTGATATGCCGTTGCGATTCGATAGCAATGCATACCTTCTGCACCGAATCTGGTTGCAATTGCCTTCGATCCCAATGCTACGAAATCTCCAAGCGTTGTCAATCCAACTTCGTGCCACAGTTGTACAATTGCTGGATCGCATCCTAAGACTGGTTCAGTGGCAAGCAATGCAAGAGGTTGTCGCACTAAAAAATCTTTCGAACCGCCAGGTGGCACCACTTGTAAGCTACGAGCAGCTAATACTGCAGTGAATACTTCGTCCGCAAGGCCTGCACAGCATTCACTTCCTTGTTTGGCAACCGCATTCATAATCAGTTCGGCAACGCGTTCTTCGCCTCCGTGAAAATTGGCCGCCACTTCAGCTTCAACAATTGCAAGTCCAGCACGCATGATCTCAACATTTGCAGCAATGTCGGCAACATAGGAAATAATGTCTGCAAATATTCGTTCGTCTCGTTCTTGATTATGCATCAACGTGGTAACTTCATCAGCCAACGCATGAACATGGCGTACTGACATTCCTCGACGAATCCCTCTCGCCCGGGCAACAGCATTACACACCCACACTACGTTTCGTTCGAGAATGACTATCGGGTCTTGTGCAGATACTTGTCCCGCTATCACCGCTGCTTGCACTGGCCAATCAGGAAACCATAAAGCCATGACACGCATGATTTACACTTCAGCGTTTGTTCGTGATACACCAAACCGATGCATGCTGGTGCGCAAGATGCCCCGCACTCTTGACTGCAGTGCAATTTCTATTTCTTGGATGCGACCTACCCCCTGACCAATACCTACAAAATCCACTATCTCAGCTTCAATTTTGGCAATAGCCACAGACGCATGCGTACCAACTAACAGTAGTGCAGCTTTCCCATGTCGAAGCTGTCCATTAACCACACGCATCTTAGATGGTGCAAGTTCATATTCCACCCCTTTATACACAATGACATCAACGCCTTCTGCTAATGCTCCAATAATCTTCAACCGCTGCGAGCCAGGATCGGGGATCACTAAAATTTTGGCCAGATCTCCTTGATTTTCCACCACTTCGGCATAACTAAGTTCTGGCCAGCCGATTACGGCGACATATGCACCGTGACGGGTCATATGCGAAATAATGTCAACCACCAGCGCCCCACATACAGGCAATTCCACAATCTTGGTCCGTAAAAGACGCTTCCCCGGCAAGAGCGCTTCAAAATAGTGCGGTACTGCAAGACGAAGATGTTCATCTTCATCTGCGATGCCACCTTCTTCAGATTGTCTGCGTTGAGGATGTGCAGATGTTTTCGATGTAAGTGAAAACATTTTGCGTCGTAACGCAGCGATCCGTTCATGTTGTGGCATTTCAGCTAATTGATCAGCATCCCACATTTTCAAGTCTCGAACACTTGTTTGATTCATGTCATTATTCAAATACTTTTCGCAACACTTGTCAATAGCAAGATATTTGCCCACTTCAGCGATATTCTTTAAAAACCGCGTGCAAATGGAAATAGCATTTGCTACGCTCTACGCCATGATCATTATTTACAAGACCAAGCCCTACCACTCACCTATTAGAATGCTCGTTCTAATACAATTTACGTTACGTATACCCACATCCATGAAAGTGTTTTGCAGTATGGCACCGCCGCATAACTTGTTCTTGCGCTAGCTTACGTAAGTTTGCGTTCTTATCATCACGCTCATGTGATGCATCCATATCAAGCTAGAAATAAAAACCGTATTACAACGACATCTTCATGACGACTCCGCAGAAATATCACACAATGCTGCCCTGGTTTTTATGGCTCAATGTCAAGTGGCTAAGAACGCTGCTTGCCATCGCTGTATTCTCACAACCGCTATGTTTGAGCGGGAGTGAGCTCAGTTCGCACTGGCTGTTTGCATGCAGGTACTCCTCGACGGGCATAGGGAATGTCCCTGATTTTTGTGATCCTCAAAAGTTCAGGGCAAACCCCTATAGTAAATATCCATCACGACAGGCACACTTATAGCTATGAACAACTCGTTTGACTCTCAGCGTCCGTATTCGCCACATAATGATAGTGATTCACAAAACTTTCAGTGGCGAGAAAAAGCTGAGGAAATCATTTTCATCGCGACGGACAAAAGTCTTTGGCGGAAAATGTGGGAAACTCGACCAGTTCGTATTCCTGATGACCAAGGTGGCGGATATATCGGCGGTATTTGTGAAGGTATTAGTGTTCGATACCAAATTGATCCATTTATTGTGCGCATCATGTTTGCGGCTTTTGCGCTTGCCAATTTCAATCGAGCGCTGGGCTTATACTTGGTGCTCTGGTTGGTCTTGCCTCGCTATACTGTGGAAAAATCACCGTTTGAGGTAATTCTTGGCCCAAAGGATCCTCGATATACCCAGGATCGTACGACTGCGATTATCTTGATTATTGTACTTATTCTCTTCGGTAGCAGTTCACTCGGTTTCAAGTATGCAACGATATCCGGGATTCTTGCACTGGCATGTATCGCAGGAATTTGGTGGTTTTTACACGCCCGAACACCACAACCACCACTTGGATTTTCTGCCGCAGCACTCTCATCAGCATCGCAACAGTCAACTGCGACTTACCCTCGAAACACGTCACGAAATAGGCAAACGAATTCGCAGCATGCAACCGTTGATACGACTATATATACCGCTGCGAAAGGTTTTGAGGATAATTTTCAAATATCGAAAGCTCCCAAATGGGATCCTCTTGGAACGGTCCCAGAATTGTGGAACTTGCCAGAACCACCAAAACCAGAACCTCAACCAACAGCAAAGCCTCGAAAACGCTGGATTCGTTGGGTGCTGATCTCAATTCTGATCATTGTTACGCTAGTGATCGCCACAGCAAATTCATTTATTTTCGCTGCTCATCATACCAAATTTAGCAATCAAGACTATGTCGTTTCGAAAGTCGAGCAGCTCAAATCAGAATATTCCAATTCTTTCGGTAATCTCACCATTGATTTCAGCCAATTGCCACAGATTCCTACCGATACAACCGTGGAAATCGGCAACTCGTTTGGCAATGTTGAAATTACCCTACCGAAACACTCGAATTACGTTCTGAACTGCGATACTTTTTCCGGCGAGGATAATTGTTACCCTGATAGCCTGATCATCAACCAAGATAAACCAGTGCTCACGATTTATGTGGAAAATACATTCGGAGAAATCGAGGTGAAATAGCTGCACGACAACGCGTCGTCAAGCATGCAATCCGCGCCAGGTATCACACGCACGGCGCGGATTGTCTTAATCGAGTTTCAAACGAACTTCCTCGACTAAATCCTCCAGCACCTGTACGTCTTCCTCACTCAACGACTCGCTGAAACGATATGCCTCCGGCATCAAAGTAAAATACTTCAGTGCCTGTGTGATCTGCGTCGATTCCTTCGAACTCGGCACAATGACAATCTCCGCACTCTGCTTGCCGACGCTTGCCAGGTCCAATCCAGTCGTGTTCGACTGCGCCAGCAAAATGCTCAAATCCAAAATCACATGGAACGCATCAGTAAAGTGATACCGCACACCTGCAATCGTGGCGTCCAGTTCAGCGTCGGTGTAATTGCCAGTCAGTGCCTCCAAGCCGAGTTCATGAAAAATCTCATGCAACTCAATTTTTGGAGTTTTCGTGGCCAAATACTCAATTAATGTGGCACTATCTGGAGTCCAAGTACCAAAATAATTTCCCCAATAAGTATCAATCATCACGTGCGCCTTTGCATCAAAGAATCAAATATCTGTTCACACGATAACGAGCGCACAATCATGTTCGCAACATATTGTCTACCGCCGCGAGGCACTGCCTGTCATCGAAGCTTGAAAATCCGCATCCAGCGTTTTCGTTTGGAGCCTACAACTGTACGCGCTGCGTTTAGCGTAGTCCCAGACCAACAGTAATAACGCAAATCGCGACAGTGCGATCTATGGACGGCGCAGCCAAAACAGCGGTGAACGACGCATAGCACTATGCAAAACGCCAAAAGCCTTCCACAATGATGGAAGGCTTTTTCCTTAATAGGGGGCGGAGACAGCCACGCCCAAACGCCCCTGCGAAACCCTCGCAACACAACGCACATCTCACGTGTCTTGCACATATTCGCAGCTTTACGAGCGCTTCTCGACGAGCTGTCAGTTAGCGTCCTACAACTGGCTTTATTCCCATTCGATGGTTCCAGGTGGCTTGGACGTGCAGTCCAAAACCACGCGGTTTACATCAGGGACTTCATTGGTAATACGAGTGGAGATTTTCTCCAGTACCTCATATGGCAAGCGGGTCCAGTCGGCAGTCATCGCGTCTTCTGATGAAACAGGTCGCAGCACAATTGGATGGCCGTAGGTACGTCCATCGCCTTGGACACCAACCGAACGGACGTCGGCAAGCAATACGACTGGGCACTGCCAGATTTCGGCATCCAAACCAGCGTTCGTCAGCTCGGTGCGCGCAATCAAATCAGCTGCACGTAAGGTTTCCAGACGCTCCTCGGTGACCTCGCCAATAATGCGGATACCCAAACCAGGGCCTGGGAATGGCTGACGATTGACAATCTCTTCAGGCAGACCAAGCTCGCGACCAACCGCGCGTACCTCGTCTTTGAACAGCAAACGCAAAGGCTCAACCAGCGTAAACTCGAGGTCTTCTGGCAAGCCACCCACATTGTGGTGACTCTTAATATTCGCCGTGCCAGCACCGCCGCCGGACTCAACTACATCCGGATACAACGTGCCCTGCACTAAGAAATCAACCGTCGAGCCCTCAGGCGAATCCCTTAATACGTCAGATACCGCACGCTCGAAGGAACGAATAAACTCCGCACCAATTGCTTTACGCTTCGCCTCAGGATCGGTCACGCCCTTAAGCTTCGACAAGAATGCTTCGCGCTCATCGACGGTGACAAGTTTCGCGCCAGTGGCAGCGACGAAATCTTGCTGCACCTGCTCGCGCTCACCAGCACGCAACAAACCATGATCAACAAATACGCAGGTCAAGCGATCGCCAATGGCACGCTGCACCAAAGCGGCAGCTACCGCAGAATCGACACCACCAGAGAGTCCGCAAATCGCGCGGCCGGTTTCGCCAACCTGGGCACGGACAGCGTCGATAAGCTCCTCAGCGATATTCGCAGGGGTCCAATTCTGTTCCAGACCAGCGACCTTCGTTAAGAAACGCACCAGGACTTCCTGGCCATGCGGAGAATGCAGCACCTCAGGGTGATACTGCACACCAGCCATGCGCTTCTCAAGATTCTCAAACGCTGCTACAGGAGCACCCTCTGAACGGGCAGTCACCGTGAAACCAGCAGGAGCCTCATGCACCGCATCGCCATGGCTCATCCAGACATTGTGGCGAGACTCCAAATCGGCATGCAGCACGCCGCCTTCAACAGTCACCTCAGTGCGGCCGTACTCACGATTACCAGTATTTGCAACGGTGCCACCAAGAGCATGCGTCATAGCCTGGAAACCATAACAAATACCGAACACTGGTACGCCCAACTCCAACATCTGAGCGTCCAACGACGGAGCGCCATCAGCATAGACAGAGCTTGGGCCACCCGACAGCACGATAGCAGCCGGATTCTTCGCCATAATTTCTTCAACGGTAGCGGTATGAGGAATCACCTCAGAATAAATTTTCGCCTCGCGAACACGACGCGCAATCAACTGCGCGTACTGTGCACCGAAGTCAACAACCAGTACCGGATTATGTTTAGCAGGAGTTTGATCAGTCACAGGAGAGTAGTTTACCCTGTCCGGCACATTTTCCCTATTAAGGAAATCACACCCTATTAAGAAAATCGGCTACGTATCCGCAACTTGGCTCAGTGCCAACCGAAATGCCTGAATCGACGGATGCAACTGACGGCCCGTGCGCACAGCCGTGAACAAGGTGCGCGTGGGATGCGTCGGCAAAGCCCGCACCGACACCTCATTTTGGGCATGTGTCAACACCAAAGAAGGCAAGATTGCAACCCCCATACCGGCACGGACGAGCTCGAGTTGGAGTAATGGGTCCGGCGTCTCCACCACTATTAAGGGATTTAATCCTTGCGTCATGCAAAATACCCGTTCCCATTGGCCCGCGACAGTGTCAGCTGGGTTTAGCAAAAACGGCACCTGCGCATAATCTTGGAACGTGCGAGCAACTGCAGGATCAAGCGCATATGTTCCATCGGTTGGTGTGACCAAAACCAGTGGCTCTTCGTATAGATCCAAACGATGCACGCCGTTGAAATCAACATTCGCTGCCAACGGCAACTCTTCACCGATGACGATGTCGACGCGTTCCTTTTTCAGCGCGAGCATGCCTTCGGCCACATCATATTGCAAAAACTCGAGCGTCAATTCGGGATGCAATTCCCTTAATCGGGCAGACACCAACGGCGCCAGCCCCACCAAAGCCGACTGAAACGCCGCGATCCGCAAATGCCCCTCCACAGCTTGCTGACTCGCAAGCACGGACATCGCCTCATCCGCCAACGTGAGCATCCGATCGGCATAATCGGCGAGAATTTTGCCTTTATCCGTTAATCGCAAACTGCGACCATTTTTCTCCAGGAGCGAATAACCGACGTCTTTTTCAAGGCGGGTCAATTGCTGCGAAACAGCCGAATGCGTCATTAAGAAAATATCGGCAACTTCGCTAATAGTGCCGTGATCACGAAGCTCGACGAGCATCCGCAACCTATTAAGGTTCAGTCGCGATCCCGAATGCTGCAACGGCATGCAACAACCTCCCACCTACAAAGTGTTAGCAATACTTACATAAACATTTTATAAATCATTGCTCGACTTACATATCAACATCGTAGATGATGTGTTTCATGACTTTCCCGCGCCCACGTTTGCATGCACTTGCACCACGACGCCCCCAGTTCACCCGCATTAGCGAATCTCCATTCCTTGGTGTGTGTTTGGTCCTGGCAGCAGTCGTATCTCTACAGTTTGGTTCCGCCTTTGCGACGCAGCTGTTTCCAATCGTTGGAACCTGGGCGACAACCTTTGTGCGTCTTTTCATTGCAGCACTTGTAATCGTGGCAATCAGCCGACCTAAAATTTTCCAATGGACTAAGGTTCAATGGCGCTACGTGCTTTACCTAGGCATATCGATCGGCATGATGAATGCATTTTTCTATGCCGGGCTGTCACGACTGAATCTCGCTACAGCAGTCACAATTGAGTTCATTGGGCCATTGACGCTTGCAGCGATTCTTTCGCGGAATGCCAAAGATTTCTTGTGGGTACTATTAGCGTTTATTGGAATTTTGCTCTTTGGTTTTGAGTCAATTTATTCAGCAGCTTCATTTGATCTCATCGGCGTGAGCTGTGTACTTGTAGCCGCCGTTTTCTGGGCTTTGTATATCTTGGCATCAAGTAAAGTCGGCGTACATGTTCCTGGCGTCGGTGGATTAGGTGTTGCCATGATCATTGGTGCACTACCGTTGCTGCCATTCGCAGCACCTGAATTACCGACACTTTTCCTTAATGCGGATCTTCTACTTTTAGCGATTGGGACATCCGTAATGTCATCATTGGTCCCATATTCCCTGGAATTCATTGCATTACGAATACTTCCCTCGAATACATTTGGTATTCTCATGGCGCTTGAACCTGTGGTTGCGGCAATTATGGGCTGGATACTCTTAAGTCAGCCAATTGGCGTGCTTGGTGCGATTGCGATTGTCTGCGTAATGTCCGCGTCGATTGGTACGACGCGCAAAGCACCGAAGCCAAAGACACGCATTGAAGAATCTGAATTCTCTTAATGGGTTTTGGGCAGGGCAAGTAGCCGGATAAAACCATCTCTACCCGGCTACTTACACCACACGCACTACACAGCATACACCCTACGACAACATCCTCGCAGCAACAGCCGCACCACTATGCACCTGCGCCGGATGCCGATT
>NZ_JANUXR010000007.1 GCF_024834075.1 Corynebacterium sp. HS2168-gen11
TCTTCGGTCATTGTAAAACTGAAATGTATCATGGTGAACACTACGCCAGCGTTGAGCAGTTTTCTCAAGCCGTTGACGACTACATCGTGTGGTACAACTACGAACGTTTACAACAGCGTTTCAAGGGCATGACCCCGATGCAATATCGGAATCAGGCCCTTGGGAACAAAGTCGCTTAGAATTACACCAGTCCAACTTTTGGAGGCTAGTTCATAGCCGTGCCGAGGCGCTTATGTTAGGGATTGGGGTCGCTAGGACTTCGTGAGTCTCGCGTAGTTCGCAAACAGAATCTCTTGACGCTGCCGTGCGCTCGTCAATTTGCGGGGCGCTCCCATCGCTTTATCAACTTCGCGATCCAACGCATCATGCGCACGTAAAAGTTCTGGAGACATTGCCAACGGATTGTAAAGATCCGCTAGCGAACGATTCGGATATAGTGCTCGTGCTTCCAAGACTTTTTTACCCGCTTTGATAATTTTCTCCCGTGTTGCGTCATCAATATCTGGCACTGGGAAAGTGTTCCACACGAGAGTATTAGAAAATCGCAAATCAGACTTCATTCGTCCGCCTACAGTTCTCAGCCATGTAATAAACATCGAAGAAGAGAACAACGAAAACGCAAATTCATCTTCATACGGTAACCAAAAAGCAGCGTCTGAGGGCACTATCGTTTCATCATAAAACGCTACCGTGAAAAACTTTCGTGTCTCACTCACAACCCTAGGTATGATTAAGTACTTTCCTTGCGGCATTTTAGCTCCACGGAACAAATGTGGTGTATTCCGCAATTTATACGCATCTCCGGTTGGCTTTGCTTCTTCACGGAATTTTTTTACGAGTTGAACACGTTCTCGTAACACAGGTGATTTAGCGATATCACTTGGTTGAAAATCATCTCCTGCCATCCATAGACACCAACGATCCAAATTATTCACGATCTCTTCACTGCCGCGGAATCGTCGTAAATATTTTGCTGCTATTGGATCAGCTGCGACTTCTTCATAGTCTTTTGCTTTCACAAGAAGGTGGCCATTATCAGTTGACTGTGCACCTCGCGTAGCTTTCGAAATAACATTAGATAATGGCCGCATCCTTTTTTCGGATAATATCCATGGACCGTCTACAAGGTAGGCGTTAATTCCTTGTTCAACGGGTTGTTCTACCGGATCACCTTTAGCATCTGGATAGTCCCATAGTCGTTGCTTGACACCACGATCACGACTAAACCCAACGATGACGCAATGTACCGCTGCTTTACCAGGAGCTTCTGAGTCCCATGCGAACGTACGGTGTGCGAACTTAATCCGCCAGTCTTGCTTTGCTAACGTGCCAAATAACGCAGGCACTGGCTGTCCTTGCGTAATTGAGTTCGTGGTTACATACGCGAACTCGCCTGATCGATCTTTATATAAGTGCATGGCTTGGGCATGCCAACCTGTGACGTAATCAAGATAACCGTCATAGTCTTTACCCCAAATCCGCTTCATATCCGCTTTTTGATTACCAGTCTTAGAATACTGACCAATAAATGGCGGGTTACCAAACACATACGTCATCCCCTGCAGCTTCGGGAGAATCTGCGCCCAATCAAGGGCTAAAGCATTCCCGTGATGAATATGTGCGGTGATCGTAATCGGTAGGCGCTCTGGTGGGCGTCCCACTGCATTGGCAAGCTCTTTATTGGACTGATGATCAACCAAGAACATCGCAGTCTCGGCAATCTTGGCAGGCCACCAGTTAATCTCAAAACCATAGAACTGGCCAATAGATAACTTCTGCTCCCAGGAAATATCTAACGCCATGCCAGTTTCCCCACGACGCTGACGAATCGCCACAATAAGGTCAGTCTCAATCTTACGAAGCTCACGATACGCCACGATAAGGAAGTTTCCAGCACCACACGCGGGGTCACAGAACACCATCTCGGCTAAGGAATCTCGGAATTCCTCTAGCTTGCGAACAGGTGTAGACGGGCTGGCCACCAGTTTGTTCGCTTGCTCTCTTAGCTCGTTTAGAAACAGTGGGTTTAGCGTCTTAAGAATATTTTTCTCGCTCGTATAGTGCTCGCCATCGCCTCGTCGTGCTTGCTTAGACTTCACCAATTGGAACAAAGAACCAAACGTGGCCACGCTAATTTTCGACCAGTCAAATGCACACGCTGCTAATAAAGCGTCTCGCATACTTACATCGAAATATTCAAGGTTTAAAGGTTCAGCAAACAATGCTCCATTGACATATGGGAACTTCGCTAACGTGCCAGGAAGCCTCGGTGAGCGCTTATTTTCTGGAGTGTTAAGCACATCAAACAATGCGTTTAGTTGCACGCCTAAGTTTTCTGGAGTCGTCTCATTAGTCACGAAATCCGCAAACAGATGTTTTGGTTCCCACAGTCCAGAATCATCGCCAAACAGCAAGAACAAAATACGCGTCAAATACATCGAGGTCTGCTGAACGCGTGCGTCTTCATCTTCTGGGTTAATCGGAGCTTCATTGCCGACTTTTTCGTCTACATCGTCGCCATTCATTGCGCGGAATAACTCCACCATCAAGCGAGATGCTTCCAAGGAAGCTGCTTCTTCTTCGCGATAGGCCGTTGTTTCATAATCGGCTAGGAAAACTAGTTGCTCTACATGCTCATCAATTTCTGACAGCGGAAACCTCTCATCCCAAGTCGATTGTCCTGCGTCCTCAGCGCGGCCTAGACGGGTAACGCGAATAGTCTCAAAATCACTACACAACACATAGGCAGGCATTTGCGAATTCGGAATCGTACCACCTTGCAAGTAATCCAATGCCTGGCTATACGCACTTTCGACGCCTTTTCCGAGTGACTTTGCTTCACCAATAACCTTGCCAGGAATAAACATATCAATCTTGCCAATACGGCCAGTAGAAGCACGTTTAGCCGAACGCTGATAGATATACAGCTCTTGCGCATTGATACCGAAGCATCCCAAAAGACCTGCCCAAAATTGCTGGTCATGGCTCGATTCAGTGGCTTGTCGATTTTCGGTTTTCCATTCCTCGATTTTCTCAAGCCATCGGATCTTAAACTCGGTGAGGTTATGGCGGATCGTAGTGCGATCTAGAACTGGTGCATGGGCAGACATAGGAACCAATCTTTTAATGGCCGGACAAATTTTATCTATCCTTAAAACTACTGCCTTTAACCCAACTTATTACGATTAAAAGAGCTAAAGATCTCAATCTGCTAGTTCAGAATGGAATAGGGACCTGCACTCGTTTTCCTTTGGACATAAAACTTAAAAAAAATCTCTTTCATGAATGAAAGAGATTTTTTCAGTAGAACGCCTTTATTCCGAGCTAGACAGCAGTGAATCAGGATTCGGAATGGTTATATCTTTCCGGGCCACTCCAGTCTCAGGAATAGAAACTTCTACATCCATAACTTGAGTGCCCGGAGTTTTCCCACAATCAAAGCGGAGAGTTACTGTTATTCCTGGAGTGAAGGAGTCGGCATAAATACCACGAATAGGAGGGGTTGCAATATCCAGATGAGGTCCCGGACCTAAATAGTCAACAGCGCACAAACGTGGTAATCCATGCTGGTCAGTAACCCTGATAACCAGATTATTGTCACGCGTAGAGGCAGAGGAGGAAGTGTTGTCCAAATATCCAAAATGAGTCATAAAACCCAACACAATAGAGACAACGAGTGCAATAGCTCCTGCAATAGGAGCAAACTTCTGAGCGATGGCATGAATGTTGAACGGCATATTTTTCCTTAAAGAAAAAATCTCACGAGTTCGGAATAAACATTAGAGATAATGGATACAGGGATACGGGACTTCCATAGAACCGTATAGCGCAACTGTATCAAACTAAAGTTTAGTTTGGAATGGACAAAAGTTTTTCTTTGTGTGATTTAAATCTATTTCCTCACCAGTGTTATAACTGACTCTGTGCGAGAAAAATCAGTGGAAAATTATCTGTGTGGCTGGGAGGGTAAATCCGCACACAAATAAAAAAGAAAGAGAAAAGGGAAAAAGAAGTAGCAGAAATCCTATTGTTTACGACAACAGTGAAGTGGGTTGAGCTTGGTCTCTGTTCGATAGATAAGCATACTCTGGACTAGGTCAAAGAAATTTAAGCAGAAGTTTAAAGACAGCATTATTGGCTTAAGAGAAGAGCAAATTCTAGCGGAAAACGTTTCCCTGCAAGATGCATGCAAGATTGAGGCATCGAAACTCGGTGTTTCATGGCATACTGCCGGGCAATGGGTATAGATAGCTCGCCGTGAAGGACGCGTTATTAAACGCATGACAGAGCACTTGGAAACTGAAAATTGCAAGGCTACGGTGTGAAAACCAACAGCTTCGCGACACCAATGAGTTGTTGAAAGCTGCGTCGGTTTTTTCGTGTCAATACTCGACTCGAAACGCCGGAAATAATTCGGTTCATTGATGAATATCGGAATCGTTTCTTTGTCGAGTTTATCGGGTTCTGCAAGCTTTCGACGACTATATTTGTGGTACAACAATGAACGTTTACAACAACGTCTCAAGGGTCTGACCTCGATGCAATATCGGAATCAGACCCTTGGGAACAAAGTCTCCTAGAATTACACCAGTCCAACTTTCGGAGGCTAGTTCAGAATCAGAGAGATTTTTTAAGTAGAACGCTTTTATTCCGAGCTAGACAGCAGTGAATCAGGATTCGGAATGGTTATATACTCCCGTGCCACTCCAGTCTCAGGAATAGAAAATTCTACATCCATAACTTGAGTGCCCGGAGTTTTCCCACAATCAAAGCGGATAGGTACTGTTGTTCCTGGAGCGAAGGAGTCGACATAAATACCACGAGTAACATGCTTTGCTATAGCCAGATGAGGTCCCGGACCTAACTCCTTAACAGAGCACCAACGTGGTAATCCATGCTGGTCAGTGACCCGGACAACCAGATTTTTGCCACGTGTAGAGGCAGAGGAGGAAGTGTTGTCCAAATATCCAAAATGAGTCATAAAACCCAACACAATAGAGACAACGAGTGCAATAGCTCCTGCAACAGGAGCAAACTTCTGAGCGATGGCATGAATGTTGAACGGCATATTTTCTCCTTAACGAAATACTCTGACTCGTCGGAATAACCAGCAGAGATAAAGGGTTGAGGGATACGGGACTTCCGTCGAACCGTATCACGCGACTATATCAAACTAATGTTTATTTGGGAAAGGGAAAAAGTTTTTTCTGTGATCTGAATCTATTTTCTCGCCAGTGTTGTGATTGAGACTGCACGAGAAAATCTAGTGGAAAGTTATCTGCCTAAACGAACGCCACTTCATGCACAAACAAAAAGTGAACGAGAGGGAAAGTAAAAGCCGAAATTGCAAGGTTGCGTCGCAAAGAAAACGGCATTGGTTGTGCGCAAACCGCTCGTGTGATGCGCCGTGCTGGAGTCGGGGGCAAAAGATAAGAGCCGGTCACCTGTAACAACGCGCGAGCCGAAACTGCACAAGCGGCGTAAGATAGAAAACTATGAGTGACTTAAAACAACAAATCCGTGACGATATGAAAGCCGCGTTGAAGGCTCGTGACAAAACTCGCACGGGCGCTTTGCGCATGCTGGTTGCTGCGATTCAAACCGAGGAAACTGCAGGATCCAAGCATGAGCTCACCGATCAGGAGATCTTGAAGGTGATTGCTCGTGAGGTGAAAAAACGTAAAGAGTCGGCTGAGGTTTATGCGGCAAATGGTCGCCAAGAATTAGCTGATACCGAACTTGCCGAAGCTGAGGTGTTAAGTGGATACCAGCCGCAGCAGCTTGACGACGCAGCCCTGGCAAGCGTCGTGGAAAAAGCTATTGCTCAAGTTGTGGCAGAAGCCGGTGAAGCAACCATGAAGCAAATGGGCCAAGTGATGAAAGCTGCAACCGAACTTGCTGCAGGTGCAGCTGATGGTAAGCGCTTATCAACGGCAGTTCGGGCGGCGCTTGCCTAAGCGTTTTAAGAACTGTGCATAACAAAAACTTCCGATGATCCTTTGCAGAGGAATCACCGGAAGTTTTTTCTTATCACGAGGCTTTAAGGGGTTCGAGCCTGTTGTTGTAATTGACGGAAATATTCTTGCAGCTGTGCAATTTGCTGACGTTGAATTTCTTCTTCCTCCTCCGGAGTGAGCTCGTCGACTTCGACCGTATCGTCTGGTTCTGCTGGAGGTTCTTGTAGGCGCACTGGTGGTGCGGTACCGTCAGAAACCACCACGACAACGCGACTGCCTTCACGCAATGGCGCTTGTGCGTCGATACGCATCACGGTTTCCTTCGGTATGCCATTTCCAGCAGTGATTTGCTGAACGACAACGAACTTACGATCTTCAAGGGTGTGCTTCACTCGATCATAAGGTTGACCGGCAAACTCATGAGTCAAACGGTCAGCAATGCCACCGAGATATTCATGATTCAATGGTGCCAATCCGCCCTCGCTGGCGTAAGTGTGTTGCGCTGCAGCAAACCAGCTGCGTGCTGGCTCATAGCCACCGAAGAGGTTGCCGTTTTCACATTGCTGTAATGGAGCAGTACACAGTGGTGCAACGGTGGTGCCATCGTTATAGATATACGTGATTGCTGCAAAACGATCATTAAAGCCCATAAAAGCTGCAGATTGGTGCGATTCCGTGGTACCAGTCTTGGCGGCAAGTGGTGACGACCAGCCAGCTGCTGCTGCCGCGTCTTTTGCAGTGCCTTTGATGATGTCAGCGCTCATGCCGTGGGCAAGGGCGCGAGCGACTTCAACGCTGGTGGCTTGTTCGCAGACAGGCTTTTCCAAGAATACTTCGTGGCCTGCCTGATCTACCATGCGTTCGATTGGAGTCGGTTCACACCACGTACCATCAGAGGCGATGGTGGCCGCAACATTCGATAACTCCAACGGATTCACCGCAGTTGGGCCAAGCGTATAGGAACCAAGATTTTGCTTCTTCATCACATCAGCGATCGCAGTTTCTGCATCCCAACTGCCTTTTTCGCCGTATGAACGCAATCCTAGACGAACGGAAAGATCCACCACACTTGGCACTGTGACATCGCGAATAAGATTGACGAATAATGTGTTTGGCGAATACGCCAAGGCGTCTTGAAGTGACATTTGAGGTGCGTAGCTACCAGCGTTTTCCACGCAGTATGTATTTGGTGGACAGTTCGCAGCACCACCGGCACCCATGCCCTGAAGTTCGACACGAGGTGGCACGCTAAAGACCGAGTCAAGACCGAACCCTTGCTCGAGCGCAGCGGCAGCGGTGAAGATCTTAAAAATCGATCCTGCACCACTACCGACTAACGTCGCTGGCTGATTCAAAACAGTTTGACCTGCATCGAGATCCAAGCCATAGTCGCGAGAAGATGTCATTGCGAGAATGCGACGTGTGTCTTTGCCTGGTTCAATAATGTTCATGACCGCTGCAGCACCTGCAGTATGCGAATCAACCTGGCTGGTTACTCCATTATGGGCAGCTTCTTGTACTTCTGGGTCCAACGTTGTGTGAATCGTATAGGCGCCGCGATGCAGTTTTTCAAGGCTAAGCCCTTTTTTCTCAAGATACTGCAGCACGTAATCGCAGAAGAATCCACGATTACCAGTCGTAATGCAACCGTTTGGTGGAATAATCGGCTGTTCTAGTACACCAAGCGGTTCTAGCTGGAAAGCATCAGCCTCTTGTTGGGAAATCACCCCGTTATCAGCCATCGCTTGTAAGACAATTCCACGTTTTGTCAGCACTGCTTCTGGATTTGTATAAGGGTTGAAATAGCTTGATGATTGCACAATGCCTGCGAGCATGGCCGATTGGGGAATATTCAGCTGTGATGCTGGAATGCCGAAATATGTTTGGGCGGCTGCTTCAATGCCATAGGCGCCATTGCCAAAGGGGATGATATTGAGGTATCGCGTTAAAATCGCATCTTTGGTGAGCGTTTTATCAAGTCCGGAAGCCATGCGCATTTCGCGCAGTTTTCGTGGAATTGAGGTTTCAATTGCAGCTTGTTGTTCGTCCTTTGTCGTTGATGAAACAAGCAAGAGATAATTTTTGACATACTGCTGGTTGATTGTGGATGCGCCTTGTTCCACACCACCAGCTAAAATATTGCGCAGCATCGCACGAACATTGCCCTGAATATCGACACCGTTATGTTCATAAAAGCGGCGATCTTCAATTGCAACAATGGCGTCTTTCATCGATTGAGCAATTGCATCAGCAGGGACTTCATATCGACGCTGATCGTAGAGCCATGCAAATGGTTGACCATTTTTATCGGTAATGGTGGTGACCCCAGGAGTGGTCGATGATGTGAGATCTTGCAGGTTCGACTGCATAGTTTCATCGGTGCGTGCAATTGCGACACTGCCAAGTGCAGCCAGTGGCGTCAGCGCAATTGCACTTGCCACACCTGCTGTGAGAGTGGCAGTGAAGATCTTTGACAAAGGTTTTAATACAGGCACATCTACTAGCCTAGCCATGATTGTTGTGAAAGGGGTATATAACAGTACCCCAAAATGTGTGACTCATTCGACTTTATCTCATTTATGTGAATACACTTACAGCCAAAAGATTGTGTAAAATACTTTGAGGGCAATCACACATCAGCTCAATTTTTACGTTTGGAGATGAGCCTTCAGCGAGTGAATGCATGACAGGAGGGCGTCATCGAATGGCTGCATCTTTGGCGATGAGGAAAGGTGTAAGAGGCGTTAAAAATAGAAATATTCATGCGTCGATTCGAGTTGAATGGGTGACATCTGCGAAGTGTCGTAAAGGTGATCCAGATGCCTTATTTGTCAGTGGGGCTGCGCAACGACGAGCGGCGCTGATTTGTCAACGATGTCCAGTGATTCTGCACTGTCGCGCTGATGCCTTAGATAATAAGGTGGAGTTTGGGGTCTGGGGTGGCCTGACCGAGCGAGAACGACGAGCACTTCTTCGCAATTATCCAGAAATCACATCATGGGCCGAGTTTTATCACAACGGCCATGATCATACTGGCAATTTATAGCGGTAGCATATTGTGCGTGATGCGCGGAGCTCTAGTGATGGTTGTGTCTTGAGAATAATTGCACTCAACTGGAATTTGTGGCAGACGCCGGAAGTCGGCAGAACATCGTGATGAGAAATACTGCTGGGAAGAAGCTTCGTTGTACTTTCCAGTAAAGATGTCATTGGGTACAGTGTGAAGCATGAAGAAATGGGAATATGTTACCGTGCCAGTCCTTGTCCATGCGACCAAGCAGATTTTGGATTCATGGGGTGAAGATGGCTGGGAACTTGTCACCGTTGTCCCAGGTATGAACCCTGAAAATGTTGTGGCATATATGAAGCGCGAAGTAGTAGAAGCATAAATGTCTATTCATCATCGTTTTGCAGAACTCGGCCTGACGTTGCCAGCGGTAGCTGCACCGGTTGCAAGTTATGTACCGGCAATTCGCACAGGCAATCAAGTTTGGACTTCCGGCCAGCTACCATTCGTCGACAAGCAATTGCCGCTCACCGGCAAAGTTGGCGCGAATGTGAGCCCAGAGCAAGCCTATGAGCTGGCACGGACGGCTGCGCTGAATGCGCTTGCGGCGATTGATGCTGAAGTGGGCCTGGATAATGTGGTCCGCGTGTTGAAAATTGTTGGATTTGTGGCCTCTGCTCCAGGATTTGGCGGCCAGCCGGCAGTTGTCAATGGTGCGTCTGAGTTGATGACTGAAATCTTTGGAGATGCAGGTCAGCATGCTCGTTCGGCAGTTGGCGTGGCAGAATTGCCACTAGATTCACCAGTGGAAATTGAAATTATTGTCGAAGTTTCGGCATAAGTTCCCCTTGAATTTAAGTAGAGTCAGTTCATTTCATAGGCTAGAGTTAAACACTATGGAGCATCCTGCTTACAGCCAGCTACGTCCGGTAACCCCGTCGGCGTCCGTCGTTCTTTGTCCGAACCCAGGCTATGCCGCCCTCGAAGGTACAAATTCATGGGTGATTCGCGCGCCTGAGGATACTCATAGCATCGTCATTGATCCAGGTCCTGCCGATGAAGGCCACCTTAATGTGCTGCACACCAAAGCCGCCGAAGTCGGATTGGTGCTACTGACACATCGTCATTACGATCACGCCGATGGCGCACACCGATTCCGCCAGCTGACCGGAGCGGCGGTGCGTGCATTTGATAAAGCTTATTGCTTCGGCGGCGAGGCGCTTGTCGACGGTGAGATCATCGCCATCGATGGCGTGACCCCGCAGGTCGAGGTGGTGCACACCCCAGGACACACGAAAGATTCCGTGTGTTTCTTTATTTGGTCGGGCGTGCCTGGTGAATCCACGCTGGAAGGTATTGTCACCGGCGATACTATCGCTGGGCGCCACACCACTATGATTTCAGAAACCGATGGTGATTTGGGTGATTACCTCGAAACCTTGTCGATGCTGGAACGTCGCGGTGCTGATGTGCGTTTATTGCCTGGGCATGGGCCAGATGGCAGTGATGTGACCAGTTTTGCGCGTTGGTATATTCAACGTCGTGAGCAGCGTCTAGAGCAACTGCGTGAAGCGCTTGCGAAGTTCGGGGCAGACGCGCCGCTGAAAACTATTATTGACGAGGTCTATGACAATGTGGATCCGGTGTTGCGCGGTGCTGCGGAACAATCCACCCGCGTAGCTCTGCGGTATTTGGCAACACATGCTGAGACCACGGAAGAAGCCTAAAAGCTTGTGAGAGTGAGAACCACCTGTTGCGGAAACGTGCAGGTGGTTTTCCTGTAGGAACGATGGAGAAGGTGCGGCGCCGGGCGGCTGCCTCGTGTGGGTGCGTTGGTGTTTGGTGCGTTGCCAGCTGCGCTGCGCGGGTGCGTGGCGAGGTGCGCGGGTGCCTAATGTGTCGCGTGGTGGCGCCGGGTAAGCATACAAAAACTCCTCTGATGACTCATTGGTAGCAGCCATCAGAGGAGTTACAAGAGGTCTTAGCGGGCGCGCTTTGCCAAATGCTCTGTATCAACAATGAGTACGGACTTGCCTTCGAGACGAATCCAGCCACGATGTGCAAAGGTAGCAAGCGCCTTATTGACGGTTTCGCGGGAAGCGCCAACAAGTTGTGCGATTTCTTCCTGGGTCAGATCGTGGTTCACGCGAAGTGCAGCGCCTTCTTGTGTGCCGAAACGATTGGCTAGCTGGAGCAGAGTTTTTGCCACACGGCCTGGCACGTCGGTGAAGATAAGATCGCCCAGAGCAGAGTTCGTGCGACGCAAACGACGTGCAAGTACACGCAATAATTGCTCGGAAATTTCAGGATGATCTGCGATCCACTGACGCAGCATCTCAGAGTTCATGGTTGCTGCTTGTACTTCAGTTACGCAAATTGCAGAGGAAGTACGTGGGCCTGGGTCGAAGATTGACAGTTCGCCGAACATATCAGATGGACCCATAACAGTGAGCAGGTTTTCACGACCATCTGGAGCGTGACGAGCCAGCTTCACCTTGCCGGAAGTGATGATGTACAGCCGGTCACCAGGTTCGCCTTCTTCGAAGATTGTGGATCCGCGAGGATATCGAACAGATTCGAGTTCCCCAATGAGATTTGCGACGGCGATTGGATCGACGCCCTGGAAAATGCCAGAGCGCGAAAGAATGTCTTGTACGCCTTCCATGTAAAAATACTCCTCATGTTTGTGTGGGATCCATACCAGGCTTTTCTTAAACCATGGAGCTACACCACACATCTCCACACTAAAGAAAATCTGGCCGCATCAGAGATGCTACAGACAGATAGTGTCATAGACCACTTTACTACTTTGATGTTGATCTTCGCACGTCAGTCACTGAAATGGGCGAATGGGTGGACAGTGGGGGTAATAAAGGGGGTGAAAGTGTAATATTTCACTTCTAATCGTTAAGTGTGATCTATTCGAGGAGATATTTCTGCTGGTTGATATATACGGTGGGCTGTGTATGGTCGGGGGTAACAAAAATATCGATGATTTTTGTTATTGTCTCCGAAGCTACAGACATAGCAAGCGTCTCTCATTACGAGTGGCAATTGGCAGACGGTTAGAGCAAATCTTCAAGGCGGGATACCCTTAGAGCATGAAGCACACACAGTTGGCGCGGGTGCGTCGTGGTCGCAAATTGAATCGACAATTAGCCGAAGGCTATCCTGATGCGCACTGCGAACTCGATTTCACAACGCCGCTGGAACTACTGATTGCTACGGTGCTATCGGCACAATGCACCGATGTTCGTGTCAATAGTGTGACACCGACATTGTTCCAGCGCTATCCAACGGCTGCGGCATATGCCACTGCAAATATAGAAGAATTACAAGAAATTATCCGCCCAACAGGTTTTTATAAAGCCAAAGCGCAACATCTGATTGGGATTGGGCAAATTTTGATGGCTGATTATGACGGTGACGTTCCGACAGATCTTGATGCACTGGTTCGATTGCCAGGAGTAGGCAGGAAAACCGCCCATGTGGTGCGTGGCAATGCTTTTGATATTCCGGGCTTGACTGTTGATACCCATTTTGGTCGTTTGGTGCGTCGTTTCGCATTAACCGACAGTGAAGATCCAGTAGTTGTCGAACGTGAACTCGCAGTCATTATCCCGCCAGCTGATTGGACGATTTTTAGCCATCGCATTATTTTTCATGGGCGCCGGATTTGCCATAGTCGCAAACCTGCGTGTGCAGCATGCTATCTTGCGCCGATGTGTCCGAGCTCGAAAACAGGCGAGCAGGATCCAATCCAGGCATTGCGCATGATGAAAGCAGAGCCTGCAGAAAAAGATCATCTTGTGTCATTATTGAACTAGATTGCACGATTTCGCAGCTAAGGAGAATGTATGCGCCGCCTCATGTTCATCTCTGGTGTTGTGTTTGCAGCAATTTTAGTGTTTATTCTTATCCAGCTTGATGGATTGACCAAGCACGATTCTGCTGCCAATACCACCTCAGAAACGGCGAATGTGGCGCTTCCACCACGTCCGAACTGCCCAGGAGTGCCGTTCGCATCCCTTGAACTTCCATGTTTAGGCGATGCCACAATTCTTTCGGACACACCTGCTGCAACTTCTGCAGAAACGATCACGGTGGTGAATGTATGGGCCTGGTGGTGTGCACCTTGTAGAGAAGAACTGCCACTGTTTGAGATGTTGGCTACTGCGCATCCAGAGTGGAATGTCGTCGGTTTGCATGCGGATACCAACGCAGCAACCGGTGCGAATATGCTCACCGAGCTGAAGGTAAACGTACCGTCTTATCAAGATGACCATAATGATTTCGCAAGTCATTTTGCTTTGCCGCAGGTAGTGCCAATTACTGTGGTTTTCCGGGGAGACGATATGCTCACAGCGCTGCCGCAAGCATTTCGCACCTATGAGGAATTAGAAACAGCGATTGATACTGCACTCAAGGAGCATGCCGGTGCAGGAGCATAATCTGGCAGCGGCACCTGTATGGTTGGATTCCTTAATAGGGGCGGTTCGTTCTGGAGCCTTGGAACGAGATTTGCATGTAGTTTTACCTGAGCGTATACGACCAAAAAGTGATCGCCACGCAGCCGTGCTGGTCGCCATTTGTGGAACTCCAGCTGCGACGACGCTGCCACGTGATGCTGCAGTGTTACTCACTCATCGTTCTGTGACAATGCGTTCGCACAGTGGGCAAATTGCGTTTCCCGGTGGGCGTGTTGATGTCACCGATACTACCTATACCCATACCGCGTTGCGGGAAGCTGAAGAAGAAGTTGGTCTAGTGGCAAGTGCGGTCACGCCTTTGGCAGAGTTAGAACCTGTGATGGTACAAGCAACTGGGTATCCTGTCACGCCGGTGTTGGCCTACGCACCGAACCGTCCAGCGGTGTATCAGGCGAGCCCTGAAGAAGTTGATGAAGTGTTTTATTGCAACGTGCATGAATTGATTGACCCTGCGCGCCGATTTGTGGTGCGTCGTGAAGCTTGGAGTGGCCCGGCATTTCATATTCGGGATTATTTGATTTGGGGTTTTACCGCCAGAATTTTAGCTGGAATTATTCGCCACGCGGGTTGGGAGCAACCATGGGATACGACAACCCACTACGATTTAGCGGAAAGTATTGCCCGTTCACGCAATAATCACCGACACGAAGACAAAGGCTAGCACGTGGATTTTAGTGTAGATCTTATTGTCGACCTGTGCATAGCTGTAGCCGTGTGCTTGAGCGTGTACTTAGGTTGGCGTCAAGGCGCGTTTGCGTCAATTTTGTCGATGATCGGTGTGCTAGCTGGATTGATCTGTGGTGCTGCGGTTGCGCCATTGATGATGTCTTTGACTGAGCACGTTGCCTTAAGGTTTTTGCTGGCGCTTGGAGTGATGGTCATGCTCGTGGGTGTTGGCAATCTCATTGGTGGGGCATTAGGCGCGAACGTGCGTGAACAGATGAAATGGCGTCAAAGTCTAGTGCTGGATTCTATTGCCGGTGCGATGTTTCAGGCATTCGCGACGTTGACTGTTTTGTGGTTGGTCTCAATTCCAGTGGTGACAGGCTTACCAGGCCCATTAGCGCAAGGTATTCAAAGTTCTCGGGTGTTGGGATTTGTTGATCGCGCGGTGCCGACCAAGCTGGGTGAGTTTCCGGCAAAAATTTCGGCCATGCTTTCCGACTCTGGCTTACCACCGCTGATCTCGCCATTTAACCGCCACGATAATATTGCTGTGGCAGCGCCTGCCATTGAAGTTGAAGACGTGGCCTTAATAGAAAGATTGCGTCCAGCCGTGGTGCACGTGGTTGGCTCAGCTCCAACCTGCGCCAAGCGCCTCATGGGCTCTGGTTTCGTGGTTGATAATCATCACGTGATTACGAATGCTCACGTTGTGGCAGGTACCGATGAGGTTTCGTTAGAAAGCGTGGTGGGTACGTTCCCTGCTGAGGTTGTGTTCTATGATCCACAACTTGATATTGCGGTGCTGTACGCCAAGGACATGAATATTCCGCCATTGCCGTGGGCAACTCGACCTGCCACAAGTGGACAAGATGCGGTCGTGATGGGATTCCCAGCTGGTGGACCGTTTGAAGCAGCGCCGGCACGCGTGCGTGAATCGTTGCTAATTTCAGGTACGGACATTTATGCGCAAGGCCGTATTGAGCGTGAAGCGTATACGGTGCGCGGCACAATTCGGCAAGGCAATTCTGGCGGTCCGATGATTAACCTGCAAGGCGAAGTTATCGGCGTGGTCTTTGGTGCCGATGCTCATCAAAATTCAGATATTGGCTATGCACTTACTGCAGAATCTGTGCAAGCAGCCATTGGCGATTTGAGCGCGTTGACGCAGCCAGTTGGCACGAAGGAATGCATTGTGCATTCATAAACGAGCTGCGCCTTGTGAGGCCTGCGCCGTTTTTTAGGCTTGTGCGCCGTTTTCAGCAGTGTGCGCTGCCATGAAGGTGTGAAGCGCCTGGCAAAACGCAATGGGATTTTCCAGATGCGGCCGAAGATTCGTCTCTGGCAGACGTATCTGCTGGCAATCGGGTGCGCGGCGTTGTAATGCACGAAATAACAGATTAGTGTGCGCTGCCGGCGACTGGAACTGCAACACTGGTTGCACGAGATTGGCGTGCTGCCATTTGGCTGGGACCGTGGCAAATGCAAGCTTGACGACCTTCAGCATAGCTTGCGGCACATGCGAAATCGAGGCTGCTTGCACGCGACGCTCAAGGTTGATCTGATAGGCCTGGCTCATGTGAAACTGTTCAGTGGTGACTCGTCGCAGATTACATTGAATCAACTTTGGCCATGGCAGTACTGTGCCGCCGACGACAGCAGGGCTGATATAGGACACACAGGCGCTGCGCCAGTGGCGTCGTAAAGCCCACGGGTGTCGCAGCATAAGTGCTCGTAGATCGCTTGGGTGGCCGCCGTCGCTGAAGCTTATCGACGCCACCACGTTCGGATAAGCGGTTGCAAGTAGCACGGCCAGATGAGCACCCACCCCACTGCCGTACACATGCGCATGATCGTAGCCTAAGGTCCGGATTGCACCTGCGAGATCACCAACGATGTGGCGGACGGAATAGCCGTGCGGCGGCTTATCTGACATGCCATAACCACGCAGGTCAAGGGCGACGGCGTGCCATCCTTGAGCGGCGAGCGGGGCAAGAATATCGGCATAGTCGGCCCAGCAGGTTAATGCGTCGTGAAGGAAAAGGACGAGCGGGTGTTGCGGGTTTCCAGCACTCACTGCGTGTAGGCGGATGCCACGCGTATGAAGATCGCGGTGGGTGAACTCACCCTCATACGCGACGACACTTGGTGGTGAATCGGGGAACACGAGAATCCTTGATGCAGTGAAGTATGAAAATAATGACATGCACGCAGATGGTGCTGAGAAAATGAAAGACCCTCGTGCAAACACAACGAGGGTACAGTGCAATGTGATGGACGAGCGATTAACTGAACATCCCTGTTGACTTCGAGTCGAGAGCTTTCTTAGCTTTACCTGGGACTAGTGTTTTCAGTTCGGAAACAGAGTTGATCGTTTTCTTTGGGGAACTGATCTTCTTGAGCTTGCGAACACCAACAATGACCAGCAGGACTGCGAACACCAGCATGCCGAGGAAGACGATTAAGAACGCTGCCCAGCGTGGCAACCAAATGCTGAGCAATTCTGCAGCGAAGAAAAAGAAGAAGAAGGAGCTATATAGCGCGATCACGCCAGCAACGGCAAAGAGGCCGCCACCGAGGACGCCTTTTTTCACCTCGCCACCGATTTCAGCTTTTGCGAGTTCGATTTCAGAACGTACTAACAGGGAAATCTGTTCGGTAGCGTTACCGACCAATTCACCAATGGATCCTTGGGTTGAAGAATCGACATCGGACAGAGGAATAGAGTTCACCTTTGCGTCAAAAGTTTCCGGGGTGTCGGTGAACATGCCATTGTCGTTACTCACGTGAGTGTTCCTTTTCCAATATTTAAAACGAGTTACTCTTTATCGTGCCATGAATTGTACAAAAATGGGAATAAACTTAAGTGTTTGTTGCAAATTTGTTGTAGAGAAGCTGTATTCTCGCTGGAATAATGCATAACTATGATCAATCTTTCACCCAAACAGAACGAGCGAGAACACTGCGCGAGGTTGTTTCTGACATTCACAGTGTTCATCGACTTCCCGTGAATCTGCGTGACGCAGGTGCGACAAGCTCGGCATCAATTGCGCGTGCCGCAGTGATTATGGCGCAGATTGAGAAGCAGAAGGTGAGCCAAGAAGCGTCGTTAAGCGCATGGAGTGTGCTTGCCCCACATAGTCGTGAGCAGACCGCGCGATTGTTTCGACGCGCACCTATGCAGCTGATTGCACGGTTAGACGTACTTTTAGGTGGGAACGGGCAACCGGCAGGGCCAGCACAAGCGAAACGGCTGATGGCGCTCGGACGCGAAATACAACAGCAGCGCGTGAGTGATGCGGCGTTGGTGGTGATGGTGCATTACGAGATTGCGCAAGGAAACCTATTAGGGGAACAGCGGAGTCGAAATATTGGGGCGATCTGCGGCAGAATTGCGGCGATGGCGACCGGTTTTGATCCGAAGAATCTGTGTGTGCCAGAAATCTATATTCCGCGACATGCGCAGGAGTATGCGGCGTGTATGGACAACTACGAGCCAGAGATGTTTAGTGATTTTTGGTTGGCGGCCATGCGAGCGGGAGCCCAAGAAGCGCGTGGTATTGCGCAGGTCGTGGGTTTATCGTGAGGAATTGTTGATTGTTGGTGAGGTGTATCGGACGCGCCGGGGCGGTTGGATGCTGGGGAGTGGGGCGTGACGACGCTGTTGGGCACGGGTGCGCCGGGTAGTGAGCGCGCCGGGGCAGTTGGGTTAGGACGTGAGCGCGCCGGGATCACTGGAAGTCTCGCGCGGTACATCACACAAGACGATCAGTAGCAGCGCAGCCTAGGCGGATGTTGGAGGGCGTTTCAGCCACCACATCGTAGCAGCGGTAAGTGCAGCAAGACCGGCAATTACACCAGTGCCGACAGTAAGATCTCGGCTGCTTGGCAAGGTAATCAGCGGCACAGGGTTGCGGAAGGAACGAATCTCAAAACCGTGCTCTTGGGCGTATTTGCGAAGTGCGCGGTCGGGATTGACCGCAACTGGGTGCGCAACGGCTTCTAGCATGGGGAGATCGGTGATCGAATCGGAATAGGCGTAGCTTTGCTGCAAGTCGTAGCCACGTTCAATGGCGAGGTGTTGGAGAGCCGTCGCTTTGGCTTCACCTTTGCAATAAAACTCAATCTCGCCAGTGAACTTTCCGTCCTTTTCGCTCAAAATTGTGCCGATAACGGTGGTCACACCAAGTTCTTCAGCGATTGGGGCGATGATGACGGTTGCAGAAGCGGAGACGATAATGACGTCGTGCCCTAACGTGAGATGTCCTTGAATGAGCTCACGTGCTTCGGCATAAATCGTGGGAGTGACAGTAGTTGATAACGCTTCTCTGGCAATTTGAGAAATCTGTGCAACGTCCCAGCCTCGGATTATGGCGGCGAGCTGGTCGCGGGTGTTGTCGAGTTGTTCGCTGGTGTGACCCGTGAACATGTAGGAGGCTTTGGCTAATGATAAATAGAGGGCCGTGGTTGGGGAAATGAGGCCAGAGTTGAGAAATTCTTTGCCGTATACGTAGGCCGACGAAGTGGCGATGATGGTTTTGTCTAGATCGAAAAATGCAGCTACGGTGCTGTTTTTGCGCGCCAAACTGGTCTTGGGAGCATTGTGTGTGCGTGGTTGCACAGCGTGTGTGGGCTGATGCCGTGATGAATGCTGGGGTTGGTGTGCAGGTGAGTGACTCATGGATGAATATGCCTCATATCGCTGTAGTCTTCTTCCTTAAGTGTAGAGCCTGCTACCCGAAAGAGGGGGATTTGCAATTATTTTTTCAAAACTCTTGCATGAAGAGCAGAAAGTGTGTGATACTTTTGGTGTATGGCCCCTTAATTTGTGTGGCCTATATCAACTGATACCCCTCAGTTGATCGCGACCCGTGTCCCCCCACCCCCTGTGACACGGGTCGCTTGCATATCTGCCTCAGGTGACGGCGTCGAGCAATAATGACCTCTAAATGAAGGCATGTAGTTGCTGTTTATGCGGATACCGCGGTGCTCGCTCGACGCATCCAATATAACGCGCTGCCTAGGGGGCTGTGCGACGATAGATGAGCATGCATTCCTTAGGCTTTGCGACGCCATTCCAGCGGATGGCTGTGCTTCGGGAATATAGTTTGCGGGCGCGGCGATGTTTTTCACGATCGTGCTGTTCTTGGTTGTGATCTGTGGCGATTTGTTGCCTCTGCAGCAAACCATTTAGCAGGTATCTTGCAGGTATGCAAGGGAAAGAGCGAATTTTTCCAAAGTTGTGGATAACTGTGAGAAGAATGTAATGCGAGTTACAAAAACTCGCGATAATTCCACAGATTCAAAATTATTTTTGAAGTTCAGTGGAACTGCAGATAACTCTCGTTCACAATCTGGGCATGCAACATTTCCACCTTCTTGTCGCAGTTTCAGATCCAGTGGTACATGCAGAGATTATCGCCTTAGCTGCGGCCACCGGATACGAAGTTTTGGATACTACGGATCCACGCGTACTTCAACGCCACGTTGCACATGCGCGTGTGTGTATTAGTGATGCCGCAATTGCTCCGTATTTAGCACGAATTGCCCCCAATACCTCGCTATTTGTGGTCTATGCAGATACGCACACAATCGACTGGCAACAAGTCGTGCAATGGCATGCGCAAAATGCGTACCTGATTCCGCGGCAAACACAAGATCTCTTACATGACATCAGTACAGTAACGGGGCAACGGTTAGTACATCGTGACCACGGACAAGGTACTGCCATCATGGTAACCGGTGCAGTTGGTGGATGCGGTGCTTCTACTGTTGCGGCAGCGTTGAGTTTATATTGCGCACAAGAGCATCCCACAGTGCTGGTCGACGCTGACCCGCATTCGGCAGGACTCGACTTATGCATCGGCATAGAAGAAACCGTCGGCGTGCGGTGGAGTGATGTGAATTTTCGATCAGGTGAACTTGTGGCTCAAGAACTGTATGAATCTTTACCAAGAACCACCACTGGATTGGCAGTGCTTTCTCCCTCACGCGTACTTGCAAATACTGGGCTGAGCGTGGAATCCGTCAGCATGGCTATTCGTGCACTTCAAGAACGCTACACCGTGGTAGTTGACGTACCACGATATGCCGATTATCGCGTACAACTTGCTGAACTTGCAGATCAACTGGTGCTGGTTACACCAGTGGAAGTACATGCTGCAGCAGCTTGCGCACAATTGGGACAGCAATTGCAACGGTTTGGTGTGCGTCGCGATGTAGTTGCCAGACATCGTGGCTGGTCAGGATTAAGAATTGCTGATCTCACGCGGTTGGTGGGATGGCATGTTACAGGTGAAATATTTCAAGACCTGGCACTTGCGAAACGCATCGAAACTACCGGTTTAGCAGCAGCTGGATTTAGCAAATTACCAAAAAGTATGCGCACCTGCGTGCAAGCATTACGCATGGAACAGGATGCAGCATGAAATACGACGAACGCGTGCAAGAGATCCTTGAGTACCTGCAGCATGCGATTGCCGCTGGTGAGTTACGTGAGTCTGATCCACAAGCAATAGCAGCTGCTATTCGGAAAAAGTCGGCGACTGTTTTAAGTGATGTGGAAGTGTTACGGATCTTGCGCAAATTGCGTCACGACGTGCAAGGTGTGGGTATTCTGGAACCCATTTTTAGTATCCCAGGATTAACTGATGTGGTTGTGAATGGGAAGGACCATATCTTTTATGATCGTGGCCAGGGGATGGAACGATTTCCTCTGCATTTTGAAACTGAAGAAGATGTGCGTCGACTAGCCACGCGATTGATCCTTTCTGCTGGTTCGCGCCTTGATGAATCGCAATGTTTTGCTAATGGCGTACTCGAACGCCTGGATGGGACAAATATTCGTATTCATGCCGTTTTGAGTCCACCGGCACAAGCAGGAACATGCTTGTCGTTGCGTGTGTTACGTCAAGTGAGCGTGTCGTTAGAGGAGTTAGCGCAGCAGCAGACATTTCAGCAGGACACAGTTGCACTATTACGCAGAATCATTGCAAAGCGGCATTCATTTTTGATCATTGGTGGTACTGGTAGCGGGAAAACCACGTTATTATCCGCCATGCTTGGAGAAGTACCTGCGCAAGAACGCTTGATTGTGTTAGAAGATACGGCTGAATTACAACCGAATCATCCGCATGTGCTGACAATGGTCACTCGAGGTGCAAATACTGAAGGTAAAGGTGCAATTGTTCTGTCGGATTTATTGCAGCAGTCACTGCGTATGCGACCTGATCGCATTATTGTTGGTGAGATTCGCGGTCCGGAAGTTATTGATTTGCTCACTGCATTAAATACCGGCCATGAAGGTTGTGCAGGTACATTGCATGCCAACGATGTGCGAGAAGTTCCAGCCCGCATTGAAGCATTAGCAGCTCTTGGAAATATGGGCCGAGAAACTGTCTTAGCGCAGCTTGCTGCTGCAGCACCCCTTATTCTCGTGATGAAACGTACTGCAACCGGACGTCGTTTACATCAAATTGGCATGATTGACTCATTTCCGCCGCAAGTACAAGTGGTGTGGAGTCATAAGACGGGACCAACATCGCAGCTTATGAAGGTGCTGGCATGATGACGGTAGGAATCGCAAGTTTGTTATGTGCAGCCGCTTTCATGATTTTGCAGCCACGCCAACTCTTACGACTGCACACTGTGCAACCAGCAGGTGCTGATACGCGGCATCGCAGCTTACAGCATGGTTTACAGTATGCGCAGGATCATTTCGGCATGATGTGCGCTGGTATTGCAGTGCTATTGGTGTGGGCGTATTCGGACAGTCTGGCAATTGCCGTCGCAACAACCCTGCTCTTACTGGCGATTGGTATCCGAATCCAAGCACATCATCAGCAAAAAGTTCAGCATCAACGTGAAACTATTGCAATGCAGGCCTTAAGCGTGATTGAAGGAGAATTATGTGCAGGCGCTTCCTTGGCAAAAGCATTAGAAGCTGGAGCACAGCATTGTCATCATGCACAATTGCAGGCGCTCTTGCGAGCGTGTGCATGGCGAAGTGCAACAGGAGTTTCACAGCCAGCTGCAGAATTAGCATGCAGTAATATCGCAGGATTTGCGCATCTTGCGCATGGACTTGCAATCGCACAACGACACGGCATTTCGCTGGCAGCATTAACGAAAGAAGTTCGTGCGCGAGTCGAAGCACAACAGCAGCATTACCGTAATGTTCATGCACATTTACAGGCAGCTACTGTTTCCTCTTGGATGCTAGCGGCGTTGCCTCTTGCAGGCATCGGTTTAGGATACGGCTTAGGCGTTGATGTGTTGTCGTTCCTATCCGGAACCACGTTAGGTGCAGTGATTCTTTGCGCTGGCCTGTGCCTTGAAGCACTTGGGTTGTTGTGGTCGCACAGAATTATTATGAAGGCCAGTTGAGATGACAGGCATATTAACAATGACAGGTATTGGCCTGCTTTCGCTTGCAACATTGTTGCCAACATATCCGTTGCATACACGGGTGCAGCCACGGAGTCGTGACGGGCCTACGATACTGCAACGTCTGCGTCCTGGCACACACACGCCGATTACGACTCAGTTGGACACTGCTGCCGATCTTGATCTGTTTGCAGTTTGTTTAGATGCTGGTTTAAGCCAAGCACATGCTGCAAGTGCAGTCGCAGAGCATGCAGCAATACCAGCATGGCAACAAGTCGCAGCGCTGCTACGAATGGGTATTGCCGATGAACGAGCTTGGCAAGCGATGCGTGAGGAGCCGACGCTTGCGGAACTGCTCATTGTTGTACGTCATTCGATGCATTCAGGAGCAGCACTTGCGACGAGCTGTCGCAGAATTGCAACAAATTTGCGCAGCACCGTTATGCACACAGGCCAAGAACAGGCGGAACGAGCAGGCGTATTTATCACGTTGCCACTGACACTGTGTTTTCTCCCCGCATTCATCCTGACAGGATTACTTCCGGTTGTGATGAGTATGGGACTGACAATTTTTGGTTCATAATGCAGTGTTTTTATATTTCCATCACTACCAAATATGAAGGAGTCAGCATGACCACCACTTTGACAATCAATCCAGATTCCCTTGCCGCTGCCACACAGCTCAGTACTCCAGAAACTGATCAACTACCAGCACATATCAACACCTCGAAGCTCGCTGCACGCATGGATGCTGCTTCGACCGATGTATGTCCGCTTCATGGACGAGAAGCTGCCATGACGCAAGCAAAAGGAGATACATTGACAGACGATCCAACGGGAATGATGCACGATGAATCAGCACAGAACGCTGAAATACTTGAACCAGAGCCGACATCTGCACAGATGCGCCACCCATTTTTCCAGCAGTGTCTTGCAAATATGCAGCGTTTTCATGAAGATGACGCAGGCATGACCACCATTGAATATGCCATGGGTGCGTTGGCGGCTGCAGCACTTGCCGGTGCATTATATCTGGTGGTTTCGTCTGGTGCAGTTTCAAATGCATTGGAAGCATTAATTACAAATGCACTCCAAAGCGGACCTGGCAAATAATCGATGTTTCAAAGATGATCAGTCAGTTGCGATCTTTGGAGAATGATCAAGGGTCGATCACCGTCGAAGCTGCACTGAGCTTAACTGCAGTTACCGTGGTTTTTAGTCTTATGTTGGCAGGATTTGTGACCGCTGGACGATACCTTTCAGCAATCGATGCTGCTGGTGCTGCGGCACGAGCGCATGTGATCGGAGTGTCATACGAACCAGACATTGGCACAGTGACCATCAGCGAACATGGCGAACTTGCTACAGCAACAGTACAAGTCAGCACACCAATTGGCACACTTCACGCAAGTAGTACCTTCGCACTTGAAACAGAAACTGGTACAGCACAGCCATGATTGACGATGATGAAGGATCAGCCAGTGTGTATGCAGCAGGGCTGATCTTCGTGATGGCCTTGATCAGCAGCATGCTGCTAATGATGCTACGCAATACCATTGACGTGCATGTGGCAACGAATGCCGCCAATCTCGGAGCAGTGGCAGGTGCCTACGCGTTCTACACAGACGTTGATGCATGCCACCAGGCAGAAAAAATTATTCAGCTGCATCAAGCAGCAATGGTGCAATGCACAATTGTTGATGAAGATGTTGTGGTAACTGTCCAGCTTCGACGTGCAACAGCACACGCTCGTGCAGGTCCACTGTAACGAGCATAGGTGCTGCGCATGAGTAGTGAGTGTGCGTGAGCGTGCGTAAAGTGGACTAGTAAAGTTCGCCTGCCTGCTGCAGCCTGGAACATAAGAGCTGCAAGATAGCAATAGCTCCTTGTTTATCCAAGGGGTTATTGCCATTGCCGCACTTTGGAGATTGCACACAAGAAGGGCAACCACTTTCACACGCACATGACTGTACCGCGTGATACGTTGCCTCTATCCACTGTGCAAATAATTGGTATCCGCGATCGGCAAAACCTGCACCACCAGGATGGCCATCGTAGACAAAGACTGTTGGTAATAAGGTGTCTGCATGAACTGCTGTCGAAACTCCGCCAATATCCCAGCGATCACAAGTGGCAAATAATGGTAGGAGTCCAATAGCGGCATGTTCAGCGGCATGTAGTGCACCTGGAATATCAACAATGCCAATTTCTGTGAGCAGTTGCGGATCAATGGTGTATGCAACTGCTCGTGTCTCAAGGGTTTGTTCTGGTAACTGCAGTGGTATCTGGGCAAGGATCGTGCCATCACTGCCTTTTTGGGTATAGCCGATCACTCGTTGTGTTAAGGCAACTGGAATATTGCTTACCCAAATACCAGGACCAAGGGCCAAACTGGCATCGGGCTCATCAATAATCGCAATATCAGTGACCGATTGTGAAAAGGTGAGATAATCAGGTGCTTCGGCATGCACAATGGCAATGTGCTCAGTGAGGTTCAGCTCATCGACAATATAGCTTTCGCCCAAATGCAGATAGACCGCGCCGGGATGTAATTGGCTACACGCTTGTGCGTAATCAACAGTGCCAAGGAGCCGGCCATCGCTACCGTCCACAATATTGATGGTATGCCCACTGCCACGCAAGCTGACATGTTGATGTGCTCCGCCTGCTTGGGTTGTAGGTTTTGCGTATAACAATGCACCACGTTTGCGCAGCAATCCGCGTTCAAGCATGCGATTGGCAAGTGTTTCAGCGCGTAGTGCTGCAACTTCGGTGAGTTGAAGGGGGAGCTCTAACGCTGCACAGAGCAGATGTCCACGCAAGATATATGGATTCGTAGGGTCGAACACAATGCTTTCAACTGGTCGTTCTAATAATGCTGCTGGGTGGTGGACGAGATAGGTATCAAGGGGTTCATCGCGAGCAATGAACATCACGATTGAGCTTTGGCCACGTCTGCCAGCGCGACCTGCCTGTTGCCAAAAACTTGCCAATGTTCCTGGGAAACCTGCACAAATGACAGCATCGAGACCGCCGACATCAATGCCCAGTTCTAAGGCATTGGTACTGGCAACGCCAAGTAATTCACCATTATCCAGACCACGTTCTAAGCGGCGACGGTCTTCAGCAAGATATCCTGCACGATAGGAGGCAATACGCGCACCAAGATCCATTCGTCCGTGGCTATGCAATAATTCTTTGCACTTTTGAGCCACAAGCTCGGCATTACGCCGTGAAGTAACAAAACTCAAGGTACGCGCACCTTCTGCGACTAAGGTGGCCATTGCATTGGCGGCTTCGGTGGTACTTGCACGACGTACTGGTGCGTCGTGTTCACCAGTGATACCTTCGACAAATCCTGGTTCCCAAAGTAAGACAGTGCGTGGTCCTTGGGGTGAGCCGTCTTCTGTAATTGCTTGCACAGGTTCACCGATGAGGTTTTCGGCATGCTGTGCTGGGTAGGTATTGGTAGCAGATGCGAAAATAACAGTCGGGTTGGCGCCATAATGGCGTGCAATGCGCAAAAAGCGACGCAGTACGAGGGAGACATGTGCACCGAATACGCCTCGATAGGTATGGCATTCGTCGATGACAAGGTAGTGCAGGTTGCGGAAAAAACGCTGCCAGCGCTGATGGTTCGGCAAAATGCCGGCATGTAGCATGTCTGGATTGCTCATCAAAAAGCGGCTCTGCTCGCGGATGATTTGGCGTGCTTCTACTGGAGTATCGCCATCATAGGGAGCTGGATGAATCGTGGCGTATTGTTCCAAGCCGTCGAGAAGCGAGCTGAGTGCAAGGAGTTGGTCATTGCCGAGTGCTTTGTTGGGTGTGAGATAGAGCGCTGTGGCGCGGGGCTGATTGCTCAGAGTGGTCAAAATGGGCAGGAGATAGCCTAAAGATTTACCTGAGGATGTGCCGGTAGCAATGATGCTATGGTGCTGGTTCCAGGCTGATTCGGCTAAGGCGACTTGGTGGCTATAGGGTTGCTGAATGCCACGGTCGATGAGGCGTTCGCGTAAGGTTGCCTCCACCCAGGTAGGCCATGGAAGATACTGCGCTTGACGTGGGGGAATGTGGCTTACGTGGGTGCATGTTGAATTGGTAAGTTCTTCAGTTAAGGTTTGCAGGAGTTCGTCGCCAAAGCGGTCGATCGCATGAGGTTGTGGTGATGGCGTCGCAGATGCCTGGCGAGAAGTCTGTGTTGAATCCATGCGGCGCTCGTCCTTTATCTGAAGCGTGAATATAATTGCTCGCGATCGGTAGGGTAGGTGAGCAGGGACACTACCGTCTTTCGCGTAAGTATGAGACACTGGTATGTAGGTCGTCTCTTAAGAATGTATCTTAGAGACTTTTTGCAACACGGTAGTGAAACCTTCCTTAAGACCAGCGGCAACGCGAATTAGGGGAGTCATTAATCGCCTAATCGCCGAAAGTGAGCGGGGCTTTATCCCAGTTCAAGACCAATTGAGTAAAAGTTGCTCGGTTCTTTTTCATCATATGAAGAACTGCTTAGGGTCTTTGGCTGCTTTCGGAAGATGCGCTGGCGATTCGGGCGCGTTGAGATCGTCCAGTGTAAGCCGGATATTTCAATGAGAAGCGATGCAACGCAAGAATTTAAGTTTTAAGGATGTATCACCATGGCTAAGGGCACTGTTAAGTGGTTCAACGCTGAAAAAGGCTTCGGCTTCATCTCCCCAGAAGATGGATCTGCTGATGTTTTCGTTCACTACTCTGAAATTCAAGGCAACGGTTTCCGTTCCCTCGAAGACAACCAGTATGTTGAATTCGAGATTGGTGAAGGCGACAAGGGTCCACAGGCGCTTGGCGTGAAAGCTCTCTAAAGTTTTCACCCCGATGTAAGTACGCATCAGAAAAATCCCTAGAATTATTGTTTCGTTTGAAGCAGTGATTCTGGGGTTTTTGCTTAGCGACGATCCTGATTACCCAAAGCCTTGATTGAAAAGTTTTTTGTATTAAAAATATCTAGCACATCCAGGTGAATATAAATAGTACTAGGTGACAGCGCTGTGCGTGGTGGTATATGACATCCATGTCAAAAGTGTGATATAGTTATTGATAGGTCATCGCCTAAGAATTATCTTAGAGATTTTTTGCAACACGGTAGTAAAACCTTCTTAATAACGGTTACGTTATTTTTTTTAGAAGCCTTTCATTTCCAAAGCGTCGAATTTGAGCAGAGTTATTTGCCCAAGGCCAATTTATAAAAGTGGCATCTTTATTGTTGATCTTCAAAGGTCAAGATATATGTTTCTCGAACATGCTCATTGGGCACAGTTGATGAACACATTCTGAATCAGGGACAAACACCTGATTGTTCAGAATGAGAAGATGCGACACAAAGTTTGAAGTTTTAAGGATATACAACATGGCTAAAGGCACTGTTAAATGGTTCAACGCTGAAAAAGGTTTCGGCTTCATCTCTCCAGAAGACGGCTCAGCTGACGTTTTCGTTCATTATTCCGAGATCGATAGCTCCGGCTACCGTTCCCTCGAAGAGAACCAGTACGTTGACTACGAAGTTGGCGAAGGCGCAAAGGGTCCACAGGCACTTGGCGTAAAAGTTGCCTAAGTTCATGGCTTATATGTGACATAGTCACAAATCAAATATCCCAGAGATGTTACTCATGATGAGTACATGCTCTGGGTTTTTGCTATGCAAAAGCGACGCATCAACGCAGACGTCGTGAAGCAAGATCATGGTTGAACTCCAAGCAAGCGTTCTATGAGGGCGCTGTGACGCGACTTGATGTGGATGACAAACATTATATGGATTTGGCATGCGGTGGAGGAGATGCGGCGTCGAGAAGCAGGCGAAGGAAACGTCAATGTTTGGTAGGTGGCGTTGTGCTGAGACACGACATATGGGGGTGGTTTTAGCTGCGAGTATCTTTCTGCGGCGAAGTGTGTCACACTTACAGGAGGTCGTCAGCGAGGAAATATTCTCGCAGACTTTTTGCAACATGGTAGTAAACCTTCTTCAAGCGGCAACGTTTTTTAGAATTTTGATTCCCTTGCCGCCAAAAGTGGACAGTTGTATAGCATTTCAGTCCAAGGCCATTTGAGTAAACGTTACGTGTACGGGTCAATCTTGACATTCAACACCGCTGTGAGCGCACTTTAAAAAGTGAACCAGCGTGAAGCTTTGATTGTGATTGATGCGAATGCGTGGCATCAAGATTTAAGTTTTAAGGAAATAGCAACATGGCTAGAGGCACTGTTAAATGGTTCAACGCTGAAAAGGGCTTCGGCTTCATCTCTTCTGAAGATGGATCTGACGACGTTTTCGTGCACTATTCTGAGATCGATAGCTCCGGCTTCCGTTCCCTCGAAGAGAACCAGCACGTTGAATTTGAAGTTGGCGATGGTGCAAAGGGTCCACAGGCACTTGGCGTTCGCGTTATCTAAAGCCTGCAAACCTTGATGTGAATTCTTCACATCGCGTTTCCCCAGAGTTCTTACTCATGATGAGTATGGCTCTGGGTTTTTGCTATGGGGTACCTGGGAGTGCGTTGGTACCGCTGTGCTGCGTTGTTGCTGTTGTCTAATGCTTGTCGACGTTGCATGCGTCCGGAACTGCCGCAGTCGCCGTGCCGCACTGCCTTACGACGTTGCCCTGCTCGCGTTGTGCTCCACCTCACGCCGCTGCGCCAACCCGCATCGCTCCGCAGCCGCACCCACCACTCAAACCCACAAACCTACACCACAGCTTGCCCAATACCAGCCACGTCGAATCGAAAACAGTGAAGAAAATCTGAAAGAAAAACGTTCCTTATATAAAAGGGAAAGAGTATTTTCCTGCTATTTTTTCGAAATATTGGACAAATGTGCGTAGGTGACCCGTATTATAAGGAACGGACTGTGTACCGGCTCATGGAATGTACCTTGTACTGTATGGTGTGCTGATAGATAGTCGCACGGGTTTTGGTGCTGCGCTGTTTTCGTGACAGCAACGCACGATTGCTTGTTTGCAAAAGTAGCTTGAGGTTGTAGGTCAGCCTGAAGTATCCCTACAGTGAGAAATTGAGGTTCTTTCGTTCTATGGCTGCATCCAGCGGTATTAAGCGTCTGGTCATCGTCGAGTCAGCGACGAAGGCAAAAAAGATTGCCCCTTATTTAGGTTCCGACTATATTGTCGAAGCCTCGGTTGGTCATATTCGTGACCTGCCAAAAGGTGCAGCTGATGTGCCTACCAAGTACAAGAAAGAGCCGTGGGCACGCCTTGGTGTCAATGTTGACGATGACTTTACCCCGCTGTACGTTGTCAGCGCCGATAAGAAGCGCAAAGTTGCTGATCTCAAAGCCAAGCTGAAAACTGTCGACGAACTGCTGCTGGCAACCGACCCCGACCGTGAAGGTGAGGCGATTGCATGGCATTTGCTCGAGACGCTGAAACCGAAAGTTCCAGTTCGTCGCATGGTCTTTAACGAAATTACCAAGCCTGCTATTCTTGCCGCTGCGGAAAACACCCGTGAGCTGGACGAAAACCTAGTTGATGCCCAGGAAACCCGCCGTATTCTCGATCGCCTCTACGGCTACGAAGTTTCACCGGTGTTGTGGAAGAAAGTGATGCCACGGCTTTCGGCAGGTCGCGTGCAATCTGTTGCAACCCGAGTCATTGTTGAGCGCGAACGCGAGCGCATGGCGTTTAAATCCGCTGAATATTGGGATCTCAAAGCATTTTTCGATACCGGACGTCCATCCGTTGATGATGCGCCAACCGGCTTTGATGGCCGCTTGAGTGCTGTCGATGGGAAACGCGTGGCAACTGGCCGCGATTTTAATGATCAAGGCGAACTTATCGGCGATGGAGTGGTCATCGACGAGCAGCGCGCGAAGCGCTTGGCTGAAGGCCTCGAAGCACAAGATATGCAGGTTGCTTCGGTGGAAGAAAAGCCATATACGCGCCGCCCATATGCGCCATTTATGACTTCTACGCTGCAGCAAGAAGCCGGCCGTAAACTGCATTACACCTCAGAGCGCACGATGCGCATTGCGCAGCGCCTGTATGAAAACGGTCATATCACCTACATGCGTACCGACTCCACGACCCTTTCTGAGCAGGGTTTATCTGCCGCACGCGAGCAGGCCTTGGAGCTCTACGGTCCGGAATACGTTGCAAGTAGTCCACGTCGCTATGACCGCAAGGTGAAAAACTCCCAGGAAGCGCACGAGGCAATTCGCCCAGCTGGTGAGCATTTCGCCACGCCAGGTGAGCTCTCGAAGGTGTTAGACGCAGAAGAATTCCGCCTCTATGAACTCATCTGGCAGCGCACTGTGGCATCTCAGATGACAGACGCTAAAGGCACTTCCATGAAGGTGACCATTGCAGGTCATGCACAAGATGGCAGCGCAGTTGAGTTCTCTGCTACGGGGCGCACCATTACATTCCAGGGTTTCTTGCGCGCCTATGTCGAATCCTCCAAGCTTGCCGACGGTCGCGTGGTGGCTGATAACGCCGAGCGTCACCTACCGGTGTTGCATGAGGGTGAATCCTTAGATATCACTGCTTGTGAAGCCGATGGCCATGCCACGCATCCACCAGCACGCTATACAGAAGCTTCGTTGGTGAAAAAGATGGAAGATCTTGGTATTGGTCGTCCGTCTACCTACGCTTCTATTATTAAGACAATTCAAGATCGCGGGTATGTGTATTCTCGCGGCAACGCTTTGGTCCCAAGCTGGGTTGCGTTCGCGGTTGTTGGGTTGCTGGAGAAGTCGTTTAGCTCGCTCGTCGATTATGATTTCACCTCTTCGATGGAAGATGAACTCGATGAAATCGCAGCTGGTCGTCAGCGCGGCAGTGTGTGGCTGCAAGGCTTCTACTTTGGTGATGCCAACGCCTCTGACGCTACCGCTGAATCAATTGCGCGCCACGGTGGCCTGAAAGCACTTGTCGGCGATAACTTAGAGCTCATTGATGCACGTAGCGTGAACTCCTTGCCGCTTTTCGACGACACCGAAGGTCGGCCAATCTATGTGCGCGTTGGCCGCTATGGTCCATATCTGGAGCGCCAGGTTGGTATGCGCGATGGTGAACCAGAATATCAGCGAGCCAATCTCGCCGATACCACTACTCCAGATGAATTGACGTTGGAGTTTGCAGAAAAACTTTTTGCAACTCCACAGTCGGGTCGCGAACTGGGGCATAATCCTGCAAATAATCGTGTGATTGTGGTCAAAGAAGGACGTTTTGGTCCGTATGTCACTGAGATCTTAAGTGCGGATGAAACCGAGATTGCTGCCCAGCAGGCAGAATCAATTGTTGCAGCTGAGCGTGAAGCAGAAGATGCGCAGCGTGCTGCAGAAGGTAAACGTCCGAAGAACTGGGAGACCAAGACCGCTCTTGCTGCGAAGGAAAAGCGGATTCAGCAAATTATTGAAGAAACGCTGAAGCCGGCCACTGCGTCTTTGTTTAGCACTATGGATTCTTCCGTGCTGACGTTGGAAGAAGCGTTGCAGTTATTGTCCTTGCCGCGCGAAGTTGGTATTGATACCAGCGATGGGGAAATGATCACAGCCCAAAATGGTCGCTATGGTCCGTATCTGAAGAAGGGTACGGATTCGCGATCCTTGGCGAGCGAAGCACAGATTTTTAGCATCACCTTGGATGAAGCGCGCCGCATTTATGCTGAACCAAAACGTCGCGGTCGTGGTGCAACCAGCACTCAAGCGTTGAAGGTCTTGGGTGATAATGACGTTTCGGGTAAGCCAATGTCGGTGAAAGATGGTCGCTTTGGTCCATATGTGACCGACGGTGAGACGAATGCGTCGCTGCGTCGTGGTGATGATCCGTTGACGTTGACCGATGCGCGTGCCAATGAATTGCTATCGGAACGTCGTGCCAAGATTGCTGCTGATGGTGGTGAATCGACGGCTGCTAAGAAAACCACGAAGAAAACTACAAAGAAAACCACTAAAAAGGCTGCGAAACGACCTGCGGCAACAACCAAACGCGTAGTAAAAGCCACGCGTGGGAAGTAGCAACAGGCGGCACGAGAGATTTTGAGTGTGTGGGGTTGTGTGGGAAATCATGCGATATTTGCCACATAATCCCAGAAAAGCGGGCATTTCGCGCGCGCATCGGGCATACTTAATAGTGAACAGCGATGGTTTTCGCCAAGCGCACTCGCAAGTATTATTTGCCACATTGGTGCCGTTCACATACGTGTGAGCGACAGGAAGGTTTCACCCAAAGGTTCATCATGAAGGAAATTGTCGGAAACAAAATTGTTCTCATTGGTGCAGGTGACGTCGGAGTCGCGTATGCATATGCACTTGTGAACCAAGGTACTTGTGATCATCTCGCGATCATTGATATCGATGAAAAGAAGCTTGAAGGTAACGTCATGGACCTCAACCACGGTGTGGTGTGGGCGTCCTCCCGTACCAAGGTGACCAAGGGTACCTACGCAGATTGCGAAAATGCCGCTATGGTGGTCATTTGCGCAGGCGCTGCACAAAAACCAGGCGAGACTCGCCTGCAGCTGGTCGATAAGAATATGAAGATCATGAAGTCCATCGTGGACAACGTGATGGCCGCTGGCTTCGATGGCATTTTCTTGGTTGCCTCGAACCCAGTTGATATTTTGACCTACGCGGTATGGAAGTACTCCGGTTTCGAGTGGAACCGCGTCATTGGTTCCGGCACCGTGCTGGATTCCGCACGTTTCCGCTATATGCTTGGCGAGCGCTACGAAGTTGCCCCAACCTCGATTCACGCATATATCATCGGTGAACACGGCGATACGGAACTTCCAGTGCTGTCCTCTGCAACGGTTGCCGGTGTATCCATGCGCAAGCAGCTGGAGAAGACCCCAGGTCTGGACGCAGAACTTGAGCAAATCTTCGAAAATACTCGCGACGCTGCCTATAAGATTATCGACGCCAAGGGCTCTACCTCCTATGGCATCGGTATGGGCTTAGCACGTATTACCCGCGCTGTCCTGCACAATCAAGATGTCGCATTGCCTGTTTCGGCACTGCTGCATGGCGAGTACGGCCAAGAAAATATCTACATCGGTACCCCAGCTATTATTCATCGCCGCGGTATTCGTCGCGTTGTTGAGCTGGAGCTTTCCGATCACGAGATGGAACGCTTCACCCATTCCTGCAACGTGCTGCGTGGCATTCAAGAAGAATTCTTCCCACCACAAAGCTAAACGTTTCAAGTATTAAGCATCAGTCACGTACCCACTTTGGAGCAATCTTCAACGTGGGTACTTTCGTATGCACACAGTTTCAAAAAAACAACCGAGAGCGTGTGTTGCGCATTAGCCGGTTCTGCTTGCACCTCAATTCATGACGATCTGCCACAATGGGCGAAGAATGTTTCTCTGAGCTGCCAGTTGTAGGGTAAGTTAGAGGGCATGGCTAAAAAGAATAAGAATAAGGAACAACTTCCTGAGGGCATGAGTCGTCGTCAAGCAAAATTGGCGGCCCGTGCTGCTGAGCGCGCTGCATTTGAGCGCGACCCACGACCATATGGCGAGCTGGCATCCGAAACTGATTTGATTGCTGTGCAGGAATTCGTACCTTCTGCGCTGGCAAAGATTGAGGTCAAAGGCTACGAGGGTGAAGTTTTCCTGTGCACCGTGCTGCCAGGTGGCGTCGCTGCATTGGTCCGCGAAGAATCCGCCGGTGGCCAAGCATTCGTGGCATTGCAGCAGCGCTTCCCATCGCGCAATCCAAACCGTGACTTGGCATTTGCCTTCAAATGGTTGCTCAGCGCAAAGCCAGGTGAGACCTTGGAAAACGGTGCTGCTGACGGCACGGAGCCAGCATTGGCTGAGCTTTTCGACGTCACCACCAAGCTGGCATTCACCGAGTTCGATAACTTCAACTGGTGGCTACCAGAAGGTACGCAACTCAGTGCAGAATATGCTCGTGCAATTGAAGCTGCGAATGAAACCGTCTTGCCTTCCGAGCGCGTTGAGGCTGAAATTACCGGTACCGCATGGTGGATTGATCCAGGTGAGAAGGCACATATCCGCTGGGTACGTCCAGAACACGAAGATAAGGTACTACAGGCACTTGCTCGTATTGCAGCACGCGGTGAGCTGAAGCTTGGTGAGGATACCAAGTTTGCTGGTGTATTCCGCACCCACGGCATTGTCGTTCCAGTGTGGGATCTTTTCGGAGGTCGTCAGGCACAAGAATACGCTGCTGATCTGCAGGCATTGGATGCACAGATTATTGCTGAACTGGACAATGACGCTGCCTTGACCGCCGATGAGCGTCGTCAGTTGGAAAGCATTAAGTCGCGTCAGGTGACCTTACGCTAAGACAGAGTCTGGCAGCGATGCTGCTGAAAAGCGTGCGCAGAATGTGCCCGCAAGCGTTGTGCTGATAGCACTTGTTCGCGGCTAGAGACTTCTGCGCACGTGTTGTTGGCGGGTACCTGCATGTATCCGCTGACTTTCCTTAATAGGGATTGGGACTGCGAATACCGTTTGTTATTGGGCACCGGTATTCGCAGTTTTCTTCTTCCACGATTTTCTATCGCTGAGTAGAAATTCTGGCCATTCTCGCCAATTTCATACTATTTTGGACAATTCGTTATCAAAATGTTATTTACCCAGCGTGTAGACTATCTCACACATAAAAATTTCTACCATTTTGCATAAATTCCAAGCCTGAAAATCGCTTTCTGCTGCAAAATCATGCAAAATTAATAACATTCATCCATTGTTCGTGATGGTAATCACATCATGGATGCCATTGCTTCTCGTCGAACAGGAAGGTTCAAGGCTATGGCAGATATCATTCATACCTTCACATCAATCATCTGGTCACCGGCACTGGTCTTTTTATGCCTGGCGGCAGGTGTGTATTTCACGCTTGCAACAGGGTTTCTCCAGATCCGCTGCATTCCAGATATGCTGCGGCAATTACGAGATGGTGAAAAATCCGACAACGGTGTTTCCTCATTTGAGTCCTTAATGATCTCATTGGCAGGCCGCGTTGGCGTGGGTAATATCGCAGGCGTTGCCACCGCAATTGCCTTTGGTGGCCCAGGTGCAGTGTTTTGGATGTGGGTTGTTGCCCTTCTTGGTTCTGCAACGAGCTTTGTCGAATGTACCCTTGCCCAGATTTATAAAGAGCAAGATCGCGATACCGGCGAATATCGCGGCGGTCCGGCCTACTATATTGAAAAGGCTTATCGACACACCAAAGCTGGCCCATTTATGAAGGTCTATGGCATCGTATTTGCCGTGGCGATGGTACTTGCCACCTCGTATTTCCTTCCTGGTATTCAGGCCAATGGTGTCGCAGCGGCAGTAGAAAACGCGTGGAATGTTGATGTTCGAATCACAGGTGTGGTCCTGTCAATTGTGCTTGCCGCAATTGTGATCGGTGGTATTAAGCGCATTGCGAACTTTGCATCGATGATTGTGCCATTTATGGCGGTGCTGTATATCATTGCCGCAATTGTGATTTTGATTGTGCACTATGATCGCGTCGATGATGTATTCTTGCTGATCTTCCGTTCTGCATTCGATATGGAATCGGCCTTTTCCGGCATGCTGGGTGTAGCAATTATGTGGGGCGTGAAACGCGGCATTTATTCCAATGAAGCAGGTCAGGGCACAGGTCCGCAATCCGCTGCCGCCGCAGAAGTTTCACACCCTGCAAAACAAGGCTTTGTCCAAGCCTTTGCGGTGTATATCGATACCTTGTTCGTTTGCTCAGCTACGGCGTTCATTATCATTTCCACCGATATGTACAAAGTCTTTGCCGGCGAATCTGAAACAGGCGCGGTGCTATATGCCGGCTCCTTAGACGCTGACGTGGCAGTAGGACCAGGCTTTGTGCAGGCTGGTTTAAATACCGTTGCAGCAGGGATTGGCCCAAGCTTTGTGGCGTTGGCAATTCTGTTGTTCGCCTTTACGACGATTATCGCGTATTACTACATGGCTGAAACGAACCTTGCGTATTTTAACCGGTGGATTCACAACCGCACGGCACGTCGGGCAGTGATTTGGGGCTTGCGTGTGTTGATTATTATCTCGGTCTTAGTAGGTGCGACCACCACCCCTGGTACCGCCTGGGCACTAGGTGATATTGGTGTTGGTATGACAGCGTGGCTGAATATTCTTGCCATCTTGTTCTTGCAAATTCCAGCACACAAAGCATTACGGGATTATCAACGCCAAAAGCGTGCTGGAGAAGACCCAGTCTTTGATCCGGTTGCGCTTGGTATTCGCAATGCAGAGTTTTGGGAAACCTATGCCACTCGGCATCGTGAGCAGGAGTTGTAAGGAAATGTAGGAACATTCCCGCACGAAAATGTGTGGGAATGTTCTGCTATTCGGCTGAGGTGGTCTTGCGTGGTCGTCCGCGTTTGGGTAATTGACCAAGATCCTTTGGCAGGCGTCCTTGTGCACGCAGGTTGTCCCGTAGGAGCAGCTCAATCTGGGCGTTCACACTTAAGAGATTTTCTGCCGCGAGACGCGCAATGGCGTCGTAAAGCACAGGATCAATGCGCAGTGGAATATTTTTGCGTGCCATTAGGCGTAAAGACTACCAGTATTGAGCACTGGTTGCGCGGCATTATCCGAGCATAAGACCACCAGTAGGTTCGACACCATTGCTGCGCGACGTTCAGGATCGAGATCGACAATTTCGCGGCGCTCAAGCTGCTCAAGTGCGCTTTCAACCATTGTGACTGCACCTTCCACAATGGTTTCACGAGCGTTGACAATCGCGGCTGCCTGCTGGCGTTGGAGCATTGCCTGTGCAATTTCAGGGGCATAGGACAGCGAGGAAATGCGTGCTTCAAGAATCTCAATACCTGCCAGTTCTACGCGTTCTGCAACCGCTGATTCCAGTGCGGCACTGACAATATCCGTGCTGCCGCTTAATGATGGAGCTTGGTTTGCATCGTTGGAATCATATGGGTGAGTGGTTGCGACCTGGCGTAATGCCGATTCTGCTTGGGATTGGATGAACTCATTGACGTCTTCGACGGCGAAAGTTGCCTTGGCGGTATCAAAAATGCGCCACACAATAATTGAGCCGATATGAATCGGATTGCCGTTGAGGTCATTGACCTTTAACGTGCCGGTTTCGAAGTTACGAACGCGCAGGCTGGTCTTCGTTGAGGAACGGAATGGCTTAATAAGCAGTAAGCCTTCTGTGCGAACCGTACCTTCGTATTTGCCGAATAGTTGAATGACCAAGCTTTGGCCAGGCCCGACGATACGCAGCATCGAAGTATAGAAGCCAAATGCGAGTCCCCAGATGCCGATCGCGACAACATAGATTGGGGATGTGATTACAAGTGGGATCAGTCCTATTAAGGCGAGTAAAAAGATTCCAAGTCCAATATATGGCAGTGATCCGCCACGTGCCCAGGTGCTGGTTTCGTGAATGGATGTGGTTGATTGCTCGGTGGTGGTCATTATATTCCTCCTTTGGGTAAGCATGACCATTTCTGCGTTGTGGCTGGTTGATGCCCGAATACACGCAATAAAAAACTGATATCACATTAACATAAAGTGATATCAGTTTTCAAGAGTGTTCAGCCAAGAAGCCGCAAGGCTTATGGCAGGTAGTGCTGTGCCATAGCGCACCTGCTCAACACGTGCTTAGCGGATGGAATCAAAAAGTGCAGTACTGCCAGCTTCATCCCACAGCACCACGCTGCCAACGTCATAGGTCTCGAATCCAGCAATTGGTACAGTTTCAGTGCGCAAACCATGACGCATTGCAAATAGCACACGCAGCAGATGCCAGCTGTGATCATGTTCGCCAACAATCACGCTTTTCGCACCAGCAAATGCCATTGGGAACGCGCGGAACGGATTCAGCAACGTACTTGGCCGAGTTGCGGCATCTACCAGGGCGGATAAGAACTCACGCTGGCGCTGCACGCGATCTAAATCCCCTAATGGAGTAGCGCGCGTGCGCACATACCCAAGTGCTGTTGGCCCATTAACCTGTTGGCATCCAGCGCCAATAAACAGATTTGCCAGTGGATCTTCCAGCGGCTCAGGTGGGCAAACCTCAATACCACCGACCGCATCAACAACATTTGCTAACCCGCCCATGCCAATTTCAGCATAGTGATCAATATGGATGCCTGTTGCTTGTTCCACAGTGCTGACCAGCAATGGCGCACCACCAAAGGTAAAGGCAGCGTTGATCTTGTTCATGCCAAAGCCTGGAATCTCAACATAAGAATCGCGCGGCAAAGAAATCAATGTTGCTTGGCCCGTGAGCGGCATATGCAACACCATAATGGTATCGGTGCGCTTGGATCCTAAATCACCACCGGTACCAAGGCGCGCGGCCTCATCTTCCGATAAACCCTCACGCGAATCAGAACCCACCAACAACCAGTTGGTGCCACGAGTAGCTGCAATCTGCTGCTCTGGAAAGGCGGCAACGCGTGGAAAAGCGGTATCGACAAGTACCAGAATCACACCTGCTGCCAGCAGGAATACGACAAACAAGCTGGTGAGTACGAGCAACAACCGTTTGAAGGGATGTTTGCGTGTCTTCGGAGTTGGCACGCCCGCTCGTTGCTGACCACGGGCACTGCGCTGTGAAGCACTGCGCTGTGAAGTACGCGGTTGCGGTGCATAGGACTGCGCTGCAGCAGACTGCGTATCTGATTGCTGGAAAGGCTCCCAGCGCAGTTGGTTGCTGCTCGGTTGTGGTGAACGCGGCTGTGGCTGTGGCTGCTGCTGCGAAAGATGTGACTGTGGCGCATGCGTTCGCGGTGGTTGTTGGCGCGGCTGCACAGCTGATGCTTCACGACGCGGGGTGCGTCGCGAACGGGCAATACGATCGCGGCGGATCGGCCTGCCGAGTTTATCGACAATGGGATTGCCGTGTGCGTCGTAAAGCAAATTGTCGTCACGAAACGGGTCTTTCGAACTCATGCCCTCAAGCGTAGTAGGTCTTGGAGTATTCAGACAGTGCAACGGCAGGATTTTACTTTTGAAGCGGAGCATCCAAGCAGGTGGCTAAGGCAAATAATTCTGCGCTGTCGATACGCAAGGCCGCGAGCTGGATCGAGGTATATGGCGAGCTCACAGGCATGCTCAGCGCGGCATCGCCAGACATATTAAACATGGTGGCCCAGGGAGTCCATTGGGTTTGGGTATAAAAATCTTCGGCAGGATCCAGGGACGAGAAATAGCCAATTGGTGGCGGATCGAAGGCTAATGTTGGGCAGAGCAGCACATCACAATCCCAGGCAGCACGCAATTGCGCGTGCACACTGAAGAATTCTTCCATTGCAGTTGCAACCTGATGTGGACGCAACCGGCGGCCAGTCTCGCGTAACCAATCAACCAGCGGAGATGCTTCTCCAGAAATCTTGCGCGCACGATACGCCAAGAGTGTATGGAACGCTGCAAACGGCGCTGGTCCGTACGGTGGCTGCACGGTGGTAATGGTATGGCCATGAGCCGCTAATGTGGTGGCGGCATATTCCAGGGCATCAAGATAATGGGTGGCAACTTCAACCGGGGCATGGACTGGAGTTGCGAGGACTCCGATGCGAAGTGGTCGAAGCTTGGCAGGTGGGGTAATAGTGTGCAAGAACGCGGCATCGGCAAGCGTGGCGGTAATAAAGCCTTGGGCAACGGGATTCGCACCGGTAGTATCGTGAGCCGGCTTAAAACCGATCATGCCGGTGCACGCAGCAGGAACTCGAATTGATCCTCCACCATCAGAGGCATGTGCTGCTCGCACGAGCCCTCGGGCAACCGCAACTGCTGCACCACCGGATGATCCACCAGGAGTATGCCCTGGCCACAAGGGATTTTCTGGATGAGCCTGCCCAACGGGTTCGGTGTAGGCAGAAAGCCCAAGCTCGGAAGTGGCCGTTTTCCCTGGGACATACGCACCTTGTTGCTGGTACGCAGCGATGAATGGGTCAGTTTTGTGGGCCAGGCGGCGTCGAGAAGCATTGCCAAAGCTGGTTGGCATGCCGGCAACATCGCTGAGGTCTTTGGCAGGAATAATCCAGCCGCTGAGTCTGCCGGTTTGAGGTGGCTGCGCGGTTGGATCGAGGTAGCTAAATCCGTGCTCAGCAGGGCTCAGTTGTAAGATGCGATGCCAGAAAGTGGAAACGTCGACGTCCATGATGCCTTAAGAATACCTGCCAAAGCGGTTAAGCTTGAAGCCTATGAGCACTCGCATTGCATATTTAGGCCCGCAAGGAACGTTTACGGAAGCTGCACTCTGGCAGTTTGTGTCGCAAGGGGGAATCCAGGCGCGCAAACATGTTGATGGTATATGCGTGCTTGACGACGCTGACGGTGGTGCTGGTCGTGATGCTGCCGCGATCGTCGTGCCGGTGCCGGTGACTAGCCCGCAGGAAGCGATTGACGCTGTGCGAAATGGGCGTGCTGATTACGCGTGTGTGGCGATTGAAAACTCTGTTGATGGCCCAGTTACGCCTACTTTTGATGCCTTAGCCAGTGGTTTTCTGGCACCAGAATCTCAAGGCGCCGCACCAGGCGGTGCATCGGAAGCCCACGGCGGCGTGCAAATCTATGCAGAATTGGATCTTGAGATTCGCTTTGCGATAATGGTTCGCCCAGGCACTACCTATGCGCAATGCCGGACTATCAGCACCCATCCTGTGGCCTATCAGCAGGTCAAAGGCTGGTTGGCGCAACATATTCCAGAACATGAATTTGTGCCAGCATCCTCGAATGCGGCAGCAGCTGGATTAGTAGCACAAGGGCAAGTCGATATTGCTGCAGCACCAGCCCCTGCTGCTTACTTGCATGGTTTGGAAATTCTGGCTGATCAGATCGCAGATAACGCCCAAGCTCGCACGAGATTTGTGCTCGTTGGTCCGACTGGAACAGTGCCACCACGAACAGGTCATGATCGAACAGCGGTGGTATTTACACTCAAAAATGAGCCAGGTTCGCTCGTTACGGCACTGACCGAATTTGCAGTCCGTGGTGTTGATCTTTCGCGAATTGAATCTCGCCCAATACAGCAAGGATTGGGAACCTATAGATTCCATGTTGATTTACATGGTCATATTCACGACGCGCTGGTAGCGGAAGCTTTGCAAGCGTTATATGTGCGCTGCGAGAATATGACCTTTTTAGGGTCTTGGCCTGCAGGTTCGCATGATGTGGTACCGCCTTCAGGAGTGGATCACAAGCGCTATCAACGCGCCCAGGAGTGGGTAAGTTTCCACCAAGGCACTCATCCAATTGCGTAGGGCTGTAAGATAAAACAATACTTCTGTGAAGCTTTGCTGCACTGTGCCAAAGGAGACATAATGACTGGACGAATCTTTGTGATGCGTCATGGTAGGACCCACTCAAATGCCGGGGCATATTTTGATACCGTGCCGCCAGGAGCTGAATTAACAGTAATTGGTCGCGATCAAGCAATCGCAGGTGGACGTACCTTGGCCACCTTAACGTCGAATCTTGGGCGCGCAATTTCTTCTGTCGCGTTACGTGCGCAGCAAACCATGCTGTTGGCAGTAACCGCCTATGAAGGCCGCAATCTTGATGCACCAGGTGTGGGGCTCTATGACACCGACATGGAAGTTGTCACCGGCATCCACGAGATGGCAGCGGGCAATTTGGAAAAGCGTAATGATCCAGCTGCTCAAGCAAACTATTCGGAAGCGCTTGATGGTTGGCTGCAGCGTTCCTTAACCGCACGGATGGGCGATGGGGAAACCGGCGCTGATCTGCTACAACGAGCAGTTCCGGTACTTGAGCAGTGCGCTGCGTACTGCCGCGAAACTGGTCGGGATATCTTAGTTGTCTCCCATGGTGCAGCTATTCGTATGTTAGGCGCACACGGCACCGATATTTCCGATGAGATTTTACAGTCGCTGTATATTGCCAACGGTTCTCTCGCAATTTTCGAACCAACCGGCGACTTCGGTGCTTGGCATTGCGCACGTTGGGCAGATGTTGATCTCGATGAGCACGGGCAGCGCCGGGTATAAGCCAGAATGTCGGGTGAGCGTGACGACGCCGCCACGTCCTGTATTCCCCTCGAAGGGCAGCAAGTACACGCTGCCCTTTTTCTATGCATGAGGAAAATATTGGCGCTGAAAAAACTGCGGGCAGGTGAAGATCAATCCTAGGAGCAGAGGCATACCCATCAAAACCCTATTAAGGAAATCGGTGGGTTTGCGCAGCTAGAGGTTGTGCCTGCTGGTAAGCGTCGAGAAGCATCCGGCTTGCGAGTGTGAGCGTGTGCGGTATTGCGATACCTGCGAGCAGGCAGTGTGAGGTGCAGCCGCTATACGCTCACAACCTGCAATTACTGCGGTGCTGGCGCATCAACTTTTTCGAGTTCCTCCGGATTCACAATTGGCTGACGCTCAGGACGCTGCTCCGGTGGATTGCCATTGATGGTGAAGGTTTCTTTCGCGGATCCTTGTAATTCTCCCAGCGTTGGACCTTGCTCGCCGTTGATTGGGAAGTTAATAAAGCAGTTCACCGAGTGCGAACCACCTGCCCAAGAGTTCGAGGTAATCGTGGTCCAGAATGGCTTTAAGGTGGAATAGTACAAAGCGTCGTCGCTGCCTAAGTATTCACGTGCGGCAACGGTACAGGCTTTTTGCAAATGTGCATCTTGCATCTCAACGGTTGGTACGACGTCGCTAAACACTGGCAAGAGATCTAATACTGCCGTTACCTCTAATTGGTGTGGCTTGGAGCATTCTACAGTTGCTGGATTCGCCGCTGCATCAAGTGCAAGACAGGTGCCTTGTTCGAAGATGCGAGATTGATCTTGATCAATTGCGCGACCCTTCGTGGTAATAACCTTTCCCTCACCGTCAGTGACCTGCAGACCGCAGAGTAACGTGCGATCGCCATTTTGCCAGAATTCCTCTGGCGGCAAGATCGTGGCAATGGAATATTTACCAAAGCTATCAAAGGTACTGTTTAAGTACTCTTGAGTCGGCGCTGAGCATAATTCTTCGCGTAACTGTGCTTGGCGGCCCAACGTTGGCAATGGTGCATGCTCAGCAAATTCACTGGTTGGGAATAGTCCTAAGTCTTCGCGCGAGGTGATTTCAAATCGGTGAGGTGAAGCGCAGTCAGTTTGCTGCACATTTGTTGGAACATCGCCGTTATAATCCCATGTCAGACAGTCACCTTTGGCGGCCGAAATAAAAGAAATCGCTGGTTTTGCAACTGCTGTGGTGGTTGTAACTGGGGCGCTTGGCACAACGACGTCAGCTGGCTGGGAATGGAGTGCATACACATACGATCCAACACCAACTGCTCCACATAAGATTGCGACTAAGAAAATGCGAATCACCAAAGGCGAACGCCAAGAACTACGTTTCATTCCTCTATCATGCCTTAGTAATTAAGGTGCGTAAAGCATAGCGATCAGTGCGATAGAGCGATGAACACCACTCGATTGGGCGATCGTGACTGGTCGCAAGGCGAATTACTTTCAGAAGTGGGCACCCGACTTCGACGTCGAGAAGTTGCGCTTCGTGTGGGTTTGCCGCAACCGCAGTAATGATTTGCTCGGCATTATCAATGGTCACGTTGTAGGTGTTTTCAAGAATTGAGTAGACCGACTGATATACGGCGTTTTCGAGCAGATTCGGGGCAAAGGTGGAGTTGTACCAGCCGTCATCGATGCACAGTGGTTGGTTATTGCCAAGCCGCAGGCGAATCAAGTGCGTGTGGTACTCATGTTCATTGGTGTGGAAGAAATGCGTGACATCGTGCGGTGCTTGAGACCAGGCAGAAGACAAGATTTTGGAGGTCGATTCGACGTTTTGCGCGGCCATTTCGTCGGAAAAACTGGCTAAGTGCAGTCGTGCCACCAGCGGTGAATGTACCACAAATGTGCCTTTGCCGCGGGCACGACGCAGTTTGCCGCTGGCAACAAGATCACCGATTGCGCGACGAACGGTAATGCGGCTGACTCCGTATTGTTCCTCAAGCGCTCGTTCGCCTGGGAGCATATCACCTGGTTTAAGGTGGTTATCAACAAGATCATCAAGGATTTCCCTGAGTTGTTGGTGTTTCGGAGTCTGCTTTCCGTCAGTCAGGGATCTGGCGGTCTCATCCAGCTTCGGGTCGCCCATAGCTTCTATTCTAACGCCATAGTGGTAATAACCAGTAGTGTTTTTGGCAATTTATTTGAGTTTTTGTGCAATTCATACGGTAGCCTAAGAAGGGTGATTGATCTAAAGTTCCTCCGCGAAAACCCAGACATTGTCCGCGAGTCCCAACGCACACGTGGGGCCGACCCTGAGCTTGTCGACGCCCTCATCGCCGCCGACGAAACTCGCCGCCAAGCCATCCAAGCTGCCGACGAGCTGCGTAATGAGCAAAAGACTTTTGGTAAAAAGATTGGCCAAGCCGCGCCAGAAGATCGACCAGCACTGTTAGCTGGTTCCAATGAGCTGAAAACCAAAGTCAAGGCAGCCGAAGATGCTCAAAAAGCTGCTGAAGAGCAGGTCTATCAGCTGCAAATGCGCATTGACAATATTGTTGAAGGTGCACCAGCAGGTGGCGAAGACGATTTCGTTGTCTTAGAGCATGTGGGCACCCCACCAACCTTTGATTTTGAGCCAAAAGACCACCTCGATTTGGGTGAGTCGTTAGGTTTGCTGGATGTCAAGCGCGGCACCAAAGTCAGTGGTGCACGTTTCTACTACCTCACTGGTGATGGCGCATTCTTGCAGCTTGGCATGCTGACCTTAGCAGCACAAAAGGCACGCGAGGCCGGTTTCCAGCTGATGATCCCACCAGTGCTGGTACGCCCAGAAGTGATGAGTGGTACTGGTTTCTTAGGCGCGCATGCTGAAGAAATTTATTATCTTGAGCGCGATGATCTCTACCTCGTTGGTACCTCGGAAGTGGCATTGGCCGGCTACCACCAGGATGAAATTATTGATCTTAGCAATGGTCCGGTGAAATACGCCGGTTGGTCGAGCTGTTTCCGTCGTGAAGCAGGATCCTATGGTAAAGACACTCGCGGTATTTTGCGCGTGCACCAATTCGATAAACTTGAAATGTTCGTTTACTGCAAGCCAGAAGAAGCAGTAGCGCAGCACCAAGCACTGCTTGATATGGAACGCGCCATGCTTTCAGCCGTTGAAGTGCCATACCGCGTGATCGATGTTGCCGGTGGCGATTTAGGCTCCTCGGCAGCACGTAAGTTTGATACTGAGGCGTGGGTGCCAACGCAGCAAACCTACCGTGAGCTCACCTCGACCTCGAACTGCACCACCTACCAGGCACGTCGCCTGCAAACGCGCTACCGTGATGAAAACGGCAAAGCACAAATCGCGGCAACACTGAATGGTACGTTGGCCACAACTCGCTGGTTGGTCGCTATTTTGGAGAATAATCAGCAAGCTGATGGCTCTGTGATTGTGCCAGAAGCATTACGTCCATTTGTGGGCAAGGAAATTCTGGAGCCGAAGAAGTAAGTGAATACCAACGACCGCACCCGCGACGCGCGATATGTGCTTCCAGGCTTTCGTCCCAGTGAATCACTGTTTTACGTGGAAGAAAGCCTCGAGCCACTGAATAACCATCCTGAATCCAGGGAATGTTGGTATAACAGTGCCATTCAAGTTGTGATTGCACTGCTCCGCGCCCAAGGTATTAAGGTGACAGTGTTTGGTGCCGAACATATTCCAGCGCAGGGTGCTGGGTTGCTTGCTATGAACCACACCGGGTACTACGACTTTATTTTCGCAGGCACGGTTGCACGAGTTCGTGGCAAGCGACTGGTTCGCTTTATGGGTAAACAAGAACTGTTCAAACCATGTGTGTCGTTTTTCATGCGGAAAATGAAGCACATTTCCGTGGATCGTTCCGCAGGAAAAGGTGCACTGCATGAAGCAGTTGAGCGGCTACAAGAAGGCAACCTGGTGGGTATTTTCCCCGAAGGCACGATTTCTAGGTCATTAGAACTGACCGAATTTAAAACCGGTGCTGCACGTATTGCACACCAAGCTGGGGTTCCGCTGATCCCAATTGCCATCTGGGGATCGCAGCGCATCTGGACCAAAGGCCAAGCGGCCAACTTAGGGCGCAAGCACATTCCAGTGTGGGTATCAGTTGGAGAGCCGATCGTGTGCACAGGCGATGCGGAGAAGGATACGGCGCGGCTGTATGCGGCCATGCAATCCCTATTAAGGAAATTGCAGGAAAACTACAGCTCAACCTATGGCCCATTTGAACCAGGCCAGTCGTGGTTGCCGGCTACAATGGGCGGAACTGCACCTACGATAGAAGAAGCTGATGCGTTAAATGCAGCTGCCCGTGCTGCACGAATCGCCAAGCGAGCACAACGGCAAGCGTATGACTTTGCCAAGGCATTACAAAAGAAGCGGTAGTATGATCAGCACCAAATAAAGACGCGCAAAGTGGGGGAATATGAAACCGAAATTGATCGTCAGTGATATTGATGGGACGTTTCTGACCTCCGCAGAGCGCGTGACTCCGCGATTACGGAAGATTGTGCACCGGGCGTCGAAAAGCGCTACGTTTGTCCTGGCCACCGGCAGGCCCGCACGCTGGGTGTTTCCGGTGTTGGAACAGTTGCAGATTCATCCGCTGTGCGTGTGCTCGAATGGCGCAATTATTTATGACTCGGCTGCAGATAAAATTTTGGTCAATCACAGTTTGCAGCCAGATATCATGCGCGAAATCGTGGCGAAGGTACGAGCGCAGATTCCAGTGACGCTGGCCGCTGAGCGCGCCGGGCAACGTGCAGAGGATAAACGGGATTGTTTTGTAACTGCCTATGATTTTGAGCACGTGTGGGACAGCACCGAACATATCGAGCAAACCGATGCGGAGCTTGTATCTGAGCCAGCGGTGAAACTCTTTTTGCGCAATGATCGCTATACTTCCGCGCAGCTCTATGACCAGATTAGCGCGATTCTTCCACCTTCATTAGGGCAGCTGACCTATTCGCTGGGCGAAGGCATCCTAGAAGTTTCCGCATCTGGGGTGACGAAAGCCAGTGGTTTGGCGGAAGTCAGCAAGATACTTGGCATACCTGCACGCGACGCGATTGCCTTTGGCGATATGCGCAATGATCAAGAAATGCTGCAATGGGCGGGACATGGTGTGGCAATGGGCAATGCGCAGCAAGCATTAAAAGATATCGCGGATGAAGTGACAACTTCGCTTGACGACGACGGCGTTGCCCGCGTCTTGGAACGCTTATTTTAAGCGGGCACTGCTTTATCACGGATCACAACAACGCGGTGGTAAGCAATTGTTGTGTGTCCATGTTTGGCGTGGAATATTTATCAGGCATGCAATGCAGGATGAATACATGTGGTTGATGCTATTGCGGTGAAACGTCGTCAAGCGCGTTGGTTAAAGAGGAGAAAAACCGTCGCGTACAGGCATAATGCTTGTACGCGACGGTGTTGGGAGTATGAAAGTGGTTGGTGGTTAGCCCTTAGTGGCCAACAACGCCATCCCATTCAACTGCTGGGATTTCTTCCAAGCCTGGGATTGCATCAGGATTCGCAGCTTGAATATCAAGAGCACCAGTTGCTGGGTCGAAGGTGATGAAACCTCCCTCGAAGTCCACGCGAATCTTGTCGCCATCACGGTATTCTTCGTTCAGTGGCAGGCCAAGTGGGCCGAGATCGAAGCCCTGACCAGCCCAAGCGTCACCAATTGCGCCCCACAGTGCGTGCGCACCGGTTTCTGGAGTTTCCAGCAGGATGCCGTTTTCAGCCAACTGGTAGGTGATTTCACGACCATTCGCGTTGGTGTATTTCACCTGTCCAGAACGCAACTTGCCCAGTACTGGGGAGAGCTGGTGCCACAGACGTGAGAGCTTGGAATCGGAAGACATTGAAGCTGCGGCGTCGAGAATCGGTGGAATTTGCTCCAGTTTCAGGTTCTTTGCGACCTTGACATTGCCCAACTTCGCAACTGAATCAGGAGTAACACCCATTGCAGTTGCAACGCCAATTCCCAAAACGATCAGCGAAACTGCGGCAGTTGCGATAACTGCAGGGTCTTTGCTGTTTTTGTTGCCACTAATCGCGGAGAGGAGTGTCACAATATCGGAGATTGGATTTTGTGTGGTGTCAGAAATAGTAGCCTGTGGTTTCACAGGGGAAGCGGCTTCTGGCTTCAGAGGCGCACTTTGCTTTGGCGTGTCACCGTTTGGAGCGATGTCGATCATTTGCTTGCCGGTATCAACTGCGTTACCCAGCTGAATGGAAGTGTACTTTGCCTTTGCGACGGTACGGATCGCGCCGAGCTTGGCATAGCCGAGGTCGCCTGGGCACTCAGTTAAACCAACGTCACGGTGGCCAAAGATATTTGGCAAACGCACGGAAGTGCCTTGCCTGTACTGCGTAAAGCGGGTGCCACCAGAAACGTGAGTGTTGGAACCGAGCGGATCAATACCAGCAACCTTTGCACGCCAACCAGCAAGTTCGCCAACGGACTTAATCATCTCTGGGCTTGGATCGACCTTGTTATAGTCACCGATCATGGAGATAGCCCAGGTGTTGTTATTGAAACCACCTGCGTGAGCGCCAATAACGTCCTTGTTCAGGCCACCAAAGCGACCTTCATAGAGGTTGCCGTATTTATCAGCAAGTGCGTGGTATCCGATATCGCACCAACCCAGGGTACGTGCGTGGTACTTGAAAATACCGCGCATAATACCTGGTGCTTGTGCAGGAGTGTAGTTATTTGAACCTGCAGTGTGGTGAATGGAAATACCCTTCACACCACCGGTGAAAAATTCTGGGGTACCGCAGCGCAAAGACTCATCTGCACCCCAACCCTTACGGGAAATGATCTTTGGCAGGCCAACTGCATCATTTGCCAATTCGATTTCAGTATCAACGGTGCCAGCATTGCCACCGTCAACGAAGACAGCGTCCAAGGTGCGGGCTTCTTCAGCATTGAACAAATCGACACCAGTCAGGTTGACCTGTACAGCCCGGGTTGGCTCCACGAAAACAAGGTCGGTACCTTGCACCGTATTCGGGCCTTCAACGGCATAATCGAGTGGCTCAACGTCGAACCATTCAGACCAGGATCCATCGGCACGCTGTGAACGTACGAATGCTGCAATGTCTTTCTCGCCGCGCCAGGTGAGTGCAAACATATTGAACTCTTCAGCACGGTTGAACTGCTTGACTGTGCGAGATGCTTCGTCATCGCCTTGGCCACGAAGTTCAGGATCATCGATCACCACGTTGTCACCAGTATCCAAGGTGGTGGTGGCCAGTGGAGTATCAATTGGTGCAGGACCTTCGCCCTCAGTGAACAAAATATTCTGATTGTTCACACCGACTAACATGCCGGCTGTCAGCGTAATTGCTAAACCGGTTGCGATCAGAGGTCGCGTAGGAGCCTTATTCAGGCTACGTCGTTGCTTCACGGTATTTCTCCCAACAATTAAAATGTGAAGGTTGGTTAAGCTGAGACAGAATGAAAGTTCTGATACAGCCAGTAATCTAAGTTCACAATAGTGCAAAAAAGAGGCTATTGGAGCGCATGTTTCTCATGTGACTTATGTGAAAGTGGCAGTGAACAGCGGGGATGAAGGAAAAAATCTTTATTTGAACACGGCGTGTCGCAAAACCCTATTAAGGAATTGATGCGGTAAAGGTGCGTCAGTGTTGTGCAAATGTGGGCTTTGAGGTGTGGCGAGGTGTGGCGGCGCAGTGAGTCGTGCTGCGGCGCGGCGAGATGCGGTGGCTGCGCGGTTGCTATGCGACGGTGCTGTGAGATCGGATGCGGTGAGATGCGACGAGATCGGCGGCCGTACACCTTGTAAGAACATACTGGCAGTAAAAGCCTGGCATGTGTTTCAGGCTGCACACACAGAAAGAAATGGTGAGTGGAATTGAAATGCTGCCGGCTGGTGGCGTCGTCAAGCAAGCGTAGGGGAGTGCATAGCAAAGCCGCGATGGCTTAAGTGAACGTTCGTTCAAAGCCACCGCGGCTGTAACGGTAGAGGTAATACTAATGTGGCGATTTAGCGTGGGGACAAAGCAGCGGCGCCGAAGGACACGCTGAAATCATCGCACCATAGATCAACAGTCGGCCATTTCGCTGGATCGAAGTCTTGTGGAAGGTTGTAAACCTGGTTGCCCAAATTACCCTTCAGCGGTGCGATATCGAGGTGTGGATAATCCTTGGCGGTGGTCCAGCCGGCAGTGCCTTCGACGACAGGGCCTTGTGAAAGCCATACATGCACGTCAGGACCGTTGCTGGTTGCCAGGTTCTCCAAAATGAGCTGGTGGCTGCCGTCGGGTTGACGCACGATGCTTGCGGTACCGGTGGTTTGGTGCTCGTGGGAAATGAACTGGCCGCTTGACACTAATGTTGGTAATGCAGGAGTCTCTGGAGCAGGCGTTTCAGGGGCATCCGATGCAGGGGTTTCCGATGCAGAAACTTCCGGAGCATCAGAGCTAGGTGATTCCATTGCATCTGAAACAGGTGCAGCACTGTTGGTTCCGGAGGTTGCCTTTGGTGCGGTTGTGGAATAGGCGATGACATCATCGACACGCGTGTCAATAAAGAGTAACCACGGTTTCAACACAATTGAGGCAGCTACTACGACTGCCAAGAGTACGCCGCCGGCGATCAGCCATGACTTTTTCATTGTGACTCACTTTCTAAAGAGGGAAGATTAAGGTGTCATAAAGTAGTTCGGTGTGCTTCGATGATTGGTTTGCAGAAATGACGATAATTGTGAGAAATGTGAGATGATTCACTAAAAACCGGCACGATGTTTTCCTTGCAAGCCGTCTTTAATCTTGATTGATGTGGATAGATTCAACAGATTGAAGATCAAACGGATTGAAGATTATAGGAATTGATGAGAAAGTTAGATATTTGAGATTCCTTTTCAACTTCAACCGGCGTTCGGTAACCGAGGCTTATGATCAAGCCGTGGTCTAAATGATGAATCATCTCCTGTGGTTTTCTTCGCGCATAAAATCGCCTGATTTTAATGCCTGCAGCGGCAATGCTTCAGTATGTATCGAATCCGATAACGCCCATCCAATAATCCGCCTGGAAAACACATCAGTGACAAAAGTCGTGTACACAAACCTTTTTACAAATACGAACATAAGTAATATCAGCAACCTGCAACCGATTCGGCCTAAGGTGCTTGAACATTCACGGCACACCAAGTCTTCGGCGAGTATCTGGCTTCTTGGGTTTGCGAGTTGTTATAGCGCACCGACTTTTATCTTTTGCTGCTGACCAGCAAGGCGCATCAAACGAGTGGTTTGTTCATGGCCAATGCCGATTCCTTCACAGCAAAGTGCGAAGCCTCGCAGCAGCAAAGCCACAACCGCAAAACATGAATGCCGTAAGCAATGCCCTTAAACGCTTCAGAAGCACAATATTGGTCATAAAATCACGCCTTTAATGCCCCTACTCAGAACATAACACGCTACACCGCCCGTATAGATTCCATTGTGATCCTGGAGGTGTTTAGCTTCGATGCCAGGTACTTTCTCATACTAGAACGGCGCGGAAGCCATAAGCCATACCTTCCGCGCCGTTACTTATAAAGTTGGTTAAGTATCTCTGTTCCGAAGTTCTTTTGAGATGTGATTAACGTCTTTTTGAATATTAATCAGAATCTGACCCACTTTAAAGGCAACCAAAATTATAAGAACAGGGACTAAAAGAAAAGCCCCAATAGCGAGTATTTCCAAAAATCCAATCATGTATCTAAAGCAATCGTATATCTACGGACGAATATCGACGCACGCATAGTTACCCCAACTATCACCAATACGAACTCGGCCACAGAAGGGACTGTGTGCATCTAGATTTTTACCAATGTTAAACGTGTGTAAAACTCGAATAGGAGCGCAGCGTCCCCTAGCAGTTTCGGTGATTCGCCGCCCATTTTTATAGTAGGCAATCTCAAATTCATCAACACACGCGTTTTTCTCTAGGAGCTCTTTACCCGGGACGTATGACACGGCCGCAGTCCTTACATTTAACCCCTTGCCCTTTACATAGAGCCAGTTGAATGCGCCTGTGCCACCCGGCGCCCACGACCCACCATCTGCACTGCGCGGAGCGTAACCATCAGAGTTCTAGGATGGTGCTGGAGCAATAGCTTCTCGAACCGTAAAATCTCCTTCGTTTACTTCGCTCGCATACGCATGTGGGGTGAGGGTTGTTAGTACTGTAATAAACAGAGTTGCGATAACTGTTTTAGGAACTGGTATCTTCATGTTTTCCTCCTTTTGATGCTTGGGCTGTTGAAGTTGAACAGCAACTTGACACACATACTAATAGACAATCCGACTTCCGACAAGGGGGTAGATCAAATTTTTTACAAAACCAGTACCTCGTCTCCTTCGCTACTGTCGATTAACTACTTTCACCATTGATTACCCGTTAAAGACGAATGTGATAATAATTTAAAACACAATATGTACGGGGGTAAGTTGAAGATTGAGAATATTCAGTTAACTACATCCGAATCCAAGTATTTACCCCTGGAGTGTCCCCCCGTTTTCCTTCCTAAGTGCTCTCAAGGGCTTCAGTAGCGCCTTCATGTTCGCATCACCGCGCCTGTAAAGCCCGCGCCCGCTCACGGGTTAGGGGTGTGGAGCACGCCCCATCAGCAGCCGGGGTGTGGGGGCCTAAGCCTCTGCCGGTCTGACCCCACCCTGTGTGGCGAGTAGCGAGGGATAACGTCCGCATCCGGTTGGGTGAAGCGTGCTAGATGAGTGTTCCGTTTAATTCAGACGGGAGAATCTAGACTATGCCAAAGAAATTTGAGCAGGATACAACAACCGCATCATCGGCTTTTTTCTTGTAGGAACTCGACCTGAAACGTCGGAAATAATCCGGTTCATTGATGACTATTGGAATCGTTTCTCTATCGAGTGCATCTGCAAGGCATTCAACACCTATCGTGTTGGCGGTTGTATTATTGCCCTGGGATACCGCCAATCAAAATCCCGTGGCATAAGTATTCCGTAGCTTGCCCGATGCTGCGCTGGCAGAACGCATCGTTAAGATTCATCAAGATAACCACAGTGTCTACGCGATTCCGAAGATATGGCATGCACGTTGCCGTGAAGGAATCGGCATTGGTTATGAGCAAACCGCTCGTTTGATGCGCCTTGCTGATTAGCGGCAAAAGATAAAAGTCGGTGCGTTGTAGCAACTCGCCAACCCAAGAATCCAAATACTCGCCTAAGACTTGGTGTGCCGTGCATATTCAAGTACCTTAGGCCGAATCGGTTGTGGGTTGCTGATATTACTTATGTTCGTACTTGTAAAAAGCTTTGTGTACACACCTTTTGTCACTGATATGTTTTCCAGGCGGATTATTGGATGGGCGTTATCGGATTCGATGTGTACTGAAGCATTGCCGCGGCAGGATACAAACTGTGATGAAGTGTTGGTCGAGATTTCTGTAAGGCGTTGCGAGAACTGTGAGCTGAAAAGCAACACAAGCTCGCTGGGGTGTGTCGCTCAAAGGAATCTCAAAGTGCCATTAGGCTGCTATATATGACGAAATATGACCTGATCGTGGTAGGTTCTGGCCTGTTTGGCCTCACAGTAGCAGAACGGGCGGCGTCCCAACTGGGCAAAAAAGTGCTCATCGTGGAGCGTCGTTCGCACCTAGGCGGCAACGCATACTCCGAGGCAGAGCCACAAACCGGTATTGAAATTCACAAGTACGGTGCGCACTTGTTCCACACCTCAAACGAGCGAGTATGGGAATATGTGAACCAATTCACCAAGTTCACCGGCTATCAGCACCGTGTGTTTGCCATGCATAAAGGCACTGCCTACCAATTCCCAATGGGCTTGGGTCTGATCAATCAATTCTTTGGTCGCTACTACTCACCAACCGAGGCACGCGAATTAATCGCTGAGCAAGCAAGTGAGATCAACAGCGAAGACGCCACCAACCTCGAAGAAAAGGCAATTTCCTTAATAGGACGTCCACTGTACGAAGCCTTCATCCGCGACTACACCGCAAAACAGTGGCAAACTGATCCAAAAGAGCTCCCAGCTGGCAATATCACTCGCCTGCCAGTGCGCTACAACTTCGACAACCGCTATTTCAACGACACCTATGAGGGCCTGCCTGTCGACGGCTACGCTGCGTGGCTAGAAAACATGGCCGCTCATGAAAATATTGAAGTGCGCCTCGACACTGACTGGTTCGCAGTTCGCGATGAAATCCGTGCAGAAAATCCAGCTGCGCCGATTGTCTACACCGGCCCACTTGATCGTTATTTCGACTATTCCGAGGGCAAGCTGGGTTGGCGTACCCTTGATTTTGAAACTGAAGTGTTGCCAGTGGGCGATTTCCAAGGCACTTCGGTGATGAACTATAACGACGCAGAATATCCATACACCCGTATCCATGAGTTCCGTCATTTCCATCCGGAGCGCGAAGACCGCTATCCAAAGGATAAGACGGTAATTATGAAGGAATATTCGCGTTTCGCCGATGACACCGACGAGCCATATTACCCAATTAACACCCCGAGCGACCGTGAAATGCTGCTGAAATATCGCGAGCTTGCCGAGCAAGAAACCCGCGATCATAAGGTCTATTTCGGTGGACGCCTGGGCACCTACCAGTATTTGGATATGCACATGGCTATCGCTTCGGCATTAACCATGTTTGAGAACAAGCTTATCGACGCATTGTCCTAAGCCTTCATCACTATGGTTTCCAGCAGTATTTCTGCCTTTGACGACACCATTTACCAGTGGTTTTACCATATGCGAGTCGCTGGGCTGGATCCTTGGATTGCAGCCTGGACGACGAGCATGCGGCCACGAAATTTAGTGGTGCTCATTGGCGTACTCGCACTGTGGAACCGACATCGCCGCTGGATTGTGCTTGCTGTAACTACGGCAAGCACAGCAGTTGGTGTAGAACTATTGAAATTAGTCGTGCAACGTGCCCGCCCACCAGCTGAATTTCAATTAGTGGAAGCTACCAGTTATTCCTTCCCATCTGGGCATGCTGCAACGATTGCCGCAATTGCAATGACAATTACGCTGTTATGGTCTCGTCGCAGCGTGCACATATTGGCCTGGTCTGTTGCACTTTTGCTTGCTGCATCGCGCTTATATGTCGGCATACATTGGGCAACTGATGTCTGTGCTGGCTTGGTGCTGGGAAGTGTGTGGTCGTTGAGCGTTACGCACATAATGACGCGAAACGCCTGGAAGCAATAATGCAGGTGTGCGGCGGCCTGTCCTCGCATTATGCCGGCCGCGCCCGCGCATCACGCCAGCCCGCGCCAGCCCGCGCTCTACCCACGCTAGCCCGCACCGTCCGCACCGTCCACACTGTACCTGCGCCCGCGCTCTACCCACGTTAGCCTGCGCACCAAGCAGCCCGCGCAATGACCGATGCATCACGCCAGCCCACGCATAACGTGGGCCACTTCCTACAGTGATCGTTGAGTAGTTAGAACCTACTCGATCCACCGCCGCCACTAAAGCCGCCACTGAATCCAGTTGAGCTGCTCGAACTGGAGCTTCGCATTTCATGCTGCTCCGTTTGCCAGCTATTTAACGACACATACGGCACATAGCCGTAATAGCCATAGCCTGGACGCCAGCTTGCATCCCAGATTGCGGTTGGTGGATACTCCTGCGGATCAATATCGGTGACTTCTTGTCTTGCAATTGCAGTCACAATGCCTTGATATTTGCGCAATATTTCGGCATAGATTGCCACAACATCGGATGCATCTGGGTGCAGGAGAGCATCTTTGATTTGACGCTCTAATTCGTGCAATTCGTCGCGATACGCTTCCGACTTCTTGGATAATGCGGCCTGTTCAATATCACTACGCAGTTCGCTGAGAATCTTTCGACGAGTTTGCACATCACCTGCATCAAAATCATGCAAGGTGGCAATATTGTCAATCGCAGTGATCGCGTGCTCAACATCTTTGTGAATCTGACCAATCAGCCGAGCGTGCTTGCGGAAATCCTTGTTAGTGGAAAGCTCTGGTAAGCGCTGGAATTTTTCGTGCGACGCTTCAAAATTTTCACGTACTGTGTCCCATTGGCTGCGCAGTTCAGCGTCGACAAGCACATTGGTTGTGGAATGTGCATAAACATTCGTGGCCGGTAGCTTCTCGACGATTTCGGCATAGCCAGCTCTGATCGTCTCATAGCGACGACGCGCTTTTTTCGTGCTATGACGCAGGGTCAAGGTTCCCGCAGCGCCAACGCCTGCAACAGAGACCAAGCCGGCGACCGCTAAGAATGGGCGTACATCAGTTGGCTTTGGTGGCTGTTGTGATGCTAAAAGTGCCACCTTAATCGCGCCAGTAATATTATTTTCGCGCAGCAGCGGCTTCATCGGGGCGAGATAGTAGTCAATTTCATCGGTATTGCGAATGGCATCATCCACATCGTGGCTGGAATACACTCCAAAGAAACGATCTGGCATGGAAAACGCAAACACAATTGAGTGTTCTTTAAAAGTATTCAAGCTGCTGTTCAGAAGTTCTGGATGCTCAGTACGCAACTTGCCGGCAACATAATCATTAAACGGATCCTCGCCATTTGGGAAGGTCAGCACCACAACGTGTTCAATGACTGCTGGCAGTGGGGTGTTTTGCACGAAAGTAGTCAAATCTGCTTGGGCGGCTGCGTCAAGCTCGTGATTGGAATCGACAATTGTCAGATCAGCACGACCTGTGTGCAGTGAGAGTTCACCTGCGTGTGCCAAACTTGGAAATATTGCTGTGAGTAGCAACATCCCCAGTGCGGCGACACAGGCAAGCAGACGTACAAAACGCAATGAAACAGACATATTCCCATGATACTGACTTTGCACCAGCCTTGGTAGCGATAGCCCTCACGTACGTGGGTGAGTGTGACTGCAGTGATTGCGAACAGCGTCGTCAAGCATGCGCGAAAGAAATGGGATGAATAGGCACACATTTCGCGCTCGGGCATAACTTCTCTGCGATGATGCGTGGCAGAGAAGGCTAAAGAAGCGAGGATTGACTACGCTTAAGAGATATCTTTATGTGCCGCGCCAACGTCTCAGTGATCTTCGGATTATTGGTGCAGATGGTCGGACAATTTGCATCTTTTAGAAAGGCATCTTTTCGCTATGAAGGAAAATCAGCTGCAACGTTTTCTGCTACCACATGCCGGTGAACCACATGATGTACGGATGTTGTACGTGATTGAATCAGAGCGTAACAAACAGCGCGCAACATGGGATTCTCGCACCTCAATGCGCATTCCAGCAGGTAGCGAACTGAGCTTTTTAACCTATTTCAATGCCTTCCCTGCCTCCTACTGGCGTCGCTGGTCGCAACTCGACAGTGTTATTTTGAAGGTAACCGTCAGCGGAACTGCGCGTATCGACGTCTACCGTTCCAAGCTCGATGGTGCTCGTATCGGCATTGAAGGCAAGGTTGTGGCCGACGGCGAGGTGGAATTCCACCTCGACCTGGCCCCATTTGAGATGGGCGGTTGGCTGTGGTGGGATATCACCGCTGATAGCGACGTCGTGATTGAAGAAGCCGGCTGGTATGCGCCACATGCGCCAAAGCCACAAATCATGCCAGATGGCAGTGAAGTTGGACCGTTTGAGCCACGAGTAACAGTTGGTATTCCAACCTTTAACCGCCCAGCAGATGCCGTGGCTGCCTTGCAAGCACTTGCCGCAGATCCAGCAGTTGATAGCGTGATCGATGCTGTGATTATGCCTGATCAAGGCACGAAGCACCCAGCTGATGAACCAGGCTATGCTGCCGCAGTTGAGCATTTCGGTACCCGCTTCCATGAATTCCGCCAGGGCAATCTCGGTGGTTCGGGCGGCTATTCGCGCATTATGTATGAAGCCTTGGGCGATGGTGAGGCAGGTGCAGCACAGTCACCATATATTTTGTACATGGATGACGATATCGCCATTGAACCAGATTCAGTGCTGCGCGCATTAGCAGCTGCCCGCTATGCGCGTTCCCCAATCCTTATTGGTGGACAAATGCTGAACCTCCAAGAGCGCAGCCACCTGCACTCAATGGGTGAAGTTGTCAATCGTGGTGACTTCATGTGGACCGCGGCACCACATGTGCACTATGACCACGATTTTTCCGTGCATCCACTGTCCGATCGCGGAAAGTTCGACGATAAGCCAGACGCACCAAACTCTCGCGACCTACACCGCCGCATCGACGTTGACTACAACGGCTGGTGGATGTGCATGATCCCACGAGTCGTCGCTCAACAGATCGGCCAGCCGCTGCCACTGTTTATTAAGTGGGATGATGCCGAATACGGTCTACGTGCAGGCCAACATGGCTTCCCAACCGCAACCTGGCCAGGTATCGCAATTTGGCATATGGCCTGGAGCGATAAAGACGACGCTATTGACTGGCAAGCCTACTTCCATCTGCGCAATCGCTTAATTGTGGCAGCAATGCAGCACGACGGCCCAATTGATGGCATTATCCGCAGCATGCTCAAAGCCACCTTCAAGCACCTGCTGTGCCTGGAATATTCCACCGTGGCAATTCAAATCGAAGCAATTCGCGACTTCCTCGCCGGACCAGAGCACCTCTTTGACATCTTAGAAACCTCCCTGCCACGCATTGCGGCAATCCGCAAGGAATATCCCGATGCCGTTGTACTGCCAAGTGCCGCTGAGCTGCCGCGACCAAGTGGCGCCCCAGGTGTTCCTATTAAGGACATCGGCGGACGCCTAGCACCGGTGAAAAAGGCAGTGTGGTTGGCTAAAGGCCTGCGCCACTCCTTACGGCCAGCGAATCCTGCCCACCACGAGGTGCCACAGGCGAATTTCGCGCCGATCGAAGCTCGCTGGTTCTCCCTCTCGCGTGTCGATGGTGCTACAGTAGCTACCGCCGATGGTCGCGGCGTGGTGTACCGCAAGCGCGACTTGGCCAAGGCAAAGCAGTTGTTCCAGCAGACCCGCGAGCTACATAAACAACTGGAAGCAAATTTCGATCAGCTGCGTGAACAGTACCGCGCCGCACATCCAACGCTGACCAGCCGTGAATCTTGGAAGAAGGTGTTTGACAATGACTGAAGCTGACGCATTAGTCAGGTTGCAGGCCGTTGCAGCCACCCCACGCACGCTTGCATTCGCCCGTGGATTAAGCCATTTCGGCGAACATGCCTTGGGTTGGATGGCTCTTGGCGCCCTCGGGATGCTCATCGATGCTTCTCGACGCCGGCAATGGGCCAAAGTAATCCTTGCGGCCTTTATCAGTCATGCTGCTTCCGTTGTTCTCAAGCGCATTGTGCGTCGCAAGCGTCCGCATGATTCGCGTATTGCCATTGGTGTTGGCACGCCTTCGAAACTAAGCTTTCCAAGTTCGCACGCCACCTCTACCACAGCTGCATTGGTGACGCTGGCCAAGATTACAAAAAATCCACTGCCGTTGCTGGGGATTCCAGTGATGATGTGCTCGCGTATGATCCTGGGGGTGCATTATCCAACGGATGTGTGTGCCGGTGCATTATTAGGTGCAGTCACTGCTGAAGCGATTGATCGAGTAGGGAAGGAAAATAAGTGAGCGATACCAGTGGTGTCATTGGTTCCGAACCCCATACAGAAGGCATTGAGCCAAAGAGCAAGCATCAACCACCAAAGAATTTGCTCGACGGCATGATCAAAGCGCTGCGGCCGAAACAGTGGGTGAAAAATGTCCTCGTGTTGGCAGCGCCGATGGCTGCTGGGGCAGATGCACTGTTTGAAGTGCGTATCTTAGCTGATATTGCCATTGCGTTTATTGCGTTTTGTTTGGCAGCGTCGTCAATTTATTTGATTAACGATGCCAACGACGTTGAAGCTGACCGTGCTCACCCGACCAAGCGATTCCGCCCAATTGCAGCAGGTGTGTTGCCGGTTAAAGTAGCCTACGCAATGGCAATAGTCTTAATCGTAGCGGCGATCGCCATCAGCTACATGGCGTCGTCAGGCCATGCCCTGGCCATTGTGATGGCGGTGTATATTGCATTGCAATTAGGGTATTGCTTCGGATGGAAACACCAACCAGTGATTGATATTGCGCTGGTATCGTCTGGATTTATGCTTCGCGCGATGGCAGGTGGCGTCGCGGCTGGCATTAACCTCTCGCAGTGGTTCCTGTTAGTGGCCGCCTTTGGTTCGCTGTTTATGGCCTCTGGTAAACGTTATGCCGAGATTCTGCTGGCACAAAGCTCTGGAGCAAAAATTCGCAAAGCATTAGAAGGCTATACCCCAACCTATCTTCGCTTTGTGTGGACCCTTTCTGCTACCGCCGTTGTGATGTCTTATGCCCTGTGGGGATTTGAGGTTGCACGTGCTGCAGGTGGTGCAGCCGCAGTGTGGTACCAAATTTCGATGGTGCCATTTGCCGTTGCAATTTTGCGCTATGCCGCAGATGTCGATCGTGGCGACGGTGGCGCTCCTGACGAACTTGCCCTCACCGACCGTACCCTGCAGGTCTTAGCTCTTGCATGGCTCGGCTGTGTGTTTGTTGCCGTATACGTAGTTCCGGCACTCTAAGCGGCCTGTATCGCCTTGCAGGTTACACGAGCGTGCTAACCTGTGCTCTATGAAATACGCCCGTTCATTACCATTTTCATCTGGACTGCTCGCAGCCTGCACGGTCGCACTCGTTGCCGCATATGGCGGCTGGCAGCGTCGATGGATGAGTGATGACGGGCTTATTGTGTTGCGCACTGTGCGCAACTTACTTGCTGGCAACGGGCCGGTCTTTAATGCCGGCGAGCGCGTTGAGGCAAATACCTCGGCATTATGGCAATACATTATTTATTTAGGAGCGCTAGTCAATGACGCTCGGCTCGAAACCATTGCGACCTATGCGGCTTTAACATTTACCACCCTGGCGGTTTTCCTTGCCGCCTTGGGTACCGCGCGCTTATACGGCGGCCAAAAAGTTGTGCTTTTGCCATTTGGCGGACTGCTCTATTTAGCCCTACCACCAGCCCGCGATTTTGCAACCAGTGGTCTGGAATGGGGTTTGAGCCTGCTATGGATTTCAACGCAATGGCTATTGCTGACCACCTGGGCGCGCAATGAACGAACCCGCGGAAGCTGGGCGTTATACTTACTCGCCCTTAATAGCGGTTTGAGTTGGCTGGTCCGCCCCGAACTTGCCCTTTATGGCGGCCTCAGCGGAATCCTGTTGCTGATCGTGCATCGCCAACAGTGGTGGAAAATTCTGGCCGTGGCCTTGCCGATTCCAGCGGCGTACCAGATTTTCCGAATGGGCTATTATGGCCTGCTGGTGCCGCATACTGCAGTGGCAAAAAGTGCGACCGGTGCGCAGTGGGCACAAGGTTGGCACTATCTAGCCGAGTTTAACCAGGCCTATAATTTATGGATCGCGCTGGTCATCGCATTGCTGGCAGCAGCACTGGCGATCACATTCGGCCATCGCGGCAGTGACGCGGATATGCTGGTGCAGCGCAAAACTGTGTGGGTGATCTTCCTGATTTTGACCTGCGCACTTTTGCATGCCACCTATGTGATTCGCGTTGGCGGCGATTTCATGCACGCACGCATGCTCTTGCTGCCGCTGTATACCGCTTTATTGCCGGTAAGCGTAATTGCTTTACGACGCCTCGTGCAAAGCTCAATCATTACCACATTCGTGTTCGCCGCCGGCATGGTGTGGGCCGGATTTGTGGTGCATGGAGGGCACCCATATCAATTGCCTGCCGAAGGTGAAGAACTCGATATTGTTGATGAGCGCATGTTCTGGCAACTTGCCACCTACCGCGATCAACCAACCTATTGGGCCGAAGATTTCCACACGGCTCGGAGCTTGCGTGAGTTCTTGCCAGCGGTTGCCGCAGGCCATGCCCAGCACGATGCGCAGGTGGTGCAGTTCTTAGTCAGCGAAGATCCAATTGTATTTTCCTGGCGGCCGGTACCGCGCACCCACGAAGCAACTGATTTAGCGCAGATGCCACTGAGCTTGACCATGATTAATCTTGGTATGACCAGCATGAATGCGCCACTGGATGTGCGTGTGCTCGACACCATTGGCCTGGCGAATCCGCTCGCGGCACGTTCCCCACGACTGGAGAATGCCCGCGTTGGACATGACAAATTCTTGCCTCTTGAGTGGCAGTTTGCAGATTCTGCGATGGCTATTGAAGATTTGCCAGACTGGGTGGATCCAGTTGTGACCAAGCAGGCACGAGCTGCGCTGTATAGCGAGGAATTGCAAGCACTGTTCGCCAGCTATCGCAGTCCACTGACCATGCAGCGCTTCTTTGACAATATTGTTTTTAGTCTGACTTCTGGCAGGACGTTGGAATTGCATGCCAATCCACGCGATTATGAGAACCTGCCGAAAGCTCAGGAGCAACGAATCTTTTGGCCGCAGGAGATTTCGGTAAGTCCGGATCGTCGATAAGCGGAAAAATTCTGAAAAAATTCCGTCTTTGATATCAATTTGTAATATAATGGGCGGTTATGGATACAGCATCCATGTGAGGCTCGTGTAGCCAGGCGTTGCGACGCACACGCTGAAGTCGTGAGGCCGCGATGATCCATCGAATGCGAAAAGGACAACACTCTTGGGTATTTTTTCTACTGTTATGAAGAAAGTGACGGCATCAGTCGTTGCCGTGGCCACCGCAGGAGCATTGGCCATCGCAGGTCAAGGCATTGCGCACGCGGGTAATCGTGACTGGTTGCGCCCTGATGCAACTGGTAGCTGTGAATGGGACGCTGCGGCTTACTGGGTGCAACGTTGTGACGTGTATTCGCCATCAAATGGGCGCACGATGACAGTGCAAATCCAGCCAGCTGCGCGCGGCGGTAACGCCGGTTTTTACCTTCTCGACGGTGCACGCGCCTTAGACACCCACAGTGCGTGGACACACGATGCAAACGCACCGGCATTATATGTAGACCACAACCTCACTCTGGTGATGCCAGTTGGTGGTAAAGGTTCCTTCTATATGGACTGGGTTGCACCAGCGCCATATAACGGCACGGGTCCTGTGTTTAAGTGGGAAACCTTCCTTACACAAGAACTGCCAGTATATTTAGAGCGACACTTCGGAGTTTCCCGCTCGAATAACTCAATTGCTGGTCTGTCGATGGGCGGTACCGCCGCACTGAACCTCGCAGCTCGTCACCCTGAGCAATTCCACCAAGTGCTCAGCTGGTCCGGTTATCCAGCCATGACTCTGCCAGGCATGCATACCATGCTACGTCTGGCAATGCTCGACGTTGCAGGCTTTAATATCAACTCCATGTACGGCACAATTTTCAGTGCATACCGCTTCCAAAACGATCCACTATGGAATATGTCAGGGCTGCGCAATACTGATGTCTACGTTTCAGCGTCATCAGGATTCTGGTCCGATTATGACATTCAAACCCAAGCGCTGGGCCACCGCATCAACGGCTCCATTTTGGAATCGATCAGCATGTACACCACCACCGTGTGGGAGATCAAAGCACGCGCCCAAGGTGTGAATGTCACAGTGGATTATCCACTCTTTGGTATTCATAACTGGGAAGAATGGCGGCAGCAGTTAGAGAAGACGAAAGGGCGGGTGCTCACGCGGATGAATGCGTGGTAACCCTATTAAGGAAATTAGGGTGAATGCACAGTTCGTGGCGGTGCGTTGATTGGCCGTCACGCGGCGATGAGAGACTCATCTTTCGGCAGTAGCCTTACACCTGTCGCGCTGCAGCAATGCCTTTCAGACCTGTAGCGCAGGAATGTGGGTGCGAAATATTGAATAACCTTAACGAGCCTCATGCTGGTTAAGGTTATTTTTTTGAACATGATGCACCGAGGCTAGCAGCTTGGAGATAAAGCGTATGTGGGGCTGAGAGCACAGACAGCCAAGGCCTTGGTGGGTGATGGCGAATGTGCGCACCACCATCGCGTCGAGAAGCATGGGTGCGACTTTGTGCCATGCTGTGAGCAAAGTGGCGGGCGATGACTCTGCAATATCAGAGTTATTGGAAGGTATCACTGTGGTTTTTGTGGTATTTGAAATTTTAAGTGAGAAAAGTTGCCACGTGTGGTGTGTCTTGAGCAAAAACTCTCAAGTTGAACTTAAGCTAGAGGTGTCTATTTTTAATTGCACATTTGTACCCACATACTGATGTGCAAGCGATAAGGCCTGCAGCTGTTTGCCGGAAGAGGGGAACTTTCGGGAAAGGCTTTGTTCGCTGTGCCTGATTGTTATCTCTCTCGAAATAAGGAACTTAATTTCTATGCGCGACACCGCATCACGCTCCAAGCGTCGTTCCCACTGGCTCGCAGCTATCCCGGTAGCACTGGGCCTAGGCTTTGCGACGATTATTCCAGCGACGACCTTTGCTCAATCATCAGGATCTTCCTTTTTGGGTCTGACCGACTACCTCGACACCAATGGTGCAGAGCGCACGCCACTGCGCGTGGACGAAACTCCAAATATTCAAGGCCTGCCAGAAGGCGTTTCTGTGCAGCGCGTGCGTTGGATTACGGAGCGTCGTATTGAACTGCAAATCCACTCCGTAGTTATGCCTCGTGAATTGGTGAAGGTGCAGATTTTGCTGGCTCGCGATTGGCATTCACAGCCAGGTCGTACCTTCCCAGAAGTATGGGCGCTCGATGGTTTGCGCGCTACTGATGTAGAGTCCGGCTGGACCAGTGAAACCAATATTGAGCAGCTGTTTGCTGATAAGAACGTCAATGTGGTGCTGCCGATTGGCGGCCAGTCCTCGTTCTATTCGGACTGGTTGCAAGAAAATAATGGTAAGCACTACATGTGGGAATCCTTCTTAATGAAGGAACTGATCCCAATCCTTAATAAGGGATATCGTTCCAACGGCAACCGCGCAGTCCTCGGCCTTTCCATGGGCGGCACCGCCGCAATCAACCTGGCAGAGCGCTTCCCAGATCGTTTCGCGTTCGCTGGTTCCTTCTCTGGTTACTTAGATACCACCAGTGTTGGCATGCCTGATTCCATTCGCGTTGCGCAAAAGGATGCTGGCGGTTATGATACCGAAGCGATGTGGGGTCCAGTGGGCTCGCAAGAGTGGATTGATCATGATCCAAAGCTTGGCGTGGAAGCCCTGCGCGGCAAGACCGTTTATGTTTCGGCAGGCTCAGGCCGCGATGATTTCGGCCAGCCTGGTTCAGTTGCGAAGAACCCTGCAAATACCGCTGGTATTGGTTTGGAAGTTATTTCGCGTATGACCACTCAGACCTTCCTTGATCATGCAAAGCGTGGCGGCGTTGATGTTATTGCTGTGTTCCGTCCATCTGGTGTGCATGACTGGCCATATTGGCAGTTCGAATTGGGGCAAGCATGGCCGCATATTGCAACGGCTTTGAAGCTTGATCCAGCTGATCGCGGCGCTGATTGTACGCCAATTGGGGCAATTGCACAGGCAACTGCGAGCGGTTCGATTGGTACCTGCCTGAATAATGAGTATGACGTTCCAGGCGGTAAGGCTGAAGATTTCAGCAATGGTCGCGCATTCTGGTCGCCTGAAACCGGTGCTTTTGCACTCGGTGGTGCAATTAATGCGCACTATGCTGAGGTTGGCGGTCCAGGTTCTTGGTTGGGCTTCCCACTTGGGACTGAGCGTCCGATTGTCAATGGTGGTCGTTATGTGGCCTTCCAGAATGGCAATATTTACTGGCATCCAAAACTTGGCGCATATGCGGTACCACGGGATTTGGTGGAAAAGTGGGGCGAACTGAAGTGGGAAAACGGTGACCTCGGCTATCCGGTAGAAACCGCGGCGAAGATCGGTGAAGGTTATGTGCAAAAGTTCGAGCACGGTTATGTGGTGCGTCGCCCAGATAATAAGAATCACTGGGTACGCGGCGCAATTGCAGCAAAATACACCGAGCTGAATACTGCCGCTTCACCACTTGGCTTCCCAACCTCTGATGAAATACTGCTGCCAGGTGGCGCGTTCCAGAAGTTCGATAATGGTTCGATTTACTGGTCGCCAGCAACCGGTGCACATGTGATCTATAAGGGCTTGATTTTCGACGCCTGGGGCCAAGCCTCCTATGAGCGCGGTGCGTATGGGTATCCAACCAGTGACCAAACAATCGTGCCAAACAGTGGGGAATATGTAACCTTCCAACATGGCAAGATCAGTATGGTTGATGGTGCTGTTCGTGAGGAGAAGAACTCGTGAAACGAGTTGCAACGGCGTTGATCATCACAACCGCAGCAACTGCGTTGGTTTCCTGCGGCAGTTCTACTGTGACTGATGAGCAGGTACATAAAACCATTGCGCCGATTACTCGCGCGGCGGCTCCGAAAAGCACCACAACGGAGCCAACAAGTAGTGCTGCTGCTCCAACGTCGCAGGCCAGCGAATCGGTTGCGCCCGGCGTCGATCAGCCTGCGAAACGAGTGGAATCAATTCCTTCACTACTACCTGCGGAACTTTCTGAGAAGGACCGCCGTTATCTAGAGGAATTAACAAAAGCCGGAATTGACACCGAAGGTATCGAAAATCAAATGATTGGTTCTGCACAGGTTGTCTGTGGCGATACCTTCCCGGCAGCAGTTCAAGCAGTTGCTGGTCAACTTATTGAGCAGCAACGAACTACGTTGCCGGTGGAACAAGTAGCACAGCTACTGGAACAAGCCGCGCGGAATCACTACTGCTAAGGATTTATGAAAAAAGCACTCACCGCCATTGCCGCATTGGTTGTTGTTCTTGTGATTGGACAAGGCGTCTTGCAATGGGTTCAACAGGGAAATATGTCTGGCGAAGGCTTGTTGCCGGCGCCGGAACCAGAAATTGTGCAGCCAGCACATTGTCCAAATGTTGAACTGATTGCGGCTCCTGGGACGTGGGAATCTTCGATTGATGATGATCCATTTGCCCCGCATACCAGGGATAATGCCTTGCTCTTGCAAGTCACCCAGCCGATTCGAGAGCGTTTTAATGAGCATGATCTCAAAGTATGGACCTTGCCCTATAGTGCGCAGTTTAAAAATGTCAATGCTTTGGAACAGCTCAGCTATGACGATTCGAGAAACGAGGGCGCACAACGCCTGGAGCAAGAATTGCGCGAGGTGCATGCCGAATGTCCGCTGACTGACTTCATACTTGTCGGATTTTCACAAGGCGCTGTGATTGTGGGTGATCTTGCCAATGAGATCGGTACTGGAAAGTTGGATATTCCGGAGGAACGGATCAGAGGTGTCGCTCTGATTGCAGATGGTCGCCGGGAGCCTGGTGTGGGCCAGGCTATCGGTACCCCAATTGGTGGCGTTGGCGCTGAAATTGCCTTGGCGCCACTGAGTTTCGTGATCCAAGCAGTTGTGCCGGGTGCGTCGATGCGCGGACCGCGTGAGGGCGGATTTGGAACCCTACACGATCGAGTCATGGATATTTGCGCACCAAATGATTCAATTTGCGATGCACCAAATAATGTTAGCAATGCGCTGGGTCGTGCTGAAGCGCTTATTACCGCCAATGGCGTGCATGCTCAGTATGCAACCAATCCGGATGTTATTCCAGGGACGACGGCTACGGCGTGGGTTTTGCAATGGGCAACTGATCTGACCGCTGCAGGCTAACGAATGCGTTCAAACCGCAGATTCTTAAGAGATAGCATTTGAACTGCGGTTTTTATGTCTTTGCCAAGAGCTTAAAGAAAATATATTCTTATACAAAACTATTTTTGCGAAAAACGTAATACTTCACCGTCTTACTAACGATGTAGTAGATAACGCACTTAAACGTAGCAAGCAGTTGTACTGGTTAAAATATATACCATTGGCGCCGGTGACTATTGCTGCCTGACTTTTAACCATTCTGGAGGAACACCTATGGATCTACATGCCGTCATCGGCCAATTTTTCAACGAAAAGGGTGAAATTGTTTTACGCCCTGAACTCACATTGGCTGGTATGTGCGAAGTGCTCTACCAGGCCGAAGCAGCAGCAGGAACCACTGATCGCACCTGCTTGAAGTTCTGGGACTATGCAGCAGCCCGCGAAGGTGAAGTGCGCAGCTTCACCCGCAAAGAAATCAATACCCGTATTAAGGCCGTTGCAGCGCGTCTCCAACAGATTGGCACCATTGGTGACCGCGTTGTCATTCTTGCCAATAACTCACCAGAATATATTTTCTCCATGCTCGGCGCCTTGTATGCAGGCATGGTCCCAATTCCGCTTTATGATCCAAACGAACCAGGACACGCTGATCACCTCAAAGCGGTGATTGGTGACTCCGAGCCAAAAGTTGTGCTGACCAATAGCACCTCGGCTGCAGCAGTTCGCGCATTTTTCGCGCATCTGCCAGGCTCCCAGCGCCCACGCATTTTAGCGGTGGACGCATTGCCAGATTCCCTGGCAACCAGTTTTGTCAATCCACTGCAAACCGAAGCAGCACAGCAATTACTGGCAACCAGCAAGATCTCCCCAGTCGAGATGACCGCATTTTTGCAGTATACCTCCGGTTCCACCCGCACCCCAGCTGGTGTGGTACTCACCAACCGCTCGATTCTGACCAATGTCTTGCAAATTTTTGTTGCCACAAAGCTGAAGAATCCTTTGCGATTGGTGTCATGGTTGCCACTCCACCACGATATGGGCATTATCTTGGCGATGTTTATGATCATCTTGGGACTAGACATGGAGTTTATGGCGCCTCGTGATTTCATTCAGCAACCATCTCGCTGGATTCAACAAATCCGTCGTCGCAGCGAAAGCGACGTTAATGTGTATACCGTTGTGCCAAACTTCGCGCTCGAACTGGCAGCACGTTACGGTAAACCAAATGATGATCGCGGCATTGATTTGAGCAATCTCGACGGATTGATCATAGGTTCTGAACCGGTGACCGAAAAAGCTCTTGAAGCCTTCTTGGGTGCCTTTGGTGAGTACAATTTTGATCCAAGCGTGATTCGACCATCCTATGGTCTGGCAGAAGCATCCTTACTGGTGACCACCCCACAAACGGATCGTCGCCCACTGATTACTCATTTTGATCGCGATGCGTTGGCAGAAGGCAAAGCCGTTGTCGTAGAAAAAGGCCAACACTCAGTGGCCTTTGCGTCCTGCGGGCAAGTAGTGCGACCACAATTTGCCACCATTGTGGATCCAGAAACTCGCGCAGAGCTACCAGACGGTGTCGTTGGTGAACTGTGGTGCCACGGCGATAATATGGCAGCCGGCTACCTGGATCGACCAGCCGATACTCAAGAAACCTTCCGCAACACTTTGGGTGAGCGTCTTGCAGAAGGCTCCCGCGTAGTAGGTGCGCCAGATGATGATAAGTGGATGGCAACCGGTGACCTTGCGGTGATTCTTGATGGTGAAACATATATCACAGGACGCCTGAAGGATCTCATCATTATCGCGGGTAGAAACCACTATCCGCAGGATATTGAGTTCACTGTCGATCTAGCTTCTGAACATGTGCGCCCGGCTGCTGTCGCCGCATTTGCGATTCCAGGCGACGACGTCGAAAAGCTCATTATCCTTGCAGAGCGTGACCTAGAAGCCACCCCGGCAGGCGATGCGCAGGCAATTGAGCAGATTCGTGCTGCAGTGGTTGCCGAACATGGTGTGGTACCAGCAGATATTCAAATTCTGGCGCCAGATGAAATCGCGCGTTCCTCGGCCGGCAAGATTGCGCGCCGAGTAAATAAGAAGCGCTACTTGGAGCAGTAATTTCCACAAACACCAACGTGCACAGGAGGGAGACTTTCTGTGCACGTTGGTGTTGGAGGCCCAGGTTTTACGACGTGAATTGGGTGGACGGTTGGCGTCGTCAAGCAAGCGAAGGCCGGAGATTATGCGATAAGTGTTAATTCTCACGTGAGTGTTACGTTTGTGACGCCTGTGGCGATATAGAATAGGAAAGTCAAAGAAAGTATTGTAGGTTCGCTGTCGTCTGTCTCGACGGTCAGAGGGCACTGCATGCCGAATCTGCGCAGGACCAGTGAGAATACGTCACACGCGACTGGGCAACGATGAAATAAAGGTAGCCGAATTCATGGAAGAACACGTGAACGAGACGAACACACGCATGAGCGTTGACCAACTGCGCGGTTGGCTACGAGATTGGGTGATCGCCACCACGGGCCTACCACGCGAAGAAATTACCGATGAGCAGCCAATGCAATCATTCGGGCTTTCTTCACGCGATGTCGTGATCCTGTCGGGTGAGCTCGAAAACCTCCTTGGCGTGCATCTCGACGCCACCATCGCCTACGAATACCCAACCATTGCGGCCCTGGCGAATCGCCTCGTGCATGGAGCTGCGCCGAAAACCACCGTGTTGAGCACCGAAGATCTCACCATCACGGATCAGCGCGCGCCAGAGCAGCACGATATTGCAGTTGTGGGCCTGGCGGCACGCTATCCGGGTGCGAATAATATCGACCAAATGTGGAGCATGCTCATCGAGGGGCGTGATGGTGTAGGTCCACTGCCAGTTGGACGCTGGTCGGAATACGCTGATGATCCCGTCACCAGCGAAAAGATGAAGAATCTGAACCTGGCCGGCGGCTACCTCGATGACATTGCCTCCTTCGACGCCGAATTCTTTGGGCTCTCACCACTCGAAGCTGTGAATGTGGATCCACAACAGCGCGTGATCCTTGAATTGACCTGGGAAGCCCTCGAGCACGCCCACATCCCGGCATCATCGCTGAAAGGCGCTGCCGTTGGCGTGTACATGGGTTCCTCGAACAACGACTACGGCATGCTGATTAGCTCTGATCCTGCCGAAGCCCACCCATACGCGCTGACCGGAACCGCAAGCTCAATCGTTGCCAACCGTGTTTCCTACGCCTTTGACTTCCGCGGGCCATCCATTGCCGTAGACACCGCCTGCTCCTCCTCGTTAGTCTCTGTGCACCAAGCAGTGCGCGACCTGCGCGAAGGTGCCGCCGATGTGGCCATCGCCGGTGGCGTCAATATTCTTGCTGCACCATTTGTGTCCACGGCCTTTGGCGAACTGGGCGTATTTAGCCCAACCGGGAAAGTGCATGCATTCTCTGACGACGCTGACGGCTTCGTGCGTTCCGACGGAGCGGGCGTGCTGGTGCTGAAGCGGGTTGGGGATGCTTTGCGAGATGGCGATACCATCTATTCCGTTATTAAGGGATCTGCCGTTAATTCCGATGGTCATTCCAATGGCTTAACCGCGCCAAACCCAGACGCACAAGTGGACGTATTGCGTCGGGCGTATCGTGACGCGGGAGTGAATCCGCAACTGGTTGACTACGTCGAAGCGCACGGCACCGGCACCATTCTTGGTGACCCGATTGAAGCCACCGCTATCGGTACCGTCTTAGGTAGAGGTCGCAGCGTGAGCGAACCAGCACTGCTAGGTTCTGCGAAAACTAACTTTGGTCACACGGAATCGGCCGCAGGTGCTGCCGGTTTGATTAAAGTCGTGCTTGCTATGATGCATAACGCATTGCCGCCATCATTGAATTTCCAGGCGCCGAATCGCTACGTTGATTTTGATGCTGAGCGCATTGAAGTGGTGGAAGACCCACGTGAATGGCCAGAATATTCTGGCAAGAAACTCGCTGGCGTTTCTGGTTTTGGTTTTGGCGGCACGAACGCTCATATTGTGCTCAGCGCATTTGACGCTGCAGACTACGCGCCACAACCTGAGCGCACACCAGCGCTGAAGGATGCAGCGCTGGCCTTGCCGATGAGTGGACTGCTGCCATCACGACGACGCCAAGTAGCTGCATCAATGGTTGATTTCCTTAATAGGGATTCTCAGGTTGATCTCATCGCCCTTGCCCGCTCCCTCTCCCGCCGCAACCACGGCCGCTCCCGCGCGGTGGTCATGGCCGCTGACCATGCCGAGGCAGTCAAGCGCCTGCAGTTGGTGGCCGATGGGAAGGTCAGCCAGGGTATTGCGGTGGCGGATAGCCCGGCAAGTTCTGGCCCGATTTTCTTGTATTCGGGATTCGGTTCGCAGCATCGCAAGATGGTGAAGGATTTAGTGGCTGCCGCACCAAGTTTTAAGGCTCGGTTGGAAGAACTTGACGAGATTGTGAAGTTTGAATCCGGCTGGTCCATTTTGGACATTGTTGCTGATGACGAACAAACCTATGATACCGAAACCGCACAGGTGGCAATTACCGCGATCCAGATTGCGTTGACTGATTATTTGGCAAGTCTGGGGGCAAAACCTGCCGGTGTGATTGGTATGTCGATGGGTGAAATCGCAGCAGCATACGCGGCAGGTGGCTTAAGTGCTGCTGATGCCATGCTGATTGCCGCACATCGTTCCCGCCTGATGGGTGAAGGCGAGCGTTCCTTGCCAGAAGATCAGCTCGGCGCGATGGCAGTTGTAGAGTTCTCTGTGGCAGAACATGATGCGTTTATTGCAGAACATGACGAGTTCGCCGGCATTGAGCCAGCGGTGTATGCCGGACCTGGTATGACGACCGTTGGTGGTCCACGCCCAGCTGTTATTGCCTTGGTTGAGCATCTAGAAGCACAAGAAAAATTTGCGCGTTTACTCAACGTGAAAGGTGCCGGCCATACCAGTGCCGTGGAGCCGTTACTTGGGGAACTTGCTGGCGAAATTGCAGGTATCCAACCACTTCCATTGCGCGTACCACTATTTAGCTCGGTGGATCGTGGCGTGGTGTACCAGCCAGGAGCGGTGGTCCACAGCGAGGATTATTGGATTCGTTGCACGCGTCAACCAGTATGGCTGCAAGACGCCACGGAACAAGCATTTGCCGCAGGGCACTCCATGATTGTGGAAATCTCACCGAACCCGGTATCGATGATCCCACTGATGAACACCGCCTTTAGCGTCGGCAAGCCAGATGCGCAGCTGCTATTCGCCCTGAAACGAAAAGTACCAGCGACGCAATCACTGGTAGAACTACTGGCGAAACTCTATGTTGCAGGTGCGCCAATTGATTTTGCGGCTTTGTACGGTGCTGGTCCGCGTGTGGACGCGCCGGGTGTGCCGTGGAAGAAACAACACTATTGGACCACCGCGCGTCCAGCCACCGGTGCGCGCAATCAACTGCTGTCTGCCAAAGTCACGATGCCGGACGGGGCAGTGGTGTTTACCGCGCAAGCCGACCAAGTGGCATCCCCATACCAGCTGCTCGAAGGCGTGATTGCGGAATTGGATCCGCAGGCGACTCTGGTCGCAATGGAAGAACGACGCATCTTGCCGCCAAGTGGGGAACTGACGGTGGTCACCACGCGAACCCTTGGTGGAATTGCGCTGTCCATTTATGAAGTGGGTGCGGCGGGTACCACGTTGGTGATTGAGGCGTTTGCGTCGACGTTGGGGGAGGGGACGGCGTTGGCCGAACCTCTATTAAGGAAATCGGAGAATGAAAAGGCTGTGACCTCGGCTGATGCGTCAGGCCCATTTGACGATGCATTCACCGACGCATCTTTGAAGTGGGATCCAACCAGTGGGGAAACCGTTGAGGCCCGCATGCGCGCAATCGTGTCGGAGGCAATGGGATACGATATCGAAGATTTACCGCGCGAACTGCCGCTGATTGATCTCGGCCTGGATTCCCTAATGGGCATGCGTATTAAGAACCGCATTGAGCACGACTTCGATCTGCCAAGCCTCCAGGTTCAAGCATTGCGCGACGCGTCGGTTGCCGATGCGGTTGCGATGGTCGAAGAATTGGTGCAGCAGCGTACGTCGGATGGCACATTGCTTGACGACGCTGCGGAGGTTGCGGATGCTGGTGCTGTCGCGGAGGCCGTGGAGCCTGCTGCCACGGAGGACGCTGAGCTTGCCGGCGGGGACGCCACCGAGGACGCCACCGTCGCCAAGCCTGCTGCGCAAGGTGTTGGTGTGGCCCCACGTGATGCCTCCGAGCGTCTAGTATTTGCCACCTGGGCTGGAATTACCGGCGCTGCCGCAAATGGTGTCACCAGTGAGCTGCCAAGTATTAGCGAAGAGATTGCCGCTCAGATTGCCGAGCGCTTAACGGAACGCTCTGGTGCCACGATCACTACTGCAGATGTGCTTGCCGCGACGAGCTTAGAGCCATTAAGTAATTTGGTTCGTGAAGGTCTGGAACGAGAAGTTGAAGGCAATATTCGAGTCTTGCGTCCGCGTCCGGAAGGCTCAGTTGCACCGGCAGTCTTTATGTTCCACCCGGCGGGCGGCTCATCGGTGGTGTACCAACCATTGATGCGCAGGCTTCCAGCAGACGTGCCGGTGTATGGCGTTGAGCGTCGTGAAGGCAGCTTGGAAGACCGCGCGGCTAACTATCTGGATGAGATTCAGCACTATGCGGCAGGCTTCCCAGTGATCCTGGGCGGCTGGAGCTTCGGCGGTGTGCTGGCCTACGAAGTTGCCTATCAGCTGCGCAATTCCGGCGTGAAGGTGGAAACCATCGCGTTGCTCGACACCGTGCAGCCGGAGCATCCGGCACCAGATACCTTGGAAGAAACCAAGGCCCGCTGGCAGCGCTACTCGGCCTTTGCCAAGAAGACCTATAATTTGGACTTCCCGGTACCATACGAGCTGCTCGAAACCGCTGGTGAAGATGCGTTATTGGCGATGATGGCAGAGTTCTTGTCCACCACCGATGCCTCTGAGCATGGCTTATCGGCAGGCGTGCTGGAGCATCAGCGGGCGTCGTTTGTGGATAATCGCATTCTGGATACCATTGATATGCGTAGGTGGGCAGATGTCGACGTGCCGGTCATGCTGTTCCGTGCGGAGCGCATGCACGATGGCGCAATTGAGCTTGAGCCAGCGTATGCCAATATCGCCTATGATGGCGGCTGGGCTGCGATTGTCAGTGATCTTGAGATTTATCAGCTCAAAGGCGATCACTTGGCGGTTGTCGACGAACCAGAAATTGGTAAAGTTGGGAAAGCGCTCACCCAGCGAATTGCAGAAATTCAGAGCAACAACTAAAAGCATCAAGGAAAAGAAACGTCATGAGCCTAGGTTCCACAGCTGAAAAACTCGCGGATTTGCGTGCCCGTCTTGAAAAGGCACAAGATCCGGGCAGCGAGCGTGCGCGCGCCAAGCGTGATGAAGCTGGTCGTTCCACCCCGCGCCAACGCATTGCGCGCTTGTTGGACCCAGGCTCATTCGTTGAAATTGGTGCGTTGGGACGCACCCCAGATGAACCAGATGCGCCATACTCCGATGGTGTGGTGACCGGCTATGGGCGTATCGATGGTCGTCCGGTGGCCATTTATGCACACGATAAAACGGTATACGGCGGTTCTGTCGGCGTGACGTTTGGTAAAAAGGTCTGCGAAGTCATGGATATGGCGATCAAGATCGGTTGCCCGGTTATTGGTATTCAAGATTCCGGCGGTGCCCGCATTCAAGATGCCGTGACCTCGCTGGCGATGTACTCAGAGATTGCGCGTCGACAATTGCCGCTGTCGGGACGCAGCCCACAGATTTCCATTATTATGGGCAAATCTGCAGGTGGCGCGGTGTATGCGCCGGTCACAACCGACTTTGTGATCGCGGTGGATGGCGAAGCTGAAATGTACGTCACGGGCCCTGCCGTTATTAAGGAAGTTACCGGCGAAGAAATTACCTCCGCAGAGCTCGGCGGCGCGCGTCAGCAGGAGCGTAACGGCAACGTTTCCTACGTGGCAATCGATGAGGAAGACGCCTTTAATTACGTCCATGACCTCCTCGAGCGCCTGCCGCTGACCTGCAACGATCCAGGCCCGGTGTTCTACAGCCCAAGTGACGAGGAAGTCGCGCACACCGCCAGCCTCGACACTTTCATGCCTGACGACACCAACGCTGCCTACGACATGCACGACCTGCTCGCGCAGCTTTTCGACGACGACAACATCCAAGAAATTCAGGCAGGTTTTGCACCCAATATGATCACCGCCTTTGCTCGCGTCGATGGCCGATCAGTGGGTGTCGTCGCCAACCAGCCACTGGAATTTGCTGGATGCATTGATGCCGATTCGGCAGACAAAGCCGCCCGATTCATTCGAATTTGCGACGCCTATAACATTCCGATCATCTTCGTTGTTGATACCCCAGGCTATTTGCCAGGTGTGCAGCAAGAGCAGCAAGGTTTGATTCACCGCGGCGCAAAATTAGCATTCGCACTGGTAGAAGCCACTGTGCCAAAGATTTCCTTAATAGTGCGTAAAGCCTATGGCGGCGCATATGCAGTTATGGGTTCGAAAAACCTCACCGGCGATATTAACTTGGCATGGCCAACTGCTCAGATTGCTGTGATGGGTGCTGCTGCTGCCGTGGTGATGATCCAGGGCAAGCAACTCGACGCCGCCCCACCAGAGCAGCGTGAGTATCTGAAGAAGATCTTTATGGACTTCTACGACGAGAACATGACCAGCCCTTATGTTGCCGCTGAGCGCGGCTTCCTCGATGCCATGATTGAGCCAAGCCAGTCGCGCCTGGCGCTGCGCCAAGCATTGCGTCAGCTGGAAACCAAGCGCGAATACGATTTGCCGAAGAAGCATACGATCGCGCCGATGTAGGCGAGCGTCGCGTTGGCGTGGTTGATGGCTTGCTGCGCCCGCCTGCGCGGCCTGGGCCGGCCTCCGACTGCTTGCCGCTGCCGCTGCGCCCACCTGCGCCACACCTTTTGCGCTGCGCCGACCTGCGCCCGTGTGAGCTTGGTGATAGCGGCATGTGTTTTGTGGGATAGTCGTCAAAAATGCTGGGCTGTGAGTGTAAACTCAAAAAGAAAACTGCCTATGAAGGAGTGTTTTCGATGAAGGTCGTCCGCATTCAAGACGCCACTGGTACACCACGGTTTGCAACCCTTGATGACGAAGGAACTGCCCACCTCCTCACCGCTACTACCTGGGAAGAAATCCATGCAGGTACCACACTTAGCGGTGAAACAGTCGCTGCCGCAGAGGTGCAATTGCTGCCAGTGGTTGCCCCAAGCAAAATCATTGGTATGGCAATGGCGTATCTCCAAGACCCAAATGCCACCTTCCAACCAGGCGTCGACCGCGACCCATTCTTCTTCCTGAAGCCACCATCGGCGATCATTTCCCACGACGATGCCATTGAAGTGCCAGCAATTGCAGCAGGTGCGGTGTTTGAATCAGAATTGGCGGTGATCGTCGGCAAGCGTTGCAAGGCTGTCAGTGCTGAAGAAGCCTTGGACTATGTTGCCGGCTACACCATCTGCAATGACATGTCGGCGCCAGTTGTGATGACAGGCGATGGGCAATGGTCGCGCGGCAAAGGGTTCGATACCTTCTGCCCAATCGGGCCGGTCGTGGAAACTGAGCTTCAGAATCCAGAAGACACCCGCATCGTTGCCACCCTTACTCGCGACGGCGAAGAGCTTAAGTTGGTAGATTCCACCACCGCAAAACAGATTTGGTCAGTTGCGCAATCCATTGCCTATGCCAGCGAATACATCACGCTTGAGCCTGGCGACGTGGTGTCCATGGGCTGCCCACCAGGGCCAATCCCAGTGCGTGATGGTGATATTGTGACCATCACGCTGGATGGGATTGGGACACTGCGTAATCCAGTCGTGCAGTTGTAATGAAGGTGGGTGCCGGGAAATCCGGCACCCACCCGCCTTTATTACTGGTTAAAGGTTTGCGCGTGAAGTGCGCGACGAAGGTGATCGTGTTCCTCGAGCAAAATGCGTCGTAACGCTCCTGGGACATCGCCGCTCAAGAACTCGGTGGTGCGATCGAGCGTCTCAGGAGAATGCGGGAACAGGCCGCGGATCAGGCGGTTTGCGATCTCGATCGGGTGATCAGCCCACAGGGACGACAAGGCGGCGAAGAAGCGATCGGTATGATCCACGTGCTGGTGGAGCAACGGTGCCTTGTAGGCAGCCAACAGACCATCGACCTCATCATTGGAATACGCGCCAGGGGTTTGGAGCAGGTCAAAGATCTCGTCCTTATGCGCAGGCACAGGGGCGGCAAACTTTGCGCGCATATGGGCAACAGCGCCGGTCAGCGTATGATCCGCCGCAAGCTGCTCATCCAACTCCGACACAGTAGTAGCACCCAGTGTTGACAAGCTGGTCAGCACTGCCCAGCGGATCGAAGGGGAAAGCACCAAACCATCCAACTCACCAGCGAGAATCTGGCGCAACTGCGTTTGCCATGTAGGATCAGTTGAACTTGCTGCAGAAATGAAGGCCTGCGCAAACAGCAACTGGTGGTCCGAACCGGCCGGCTGCTGCAGCAACAACTCCCACAGTCCGGCAGTCAAGCGCTGGAAGGTGACTTTGCGCTTGTGCTCTGGCAAGAAATGGGTGATCGCGAAGGCGGTGTTGGCGAGCATTTGGGTGCAGAGGGCGGGTTGGGTTTCCTTGGCGATATGCGCCAAAACCTTATTAAGGAAATCGTCGACTGGAAGCGCGGCATCGCGGGTCATATTCCAAAGCGAGGACCACACGACTGCCCGCACCAAAGGATCAGACAACGTGGATAAATGACTATCGAGCGTGCGCAACGACACCGGATCCAGCACGACTTTTGCGTAGGTGTGGTCGCTACTGTTGATGACAATCAGGTCTGGGGTTGGCAGGCCGCTGGCTTCGGTGATGATTGTGCCTTCGCCGGAGAGGGTGGCGTCGAAAAGCGCGTACTCGGAGAGGGCGTCGGTGGCAGGATCGATGCGGTATAAGGCGACGTCGAGGCGGTGCGGGCGAGTGCTCGTGGCCGAAGTTTGGGTGATGCCAAGGGTGGTGATGGTGCCGTCGGCGTGGGTGAGTTCGGCGGTGAGGACGTCCGGGCCGGTGGTTTTGAGCCAGCGCTGGGACCAGTCGGATAGGTCTTTGGTGGTGTGGCGCTGCAGGACGGTGAGCAGATCGTCGAAACTTGCCGACCGGAAGGCGAAGGTTTGGAAGTACTCGCGCGCGGCGGCGTAGAACTCCTCGCGGCCGACGTAGTGGACCAGCTGCTTGAGCACGGACGCGCCCTTGGCGTAGGTGATGCCGTCGAAATTTTGGCGAGCGGCGTCGACGTCAGGGATGTCGGCCTTAATAGGGTGCGTGGTTGGCAATTGGTCCTGCATTAAGGCCCACAACTTGCGTGAGCCGGCGAAACTTGCCCAGGCAGAGCTAAACCGCGTTGCGGCCACGGAGGCGTCGGCGCCCATGAACTCGGCGAAGGACTCTTTGAGCCACAGATCGTCCCACCATTTCGGGGTGACCAGGTCGCCGAACCACATGTGGCTCATCTCGTGCAAAATGGTGTTCGCGCGGGTGGCGTGCATCGCGTCGGTGACCGGGGAGCGGAAAATGTAGTGCTCGGTGAATGTCACCAAGCCAGGGTTTTCCATCGCGCCCAAATTGTATTCCGGCACGAAAATGGAATCGTACTTGCCCCACGGGTACGGGAATCCGTAGGCCTGATCAAAAAAGTCCATGCCCTGCTTGGTGACAGTTAGAATCTCATCATCGACGAACTCGGCCATCGACGCGCGTGACCACACGCCCAAATCCACCACAGCGCCGGAAGGCGACACCCACTGGTCGCGCTTGACGACGTACGGGCCGGCGGCGAAGGCGGTGATGTACGTTGACAGCAGCGGAGTCTTATTAAAGAAATGACGGCCATTTTCGCAGGTCACCTCCGGCTGGTTCGACAGCGCCACCCAGCCATCCGGCACCTGCATCGACACCACAAAATGCGCCTTCAAATCCGGCTGATCCACGCAAGGATAAATCCGGCGCGCATCCGAAGGCTCAAGATGCGAATACAAATAGGTCTGATTATCCGAAGGGTCCACAAACCGGTGCAAGCCCTGGCCAGAGCGAGAATAATTGCTCAGACCAGCGACAAAAATTTCACACGGCTGATTCGTTGGCACCGCGAACTCGATGCGAGAACCCGAAAACTGAAAGTCGACAGGCTGCTTATCGACGCGGACCTCTGTCACCTCAGCGCCGAGGTAATCGAGAAACAGCGTTGGGGAGGAGGAAGTCAGGGTCAAGGTGACCTCGACCGGGAACACGTCCCTATTAAGGACTTCGCGGAGATCGAGGTTGAGGTGATAGGTATCGAGGGATAAAGAAGCGGAGCGGAACGAGGCGTCGGAGAAGGTGAGATTGGCGGATGTCATAGTCATTAACATACTGTATTAAGGAATTAAGTGGGAAACTGCAGGTGGTGGCGTTGGAAGGTTTTTGAGTGCCGCTGATGAACGTCGGGAAACTAGGCGTATTTCTTGAAGCGGTGTTCTCTACGATGGGGTGCTGGCTGAAAAGGGCAGAATTAGGGTCGACATCAATTAGACGAGGAAAAGACTCATTTGGTTCCGCGATATATCTCACGTCGAGTTCAGTTGAAGCGCGAATCGGAGGCTGGTTTGATGGTGCTATGAATTTGATCGAACAGTACGCAGCGCTGGCTCCACAAGGAGTGGGATTGCTGCGCGCGATCAAAGAGGCCGGGTACACGGTTACTGAGCTAGCCGACGCGATGGATATTTCAACTACCAGGGCATCGGCAATGCTGAGCACTATTAAGGCGTTGAAGGTGCGGGACTTGAAGGCGGCTGAAAGGTACCGATACAGCGTCGATAGGCTGCATGAGATTGCAAGTGTGCATCGTCGGGTGAAAAATCCGGAAGTAGACATTGCGAAGTTGCGCAGTGAGCTTATTAAGGAATGCGCGGGGTTGACGCACCGGGAGCTGCGGAAGCATATTCGGGAACTGGCGAAGAAGCTGAACGAGGGGCACGTGCCGACGCGGGCGTGGTATTTGCGGTATTCGGCAAATGAGGATCATGATGGCATGAAGTATTTGATTGCCAAGATGCCGGCGGAATATGTGGATCGGCTGCGGCACACGCTGACTCCGCAAGCTCGGGCGATGGCGGCGCAACATCAGGCAGTCAGTGAAGCTGAAGGATATGCAAAGGCGTTGATGAGCCGGGTATTAGGGGCTGGGGAGGCGCTGGAGAGCGTCGAGAAGCAGGAAAATCCGAGGAATCCGCTGGATTTGCGGCATCGGCCGTGCTTCTTGTTGCCTATTAAGGACGCGCACATGCTGGAGACGGGGCAGGTCGTGAATAGTGATGGCGTTGTGCTGGATATTAAGGAACTTGTGGATGCGAAAGTGCATGAATTTGGATTTGCGGTGACGTGTTTTAATGATCGCAACGGGGTGCCGCGGGCGCAGCAGGTGTTTGATATACAGCGGCTGGCGGATCACAGCGATCGATTCTTGACGATTATTAATCACCTGGTGTGTCAGCACGCAGACTGTGATACGCCGGCGGTGCGGTGCGAAATGCATCACATACAGGCATTTTCGCGCGGTGGGGAGACTTCGTTAGAGAATTTGTGTCCGCTGTGTCGAAGGCATAATTTGGAAAATGATGATGATCCTGAGCGGCCAAAACATGGGCGCGTTATTAAGGACCCGAAAACCGGATTAACCTGGTTCTACGACTACAAAGGTAGAACCAGGCGAAATCGGCATGCGGCGCAGGAGTTCAACGCGATGGCGAGTAGCAGGAGAATGTTGGAGTAGGCGGGTGGCCTTTAATAAGGCCGCAACTCTTGTGATTTCTTATTAAGGAAAAAGTACGCGAAGACGCGCCAACCAACGAGCAGTAAGCAAGACATTAGGCTCGCGACAATCACGAATGACCAGTGTGGGATGGCGGAGTGGCGAATACCCCAAATGATTAAGCCGAACAGTGCGGTTACAGCCCAGACGAAAATACCGTCGGTAATCTTTGTGCCTTCAATTTTTTGAAAGAGAAACTTTGCGTTGCCGACGAGTACACCCAGTGCAAATGGCCACCACGTATGAAGGACAGCGAGTGGTTCAAGGCCGCCGTGTGCAAGGCGAGCAAGCAGGGCAAAAAATAGGATTATGACTAAATCAATTGCAAGGGTTTTCATGTAAAACTCGTTTCTGGTCGGCGCTACTGTAACTTTGAATCGCTCGTAATGAAATCCTGCGCTTTCATACCACCATGAGCAACTGAAAAGAAATATACCAGCCAACCGATCGCAGTGATGAGAGCAAACGACAAAATTCGGTAGACGACCACTACACTAAAAGCTCCAGCAGCAGTCATACCGACTGCAACGAAGCTCGCGGTCATGGCGGCTTCAACTGGTCCAATGCCGGCAGGCGTGACTTGGGCAGTGCCGACGATCTTTGCTGTGACGAAAGCTAACACAACACCCATGAATGTTGTGTTATTAAGGACCGGTTCGGTGCCAGGCAACACACCAGTGACACTCCAGACGCAAATCCATACAGCAAAGATTTCAAACAGCCAGTTCATGAGGCTTAAGAGAGAAATCCATAAGAATTTTCGAAGACTTAAGGACACCGCTGAAAGTTGTTTGAAACTTTCCTCGACGACAGTGATCATCGGGTGAACATCGCGGTTGAGAGCGTTGCCGATGGCTTCAATTACCTTAATAAAGAATCGGGAGGCTGGCTGTGGGTGTTTCGCAATCCACCAGACAAGGGCAGCCAAGCTGGCCATTAACAGGGATGAACTGATCAGTGGTCCGATTGAAAAAGTGGCGCCGAAAAAGACAATTGCAAGGATGCCGAGGCCGATCAACCATGTCGTCGATAAGGCGCCCGAGACGATGATGAACCAGGATGAGATGACTGAGCTGACTCCCCACCTGCGGATCGTGCGGAATTGGTACATCGTCGAGATGGCGGCGCCGCCGGGGAAGCTCGAGGACCATGAATTTGCGATGAACGTTAGCGCGAGAGTTTGTGTGACGCGGAGTCGATCGCCGCCGACGCTCAGCAGCAGGCGCATGACTTCTGCCATTGCCCATAAAGAGAGCAGGATCAGAGCGAACGCGCCAAGCAGGCTGAAAGGATCGGCTTGCAGCATTTGTTGGTAAGCGTCAGCAAAGAACGGCAGTTTATTGCGCAGTAAGAAGACCGCTGCGCAGATGATCGCCAGCGGTCCTAAAAACCGAACCCACTTATTAAGTAACAGGTTAGCCTTCTTCTTTGAGTCGTTTGAGCAGCTCACTGAAAGGAACGAGCTCTTCATCTTCCGTGACCAGACGACCGCTACGACCGGCGATTGTACGGTCAATGACCTTAGCTTTCTTAATAGGAGTTTCTTTTTCAGTCGCAGTGGCCTCCGAAGGTGATTCCGCAGGCGCAGCAGCCTCCGCAGTAACCGGTTTGCTTGCCTTCAACGGCTCCGGAATATCATCCGCAGGTTTTGGAATTACAGCGGTATCGTCATTCGTTTTTGGCTTCACAAATGCTGACTGTGGAATGCGAACAGCGCCATTTTCGACGTGCAACTGGTCGCCGCGCAGAGCTGGTGCAGGTGCGGCGCCGTGAGGGAGAGCGACGACGAGATAGTCGGGCGATTCCTTCTCATCTATTAAGGAATCTTGTTCGGATTCATCGGTGACTTCAGTAGTTGCTTCCTCGTTGGAATCTGGCTGAGTGGTGGATTCCGCAGATTCGGCTTGCAGCGGTATTCCGGCTGATTGCGGTTGTGCAGCATGGCCCAAATATCGCGATGTTTTCTTAATAAAGGTTGGCGCCCACCAGTTGTCCTCACGCAGCAAGTGCATGACGGCAGGCACTAAGAGCATACGGATGAAGGTGGCGTCGAAAAGCAGGGCGAAGATCATGCCGAACGCGATGTATTTCATCATCACGATGTCGGAGAAGCCAAAGGCGCCGCAAACCACGATCATAATTAAGGCGGCGGCGGTGATAATACCGCCAGTATGGGCGGTGCCTTCCTTAATAGAGGAATCGGTGGATTTGCCCTGCTCGCGCGCTTCCACCATCCGCGAGAGCAAGAATACCTCGTAGTCGGTGCTCAGCCCGTAAACGATGGCCATGATCAGCACGAGCACGGGGCTCATGAGCGGGCCGGCGCTGTAGCCGAGCAGCTGCCCGCCGATGCCGTCGACAAACATGGCGGTCAGGATGCCGAGGGTGGCGCCCATGCCAAGGATCGTCATGATGATGGCCTTCGCCGGCAGAATCATCGACCCAAAAACCAGCGACATCAAAATAAACGTCGCAACAATCACATACAGCGCCATCCACGGCAGCTTGTCAAACAGCGCCTCGACCGACTCGACCTCCAGCGCTGGCGTGCCTCCGATGTACAGCTGAACGCCATCAGGTGGTGCAATATCGCGCAATTGCTTGACGACGAATTCATGGTACTTGCGGTCTGTAATACCAGCCGCCAGGATCGTGGTGCCGTCCTTTGTTGGGGCAGTTGGTGCAAACCGGCCGGTTAAGCCCGGTATCGCATTGGCCTGCTGCACGATACTGACCAATTGTTCATTGGTCGCGTTGGTCACCACGAGCTTAATAGGCTCGGTGCGGAAATTCGGGAAGGTCTCATTAAAGTGCGTCTGGGCGCTACGAACCGTATGGGCAGGTGGCAGATAGGTTTCGTTAATACCGCCGAATTTAATGCCCGCAAGTGGGGTGGTGAAAATGATCAAGCCAACCACGATGGCCACGGTATACAAGCTGGCCTTGTTCATGGCGCGCGCTGGGATGCGATACCACAAGGAGCTGGCAAGGTTGGTGGTGGAGACGTGAGTGCGTCGTAACGCAAAGGCGTTGATGCGGGTGCCGACGAGTCCGAAAATTGCCGGTAACACCGTGACCGATAGCAAAGCGGCCAAGCCAACCGCGCTCATTGCTCCATACGCGACCGACTTTAGAAAGGCCTGCGGGAAAATGAGGAGGCCAGAAAGGGCAACAGCAACCATCGCGGCGGAAAATACCACGGTCTTGCCGGCAGTTGCGGTTGTCGTGCGCACGGCCTGCTCGACCGAAGCGCCCTGGTCCAGCTCCTCGCGGAAACGCGACACCATGAATAATCCATAATCGATCGCCAGGCCCAGCCCCAACAGCGTCACGACAGACTGGGCGAACACATTGACCTGCGCAAAACCAGCCAACACCGACAACACGCCAAGCGAACCTAAAATCGACAAGCCGCCCACAATCAACGGCATGAACGCCGCAATCACCGAACCAAAGACGAACAGCAGCAACAAACCAACCGCAGGCAAGGCGTACAGCTCGGCGCGGTGGATGTCGCCAGACATGCCGGCATCGAGGGCGTCAGCGACTGCGGTGGCACCCGCGAGCTCGACGGTTACGCCGGGGAAGGTGGGGGAGAGGGAGGGGAGGATGGTGCGGAAGTCTTTGAGGGTTTGCTCACCATCTCCTATTAAGGAAATAGCGGCAAAAGCCGTGGTCCCGTCCTCGGAGCGCAACGCAGGGGTGCGCTTCTCGAAATAGCTCGTGATTGACTTGATTTGCTCAGGGTGGCTGACCTTGAGTTTTTCCAAAAATTCCTTAATAGAGGAAAATTGGGCAGACTTCTCGATGCCTTGTTCATCCCGGAACAACAAAATCACGTCGCCCCGACTATCCCGCCCAAAGGTCTCGGCTTCAATTATTGCTGCCGCGGTCGAGGACGAGCCGGGGTCGTCCCAGCCTTCTTGGCTGAGTCGATCTCCGAGCTGCATGCCGAAGCTGACATAAAGCGCCATGATCGTGGTGATGATCACCAGCGGCACTATGCGGCGGTGGCGGTAGGCGAATGCGCCCCATTTGTGGAACATGTTTTTCCTTGGGTTTAGCTACGGCTGTTGAGCAACGCGGACAGTGGCCTGAATGGTTGCAGCCAGGCGCCGGTGCTTGGCAGTGAGTCAAGGCTGATGCGTGGCAGTGGATCGCGGAAAACTCCAGGGATTTCTTCGAGATCCACAAAGTTGAGGTTTTCGCTGGTCACGGCCCAAGAGGCGTGTTCGTGGAATCCCAAAACTGTGACTCGCACGCCTGCGTCGGCAAGCTGTTCGAGGGTGTCGCGGAAGTTTTGGCCGTCGGCAGATGCAACCACCACACCTTGCAGCACGCCTTCTGCGTGACGACGCCGAATGTGGTCCAGCATATCGGGATCAACATCGGTATCGTCATTGACTTTTGGCTTGGCGAACACGGCGAAACCGATATTTCGCAAAGCTTCGACCCAAGGGCGAATCGCGTCGGCACCATCGTTGGTGACGTTGGTAAACACTGTCGCCTCGGCCTCAACCCGAACTTTGGTGTGGTGGCTCAACTCGCCGGCTTTTGCCAGCAGCCAGCGACCCACGGCGTCGAAACGCGGGCGATGAGAGGCTTGTGGGCGGCCGCCTAAAATGGAGCCGAGTCCCATGTCGATATTTGGGGCGTCCCAAACCAGCAACAAGGTGTTTTCGGCGGGAATGCCGGGACCACCTGGGGTGAAGCTGGTGTCGAGGTCGTAGTGCAAGCTGCTGGAGTCAGTGGTTGTCATGAGCGTTTACTCCAGAGAAATTCAGTAATGACATGGTCTTTCTTCAAGCCCTTGCCTTCAAATTTGGTAATAACCTGGCGATCCGTCAGCTGTGGGCACTCTGGCCATGGCCAAGGGTGGAACTCTAATTGCTTTTCGACGTGGGTAAGGTCGGTGATCCACTCGGCGTAGTCAGCGTGGTCAGTTGCGACGTGCAAAATGCCGCCTGGCTTGAGTCGAGAAGCAATGAGGTTCAACACACCAGACTGCAAAATGCGGCGCTTGTGGTGACGTGCTTTTGGCCATGGATCCGGGAAGAAAATACGCACACCATCGAGGGACTCAGGGGCGAACATGCGGGTCAAAACCTCGACACCGTCACCACGGATCATGCGAATATTTTCAATCTCACCACGCACAACAGCGCCCATGAGCTTGGCCAAACCAGGCTTATATAATTCGCACGCAATAATATTGGTATCGGCTTCTAAAGGAGCCATTGCCGCAGTTGAGGTGCCGGTGCCGGAACCAATCTCAAGGATTGTGCGAGCACCTTCACGATTAAACCAGCTGGCGACGTCGATACGCTCATTGCTTAAGACTTTGCCAAGACGTGGCCAGTGCTCAGCCCACATGGCGGTTTGGTTGTCGGTGAGGGTGCCGCGGCGGAAACTGACCGTGCCGAGGCGTGGGTAATCGAGGTCGTTGTTGAACTCGGCGTTGAAATCGGTTTGAAGCGGGCGTCCGGTTGGGAGCTCGCCAATTTGGGTATCAGAATTATCGGAAATAGACATCCTTATTATTCTGCCTTGTTGCGGTATTAAGCACAATATTCCTATTAAGGAAATTCCGTTTTGATGCTGGTGAACACGGTGGGCACGGTGAGCAGGGTGGTGGAAGTGTGATGGATGTGCGATGGATGTGGGAAATATTGCTGTTTGTTGGTGATTATGCAGCGTTGATGTTGATTGATGTGCGATTCGTGTTGATTTATGTGAGTTCATGACCGTGTGTTGGAGGTTTTGACGTTGGTTTATGACCGAAGTTGCGGATAGTAGATGCGCGAGGCGTCATTTTTACCCCTATTGTCGGGTAAAAAACGTAGGTTGAGAATTGTCACACTCGGGGTGGAGGCCGGTATAACAGGGCAGTGGTAATGACATTTGTGCAGGACACGACCGAATATGCCACATCTAGGGGCGCGTTGTGATGTTTGTTACTGTCTGGTTTTGAGTTTTCAACCGCTTGAAACTGAGTAATCTTGGTTGGTGGAAACACTACTCGATACACGTCGCATACGTCAGGAGAAATGATGTCTAACGTGGTAATTAAAGGCCTTGTAGGCGAGGCTCCAACCAAGAATGAGAAGCTGCTGCAGTGGATCGCTGAGAACGTTGAAATGTTCCAGCCAGATCGCGTTGTCTTCGCAGACGGCTCCAAAGAAGAATGGGACCGCATGACCAGTGAGCTGGTTGAAGCTGGTACCTTGATCCGTTTGAACCCAGAGAAGCGTCCAAATTCCTTCTTGGCACGTTCGAACCCTTCTGACGTTGCTCGCGTCGAATCCCGTACCTTCATCTGCTCTGAGAATGAGGATGGTGCTGGCCCAACCAACAACTGGTATGACCCAGCCAAGATGAAGGAAGAACTCACCGGCCGTTTCACCGGCTCCATGCGTGGCCGCACCATGTATGTTGTGCCTTTCGCAATGGGTCCACTGAGCGCAGATGAGCCAAAGATCGGTGTTCAGCTCACCGACTCCGCATACGTTGTACTTTCCATGCGCACCATGACCCGCATGGGCCAGGCTGCTCTCGATCGTCTCGGTGACAATGACTTCGTTCGTTGCTTGCACTCCGTTGGTCACCCACTTGCTGAGGGTGAAGCAGATGTTGCATGGCCATGCAACGACGAGAAGTACATCACCCACTTCCCAGAGACCAAGGAAATCTGGTCCTTTGGTTCCGGCTACGGCGGAAACGCAATCCTTGCTAAGAAGTGCTTCGCGCTGCGTATCGCTTCTGTCATGGCAAAGGAAGAAGGCTGGATGGCTGAGCACATGCTCATCCTGAAGCTCACCAACCCAGAAGGCAAGAACTACAACGTCGCAGCTGCATTCCCATCAGCTTGCGGCAAGACCAACCTTGCTATGATTACCCCAACCATCCCAGGTTGGAAGGCTCAGGTTGTTGGCGACGATATCGCTTGGATCCACTTCGGTGAAGACGGCCACCTGTACGCATTCAACCCAGAGAACGGCTTCTTCGGCGTTGCACCAGGTACCAACTACAAGTCCAACCCAATTGCAATGCAGACCATGGAGCCAGGTAACACCCTGTTCACCAACGTTGCACTCACCGATGACGGCGACGTCTGGTGGGAAGGCATGACCGATGAGCCACCTGCACACCTCATCGACTGGCATGGCAACGACTGGACCCCAGAGTCTGGCGTAGATTCTTCTCATCCAAACTCTCGTTACGCTGTTCCATTGGATCAGTGCCCAATCATTGCACCAGAATACGACGATCCAAAGGGCGTGCGTATCGACGCAATCCTGTTCGGCGGCCGTCGTCCAGACACCGTTCCATTGGTAACCGAGACCTTCTCTTGGAATCACGGCACCATGGTTGGCTCCCTGCTCTCCTCCGGTCAGACCGCTGCTGCTGAAGGCGTTGTTGGCGCACTGCGTCACGACCCAATGGCTATGCTGCCATTCATCGGCTACAACGCTGGTGAGTACCTCCAGCACTGGATTGACATGGGCAAGAAGGGCGGCGACAAGATGCCAAAGATCTTCCTCGTCAACTGGTTCCGCCGTGGCGAAGACGGTCGCTTCCTGTGGCCAGGCTTCGGCGACAACTCCCGTGTTCTCAAGTGGATCGTTGACCGCATCGAGGGCAAGGTTGAAGCTCAGCCTACCGTTGTTGGTAACACCGCGCGCGTTGAGGACCTCGACCTCTCCGGTCTTGAGGGCTACAGCACCGAAGATGTTGCTGAGGCACTCACCGCTCCTGCAGAGATGTGGGCAAAGGACCTCGAGGACAATGAGGCATACCTCAAGTTCCTCGGCGATAAGGTTCCAGCTGAGGTCTTCGAAGAGTTCGAAGCTCTGAAGAAGCGCATCGCAGACGCAACCGCTTAAGCATAATAAGTTTGCATAAAAACCCGCACCCTTTTTGGGTGCGGGTTTTTATTTGCCCCGAAGATGTGCACACAGCCGTGATGCGCAAGCACTGAATCCGACGATACGATCGGCAGTCAGCTACTTGGAGCTTGCATGAGAAGTAGTGTTGCGCAGGTTTATACAGCTTACGGCAGTTGCTTGACGACGCGCCGCCGTCCGCAGCCTCCCGCACGTCGTAGCGTAGGCACCGCCCAGGCACCGCGCACACATCGCCCCCTATAACCTGGCCACACCCAGCGCTTTATCCTTCAATTCCAGGCTCAGCGATCCTTTTTCTGAACGACAATCACAAGATTGGACGTGAAAAATTCCCTTAATAGGGGAATGTGGATAATCCACCACGCCCACCACGGATGATACCTTGGGAAAAACGTCACAGCGTGCTCATCACGTTGTTGGTTTCCCCATTTCAACCCGGCTTTTGCGCTAACGGCAAACAAAGAAGTGCCGAAGATGTTTTTCGGAAGGCGATGGTGGCGTTGCTGGTAGCGTCGTAAAGCATAGGTGCCGCCGAGGTAGTGTGCCCAAAAGCCGGTTTCATGGCCTCCAAAAGGCCCAAGCCAGACGGTATAACTGAGCACCATCAGCCCGCCCGGCTTGCAGACGCGCAACATCTCATCTGCCATGCGCCAAGGATGCGGCACGTGCTCGGCGACATTCGAGGAATACACGATGTCCATGGAATTATCGGCGAACGGAAGCGCCATGCCATCGCCGCGCACCGCGTTGGGAATCGTGATGCCGGCTGCTGCCATCTCGCCTACGTCTGGCTCGAGCGCAATATAGTGGGCGTCGTGGCTGGCGAAGGCATCGGCGAAATAGCCTGGTCCGCCGCCGACGTCGAGCACGCGCGCGTTGGCCAAGCTGGTGTGGGAGAGATCGTGGCGCAGGTCGGCAAGTAGTTGGGCGGTGTCGCGGGCAAGGAGGGAATAAAACATTGCCGGCGTGGTTTGTTCCACCCTGACTGCCTGCAGCAATTGCCAGGATCTTTGCAAGGTGGCATGCTTGGCACACCGAGGCAGCCGCGTGCTTCGAGGCAGCCGCACGCACCCGCGCAGCCGCGCACCAACCGTCAGCAGCTGGGCACACCGAGGCAGCCGCGAACCCTGCCCTCGAAACCGCCCTCCAGCCATACGAAACCGAGCACCAAGCATACGAGAACGGATGAATTGCGGCAGACTGACCATATACTTACTTTAACCGATCTTGTTGCAACGGCTAAGATAGCAATGGTTATGAATATTTTGCTGTTATGCTGGCGCGATTTGGATCATCCGCAAGGAGGTGGCAGTGAACGCTACCTTGAACGAGTCGCTGAGCATCTAGCAGCCAGTGGCCATACGGTCACCTATTTCACCGCCCGTTTTCCGCATGCTTCTCGACGCACCCACCGCAACGGGTTCCGTATCCTTCGATCTGGCGGCAAATATGGGGTGTACATCCACGCGGCGGTGTTCATGCTGCTGGGAAGACTTGGCATTGGTCCACTTGCCAAGACCGATGTGGTGGTCGATACCCAAAATGGTATTCCATTTTTCGCCAAGTGCTTTTCTGGTCGCCCAACGGTGCTGCTCACGCACCATTGCCACAAGGAACAGTGGTCGGTGGCAACAGCACTGGTGGCAAAATTAGGATGGTGGCTCGAGTCGAAAGTCTCACCTTGGGTGCATCGTCACAGCTTGGTCGTCACAGTTTCGCGACCAAGCCAGCAGGAATTAATTGATCTTGGCTTCTTGCCCGAGAACATTTCAATTGTGCGCAATGGTATTGATCCGGTTCCTGAGCACTACTCCAAACTGATGCCGGATCCGCGCACGCACATCGTCACCTTGGCACGTCTGGTGCCGCACAAGCAGATTGAAGACGCCATTTGGGCCGTCCACGATCAACCGGATCTCGTGCTCGATGTCATCGGTGATGGCTGGTGGGCCGAAAAGCTGAAAATTTATGCCGCAAATCTGCAAGCCAAAAATGTGGTGTTCCACGGACATGTCGCCGAGGAGGTCAAGCACGCCTTGCTTGACCGCGCCGCCTTGCACCTGATGCCTTCGCGCAAAGAAGGCTGGGGATTAGCGGTGATCGAGGCCGCTCAACACCACGTTCCAACTATCGGATATACCAGCTCAGGCGGACTGCAGGATTCTATTCAGCACAACCGTACAGGCTTGCTGGTGGCCGGGCGTACCAGCTTGAAGCAGGCCCTGTTGCGCCTGCTACACAATCCCAACGAGCTTACCCGCCTCGGGCAGACCGCGTATATCCAAAGCAAGCGGTACCGGTGGGAAGACACTGGCCAGCAGATCGCTCAGCTCTTAACCGTTGCTTTACGACGCCACAATGCCACCCCAACCGGCACCAGGCACCATAATCCCAGCAGCCCAACCCCTAGCTGATACCGCCAGTTGGTGGTATATGGTGCTGGACACGTGCGCGTATGCACTACGTTTTGATGCTGAACGTAGCAGATGCCCAGTTCATCGAGCAGCTTCGTATCGTGACGGAACCAAGCAGCTTTTGCCTGCAGGAACACCGGATTAATTGGATCTGCCACCACGCTACCGGTATCTGTGTGCACGACAAGACTGCCACTATGCAGGATCTCTTGCATTTTGGTGGCGGGATCCACCCCAATTCGGTCACCAATGCGCACTAAGCCGCCATGATCGAGCTGAAGGAGAACATGGTTACTCGGTGCGAAGTTGTAGGTAGCTGCGCGGGCTGCAGCATCGTTGGCACTCGCCTGATCTCCGCTTTCGCTGGAGGAGGTCGCACTCGCCGCATCGGCCTGGCCATCAGCCGCACCAACGCCCGCGGCCTCGCCACCGCGCTCGGCTTCAACCCCAGACCCGCCACCGCGCTCGGCTCCAACCCCATCCTCGACATCGAACTGCACCGGCTGCAACATCTGCAACGCTACGAGCGCATCTGGGGTTTGTGCCACAATCATGATACTTAAGAACAATGGTGCTAGCCGAAGACGAGGAAGTTGGAAGCGTCCTGTGGCGACGACCAGTCCTGGAATGAGCAGCAATGCGAGTTTTGAAGAATCTCGAAACAGTTGAGCTCCTGGAATTGTGGCAAAAATCAATGTCGATGGCCCAAGCCAGAGTAGAACAAACCCACCGATACCGATCAGGCTGGGCAACCATAATCGGCGTGGAATAAATGGCACCAGCGCAAACCATACCAACAGGCCAATCGTCGCAAAGCCAGCATTGCGCGAGTCGGGGACTGCGCTGGTATTCCAGAGTCCGCCGAGGGTGAAGAATGTTCCAAGGGTGCCAACACCTGCTTCGGCGCGACCTAAAAAGACGGTTGTAATGCCCGCGCTACTTGGCGTAATCAGCGATGGTACCAGCCATGGCAAACTACTGAGCAGCCCAGCAATCACGATCACAAGGCGCGACCGCACCACGCATAGCGCAAAGACCAGCGCAATCACCGCACCTGTGGGAGTCAGCGAGCATACCCAAAGCAGCAGCACAACCCGCTTGGGATGCTTTCGCCACACATAAATACCAGGCAATACCCACGCGGTTATTACCAACCCCCAATGCCCCTGCAACAGCCGCTCGATCACAAACGGATTTGCCAGCGTCATGGCAACGGCTGCGAACTTTGCAGGTGTGGTACGTGCACAGCACATTGCACACCAGGCGCCGAACGCACCTGCCGCAAGCAGCACCACCCGCACGAACCAGCTGGCAGGCACCAGCATGCCAACCAACGCCAGCACCCCATCTTGTGGAACATTTCTCGCCGGCAGCATTCCGAATCCCACAGCAGAAGGAATCAACCTCGGATGATCCAGCACCACCATATCGCGCAGGAATAATTCCCCAGGTCCGAACAGCGGCCCGAGCATACTTCCTATTAAGAAACTCGCCCACAACCACAGCAGCATCGTGACCCACAGCGAAGACGATTCTGATTGCATCTGGGCATGCGGGCCGAAGCAGCGTCGAAAAGCAGGAATCATGAGGCGTGACGACGACGGCGCTGGTTGCGGATCTGCAGGAGAGTAAGAATCACAAAGATGGCGGCGACCAGCTTTAATAAATATGGGTAGAGGCGAATACGGAACAATGATGTGGTAATTTCAGCAGCATGCATGCGCTGTTGGGTGCGAGTGGCCTCGTCCCAGGCGAACCTGGCCTGCAGTAACGTGCGATACGGATCGCCTTTGGTAATCATGCGGTCAAAGTCGTGACGGAAACCGGCTTGTGCGGCCGTGACAGCGGCATCCGCGTCATCACGGGCTGCAAACAGATACATATCCTCTACCTGGTGTAAGATCACGCCAGAAGTCGGCTCGACCCACACTCGCCGCTGCACTGTGTAATACGGATGCAACTGAACGGTATCGGTAGTGCCGTCGGGGTAGAACTTATCTGCAGCGCCTTGCAGCCGAAGCGCGTCGATGGAAAACTGCTTGGACCTATCAATCGCTGTGGCAGATGGCTGCGCGGTGGGGTCATCGGTGATAACTTGCGGCTGTGTGAAGGCACGAAATACCGAATCGGAAAGATTAATCGGCGCGATATACTGCTGAAACACCCACGCCGTTTCCCCGTGACGAGTGGTCGTGACAGGTTCATCGCTCCGAATCGGCGGTGCAGCAGGAATATCATCGATTGCCACTGTGCCAGCGTAATCAATGGGGTAGCTATCTTGGGCCAACGCATCGAAATATAAATAACTGCGACGCTCCGCTTGGAAGGGGAAGAAATACTGCACCCCATCGCGCGCAAAACTATCGGTGCTGAATCGTAAATGCAACGCCGGTGCGCTGACGGTGATCTGTGACTGTGGATCCGTAGCCGGCAAGGTGGAGTTCTTGAGCAGCTGCACGGAGTCGTCAATATTGATCAGTGTTTGCTGTGGTGCGATGGTGTCAAACTTGGTGTGTGCATGCAGCCCAACCTGCAAGTCGGCTTTCTTTGGATCTGAATGCTCGCCAGCAGTAGTCGTGACCGTCGTCGTGGAAATCAGTTGCGTGAGCTGAATATGACAATCATTCGACATACCAGCAGCACAAACGGTATCCGGATTATAGACAGTCGCCAGCGTCGGTTCTGAGCGCAGCGTGTGCGTCGTTGTGGTTGCCAGAGGTTTCAGTGTTGGCAAGACCACCGCAGAAATTATGATTGCGCTGATCAAGCACAGTCCAGCAATGCCGAAACTTAGCCATGCGCGCCAATACTGCCGCATGTGTGAAGCTGTCATTGTGACTCCCTTACTTGAACCCTGACTTAATGCTTGACGACGCTGCTATCTGCCGTATGCCGACTCATTGTTCGCGACCGCTTGCTGCTCGGTTGACTGCCGGCTGATTGTTGTTTGCCCGATGAGTACCGTTTGGTGCGACGAACAAGATGGCCCTGCGAGCCAACTCTGCCCGAGCCAACTTGGCTCGGTTTTCAAACCAGGCTCGTCCGAACCAACCCCGCCCGAATCAACCTTGCTACCCTTAAAGGGCTATGTATGTATCGTACTCAACTTCGCCAGCTGCACGCAGCTCCTTTAACCCTCATCTGGAAGGACTTCGCGGCATCGCAGCATTAGGCGTGCTCAGTACACATGTAGCATTTCAAACTGGCCTCGACCCCCACAGCATCGCCGGTGCAATTTTGAGCCGTTTCGACTTCTTCGTGGCAGTATTTTTCGCACTCTCCGCTTATTTACTGTGGTCACCCACGCGACTACACACAGGCAACCTACTGGCCTACTATCAGCGCAGAGCCATACGTATCCTCCCTGCTTATATAGTATGCGTATGCGTCAGCCTAGCACTCGTACCAGAGGCATTTCACGCTCGTCCAGCAGCGATCCTGACCACTTTGACTTTCACCCAGCTTTACATTCCCCAAGGACTCATTGGCGGCTTAACGCATTTATGGTCGTTAAACGTCGAAGTGGTTTTTTACCTCCTGCTACCCATATTTGCGCTGGTACTCGCAAGACTTCGACCGCTGCTTCGAATGGTCTGCATTCTCATATTGAGCTTGCTGAGCTTGGCCTGGGCTTTTCTTCCGTGGGTGATCGCTGGTGATGGAACAGCATTGCCGAATCGGCAAATCTATCCCGTGGCATTTAGCATGTGGTTCGCAATCGGCATGATCGCAGCTGAGCTGGTGCAACATTATTCCCATTCATCTGCATTGAGGCAGATCACGGCCATATTACATCGAAGCCGTTGGGTCAATTGGACACTCGCGATCGGCATCGCCTGGCTCGCTGGCCAAGAATTTTTCGGTCCCTTAGGTTTAACCCATCCAAGTCCCCTCCAGTTCGTCCTGCGACTCCTGGCTGGCACTGCGTTCGCCACCCTAATCCTCACATCATATTTACTGCCAACATCTCGTAGTCTCCTAGCGCATCCGATCGCCCAGCACCTTGGCAAAATTAGCTATTCCTTATTCCTATGGCATCTTCCGATCTTAAGCGCGGTATTTGCGGTCACCGGTATTTCGCCATTTCATGGTCATTTTTTTACCATCTGGTTGCTGACCGCCGCCGCTGCAATCATCGTGGCATGGGCGAGCTTTGTCTGGATTGAACAGCCGTGTCGACAAGCGCTGCGGGGGTACTAAACCAGCGCAATTTCCTTATTAAGGGAAATTATGTATCTTCGCAGTTCATGGTCTATGTGGTGCATCTCCCATTTGTGAGATTCCGTGTCTGCAGGCACATTTTCTGCTCGTTGAAGTATGTGTCAAGCTGTGGTGATACTTTCGCAGTGGGGATCGCTGTGGGAACGTTTGTGCAGCTCTCTATATCGGCAAAAGAAAGGATCGTAAGAAAGACGACCTGCAGTATGTGTGGGAATATAAGTTTTATATGGCCAGATTGGAAGTTTGGGTAGATTGGAACCAAAAGTTCAAGTGGTTGAAAACTTCGACTTAGGTGTGCTTAACTACTTGGGTAGGAAACGGTTGTCATGTTCGGGTGCTCCTCGACTAGCCGACGTGCACGAGCAGTAGTTATACATTGATCGTGCGTTTGAGGATAGTTGTTCGGCTGAGGTTGGGAAACGCTATTGAAGCAGCCATAATACTGATTCAGTGCGAACTTGAGAGCCAGTTTCTTGTCAGTATTTCACTAAAAATACACGCTGGTTTGTGTTGAGAGCGTGTGAAGTTTTGATTGAAGAGAGTTCATGAAACGTATTAACCCATTCGCACGTTTTGGTATGGTCTTGACTGCTGCTGCACTGGCAATCGCAGGTTGTAGTGCACCAAGCGAACAAGCAGCAATGACCGAAGCTGAAACCCCAGCAGCTGCTGAAGGAAACGTTGTACGTGCAGTTGCAACCACCACTCAGATTTGTGACTACCTGACCAATATTGGTGCAGCTGGTCTGAAACTGGAAAAGACCGACTCCCAGGGTCAGCACACCACCATTGGTGACGGCGAAGCTACCCTCGATCTGACCTGCCTGTTGGCACCAAACGCGTCAGCTCATGAGCACGAGATGACCCCACAGCAGATGAAGGCACTTGGCCAGGCTGATTTGTTCTTCGTCAACGGCGTTGATTTGGAGCACTTCCTTGACGACGCTGTCAAGGCTTCCGGCTTCAAGGGCACCATGGCCGTGACCACTGGTGTTGCAAGCACCGAAGCTGAAGGTTACACCGTTGATCTTGGCGAAAAGAAGGTTGATATTCGCCCATGGCCATTTGCTGAAGAAGGCGAAGAAGCCGAATTCAGCCATGATCCACACGTCTGGACCGATCCAAAGCGTGCTGCCGTTCAGGTTCAAAACATTGGTTACTTCTTGTCCAAGGCTGCTCCAGAGTCTGCAGATGTCTTCAAGAAGGCTGTTGATACCTACTCTGCACAGTTGAAGGATCTTGATGAGTGGGTTCGCGAGTCCATCGAGTCTGTACCAGCAGAACACCGCACGCTGTTCACCTCTCATGATGCATTCGGCTACTTCTCTGAGTCTTATGGCATTAAGTTCATTGGTGCTGCACTGTCTGACTTCAACCACCAGCAGGATGCAACTGCTGAGCACATCAACGCTGAGGCGCAAAAGGTGAAGGAATCTGGTGCAAAGGCACTGTTCGCTGAGAACTCCAACAACGATAAGTCCATCGAGGCAATTGCTCGTGCTGCAGGTGTAAAGGCAATCACCCAGGAAGATGCTCTCTACGGCGACTCCCTCGGCCCAGTTGGTTCCGAAGGTGAAACCTACATCGGTTCTATCGTGCACAACGTCACCACCTTGGTTGAGGCTTGGGGCGGTACGGTAGCTCCACTTCCTGCTTCTTTGAAGAAGTAAACGTTTCAAATATTTTGTCAGGCTAGAAGTTTCTGGCTTGTAGCTTGGCAATAATGTTTCCTCGCTTAACCCCTCGCACTATGCATCGTGTTTAGGATAACCTGCACTTCAGCTGTTATTGAACATGATGTGCGGTGCGAGGGTTTCCGCAATTTTCCTCCCACATGAAGGCTTCCCTACCATGCATATCTCGTCGGACCACGGTCAGAATATTCAGACGTCCTCCTTCAGTTCTCAACCTGTGATTACCGTCAAAAACTTCGAATGCGGGTATGGTGCTGAACCAATTTTGACTGATGTTAATTTCACGGTGGCACACGGTGCTGGCTTAGGCCTCATCGGTGCAAATGGTTCTGGTAAATCTACCTTACTCAAGGGCATTATCGGCCTGTGCCGTACCAGCGGCGAAGTTACCCACGCTGGTGGCATCGGCTATGTGCCACAGCACCAAGACGTAGATCTTTCCTTCCCGGTTACCGCACGCCAGGTCGTCGAGATGGGCTTATACCCACAAACTCCATGGTGGAAGAAAGTCGACGCCAAGAAAGTCAATGACGCAATCGCACTGGTTGAACTTTCCCATAAAGCAGGCGATCGTTTCGGAGATCTTTCTGGTGGACAACGCCAACGTATCTTAATTGCGAGGGCCTTAGTCACCGATCCGAACCTGGTACTGCTCGATGAGCCGTTTAACGGCCTCGACGTTGCCAGCCGCCAAGTGCTGGTCGATACTATTCGCACGTTAAAGGCCCAAGGTACCGCAGTTATTATTTCAACCCACGATTATGATCTCGCAGATCAAGTCTGTGAGCACAGCGCCAAGGTTGGCAACGGCAAGGTCGCCATTTTTGAAACTGCACAGGTGATTAAAGCATCGAATGAGGTTTCTTAAATGAGCTATCAGCAATTTATCGATATTCTCACCATTCCATATCTCTACCGCGCGCTGTTAGTGCTGATTATCCTCGGCGTCATTGGTGGTGGCGTGGGCGTACTTGTGAACTTACGCACCATGGAATTTAGTGTGGAAGCGCTCGTACACTCAGTATTTCCTGGCATGGTGGTTGGCCTGGCACTTGCTGGAATCGACGGCATTATCCCAGGAGCCGCGCTGGTGGCGGCAGTCGCAGCCTTTGCATTAACGTTCGTGACGAAATCTCATGGTTCTGAAGCTGGCACAGCAGTTGTACTCACCAGCTTCTACGGTATCGGTGTGGTGCTTTCGTTGTCAGTTGGCGACTATTCCGGCCAGCTCGACGCCCTGATGTTCGGCCGCCTGCTGGATATTAGCGATAAGCGCCTCTACCAAGCGCTCATTTGTGGTGTCATCGCCTTAGTGATCGTTCGCGTGATGTGGCGCCGCCAATTATCGGTAGCCTTTGATCGTATTTTCGCTGAATCCCAAAAACAAAACACCGCCGTTGTAGATGCCACCTTAAATGCCGCAATCGCCGCTGTGGTGGTGGCTGCATCTTCTGCTGTGGGCGTGCTGCTTGTCATCGGCTATTTGGTGATTCCAGGCTCAGCTGCCCGCCTGCTGTCGAAAACTGCCCACGGCATGGTTGTTATTGCGATGCTCTCTGGCATTCTTGCGGCAATTATCGGCGTAGTCGTGATGACGCTCGATTTGCCACGCCAAGTTTCCCCACAGGCGGCAGTATCATTGTCGCTGGTAGCGGTGTTTACCATCGCTGCGGTATATAACAATATTCGGACCCGGATTCGCCCGAATGAAACCTACCGCGCCCACAAGAAAGGCAGCTTGGTCGATGCTTCTTAGTATTTTGATGCTCCCGATTTTAGAAGTTGTCATCGTTGGTTCCTTAATGGGCGCAATCGGTTCGATGGCAGTATTGGGCAAGCGCGTATTCTTTTCCGAGTCCTTATCGCACGGTACGTTCCCAGGCGCGGTGCTTGGTGTCGTCGTCGGCCAAATATTCGGGACCAACTTAAGCCTCTCGCTGTTCATCGGCGCCGCATTATGTTGTATTCCACTTGCACTTTTAATGCGGTATCTGGCAGGTGTGGAAGGCATTTCAGCAACCGCTGCAGCCGGCATTGTGCTCACCTTGGGCTATTCCATGGGTGTGTTTTTGCTGCGTTGGTTCCAGCCGCTGCCGCTGAAAGTTGAAGGATTCCTTACCGGCTCGCTGCTGTCGGTTAACCATATGGACGTGCTGAGCGCGGTTATCGTCGCAAGCCTTGCAATCATGGTCTTTGTCTTTTTTGGCCGCAAACTGGCGTACTACTACTTCGATCCGGTGTCCTTCCGGGTTTCCCACGGCAAAGGTAGCTCCCCAGAAGCTTTACGACGCAACTGGGCACCGTTTATTGCCGAAACGCTCACGCTGTCTTTGCTCTGCGCTGCAATGGTGGTGGCAATTCCGGCTGTGGGCTCCATTTTGTCCATTGCATTATTAGTGGCTCCAGCTGCGGCAATGCAATATCATGCACATACATTTAGGTCAATGGTGATAAGCTCGGCAATTGCCGGTGTTGTTATCGGTGCAATCGGACTTGCAATCGCTGTGCAGTGGAGTTTATCTGCTGGTGGCACCATTGCAGTTGTTGCAGGTTTGTTCTACCTTGGCTCAAGGCTACTAGGATGGTTGCAATGCATGTCATGGATTTCCCCGAGAGAACGCAAGACTATCTAAAAATTATCTGGGATATTCACGAGCGCACCCACCAACCAGCCTCCTTAGGAGCAATCGCAAGTGCGCTCGGTCAAAAGGCCTCAACTACCTCAGAAGCAATGAAGCGGCTGCACGCCCAAGGCCTGGTTGATCACCAGAAATACACTGGCGTGACCTTAACCCCAGCCGGCCAGCGCATCGCTTTGGCAATGGTGCGCAGGCATCGCCTCATCGAACTATTTCTCGTTGAAGTGATGGGCTACCAGTGGTTCGAGGTTCACGAGGAGGCTGATCTGCTCGAACACGCGGTTTCAGATACTTTCCTCGCGCGGATTGAAAAAATGTTGGATTACCCAATCCGCGACCCGCACGGCGACCCGATCCCAGATCCTGACGGCAATGTTGCCACCTTATCGACAATCGCCTTAAGTGATCTTTGCGTCGGCGAAACCGTAGTGGTGGAACAAATCAACGACGCCGACCCGAAATTCCTGCACTACCTGCATGAACATGGCGTGTGGCCAGGAGTTGAGATTGTATTTCAGGCACAGCCACGCGCAGGAATGCTGCTGTTTTCTATTCAGGAAACTGAGCTGATGCTGACGACTGCGGCGGCGGCAGATATTCGCGTGCGGCGCGACGCATCTCATACCGCGCAGGCATAAACGCCCACCAACATAGCGCTATACACCACACTTCTACCAGCATGCTTGCTGCCGCATAATGTGGTGTTGGCCAAGGCGCACGCGCACACCACAGCGCAATGAGGAATCCAGCAGCGCCGACAAAAAATGCACGCGAAAATACTGTCACCGCGCGTGTGAGCACAACCACGAGCAGAATTGGCAGGATCCACCATTGCACCGTCAGCACACTGGCAAGTATGAATGGCAGCAGGCTGATCCCGATTGCCAAGGCATTGGTTGGTTGTGATGAAGATGGGGAAGTGGTTGCGTCGAAAAGCTTCGTGCGAGAACGCAACACAACAGCGCACATAAGCGCAAGCTGTGCGACGGCAAGTAACAGGCCGAATCCTAAGGAATATCGGTAGGCATCTGCGTGGCGAAACTCCAGGCGGAATTGTCCCTGCGTGCCGGCTGGGATTGCAAACGCTTGCATGCCGGCGTTGAGTGTGACAGGTTCCAGTGGAATATCGTTGAGTGTGCCACTCAAGCCAGGCGATGCGCTGCGATGCACGTTGAGATAGCGCAGGTGGTCGGCGGCAGTGATCTGTGCTTGGGTGATTGATGGCGTGTCAAAGAACGAGGATGCGGGTTCATGGATAGCTGGGATTGGGGTCGATTTCCCTATTAAGGAAAAATCGTGTTCTCGCAGCTCAACGCGCGGCGCATAACTTTCCAACCGATGCACCCCAGCCTCTAAGGACACCGTTGCACCACAGCGATACGAAACCTGGTTGATCACAACCGCGTTCGTGCATCGGCTGGCCTCAATGTCTAGCTGCATTGGGCGGTGTAGTTCAAATTCGCGTTGTAATAACGTTGTGGCAACGCTGTGCCGCTGGAAGATAAAGGCCCGCGTGTGAGCACTACTGGTGACATGCACAGTGGCGCGCATGGGGTGATGCTCGATGGTCACGTTATCAATACCGATAGGTGTTGCGGATGCCCCAAGGCTCAGGGAAAGCGTTTGAATATTGGACCCTGGCAGCACAAACTCGTAATCTTCTCCAGCGCGAACCAGCTGACTCATATGTCCATGACCTGTATCAATATATAGCGTGGTGGCACTATCTGGCTGGTAGTTTGCAGCAACGATCTTCAGTCGTAGGCGAGGGGTGTGCAACTGTGTCGGAAATTCAAAGGTGGCCGTTGCGCCATCTTGAGCACCAAACGCTGGATACCAGGCAGTGGTGGGATTGTCATCGATCATGCCGTGGGCACCGTGGTTTGGATCAGGACGTGGGAAGTTCGTGGCATCGGCACCAGAAGATGAAACCTTTAACCGCACACCATATTCACGAATCCCAACAATTGGACTCGTGGTTGGATAATCCGGCACGCGGTTATGCACATCTTGTGTATGAGCTTGCACTGCATCTGCCGGCACAACACCTGATCCACCGGTCAGTGATCCATAATTGCGTGCTTGGGCTAGTGGCGTATCCGTGACAATCGTGGCGTTTTCCTGCACAAATTGGTATTCACCGGAGGGTAAAAAACTTAAAACTTCGCCGCCGCCAGCAACGGATGTCACCGCTGAGGCATCCACAATCGACAGCTCATAAGTGGGGTCAAGCAGCAAAACTTCCAGTTCTCCAAAACGCGTGTGTGCAATTGGATGCAGCTCGACGTCCTGCAAAGGCAATTCTTGTTGCACCAGATCATGACGAATCACCACAGCACCGATCCCGTGGCGCAGCAGATTCGCCTCGGTTGGAAATTGGCTCAGACCATCAAGCCCCCGAATGGTCTCGGGATCAACCAGCGGAATCGCATCCCGAACCGCCCATGGCACGTCAAATAAGGCTTGCGCTGGTTCATCGCGCGTCCAGCCCCAGTCTTGTCGTGCAAATCGCGCCGCTGGCAAGATGAGCGTGCGCGTGCCACGGGCGTGAGTGTTCACATAGTCGGCCACGCGTTGCCAGTCCTGGGAAACCGCTTGATATGCGCCTTGCGGCAATAAGCGGAATGACCACGCCGGCGCCATAGCGGCCATTCCGAGCACAAGTAGCATGCCAATCGCTGCTTGTCGACGCTGCCGTGCAGGTCCACTTTCGTGTTCCCAATGCCAGGCCCACTGGTGGTATTGAGGCGTGCGAGGTGGGTTGGAAGCAGCGCCGGGAACAGCGGGAGCAGCGCCTGCCTGCGCGCTGCCCGCGCCCAGCTCCGTACCGGCACCTACCCGCTCCGCACCCGCATCAACCCGCATGCCGCCAAGGCTGGCAAGCCCAATCATTAACGGCAAGCGAATCCAGGCATCGAGTTTGTGCAGATTGCGAAACGCCACGCCAATGCCACTATCAAGCCAGGTAGGGAATTGATGTGCTGCCGCAAGACAACAGATGCCCAAACCGAAAAGGAAGATCCAGAAATGAGCGTCGATAAGCGCTTTGGTGCGCAGCGTCCCGAGTCCGTACAGGCTGATTGTGGCGATGCCGAACGTGGCGATAATCAGCCACGGATTGGTGAGAAGTTCGTGCCCTGCAATCCGTTCGGTATCAACAAATGGCACCCAGTGGGTGGTTCCGCGCAGGATTTCGGCCAGGTGAAACCAGGTGGTGGTAGTGGTGCCGTTTTCGATGAAGTCGGTAAACGGTGGGCTGACGGTGCGAAATTGCAACAACGGCACAATCCACCACAAACTGATCGTGATGCTGGCAACCATCCACACACACAGTTCCGCCAGGCCGCGGCGTAGTTGGGCAACAGATGAGGCGGTAAGCAGGCTATAGAGGAAATACAAGCCGGCTGGAATGATCGCGGCAAGTGTTGCAGTGGCGTTAATGGCCCCCAACAGACCGATGGGGATGACGGAGCGCCAGATGTGCTGCCAGCTGCGGGTTTGCCCCACAACCCCTATTAAGGAAATCAGGATCCACGGAGTGAGCATCATCGGCCAAGTTTCCGAGGAAATTGTGGTCAGCGTGCTCAGCGTATGCGGCGAAAAAACGTACAGCAGACTCGCGAGTGTCAGCAGCCACGAACTGCGCACACCAATGCGGGAAAGTAGCATTCGCATGCCTACGAACCCAACGATGGTCACGAGCGACCACCAGAGGCGCTGGGTTACCCAACTTGGCGAGCCGAGCACCGAACCGAGCGCAAAGAAGGCGCCGTGCGGAAACATATAGCCGTAGGCCTGGTTTTGCACCTGGCCAAACGTGAATACATCGTTATACGCGAAGCTTGCGCGCCATAGAAATTGCAGCGGATTGGCAGTCAGATCGTGCTTGGTATCGGCTGCGATCAGGCCCCACGGCTGCGCCAAAATTATTGTAAGACAAAGCAAAACACCTGCGTATGCGCTGTTATAGAACGCGCGAAGTCGGTGCTTTGCCACAGTTATGCTTATCGACGCGTCCCGTATTCCGGATCGCCTAATACAGATTGGTCAGCCGATGAGGTAGATTCACCAAAGGCTGGATTCTCAGTGAAGACAGATGCGCCAATGACAGCAGCGATGCCTAAGCTCAGGCCAACAACAGCACTGGCGATCACAGGGCCAAGTGTGCGTCGGTTCAAAGAATCGCTTTCAAAAGCCATACTGCCAAGATAGCAGCAATTACAGGAATTGCACAGCTAAACGCCTTAAATTACGTGACGCATTCAGTGCGCTCGTACCTGCAATTTCTCCACTTCGCGCCACTCAACTGCCGTCGGCACCTGCAATTTCGTGGCACTGCTACATGTTCCAGTAGCCTGAATATCGTGACAGATTTTCAACAACAACCACACTCACAACGCTGTACTGCCCAGTTCTATCATTCCTACCAGCAGTTACGTACACGCTACATTCGGCACCTGGCGCGTATCGCAGCGCTAGGTGCATGCAGCATCGCGTTGGTCGGCTGTGCACACATCGAAGCACCTGTTGAAACTTCGTCTGTACCGATTCCACCCACAACAATCAGCACTTTGGTAACGACCACCAGTGCCTCGCCATCAACAGCCCAAGCTTTACAGCCTGCTGAACACGAGCTGCGCCAACGCATCGCCACCACCATGATGGTCGGCGTGCGCAATTATGATGACGCGGTCTACGCCCTCGAGCGCGGTGCCGGTGGTATTTTCATCGGATCTGACACCGACCCTGCACTTTTGACCACCCCAGGACGCGACATTGCCGCGCTTCGGGCACAGATCCAACGACCATTTGCCGTCAGCATCGATTTTGAAGGTGGTCGTGTCTTGCGCTTCCCCGAAATCTTTGGGGAGTTTCCTGCGCCGCGCCTGATGGCAGCACAGCATACCGTTGCACAAGTGCGCGATCTCGCGCGCCAGATGGGCGAAAATCTGGCGCGCCGGGGCATCACCGTGAACTTCGCGCCAGTAGTTGATCTCGACGGTGGTGACCTAGAAGTCGTAGGCGATCGCGCGTTTTCTACCGACCCTACGATCACCATTGCCTACGCCACAGCATTCGCACAAGGCATGCAAGACGCCGGCGTGACTCCCGTATTCAAACACTTCCCTGGCCATGGCCGTGCGTCTGGCGATTCCCATCTCGGCGGTGTCACAACCTTGCCGCTGGCTGAACTCCAGCGCCACGATATGCTGCCATATATGCAGGTCCTCCAGCTACCTGACGTTGCCGTCATGGTCGGACACTTGGTGGTCCCAGGTTGGGAAGATGCGCAAGGCGTAAATGTGCCTGCAACCGTTAATCCTCGCGCCTATGCTGCTTTACGACGCATACCTGCCCAATCTGGTTTTCAAGGTGTTATCTACACTGATGATTTATCAGGAATGAAGGCAATTACCGAACACTTTAGTGTTCCAGAGGCAGTTGCCAGAGCTTTGGAGGCAGGAGCGGATCAAGCATTATGGTTATCGACAGCTGACCTTGATGCGGCAATCGACACCGTTGTGGCAATGGTGCATCGCGATGAGATGACAGTTGAAGAAATTGATGCAAAAGTGCGTCGTATAGCAAATACGCAACAATAAATCAGTACTTTTCGCGAAAACCCATGTAAATTAGTCAATGTGAGTAAAAAAGCAACGCAACAATCAACAGTCGCTCGCCGCGTGAAGCAGGCGGTGCTTGGGTCATTGCTCGGTGTGTTGCTACTCGGTGGAATTGCGTATGGTGCCGATTTGGCGCTGAATCAAGGCAAGATCCCGCGTGGCACAACTGTGGGTGGTGTTTTGATTGGCGGATTAACCAGCGAAGAAGCGGCATCAAAGCTCGAAGAACAACTGCAATCGATCCTTGAAAAGCCGGTGATTGTGCATGCCGGTGATTATCAGGCACAGCTTGATCCCAAAGTTGCAGGTTTAGGCATTGACGTTGCCCAAACGCTCGCCGGTGCTGGTGAGCAACCGTTGAATCCATTTGTGCGCGTGCGCAGTTTCTTTACCACCTATGAGATTCCAATTGTCTCCCAAGTGGACCAAGCAAAACTAGATCCAGAACTTGATCGTCTCACCGCGGAACTGACCAAAGACCCAGTCGATGGTGGCGTGGTACTAGAAGACGGCAAGGTTGTGGTTCGACCTGAGCCGGCCAACGGTATTCGCATCGAACGTGCGTGGTTGGCAACGAGCGTGCCAACTGAATGGCTTGATCCTGAAGGCGTGAGTGTTGATGCGTCGATTCTCGTGCCGGAATATACGGCTGAAAAGGTGCAACGCGTGGTTGATGGCGAAGCCGCGTTAGCGGTTTCGGCACCTATTACCGTGCACGGGCGTGATGGTGTTGATGGTGTAATTCCGCCACAACGCATGGGAGAAGTTGTGCACTTTGTCCCAGATCAAGGTGAGTTTAAGATTGAGATTGATCACGATGTTGCACAAAATATTTTATTGGAACAGCTGCAATCAACCATCATTCCGCGCAAAAACGCCGATATTTCTTTGACAAGCAACGGTCGCTCAATTACACCGCATCAAGATGGTGTGCGAATTGATTGGGATGCAACCTTTGAAGGCTTCGATGCTCGCGTGATCGGCAATGATCCGCGCACCTTCGATGCTATCTATATTGATGATCCAGCAACCTTTACTACTGAAATGGCCAAGGTCGCCACATTCGATGAAGTTGCCGGTGAATTTACCACCCAAGGATATTCGGCAGCATCTGGTGTCAATATTGCGCGTGTGGCAGAGATCGTGAATGGTGCGATTGTTGCTCCAGGCGAGGTCTTTAGTCTGAATGGTTATACCGGCCCACGCGGTGTCGCCCAAGGGTTTGTGGAATCTGGTGTGATTCTCAACGGTCGTGCCGATACCGCAGTTGGCGGCGGTATTTCGCAATTCGCGACAACGCTCTACAATGCCGCATATTTTGCAGGCATGGAAGATGTCAGTCACACGCCGCATTCGTACTATATTTCGCGCTACCCAGCGGGCCGCGAAGCTACGGTGTACGAGGGTGCGATTGATCTGAAGTTCAAAAACACCAGCAAATATCCAGTTCGGATTATCTCATCAGTTGGTGGTGGCAGTGTGACCGTCAAACTGATGGGTATGAAAACTGTCAATGTTGAATCGCGCAATGGCGGCAGGTGGGCACCAACCCAACCGCATACCGTGACTGTTCCTGCAGACGAATGCTCGCCTTCCGGTGGCGCACCAGGTTTTACCACCAGCGACACCCGAATTGTGCGCGATCTCCAAGGCAAGGAACTGTTCCGTGAAACGCAAACAACGGTCTACGATCCTTCGCCAATTGTGCGCTGTGGTTAAGCCCAGCTGAAATACATCCACACGGCCGCGTCGGCAAGCTTTTTGAGAGGCTTTACGACGCGGCCGTGTGTGTTACATTCGTGCTGGCGCTGCAAAATGCCAAGTGAAAGATTGTAGAAAGCTGCCGCAAGAGATAGGTGCGTATATGCAAAACACCGGCTGGTTGTCGTGAAAACAATCAGCCGGTGTGCAAAAAAGATTACGCAGCCATGAACTCTGGAATGAGATCACTATGCGGGCGCGGTTCAATGCCAAGCTTGGTGAGCAATTGGCGAACGTGTGCTTCTACTTCGTCGCACATGCGGTGGACGAGTGCTTTATCATCGGTGTTTTTTGGAATGGTCCAAGTTTGAGCATTATTGCCAATCTTGGTATTTGCACCAAAGCTGATCACTTCGTCGATATTGTGCAGTGAATGCGGGTTGAAGGTCTTTGGTTTGAGATCTTCGGTTGGCACGCCACGTTCTTTTAATACCTCAATCACAACCGGATCAACGCAATACGCTGGGCTTAAACCAACGGAACGAACAAATGCTTGTTCGCCGCCAAGGTAGCGAGTATAAGCAGAAGCGATCTGGGTACGTGCTGCATTGTCTTCTGAAACGAAGAGGATGCGGCAAGCAGGACCAGCTGCTGCGGCGTGATCTGAGTGATGCGCCTTGATGGTTTGCTGCATGAAATCAAGCAAATCATCGGTGCTGTCGGAATCGATTGGGGCTGCTACATCTGCCGAAGCAGGCTTTTCTTCTTCAACGAGAAAAGTGCTGAATAACTGACCCCATCGATGAGAGAGCTTGTGAGGTTGCTTCTTTAAGAAACCCATAATTCTTATGCTCCTTTCGTCGGGGGGATGAATACAAACGCACCATAGGAAACGAAAGTACTGCTCTGATCGGTCTTGCAATACGAGCAAGTGGTTCAAAGAGAAGGATATTCACGTTACTTATGATGATGTTGTTACAACCGTACACGAATTATTGCTTGGTGTAAACCAATGATTGTAAAGTTCCCGTTGATTCTCTCTGACAAGTATCCCACTTTATGCCTCTGACTTCGTGGTATGAAGAAAATTGTCGAAAGAATATTTTTCTAAAATTAACAGTACGCGTGTCCTGAATCTTCAAAAATGAGATGATATTTCCTTAATAGGGAAATATAAGATGTAGCAGCCGCAGGGTGTGTACTCCAGTATCAACGACCACAAGTCACTACACTAGAACACGTGCTTTATTCAGATCATGATATTCGTGCCGCGATTGATGCCGGCGAGCTGGTCATCGAACCATTTGAACCAGAGTTGATTCAGCCATCGAGTATCGATGTGCGCATGGATCGGTTCTTCCGAGTGTTTAACAACTCGAAGTACACACATATTGATCCAAAGCAGCAGCAAGATGAGCTGACTAGTTTGGTGGAAGTCGCCCCTGATGAGCCATTTGTGTTGCATCCAGGTGAGTTTGTGCTTGGTTCGACGCTGGAAAAATTCAGTTTGCCAGCGCATATGGCAGGGCGTTTGGAAGGCAAATCATCGCTTGGTCGCCTTGGACTGCTGACCCACTCAACCGCAGGTTTTATCGATCCAGGTTTTTCTGGTTACATCACCCTTGAGCTTTCCAACGTTGCCAATCTGCCAATCACCTTGTGGCCTGGCATGAAAGTTGGCCAGCTGGCACTGTTTAAGATGACCAGTGCTGCTGAAGTGCCGTATGGTTCGAGCTTACTTGGATCTAAATATCAAGGTCAGCGCGGTCCGACTCCTTCCAAGGCGTATCTCAACTTCCGCGATTAAGACCGGTCTCAGCTCGCGTGGTGCTCGGCTCGCGTCGGCCACCGCTGAGCTCTGCGTGTTTAGGCCGGCTCTGCCAAGGCCTGTGCTTATCGACGCTTACGTCTGCTGCGATCAACGTCCAAGTCGCAGCACGGTGTAGCGCGTCACAAACGATCAACCTCCGGTGGGAAATACCAGATCCACACCGGAGGTCTTTGTTCTGAACTGCTCGTAATAGGTCGTTTTCTTAATAAGTCCCTGCTGAGCACGAAAGGAGTCATGATGGAAATGACAGTGATCGGTTTGGGCTATTTAGGACTCACCCACGCTGCCTGTATGGCTTCACTTGGGCACACCGTGATTGGTCTGGATCACGATCTCACACGCATTGGAGCCATTGCCAGTGGCCAGCAATGGTTGTATGAACCGGGCTTGCACGACCTCGTCGAAAAGCAGATGAGCAATGGAAAATTGCGCATCAGCAATAATTATCACGATGCGGCCACCACTGCTCACCTGCATTTTCTTGCGGTAGGGACTCCGGCAGATGAAAATGGCCGCACTGATCTAATCGCGATTCAACAGGCCTTGACGCAACTGGTGCCACTTTTGCGCGGATCGCATGTCATTGTTGGAAAATCGACTGTACCTGCAGGAACGTGCGCACAATTGCAGCAGCTGATTAGGAGTTTGCAGCATGCCGATGCACAAATTGAGCTGGTCTGGAACCCGGAATTTTTACGCGAAGGCAACGCGATTGCCGATACCTTACATCCTGAACGCATTGTTGTTGGTTTGCAGCAGGGATCGTCGCTGCAAGCATTCTTTGAGCAGCTCTACGCTCCAATGTTGGCCGAGGGTGTGCCGCTAATTGTCACCGATTGGGCGACAGCGGAGTTGTCGAAGGTGGCAGCGAATGCGTTTTTGGCGCTGAAATTGTCCTTTATTAACGCGGTGTCTGATATGTGCGGGCAGCATGATGCCGATATTGGCGACGTCGCGCAAATCCTCGGGTTGGACTCGCGCATCGGCTCGCAGTATTTACGCGCCGGGCTTGGCTATGGTGGCGGTTGCTTGCCAAAAGATGTGCAAGGTTTCATCGCTGCCGCACGAGACGCGCAGATCGAAAGCGTGCCTGCCTTGTTCAATGCTGTAACCGCTATTAACGAAACGCGTATTACCAACGCGCTTGACGACGCTTTGCGCCTTGTACCAACACCGGCAGGGGCAAAAATTGCGGTGTTGGGGTGCGCGTTTAAGCCAAACTCTGATGATATTCGGCATTCGCCGGCATTGGCATTGGCGCGTGGATTGTCCCAGCACGCGGTGGATGTGCATGTGTATGACCCGAAAGCTGGTGCACACGTTCGTGCCAGTGTGCCAGAAGTAACTGTGCAGGAGACACTGGTTGCGTGCGTGGAAGACGCGCAACTGGTGATTATTGCAACCGAATGGGACGAGTTTGTGAAGCTTGATCCTATTTGGTTGCAACAGGTTGTGGCTAAGAAGAAGGTGTTGGATTTACGTAATTGCCTTGATCTACGTCAGTGGCAAGCTGCGGGTTGGGAGTATCGGGGTATTGCGCGAGGGCATGTGAGTGTCTAAAGTGAATCTCGCTGTATAGCTCTGATTGAAAGGAGAGCGATGTGGGAAAACAAGCCTCCAAAGATCGCCGGATGTGGGCGATGAGCCCGGAGCGTTTGGAAGCGCATTTGCAATTGCGAACGCGTGCTCGGAGAATCCCAGATAAGAAAAAACAAGCTGCAAAGCAGGCCTGCCGCAAAGGAAAGTGGCAGGCCTTTGGTCTTGTTAGTGGCTGTGGCCGCCCATGACGATATCTTTTGCGCCAGTTGCATGTAGTGCCGAAGTTGAAACAGTATAGGCAGCAAAGAGCGTGGTGATTGGCACGGCTAAGGTTAATGCCAAGGCGCCAACTCCAGAGCGCATGAGTTCAGTTGCCATGATATCGCTGGTGAAAAATTGTCCAAGCGGGCGCTCGACGACAGAGAGTAATAGCAGCATTGGCAAGCTGGCACCTGTGTAGGTTAAGACCAAGGTGTACACCATGGAAGAAATATGATCGCGGCCAACTCGCATGGCAGAAACGAATAGCTGCCACGGGGTTGCGTCTGGATTTAATTCCGCCAGCTCATTGACAGTTGAAGACTGTGCAATGGCAACGTCGTTGAGCACGCCAAGCGAACCGATAGTAAAACCACAGAGCATGAGGCCAATGACATTCACATCCGGCAGATAGAGCAAAATGTAGAGATTGCCATCTTCGCCAAGTCCACGTAGCTGATTATGATCAATCGCAATTGTTGCCAGCCAAGCTGAAATTGCAAGTGCTGTAAGTGTGCCACCGAGTGCCGAGGCGGATTTCCAGTTGAAACCGTGCACGAAAATTACCACGGTGAGCAGGATTAACGCACCTGAAAAGACTGCAATTGCCATTGGGTTTTCGCCAAGCAAGAGTGCTGGCAACGTAAAATAGCCCACGATTGCCATGGTGATAATCAAGCCAACCAGCGCGCGGACACCGCGCATGAGTGCAAGGGCTATGATCGACGCTGCGAAGATACATGCCCAGATGGCAAGTGGGATTGTGCGATCAATATCGCCAAACGCGTAACTTTTCTCTCCTGTATCAGAGGAGGACTCGAGCAACTTAATATGCGCGCCGACGGCAAGTTCAGGATCGCCAACTTGGCCAGTATTGACCAATAATGTGCGTTTACCAGCATGTTCGCCTTCGGTAAGTTCTACAATAAACCAATTGCAATTTTCTGTACTGCCTGGTGCGATTCGTGGTGAGGTGTCAAACACCTGGCCTGATTCTGGGGCATTACATGCACCTTGGTCTTCACTGACCACAGTGCCAGCGACTTGCTTGTGCCCAAGGCTAAAGGCGGAATAAAACTCTGGCGCAATATTGGGTTGCTTATCACCTGGCCAGAGCATGGCTGTGCCGATGATGCTGGCAGCTCCCCAGAGGATTAAAAAGACGAACAAAACGACGCGCCAAAGCGTCCATGTGTGCTGGTGAGACGGGTGATCCAGCTGTGCATGTTTGCCCATGACGAACTCCTTTGTTCAAGTGCTACTAGCCGTAACCTCATAGTCTACAAGTTATGATTCACACCCAGCTAGTTATGTGCAATATCCATAGAATCTGCCGAAAACTACCACGAGCCTTGGAATCTCATATCGGGGAGATTCCAAGGCTCGTGGTGGCAGTTTGTGTCTGGTATGTGTACAGCTGCGGTGAGTCTTCATCACGCTGAGTATGCGTCGCGCTCAGTATGCGCTCAGTATGCGTTGACGTTACCAGTGCTGCTATTGCTTATAGCTGGACAAGAAGTTACCAAGCCGCTCGATAGCAACCGCGAGTTCATCTTTCCACGGAAGCGTGACCACACGGAAGTGATCCGGCTTTGGCCAGTTAAAACCAGTGCCGTGTACAAGCAAGATCTTTTCTTGACGCAATAAATCCAGCATGAGCTGGGCATCATCATGAATATCATAATGATTCAGATCAAGCTTCGGGAAGGCATACAGTGCACCCATCGGCTTGACACAGCTGACACCTGGAATGGAATTGAGCTTTTCCCACGCAACATTGCGCTGCTCAAGCAGGCGTCCACCACTACCGGTGAGCTCATAAATCGATTGCCGGCCACCAAGGGCGACCTGAATGCCATGCTGCGCTGGCACATTTGGGCACAAACGAGTGCCCGCAAGCAAGTCGAGGCCTTCAATAAATCCACGTGCTCGATGTTTCGGACCAGTGACAATCATCCACCCAGCACGATATCCAGCTACACGATAAGCCTTGGACAATCCGTTGAACGTAATACACAACAAATCTGGGCACAAGGTAGCGAGAGAAATATGCGTTGCATCGTCGTAAAGAATGCGGTCGTAGATTTCGTCGGCAAGCACAAGCAAGTCGTACTCGCGAGCAACGTCGACGATTCGCTGCAACACCTCGCGAGAATACACCGCGCCAGTTGGGTTATTCGGATTAATCACCACAATGGCTTTGGTTTTTTCGGAAACTTTCGCGCGAATATCCTCGATTGATGGATTCCAATCGTCATCTTCATCGCAGAGATAATGCACTGGTTTGCCGCCCGCTAGTGAGGTTGCAGCTGTCCAGAGAGGATAGTCCGGTGCCGGAATAAGCACTTCATCGCCGTCGTTGAGCAGCGCTTGGGTGGTCATGGTGATCAGCTCAGAGACACCATTGCCGAGATAAATATCTTCAATGTCGAAGGAAGGGAAATCTGGGATCACTTCGTAGCGAGTCACAATTGCGCGACGAGCTGGGATAATGCCCTTGGAAGTGGAGTAGCCTTGGGAAGTTGGTAGGGCCTTGATCATGTCACGCAAGATGACATCGGGAGCGTCAAAACCGAAGATCGCCGGATTGCCTGTGTTGAGCTTTAAAATGCGGTGGCCATCGAGTTCGAGGCGTTCTGCTTCTTCAGCAACCGGACCACGAATTTCGTAGAGCACATTTTTCATTTTTTCCGACTGATCAAAAATACGTCGTGGGCGACGTACCGTTGGTCGTGACTGAGCTTCCTCGTTTGTATTCACGTCGTCAATTGTGCCACTTTTGGGAGGAGACCAACAAGTGTGCGCTATGCGAGAAAAATAACAACAGGACCAACCCTTTACGAGTTGATCCTGTTACATGTTACGAACCTTTTGGCTTATTGAGTTTTCGCATCATGTTTTCAGTCATTTCAAGTGCATGATTGGCGATTTCGGCGCGCTTTTGTGCTCGAAATGCTGTGAGCTCAGCACGTTGCTTGGCACTGAGCATCCTAATGCGTTGCTGATGCTCTTGGTAGGCCATTTCCAAGTCGCGTTGACGCTGGCGCGCAAGTTCGCGAGGCGATGGTGTGTACCACGATGATGGGCCAATTTTGATCAGATAGAGCAAAATGTAGAGCGTTACGCCGACTATAAAGAACAATGATGGTTGTGAGTGAAATGCCTGCTCAATGCTGAGTACGGCAAAAGTGGAAAGTAAGAGGATGCCAAGGCGAATGCGTTTGCCATCTTTATAAGCCTGATAAATTTCTGCTCGCGTGTACATTGCCGCAAGTTCTGCTTCCTGCATGGTGTCTTCGGCAGGCGGCAGATCGTAAAATACTTGTTCAAGATCGCCGTGAGTGACAGCGCTGGTAATGATGTCTACGCGAATTTCGTATTCATCAAGATCAATACGACCAGCTGCAACATGCTTTGCCAGAGCGTCGATTGCCTCTGCACGTTCTTGGTCAGTGAGACGGTACTCAGGATTTGAAGGCATATTCATGTTTCCTACTTTAGCGAATTTTGAAGTGGCGCAAACTTCGGTACAGACTGTTGAATATCTCAACGTTGTGTGGCATTAGTCTGTAGAAATATTCCTTAGTTTAGCTTGTTGGTGGCGCAGGTGGTTGCGGTGGTTGTGCCGTTGGTGGTTGCGGAGCGATAGTTGGTACCGCAGGTGGCGTTGGTGCTGGTGGTACTGCAACGCTTGGGGTTGCTGGGGGTATAGGTACTTTTGGCACTGCTGGTGTCGTTGGTGCAGTCGGTACCTTTGGTGCAGGTGGTGTGGCTGCAGCTGGTACGGCACTTCCTGGTACTGGTGGTACTGCAACGCTTGGGGTTGCTGGGGGTACAGGTACTTTTGGCACTGCTGGCGTTGGAACCTTTGGTGCAGCTGGAACCATTACGTTTGATGGCACAGGTGGCGTTGCCACAGGTGGTACTGCAGCATTTGGCACAGTCGGTACCTTTGGTGCAGGTGGCGTGGCTGGCGTTGGCACACTTGGTACAGCATTTCCTGGAACAGGAGGTGCTGCAACACCTGGCGCTGCTGGTACTGCTACACCCGGTGCGGTCGGCACCGCACCACCCGGCGTCGGCACCGCGACTCCAGGTACTTTCGGCACAGTCGGCACCGCACCGCCCGGCACTGGTGGAACAGCTACGGATGGCATTGGCGGAACAGATACGGATGGAACAGAATCCGCACTTGCCGCCGCACTTGTATCATGTGATTTCGCCGTGCTAGTCGAAGTCGCCGTTGTAGTCGAGGTAGCCGTAGCAGCCTTAGCGTCCGCATCTTTTCTGACTGCAACATCTGATTGGTCTTTTTCTACTCGCGCTGTCGATGCACCAGCCTGACTACGTTTTGGCTGTTCAATAAACTGCTTGGCGCGTGCTGGTGGCAGCTTATCGTCCACGAGAATAGCGTCGCGAAGCATTTGCGCAACATCACGAATTTCAGGGGCACGCTCAGGCGTGGTGTTTTTCACGCCGGTTGCCATCATGGTGTTACAAAATGGGCATCCCACGGCAATGGTTTCGGCACCCGTTGCAACAGCTTCCTGTGCGCGATGTTCGTTAATGCGTGTGCCAGTTTTTTCTTCCATAAACATCCGTGCACCGCCGGCGCCACAACAGAAGCCGGTGCCTTTGCTGCGAGCCATCTCAACCAGCTCGACCCCAGTTGCTGCAACCAGTTCGCGCGGTGGATCATAGATTTTATTGTGGCGACCCAAGAAACACGGATCATGATACGTCACTGGCCTGCGGTTTTCAGGACCACGCGGAATTGGAGTCAGCAACTTTTCACGAACCAAACGATTCAGCAGTTGCGTGTGGTGGAAAACATCGAAATAACCATCAAAATCAGGGTATTCATTGCGCAAAGTATTAAAGCAGTGCGGACAACTGGTAATAATTTTGCGCTGACCTTTTCCTACACCAGCAAAGGCTTCATTCAGCGTTGCGATATTTTCAATGGCCAATTGCTGGAACAAAAATTCATTACCGGCACGACGCGCTGGATCGCCAGTACAGGTTTCACCTTGCGCAAGCACTGCGAACTTTACACCCGCAGTGTGCAGCAATTCGACGACGGCACGAGTGGTTCGCTTGCCTGCTTCGTCAAACGTTCCAGCACAACCGACCCAGAATAAATATTCAGTATCGGAGAAGTCAGTAATATCTTCCCCAAAAATTGGTACCTCAAGCCCATCTTGACGAGCCTGCTCAATCCACGAACGCCGCTCTTGCTTCGGCTGACCCCACGGATTGCCTTTGGCCTCAAGGTTTTTAAACATTCCGGCCAATTCATTTGGGAATGCCGATTCGCTAAGTACCTGGTAGCGGCGCAAATTCGCAATGTGATCAATATGCTCAATATCAACTGGGCATTGTTCCACGCATGCACCACAGTTGGTACAGCTCCACAATGCTTCGGCAGATACTGCATGCTCACCAACTAATTTCAGCACATCAACGCCCGCATGACTCGTGTCAACGGCAAACGTTTCAGGATCATCCAAATACCGCGAGTGCCGAACTGCAGCATCCCGAATATCAGTCATAAGCATCTTCGGACTCAGCGGTTTTTCGGTGTGCCACGCCGGGCATTGTTCCTGGCAGCGACCACATTCGGTGCACGTGGTGGAATCGAGAAGCATCTTCCACGGTGCGTCGTGAAGCTTGCCGACGCCAAGGGTTGGTTCATCCTCGAAGTCATCAAAGTTTTCGATGGTGACGTTCTTGCCTGCGGAAACAAGTGGTGGGAGGGCGCCGAGGGCTTTGGCGCGAGTGGGGTAGCGGCCAAAGAGGATGGTGAAAAAGGCTAAGAAACGGTGCCATGCCACACCCCAGTGGATGTTGTGGGCCACGACGATGAGCCAAATCATGCCGGTTAAGAGTTTGAGCAGCGCAAATGCACTCACCATTATTGGTGAAGCAGGCAGGAGGATGGCAAGGTGGCGGGTGAACGCATCTGCCCAGATAGAGGCGTGTCCGTAGGTTGCAATTTTGCCGGCTTTGACCAGCAGCATGCCGATGCCTTCGATAAGGACAACGAATTCAACAAAGATGGCGGCTTTGGAATTTGAACCATAAAACCTGGCTAAGCGATCCCGGTTGGAGATTTTTAGGCGAAGTGCCATTAAGAAGCTAATGCCTACGACCGTGCCAAGAGCTAAAACTTCCTCGACAAAGTGATACAGCTGCAGATTCGCCAGGATCGGCCAGCCGGAATGTGGTGCGAATGTTTGGATATACGCTTCAAACCACACAAGTGAACCAATTAAAAATCCAAGCATGACAAACCAGTGCGCCAGTGCAACTGCCGGTTTGCGCAGAAGTTCTTTGTGTAAGAACACCTCAATTATTAAGGTGGTCAGTCGCTTCGTCCAGGCGTTCGTGCGCCCTGGGGTTGGCTGACCAGAGGAAATGAGCTTGAAGATGCGAGCAACTGCGCGTGCGAAATACCACCAAGCAGGCAGTGATAACAGTACGCCGAGGATACCGAGTATCGTTGTCGGACTGAGTGCAAGCGGCATGAATGACTCTTTCAGGCTCGTAGGTGTGAAGAACTAGATTCCTTAATACCTTAGTACGCAGCAGTTCCGTTTCCACTTGCCCTAGGCTAAATACGGGATTGAACTGGGGTTTGGGTGTGAGTTGACGGGATTTTAAGGTTGTTTGTCCGGTGTTACTGTTTCGTTCACCTACGCTACTGCCTGGTCTGGTTGCGCTACTGCACCGTTTCCGAACTCAAAGTGTTCTGGCAACTAGAAACCCATCAAGGCAACCATACCGTCTCAAATCCCCACCATAATGGGGGTAATGTTTTTCACATTGCTGGGGGACAAGAAAAGGTGGGTACGTGCCCATTATTGGTATATTGTGCAGGAAATATAGGTCTTTTGGAGGTGTCATCTTTATTCGCATCATCACTTCGTTTTTGCACGAAACGGCGCTAATCCTTGCATGAGTGATGCTCAATCCGATTCGAGTAAAAAGTGAGATAGCTTACTGTCTTGTTGAAACATGACAGTCGCTGAGCATAAAAAGAATCCAAAATTGGCCATTATTGGGAATCATTGCATGCTCGACGCCTATTGCCCGTGGGCGGTAGACTCCTCACACGGGTGCACTATAACCCGCTTAGTTACCCATTTCGTGTCTATGTAGGAAAACGAGAAAGTTCAATTACTTCATGTCTAACAGTACGATGACGGTTCCTGCACCACCGAGTGCCACCAACGACAAATGGTGGCATATCTCTTTTGGTGGACTTTTAGCAATTACACTTCTACTGTTCATCCTTTGGTCATTTGGGTTTGTGGGTCCTGAAGCAAATAAAGCATTGCTGCTCACCGCCATCGCATTCGGTGTGTTTATGGCCTTCAATATTGGCGGCAACGACGTCGCTAACTCTTTCGGCACCTCTGTTGGCGCTGGCACCTTAACGATGAAACAAGCCCTGATTGTGGCTGCCATCTTCGAAGTTTCAGGTGCTGTGCTTGCCGGCGGTGAAGTTACCGACACCGTGAAATCAGGCATCGTTGATCTTGATTCCGTGGCCTTGCAGCCACTCGACTTCGCTTTCATTATGATGTCGTCGCTGCTTGGTGCAGCTATCTGGCTGTTGATCGCAACACGTATGGGTTGGCCGGTTTCAACCACGCACTCCATCATCGGCGGTATCGTCGGTGCGGCACTGGCCTTAGGCCTGTATGAGGGCATCGGCAGTTGGAACATGGTGCAGTGGAACAAAATCGGTTCGATCGCGTTATCGTGGGTACTTTCACCAGTCCTTGGCGGTGTAGTCGCATATTTCGTCTTCGGTGCGATTAAGCGCCGTATCTTGGGCTATAACGAAAAGGCCGATCAAGAAATTCGTGCCATTAAGCAAGAGCGCGCGAAGTTGCATAAAGATTTCAAATCCTCGTTCGAGCGCCTCTCTGAGGTGCAACAATTGGCCTATACCAACGCAATGTCGCGCGATGCTGCGTTGATTGCGGAAAAGGACTTTGATCCGGATTGCCTGGAATCTGATTATTATCGTGATCTGCATCGGCTGAACTCTCGACGTGATTCGTTAAATACTCACAAAGCACTGGAAAACTGGGTACCACCACTTGCAGCTGCCGGCGCAGCCTTAATTGGCGCGATGATGCTGTTCAAAGGCCTAAAGAATCTCCATCTTGGACTTACGTCACTGGAGAACGCCTTAATCTTGATTATGATCGCCGTAGTGGTGTGGATGGCAATTTCAATCTTCGCGCGCACACTCAAGCGTCAGTCTGTCGATCGCGCTACCTTCATCTTGTTCTCTTGGATGCAGGTCTTTACCGCTTCTGCCTTCGCGTTCTCGCATGGTTCGAATGATATTGCGAATGCGATTGGCCCGTTTTCTGCGGTGCTCGACGTCTTGAAAACCAACGCGATTAATGAAAAAGCTCCAGTGCCAACTGCTGCGATGCTTACTTGTGGCGTTGCGCTGATCGCTGGCCTCTGGTTCATTGGTCGCTATGTGATTCAAACCGTTGGATCTGGCCTGACACGTATGCACCCAGCTTCAGGTTTCGCCGCTGAAATGTCCGCTGCCGGCGTGGTGATGGCGGCTTCGATGCTCGGACTTCCAGTTTCTTCCACCCATATTCTCATTGGCGCGGTGCTCGGCGTTGGCATTGTGAACCGGGCGGCAAACTGGTCGCTGATGCGCCCAATTGCACTGGCATGGGTCATTACCTTGCCTGCGGCGGCCACGGTCTCTGCTGTATCAGTACTGGCTCTGAACTTTATTTGGGGCTAAATGCAAAGCGTCGTGAAGCATGCTTGACGACGCAAAACACCCCGAGGATTTTGAACTGCTCCCCAATATTCGGTATCTGATTTTTCAGTCCAACTAATGGGGAGCAGTTCATTTCCTCGGGGTGTTTTCGATTCTGATGCGAGGAATCGCTACTGTTCTTTGTCGTGTGTTGAGCCGCCTAAGGAAGACAGCTTTTCGGAGAACAGTTTGAACGCTGCTTCGTGACTCTTGGTCGGCAGCGCCTCGTGGGAAGTTGAGAGGGTGATATCTTCAAACGTGATTTCACCTGCACGAAGCGCAACAAGTTCCTGGTGGTAGCGGATCATAATGGCCAAGGTTGCCGCAATTGGCACAGATAAGAATGCGCCAATAACACCGAACATGCTTGAACCAAGTGCGACGGCCAACAACACTACCGCCGCGTGCAAATTCATTGCACGTGATTGCAACATTGGCTGCAAAACGTTGCCTTCCAACTGCTGCACAATCACGATCAGAATCAAGACGAACAGTGCATTGGTTGCGCCATTGGAAACCAGCGCGATGATAATGGCTAATGCGCCTGCGGTAAAGGCACCGACAATTGGGATGAATCCTGCAACGAAGGTAATGACCGCCAGAACGAAGGCAAGTGGCACATCAAGAATTAACAAACCAATGCCGATGAACACCGCGTCGATAAGCGAAACAATGGCTTGGGTGCGGATGAATCCCGAAAGGGTGTTCCAAATGCGAGTAAAGAGTTCGGTAAGATGCCAGCCGACGTTTGGACCTGTCATGCGGCGGACCATCGGCAAGAAGCCAGGGCCGTCTTTGAGCATGAAGAACGTCAGCAGAAGCAAGAGGACGCAGGTTACGACGATCGAACCAGCGGTTGCAAGGCCGCTGAACACGCCACCGGCAATATCAGAGAGTCGATTTTGAATGAAGGTGGTGATCTTTTGAATGAACTCAGAAAGTGCTTCGAGGTTGAAATTTAGTGGTGGGCCTTTGACCCAAGATTCCAGCTGACGAATACCTTCGACGGTTTCACGCGCGAGATCTTTTGATTGTGATGCAACCGATGGTGCCATGAAGCTAAAGAGGCCACCAATGATGGCGAAGAAGCCAAGGAGAACGCTCGCGGCAGCCAGTGCTCCTGGAACTTTGCGTGCGCGCAGCCATGCAACTGGTGGCCACAAAACGGTCGACACTAACAAAGCCATAATAATTGGGAGCAGTGCTGTCCAAACTATGCCTAAGCCTTGGCGGAGCAAATAACCTGCGACGACAATAATGATAAAGCGCAGTGCCCAACCTGCAAGCCAACGACCATCTTGACCCAAAATAATTGCACGGTCGATATGCGCAACGGTTGGCTCGTCGAGAGTGCCTTCGGCAGTTTGTGCTCCATCGGCAACAAGCGTGCCAGAAGGAGCAGCGTCGGTGCCGTGCTCGAGGATGGCGTCGTCTTGAACGACTGTTTTTTCGATAAACGCATCAACCGAATTGTCAGTAGGCTCTGACTCCGGTGGCAAATCATTTCTATGTTTACTCATAAGAATTATTACTATGCCATAGTCTTTGCGTCTTTGTTAGGGAGAATACTGAAATTATCTGCAAATGTGCAGGGAACCTTGAAGGGAACCTTGAGGAAACTTCGTCGCTGGTGGGCGGTTACGGTGGATGAGGTGTGGTGCTGGGTGATTGAGTGCAGTGGTGCCGCGCCGGGGATGGCGATGTTCCTGACCTCAATGCTGCAACCTTATAGCCTGCCTTAGCGTTGTGAACAACAACGTGCACAGTATCCCAAACTGTATATTTCCTTCATAAGACTTGAAATTTTGCTATCTCCTTTCCACTTCTCCTTTCCCAACTATCCCACACCTGTAAACAACATGTTGACCTGCCACCTTTCTTAAAAGTTGAGTCTACTAGACATAAGTTTGTTTCTGCGTTACTATGGCGACAAGATCAAAGTTGAGCCTAGGTTACTCAAGTTTCTTGGCACGAATTTGGAAAAGGTGCTAAGTTAGCGAAGGTAAGTTGAGTCAATGAAGATCAACTTTCAAACAAATAGCAAATAAATTACTTCATAAGGAGGCCCATCATGGGACGCGCAGTAGGTATCGACCTCGGAACCACCAACTCGGTAGTAGCCGTTTTGGAAGGCGGTGAAGCAAATGTGATCGCCAACGCAGAAGGCTCACGTACCACCCCTTCTGTTGTTGCATTCGCAAAGAACGGCGAAGTTATTGTTGGCCAGTCTGCAAAGAACCAGGCTGTTACCAACGTTGATCGCACCATCCGCTCCGTGAAGCGCCACGTGGGTACCGATTGGACCGTCAGCATTGACGAGAAGAAGTACACCCCACAGGAAATTTCCGCTCGTACCTTGATGAAGCTCAAGCGCGATGCAGAAGCATACCTCGGTGAGGATGTTACCGACGCTGTTATTACCGTTCCTGCTTACTTCTCTGACGCACAGCGCCAGGCAACCAAGGAAGCTGGCCAGATCGCAGGCCTGAACGTGCTGCGTATCGTGAATGAGCCAACTGCAGCTGCTTTGGCATACGGCCTGGAGAAGGGCGAGAAGGAACAAACCATTTTGGTCTTCGACCTTGGTGGCGGTACCTTCGACGTTTCCTTGCTGGAAATCGGCGATGGCGTTGTGGAAGTTCGCGCAACCGCTGGTGATAACGAGCTCGGCGGCGACGATTGGGATCAGCGCGTTGTTGAGTGGTTGGTAGAGAAGTTCAAGTCCACCTCTGGTGTTGATCTTTCCAAGGACAAGATGGCAATGCAGCGTCTGCGTGAGGCTGCTGAAAAGGCAAAGATTGAGCTGTCTGCTTCTCAGTCGGCAAATATCAACCTGCCATATATTACCGTTGATGCTGATAAGAACCCACTGTTCTTGGACGAGACCTTGACTCGTACCGAGTTCCAGCGCATTACCCAGGATCTGCTTGATCGCACCAAGAAGCCATTCAACCAGGTGATTGCAGACGCAGGTGTTTCCATCGCTGAGATCGATCACGTTGTGCTCGTCGGTGGCTCCACTCGTATGCCAGCAGTATCTGACTTGGTGAAGGAACTCACCGGTGGCCGTGAGCCAAACAAGGGTGTGAACCCTGACGAAGTTGTGGCAGTTGGTGCTGCATTGCAGGCTGGCGTGCTGCGCGGCGAAGTTAAGGACGTGCTGCTTCTCGACGTCACCCCACTTTCCTTGGGTATTGAGACCAAAGGTGGCGTGATGACCAAGCTGATCGAGCGTAACACCACCATTCCAACCAAGCGTTCCGAAACCTTCACCACTGCAGATGACAATCAGCCATCTGTACAGATCCAGGTGTTCCAGGGTGAGCGCGAAATTGCAGCACACAACAAGCTGCTTGGTTCCTTCGAACTCGGTGGTATCGCACCTGCGCCACGTGGTGTGCCTCAGATCGAGGTGACCTTCGATATTGACGCAAACGGTATCGTGCACGTCACCGCGAAGGACAAGGGCACCGGCAAGGAAAACACCATCAAGATTCAAGATGGTTCTGGCCTGTCCCAGGAAGAGATCGATCGCATGATCAAGGATGCGGAAGCTCACGCTGAGGAAGACAAGAAGCGTCGTGAAGAGCAAGAGGTTCGCAACTCTGCTGAATCTACTGCATACCAGACTCGCAAGTTTGTTGATGAGAACACCGACAAGGTTGATGAAGCACTCAAGACCAAGGTCATCGCAGCTGCTGATGCCGTTGATGAGGCACTGAAGGGTGACGACATCGAGGCTATTAAGCAAGCCGTCGAAAAGCTGAACGTTGAGGCTCAGGAGATGGGTAAGGCTATCTACGAGGCTGAGGCAGCAAAGGCACAGGCAGGCGAAGGCGCTCCAGCTGACGACAACGTTGTTGACGCTGAGGTTGTTGACGAAGAAGGAGACAAGTAAGCATGAGCCAGGACCATCCACATGGCGACGAGCAGCCGGAGGACGTCCTAGATCCTACGCTTGCCGACGATCTCGCCGAAGCATTGGTTGATGTTGATCTTGATGCACTCTCAGAGGAAACCACCGAAGAGACTGCAGCAGAGCCAACACTTGCCGATCAACTTGCAGAACGCACGGAAGATTTACAGCGCATCACCGCCGAGTATGCCAACTTCCGTCGCCGCACTGCTCAAGAACGTGATGGCATTATCACCTCTGCGAAGGCGCAAGTTCTGACCAGCCTCCTGCCAATTCTTGACGATCTTGACTTGGCTGAAAAGCACGGTGACCTGGCAGAAGGCCCACTGAAGGCTTTCCGCGACAAGTTCGTCAGTACTGTTGCAGGGCTGAAAGTAGAAGCATTCGGTGTCGAAGGTGATGTCTTTGACGCAGAACGTCACGAGGCAGTGCAGGATCTGTCCACTGGTGATGACAAAGCCATTGGAACGGTTCTACGCAAAGGCTACGAATTCAATGGTCGCTTGCTGCGCACCGCAATGGTGATTATCGCAGATCCACGACCAGGTGAAGACGCAGAAGCATCAGAATCAGACGCTGAATCTGAAGCATAAAATCTGCTTAATTGAGCAACACTCCAACAGTGCATCCTTGAAAAAGGAATCAGCACAGGTTGGGGTGTTGCTTTTTATTTGGCGAAGTATTGCGCGCAGTATTGAGGAAATATCGTGCGTGTCGGGTCGTCGCGCTGCGCAGGTGGTTGCAGTGCGCGCGTTGGGTCGTCGTGATACGAGCGTCAGGCCTTCGCGCTATCGCATTGCGCGAGCGTCCGGTCGTCGCGCTGCGCGGATACCCCAAGTCGAAGCCATTTTGGGTTTAGAATGGCAACCGTGAATACTTATCCACTTCCAGTTTTCGATGCCCAGTCCCACCGCGGCGGCCGTGGCCAATTTACCGAGGAATCCGCCTACGCATTTCGCCGTTCCCTCGAAATGGGTGTGTCAACCCTTGAACTTGATATTGTGCTCACCCGCGATAACGTGCCAGCTGTGTGGCATGATCCAGTACTCTTGGCCGAAAAATGTTCCAGCCATATTGGTGAACTTGTCCACGATCTGACCTTTGAGCAGCTGCAAACTGTGCCATGTGCGAAGCAACTCAAAGAATTTCCAGAGGCTTACGTAGTTCCAGATAATCGCATTATTCAGCTGTCTGAAGTATTTGAGCTGGCACGCGATTACGATGTGCACTTTAATATTGAAACAAAAATTGAAGCAGTAAACCCTGAGATGTGCGCAACCCCTGAGCAGTTCGTCGACGCAATCTTCACGCCAATTTTTGAGTATGGACTCGAAGAAAAAGTGATGATTCAGTCCTTCGACTGGCGCACCTTTGATTTGGTGCATGCCATTGATCCGCGCATTCCGCTGGTTGCGTTGTGGGATACCACGACCTGGTATCCGGGCACACCGTGGGGACCGTATCACGAAGATATTCTCGAAGCTGCGTTGGAGCACCATATTAAGGTATTAAGCCCAGACTTTCATTTAGTTGATGCGCAATTGATCACACGCGCACACGCCTACGACATGGTTGTGGTGCCATGGACTGTCAACGAACCTGCCGATATAACCCGGTTGATGGATCTCGGCGTCGATGGCATGATTTCTGACTACCCAACCCGCCTGCTGCAACTTGCCACCGAGCACCCGATGGTTCCATTTCCTGCTGCATAAATAGTGGCCCACCTGCAGATATTGCTCCACCTGCATGCTTGACGACGCCGCCAGCCTACCGAGTTCTTGTTCATCTCCATACCTTGCCAAGGTTGGCGGCGATCGGATGGTTGCGTTGGCGGCTGCACCATAAAATGTGCGAACAACTGCGTTCGCGCATGTCACGCTCTGGAATCAGCGCTGCGTGTTTGTGGAAATACATCTGCGAGCAGTGTGAAAAGTATTTGCAGCTACGTGGGCATCTACCCATGCAGATCACGCCTGAATGGTGGCAGTATGCTGCTTGTTTTGTGCGCGTTTGCTGGTGGCGAACATTGGTGACGTTATATCCTTCTTGCGCTAAACTTTAGTCACATAGACTCAACTTATTGGCTAAAGGGGACATCATGGCTGCAAAAAATGAATGGGCAGAAAAAGATTATTATGCCGATTTGGGATTACAATCTTCTGCTACTGAAGCAGAAATTAAAAAAGCGTATCGAAAATTAGCTCGCGAGAATCACCCCGACTCCCATCCAGGAGATAAGGTCAAAGAAGAACGATTTAAGCAAGTCGCAGAAGCCTATGACGTCATTGGCGATGAAGCCAAGCGAAAAGAATACGATGAATTCCGCACCATGCTCCGCTCAGGCGGATTTGGAGGTGGTTTCCCCGGCGGTGGAGGCTTTCGCGGCGCCGACTTCGACCTCTCAGACCTCTTTGGACACGCTGGAATGGGCGGCCAAGCAGGTGGTTTTGGGAATCTCTTCGGTGGCGGTTTCGGCGGCGGTAGTACTTCTCGCAGGTCAACTCGGCCGACGCGAGGGGCCGATGTGGAAACGGAAGTGACATTAGACTTCCAAGAAGCAGCCCTTGGCACTGAATTCCCGGTGCAATTAACTGGTGATGCACCATGTGCCGCCTGTCATGGTTCCGGCTCAAGAACTGGCGCGTTATCCACCTGTGGTACTTGCCACGGCACTGGTTTTACCAACGAACAACGCGGTGCATTCGGTCTTTCCGCACCATGTACCGTATGTGATGGCACCGGTAAAACCGCAAAGGATCCATGTCAGGAATGCCGCGCACGCGGAACTGTGCGCAGGTCACGCACAATTACTGTCCGTATTCCAGGAGGCGTTGAAGACGGCCAAAAAGTACGCCTGGCAGGAAAAGGTGAAGCCGGCCCACATGGTCTGCCAGCAGGGGATCTTTTCGTCACCGTTCACGTACGCCCAGATGAACTCTTTAGCCGCAATGGGAACGATCTGCTTGTCACCGTTCCCGTTAGCTTTGCCGAATTAGCCCTTGGTGCCACCATCTCAGTGCCAACGCTGAGTGGCAGCGTAAAGGTGAAGATTCCAGCTGGTACTCCAAGTGGACGAGTCTTGCGTGTGCGCGGTCGCGGCATTGCGAAAAAAGGTGGAGTTGTTGGCGATCTGCATGTCACGGTTGTTGTCGAAGTGCCGACACAGCTGAGCGAACAAGCGCAAGCAACGCTGCGGAGCTACCAAGAAGCAGAAGCAGCAGGAGGCTTTGACCCACGCGCGAAGATTACAAACGCACGCTAATCCATCGCAAGTGTCGGGACAAAGGAGTTGGAAAATGCGAAATTCACATGAGTTTCCCCACGATGATGAGTTCGTTGAAGAAGTGTTTGTGATTTCTGTTGCTGCTGAACTTGCTGGCATGCATGCGCAAACCTTACGTACCTATGACCGCATGGGCTTAGTGACGCCGCAACGTACCAGCGGTGGTGGTCGGCGGTATTCCCAGGCAGATGTTGAACTCTTGCGAATGGTGCAACGCTTAAGCCAAGAAGATGGCGTCAATCTGGCAGGTATTAAAGCAATCATTGACTTGAAGAAAGAAAATGAACGCCTGAGGGCACAACTTCGCGCGATGCAACGCGAAAATGAACAACTCAAGCGAGAAATGGTACGGCCTCGCGGTGAAATCGTGCACGTGCCGCGTTCCTCTGCAGTTGTTATGTGGGAACCACGTCGCGGCAAGCGTCGCTAAGCACGACCACTTATTGAGGCGACGCAGGCTCGCGATGGCGGGTCTGTAATCGCTGTACCTCCGCGCGCAAGTCTGCTAAAAACTGCTGGTGGTGGAAGTATCCAGAGTGATCACTATGGTAGCGCCAATGCTCATCAGCGAGCATTTCTGGAGCTTTGCCATGTATACCGGTGTGCTGCGTGCTGAGTAAGGAAATAGGATCAGCCGTTCCGGTTGCCGCAACCAATCGAGTCGAGTCAGGTACATGCAGCTCTTGGCGATGCATCGCTCGAATGCCAGGACTGCCTGCCACCACCAAGGTATCAATATTCCAATTCCCACGTGCCGCCACACCAGCAACCACACTGCCATAGGAATGAGCAACCACCAGATGTTTCGCATGCGGGTTTCGCGCCTGCAGCTGCCTGTGAAATTGCTGTAACCGCGCACCTGCGCTTAATGCAGGAACCGCTAATCCCGCCTGCATCCACGTGCGCGGTGCCCGATAGTGCAGCCACATCACCGTGGCGTGGTTGAGTCTTCCAGATGGGCCTTGCGTAACCGCCTCATGGATCCCTTGTGCGCGGGCAATATAGGTTGGCCAACTTTGCGGCTCATGTGATCCAGCTCCTGGCACCAACGTCGTAATCACATCAGCAGCATCAATATCGCCAATACTGATCACGACACCTGCTGGCGAGCGTTGTAATAGTTTGGCTGCTGGATAGTGCTGGAAAATCTCGGCAAGTGCAGCATCTTCTGCCACTTGATCTCGACTCAGCACTTCTCCTTTGGATCCTTCAGCTCCTTCAGATACAAGCGGTGCCTGCGCTACTGGCCGTGCAGACGTATCAGATGCTGGATCAAGCGGTGCCAACAGTGGTGGAACCGGATCTGGAGTACATATTCGAGTTTGTGCGAGCGCATGTGCGCAGGCTTGATCTAATAATTGGGAGCGTTGATACAAATCATCCACAATGATCTGAAATAATGGCTGATACTCTAAAAACTCATCGAGACGAGCAAGCACACGATGATCCTCAACGTCGCCACCTAAGGATCGAATAGTGTCATGTACTTGCGCAAAATATGATTCAAGCTCTGCTTGATAGCTGGCAGTTACCGCCAAAATATGTGCATGTTCTGCAAGAATATCTAATTCAGTGCCACCGTGCTGCAAAATGTTGCGAAACTGCTGGTGGGCTGTGGTAAAACCATCACCTGCTTGGTGCTCAAACCACGTGCTTAAGCTGGTATGAGCATGGTGAAATTGCTGCTGCATGCTGGCGATATACCGTTCAAGTGTGGCACTGGCAGCTTGTAACTGTTGTGCAAAGAATTGAAACATATCACTGACCTGCCACAGTGTTATGACCAAGCTGCATGCCAAGATCAGTATTCACATCGATGAGTGTGCGAACAAATGCTTGCACCTCATCGCGGTGATGTGCATATCGTTGCTGAACTGTATCTAGCACTTGCATGCTGTCATGCAATTCTTGCTGTAAGGCCGCATTGGTCAAGCTGGTTGGTAACTGCACCTGAGGTGTTGCAATAGTTTGGAACCTCGGTAATGGAGTTGTTGATGATGTGTAGAGAAGATTCATGGAAGGTAGTGAACATCAACCGCTTCATATGAGGCAAGGGTGAGGTACATATTCATGCTCAAAACAGTGAAATCTGTGGATAACTTTTCTATTCGCGAAAGAATTCCACGTAATATGTGTGATATGCGTCTAGCCCTTGGACAAGTAGCCACCACAGGTGATAAAGCAGCGAATCTGGAAACTGTTTGTGCATGGGTCAAACGTGCAGCAGAACAACACGCAGACTTGATTATCTTCCCCGAAGCGACCATGCAGGCCTTTGGAACAGGCCCGTTGTACCAGGCGGCAGAGCCTTTGGATGGGCCATTTGTGCAGGCGCTGGCACGTTGCGCCAAGGAATATCAGATTGGGATTGTCGCTGGAATCTTCACCCCACCAACCGATGGCACCGGTGCCGCAGACGCCGAACCTGCCACAACTGTTGGATACAGCGGAAATGGTGGTCAAGGTAGCGTCGAAAAGCTAGGGTCGCAGGCGACGAACGCGGCGAATACTGTGGCAAATGTTGCGGTTGTGTGCTTGCCCGATGGCCGAGTCGCTGGATATGAGAAAATTCATACCTACGATGCGTTTGCATACCGCGAATCTGAGGAAGTAACTGCAGGTCAGAAGCTTGTGCTTGTGCCGTATCAAGACGTGACGATAGGGCTTGCGATCTGTTATGACTTACGGTTTCCAGAGATGTTTCGCGAACTTGCGCGCCGGGGTGCACAGATCATTGTTGTGCCGGTTTCATGGGCGGCAGGTCCGGGGAAAGCAATGCAGCGGCATGTATTGGCGCAGGCCAGAGCGTTGGATAGTACCAGCATGCTTGTTGTGGTGGATCACCCGTTGCCGTCTGCCGAGGCAGCAGGCGCAGCGACAGGAGACGTCGCAACAGGCACAACAGACGCAACAGGCACAACAGACGCAACATGCACAACGGCCGCAGCAGGAACCGCAAAAACTGCACCAGCGGCATTGCACGTTGCACCGACTGGCATTGGCGAATCCACTGTGATCGCTGCCAATGGGGAAGTGTTGGCACGGCTTGATGCTACTGAGCAGTTGGCGATTGTCGATATTGATCCCGACTCGATTACGCAAGTGCGTGCCCAGCTGCCAGTGTTGCAGGTGAACTACGATTACGCAGCATTCGACACCGGCAGCATCCAGCAATCGCCTGCTCAATAATCGGCGTTATGCAAGGTTATTGCGGTGTATCAGGCAACTGGTTGGCACTATTGTCCGCCGCATCGCTTGACGACGCAGCCTCGTTCAACGTATCTGTTTCACCACTCACGCCGCCTTCGCTGACTCCGGAAGTATCGTCACGTTCCTGAAGAAAGCGTGCAGTGAATACCGCTTCATACAAATATTCGTGCTGATAATCCTGAATCTGAATATTTGCTGCCGGAATTCCACCTTCTACCAGCCGTTGGTACGTTTCTTTCGTCAACGCTCGTGGACCACTGATCAGCACCTGATGGCCTTCCCACGTGCCGTAACTGGTGACAATATCGCCAACTTCACCAGTTTGACGCAGATGTAACCCACGTGGCGCCTGGCAAAACTCAGTTGGATTCACCCACCACGCATCTGTGGCATGACGACTCACCGGAATAATAAACAGCCACGGACAAAACGCCGCAAGCTGCCATAATCCTTGGAGCTCATAGAGTTCTCCTGGATATTCCGCGCTGACGAACACATGCGTATGCGGTGGATTGGTGTGTAAGAGCAGTTCTAAAATAATTGCGCGCAATGCAGCAAGACCTGTGCCGTGCGCAATCAACAGCAAGTCTTTGGCAGGATCCACGCTGAAACCACCGCGTGCTAAAGAAAGGTGCCAGGTATCTCCAGGTTTTGAACTGCGCAACAGTGCTGAAGTCGCCGCAGTTTCTTGAATATGAAACTCGATCTGACCGGCATCGTTGGCAGGAATCGCCGGGCACAAATCTCGCCACACACCACCGGTAAACGGTGTTGCAACGCCTAATGCTTGGCCTGCAGCAAAGTTCACAGGGGTTTCGCTGATCACGCGCACCACGGAAACCGCACGGCAGCGCTTTTCTACCTCTACGACTGTGGCTGGAATCATCTGCGTTTGACTCCGCTGCCCAGCGAGCGCCATTGCTGCAGTGCCGTGGTGTACCAGATTTTCAAAGGTAAAAACTTCTAAGTAGGAAAAATCGGCCAGTTGCGGATGCAGAACCTCAATCAGCGTGGTTTCTAGGGCAACAAAATCATAAAATCCACAAGAAACTGCCTGCACACCAAGCTGGGCTAGGAAATGATCCGTGTCCACGCTTGGTTGGCCTTGTGCGTCACAGGTTGCTAGTGCTGCAACGAGGGTGCGAATGAGCGGATATTCTGCTGCGATATAGGCACGTGCGTGAGGGGCGCGTTGGAAAAAATGTTTCCAAAGTTGTGTTTGCAGGTGGTCTTCGTGGGCGAGTAAATGGGCCATGATCGGCGCAAACACTTCTGGGCAGTGGTGCAAGTGGGCAACAAGTTCTGCGTGTTTCTGCAAGCCTGGTTCCAGCATGTGTTGCCATGCAGGCGGCTTGAAAGGATCATGCCTGGTCACGACTTCATCTTAAGTGCTGTGCCAAACATGCTGCAATGATGCAGGTCGTGGCAGTTAGTAAAAAAAATGATGTAGCGATGTTTGCACGACAGACGGTGAAGCGCGTGGCGGCGTCGAAAAGCGAAGCGGAAAGATTTTTTACAGTTGCTTGACGACGTCTACCTGCGGGTTTCTTTCAGATTCACACAAAGTTGCGTCTACTAGACTTAACTTTTTGCCAAGCGGTGCTATAGTGGTGCTAAAAGTTGAGTCTATGGAACTCAACTTCTGAAATGAAAGGACAATCATGAACGCTTTTAACCCAACTACGAAAACTCAAGAAGCTTTACAAATTGCATTACAAAAGGCCTCTGCCTTAGGTAATCCCGATATACGGCCGGCGCATCTATTAGCGGCAATTTTAAGTCAGGAAGAATCCATTGCGATTCCAGTACTTGCGGCAGTCGGTGTGGACGCGCAAACGTTGCGTACCAAGGCAGATGCGTTAATTGCTGGCTATCCGCGTGCAACTGGCAGCTCGATGGCAAACCCAACCTTTAACCGAGATGGTTTAAATGCATTTACCGCTGCCCAAGAATTAGCGGCAACATTAGGTGATGAATATGTTTCGACCGAAGTGTTACTTGCCGCTATTGCGCAGGGCAATTCGGATGCGGCAGAGCTGTTGCGCCAGGTGGGGGCCACCTATGATGCGTTAAAGGCAGCGTTTCCTGTGATTCGTGGCAATAAGAAGGTGCAAAGCCAGGATCCTGAAACGCAGTTCCAAGCATTGGCAAAATACTCAACGGATCTGACCCAGCGTGCCAGGGAAGGCAAGATTGACCCCGTTATCGGTAGGGATGCCGAGATTCGACGCGTGGTGCAGGTGTTAAGCCGCCGCACGAAGAATAATCCAGTGCTTATTGGTGAGCCTGGCGTGGGTAAAACCGCGATCGTTGAAGGTCTTGCGCGACGCATTGTGGCAGGTGACGTTCCGGAATCACTGAAGAACAAGAAGCTGATTAGTCTTGATTTAGGCTCAATGGTGGCCGGTGCAAAGTATCGCGGTGAATTTGAGGAGCGCCTCAAAGCTGTGCTTGATGAAATCAAGGAAGCCGAAGGCGAGATCATTACCTTTATTGATGAGCTGCATACCATTGTTGGCGCAGGTGGAAGCGGTGATTCCGCAATGGATGCTGGCAATATGATCAAGCCGCTCTTAGCGCGTGGTGAATTACGCCTGGTTGGTGCGACTACCTTGGATGAGTACCGCAAATATATTGAAAAAGATGCGGCATTAGAGCGTCGTTTCCAGCAGGTATTTGCGGCGGAACCATCGGTGGAAGATACTGTTGGCATTTTGCGTGGGTTGAAAGAGCGCTATGAAGTGCATCATGGCGTGCGAATTCAAGATTCTGCATTAGTTGCAGCCGCTACCTTATCGGATCGCTATATTAGTCAGCGTTTCTTGCCGGATAAGGCTATTGACTTAGTGGATGAAGCCGCATCGCGGTTGCGAATGGAAATTGATTCTTCACCGCAAGAAATCGACGAGCTGGAGCGCATTGTGCGACGCCTCGAGATTGAAGAAGTTGCGTTGGAAAAGGAAACTGATGCAGCTTCTCAAGATCGTCTGGAGAAATTGCGTATTGAGCTTGCCGATGAGCGCGAGCGCTTAGGTGAACTTACCGCGCGGTGGACGAATGAAAAACGTGCGATCGATAGTGTGCGCGCCGTGAAGGAAGAACTTGAGCAGCTGCGTTCGGCATCGGAAATTGCAGAGCGCGATGGCAACTACGGCTTGGTTGCGGAGCTTCGGTATGGCCGTATTCCAGAGCTGGAAAAGCAGTTGGCGGCAGCCGATGCCAGCGAAACGCATGCCACCTTGCTTACCGAAGAAGTCACGCCAGATACTATTGCTGAAGTTGTATCGGCGTGGACGGGTATTCCGGCCGGCAAGATGATGCAAGGTGAGATGGAAAAGCTGCTAGAGATGGAAGCAGAGCTAGGCAAACGCGTGGTAGGCCAGCATGTGGCGGTCGCGGCTGTGTCTGATGCGGTTCGTCGTGCCCGGGCAGGCGTCGCCGATCCGAATCGCCCAACTGGATCCTTCCTCTTCCTTGGCCCAACCGGTGTTGGTAAAACAGAGCTGGCCAAGGCCTTGGCAGAGTTCCTCTTTGACGATGAACGCGCGATGGTGCGTATTGATATGTCCGAGTTCGGTGAGAAGCATTCCGTTGCACGTCTTGTTGGTGCGCCTCCAGGATATGTTGGCTACGACCAAGGTGGGCAGCTTACCGAGGCGGTTCGACGTCGCCCGTACACCGTTGTGCTTTTCGACGAGGTGGAAAAAGCTCATCCGGATGTCTTTGACATTTTGTTGCAGGTATTAGATGAAGGTCGTTTGACTGATGGCCAAGGGCGCACGGTGGATTTCCGCAATACCGTAATGATTCTGACCTCGAATCTTGGTGCCGGTGGTACTCAAGAAGCGATGATGGATGCAGTCAAGCGTGCCTTTAAGCCAGAGTTTATTAACCGCCTTGATGATGTTGTCAGTTTCGATGCATTAAGCGCTGAGCAACTGACCAGCATTGTGGATATTCAAATTGCAAGTCTTGCCAAGCGTCTGGAAGGCCGTCGCCTCAAGCTGGAAGTTTCTGATGATGCCAAAGCATGGCTGGCAGCACGTGGCTATGATCCAGCCTATGGCGCGCGTCCGCTGCGTAGGCTGATCCAAAAAGAAATTGGTGATTCCTTGGCGAAGAAACTCATTGCCGGTGTGATTCACGATGGCGATACCGTGAAGGTGACATTGGTGGATGATGCTTTGGAAGTCGCAGGTGCATAGGTACTTGAGATTCGCGATGTCAGGCGCGGCGTAACACCGAACTGCACTGCTGCACCGAACTGCACCTGGTTGCGTGGCGCGGTGCGACACTGAATCGCACCTCATTGTGCGTGGCGCCATATCGCAGACAACCCTTGTGAACATGCAACAATAGCATGCTTGCAAGGGTTGTTTTCCGTACAGCTGCAACGTGCTGCAGGGCAGGGTAAAGACGTGCCCGCCAACAGATGCTACAAGCGTTGATTCCGAAGGTGTGCAGCGTGGGTATGCGTCGATAAGCAGTGCATCGTGCGTCCGCACCCAGGGGATTTTTCAGTGGCCTGAAGTGACGATTGACCACGAAGGTGGGTAGCTGTGCGAGTATTGGAGATGTCGGTGTGAAAAATTTCATACGCAGGCGTTGTGCCATGATTATGGCGGCAAGAGCCACCTGATATTGCTAAATTAGATCACCGTATTATTGTTTACCAGCGCAATTGCTAGAGGGCATGCAGTGGTGATGGCAATTTTTATGCATAACCGCATAGAATAGAAGGTTATGAGTATCACAATGAACGTCACGGAACTAGCCGACCGGATTCATGCCGGCCGCCCACCACTGATCTTGGCAAGCCTTTGGTCTGCACGTGAAGGCGGCGGATATGCCCTGTACAATTCAGCGCACATCCCAGATGCCTTCTTCTGCGACACCGAATTTGCGCTGTCTTCGGTTTCCATGGTGCACAAAGGCCGCAATCCACTGCCAACCAAAGCGATCTTGGATAAGTGGTTTTTGAAGTGGGGCTTGACCACTGACCGTGAAGTAGTTGTGTATGACAATTTCAAAGGCCTCTTCGCAGCGCGCGCATGGTGGATTCTGACTTGGGCGGGCGTGAAGAATGTTCGTATTCTTGACGGCGGTCAAGCCAAGTGGGAAGCGTCTGGCTATAAGCTCATAGGTGGCCCTGGTAATCCGCGTGTGATTCAAGGTGGAGAATCTCAGCTCGGCCATCTGCCAGTGGCAACGCTTGCCGATGTTAAAGCACATCAGGGCATTTTGATTGACTGCCGTGAGCGTAACCGTTTTGCTGGTCGTAAAGAGCGCTTGGACTTAAAAGCTGGCCATATTCCAGGCGCGAAAAATATTGCAACGCGTCTGGTGTTGGAAGACGATTATACGTTCCGCTCCCCTGAGCAGCTGCGTGAACTGTTTACAAGTATGGGTGTGACACCAGAAACAATTGATGATGTGATTGTGTACTCAGGTTCTGGTAATCACTCGGCGCAGGTCATCGCGGCAATGGTGCGAGCTGGCTTGCCGGTTCCACGTCATTTTGTTGGTGGTTGGAGTCAATGGTGCGCGGATTCTCGCAATCCAGTTGAAACAGGAGATTAAACTAGTCGTATGGTTTTTATTCTGGCAGGAGTATTTGCAGGAATTGGCGGCACGCTGCTGATTGTGGATGCTTTACGACGTCGTCACGCAAATGTGGCACAAACACCATCGCTTCCGGCTCGTGAGCAGGAAGAAGAAGTATCGAAACTGCTGCCAGAATCACCAGAACTTGTTGATCAAGAAGATACTGCGCTTGATCCAACGAGTACTGAGCATCTCGCTGCTGGTGAAGATCAGCGCCTGGAAACCGAGCCAGCGGTAGCAGAGCTGCTTGAGTTAGAAACTGTGCCAACCTACGATCAGCTTCCGCCGCAAGAATCGGTGGTTGAGCTCGAGGTTGAAAGCGCGGAGGATCTTGAGCAGCTGGAATTAACGCAAGCGAGTGAACCAGCAGTTGCCACTGATACTGACTTTGAGGCAGCCTCATTACTGCCGAATCTGCCAGGGTATCACCGTCGCGTGCGAAAAGCCTGGGCGGAATATTGTGGGTATGGCTATACCAAATCAGATGCGTTTTTAACTGATGAATGGGAACGTACCTGGGCGGCACAGGGAGGAACCGCGCGAGATGTTGTCAGCGGTATGGCGGCTGGCTATGAAATGCATGTGTGTGATCTTGCTGGTAAAACGTTGTTGGCGATGCGACGCAACCACAGTAGCGATATCGCAATTGAAGCCTATCGAGTCCCACCTGCAGAACTTGCCGTTGACTTAGTAGATGTGATTTCGCTGGGAGGTTTTACGCTTTTCGCCACGAATCAAGGTGCCGCGATGCGGTTTGTGGATCAACGCGTGCGCGAGTGCTTGCCGAAGCTGCCGCAAGAGGTAGTTGGAGTGTGGCTGGAAAGTGAGTGGATTCTGGCCGCGACCCAAAAAACTTCTGAGCATAAGATTTGGGAAGCGATTTTAGAGCCACTGTCGATTCTTGCTGATGCCGCAGCTGTGCTTCCACCGCGTGCGCAGGCGCGGCAACCGCTCGATTTCCATGACAATGATCCATCGCGTCCGTTACCGCCGCCGGTTGCGATTATGGAATATACAGAAAGCAGCGATGAAGATTTCGCGCCACCACAGCTGCCTGAAATTACCGATGAAATGGTGAGCGTTGATCCGCCTGTAGTGTTCCCAACACGTTCCCAGGGACAAGCCCTCGGCGTGGTGACGCCGCATAGTTTGGGTGTTGATGAAGTCACTCCAATTGCGGAATCTTTTGATTCGGCATTGCAACATAGTGACTTTCATGGCACGCGGGTGCTGCGATTCCAAGCACATCGTTCGAAAATCTTTGAAGACAGCGTTGCTGACAATCAGCAGGGTGATGCTGGGACGAGCGGTGATGCTGGGGCAAGCGATGCTGCGGCAAGCGGTGATGCGAATACGCAGGGGAGTACTGGCGAAGATGCGAACGTGCTGCGTATCCAACAGGAGCCGAAGCAGGACTAAGCGTGCGTCCTAGAGCGCGGGTGCTGCATACAGTGCGGGGGATATGCATACCTTAAGTCTGGAAACATCCAGCTAGAGGCTGCAATCTGGAATGTTAAGGTCCTAGGTTAAGATAATGAAGTATTGTTGTTGAAAATCATCGCATGCTGGTTGCAGTGCTTACAGCTCGAAGCTGGCTTGTAGGTTCGGTGATTTTCACATCGTTAACTATCATCGCTATGAAGGAAGGCATGCGCAGAATGGTAAATGCGACTCTTAAAGCAGAACTAGCAGAATTGGTGAAAGAACTTGCGGTTGTTCATGGCAAGGTCACATTGTCTTCCGGGAAAGAAGCCGATTATTACGTTGATCTGCGGCGCGCAACCTTGCACCACAAGGCATCGAAACTCATTGGTCAACTTCTGCGTGAACTCACCGCAGACTGGGATTATGTTGCAGTTGGCGGCTTAACCTTAGGTGCTGATCCAGTGGCTACTGCAATTATGCATGCAGATGGTCGTGATATTGATGCCTTCGTTGTTCGCAAAGAGGCGAAGAAACACGGTATGCAGCGTCGCGTGGAAGGCCCAGATGTTGTTGGAAAGAAAGTGCTTGTCGTTGAAGACACCACCACCACTGGCAATTCACCATTGACCGCTGTAGCAGCCCTGCGCGAGCTTGGCGCAGAGGTCGTTGGTGTGGCAACTGTGGTAGATCGCGCAACCGGTGCTGGCGATGTGATTGCAGCTGAGGGGCTTGAATACCGGTATGTTTTGGGCCTGGAGGATCTTGACCTGTCATGACCGATACACATGGTCACGCACTGTCACCGTTACCGCATGTCCCGAACTCGCCGTATCCACCAGGGCCAACTGAATGGAATGCGGGTCGGCATGGGGTAGGGCCGTGGGAAATCGAATACCCCGATCAGCCTGTGCCAGACGATGAGCGTTATGATCCAACGCTGCTTGCTGAAGGAGATCGTCGCAACGTTGTTGATGCGTATCGCTACTGGACTCGTGAAGCGATTGTGGCAGATATTGATACCAGGCGACATGAGCTGCATATTGCCATTGAGAACTTTGAAAACGATGCCAATATCGGCACGGTTGTGCGAACTGCGAATGCCTTTGCTGTTGCAACGGTACATATCGTTGGTAAAAAGCGCTGGAATCGCAGAGGTGCGATGGTCACCGATCGCTATCAGCACTTGATGCATCACGAGACCACAGCACAGCTTGTGGAATGGGCGAAGGATCAGGGGCTGACAATCGTTGCGATTGATAACACGCCTGGTTCAGTGCCATTAGAAACCGCGCAGTTGCCGCAGAAGTGCTTGTTGCTCTTTGGTCAAGAAGGGCCAGGTGTGACTGATGAAGCGCAGGAAAACGCCATGATGACCTGCTCTATTGCGCAATTTGGTTCGACTCGGTCCATTAATGCTGGAGTGGCAGCTGGGATTGCGATGCATGCGTGGATCCGCCAACATGCTGATCTCAGCACGAGTTGGTAGCACTTGGTGGATATGTCACGAGTGAAGAACTGCTGGTGGATAGGCGATGTGCGCCCACGCCTGTAGCAGTAACGCTTTTGTCATAATCTCGATACATAAAGAAATATTGCAATTTCCATTTGAGGAGAGTTGTTCTTGTGAATGAAGTGTGGATTCACCGCGCCGACCTTGCGGAATCCGCGATACAGGAGCGGCATGCCCAAAGAGTCTGGGCGTTACCGCGCACTAACTTAGCTGTTGCGGCATGGCCACCGCATACGAAAGAACGACTCTTCTATCGGTGGCACTACTGGTGGCAAGCACATTATCTGGACTGCTTGATTGATGCTGCCAAACGCCGTCCGACGAAAATTCGCAAGCAAAATATACGCGAAACCATTCGTGGTATTCGCGTCCGTAATTTTGGTTCGTTTAATCGGAATAAGTATTACGATGACAAACTTTGGTTAGCGCTTGCTTTGCGACGCGGGCAAGAGGTCTTGGGACAGAAAAAGCGCAAATACCTGCGGAAACTCGAGCATAATATTGTTGCTGGGAAAGATGAGATCGCAGAGGTATTTCCGTGGCGTGTGGGAGAGAACTTCTTTAATGTGCCAACAAACGGCCCGGCTGCAATTATGCTTGCGCGCAATGGGAACTTAACTGATGCTAGATTCTTAGTTGATTGGATTTTCGATAATCTCATCAATGACCAAGGCCTTGTGATGGATGGTATTCGCATGTCGATGAGTGGGCCAGAGGTTGTGAAGAATATTCATCCGTACTGTCAAGGCGTAGTCATTGGCGCGTGCTTGGAAATTGCCTTGCAATTACGCAAGGTTGAAGCAACCGCTGAGGATGCGGTGACATATCTTGCGCGTATGCGAGCACTGATTCATGCAGTGAATCGGGAAATGGCAACGAGTCAAGGTGTGATTGATTGGCGTACCGGTGACGGTGATGGTGGCTTATTTAAGGGTATTTTGGCGCGCTACCTTGCGGAAGTCGTCGTCAGGCTGCCGGCTGATAATGCTGCAAACCGCGAGTGTATTCAAGTTGCGAAACGTATGATTTTCGCTTCGGCGGAGTCGGTGTGGAATCATCGCTTGGAAGTTGATGGGTTGCCAGTCTTTGCAACCGACTGGAAAGAAGATGCACGTCTGCCGCATAATTCGGGGCTGGCTTCAAGCACGCTTTCCGATTTAGTTCGGCTTGTGCGCATTGATGAGCGCGATTTATCTGTGCAACTTTCTGGTTGGATGCTCCTAGAAGCTGCAGCGCGAATTGCGCAAGCAGCACAGACGGAGTCATAAATCGGCAGGTTGGCAACTGGCCTTGGCGACGCAGCTTCGCGTGCGGTGGCAGCGAGCAGTTGTTGATGGCGATTCTTTTGGGAGTATGTGGGCGAGATTCGCGGCGATCTTGGGAAAATGTCCGTATGTGTGGATTTTCACGTCACTCGGGCACTGCCTTTTTCAATCAGAACTGGCATAATGAAAAATAGTGAAACTTTCATCACTGATTTTATACGTCAACAATTTTTCTTGGAGGATGACACATGCCAATCGCAACTCCTGAGGTGTACAACGAGATGCTCAATCGCGCAAAGGAAGGCGGCTTCGCTTTCCCTGCGATCAACTGCACCTCTTCTGAAACCATTAACGCAGCACTGCGTGGTTTCGCTGAGGCAGAGTCCGACGGTATCATTCAGTTCTCTACTGGCGGTGCTGAGTTTGGTTCTGGTCTTTCCGTCAAGAACAAGGTTGCCGGCGCTATGGCTCTTGCAGCATTCGCACACGAGGCAGCAAAGCACTACGGCATCAACGTTGCACTGCACACCGACCACTGCCAGAAGGAAGTACTCGACGAGTACGTTCGCCCACTGATCGCTGTTTCTCAAGAGCGCGTCGACCGCGGCGAACTGCCACTGTTCCAGTCTCACATGTGGGACGGTTCTGCAATTCACATCGACGAGAACCTCGTGATTGCACAAGAACTGTTGGAGAAGGCTCGCAAGGCAAATATCATTCTCGAGGTCGAGATTGGTGTTGTCGGCGGTGAAGAAGACGGCGTTGAAGCAAAAGCTGGCGCAAACCTCTACACCTCCCCAGAAGACTTCGCAAAGACCATCGACGCAATCGGTACCGGCGAAAAGGGCCGCTACCTGCTCGCAGCTACCTTCGGTAACGTACACGGTGTGTACAAGCCAGGTAACGTGAAGCTTCGCCCAGAGGTACTGCTTGAGGGCCAGAAGGTTGCACGTGAGAAGCTCGGTCTCGGTGATGATGCACTTCCATTCGACTTCGTCTTCCATGGTGGCTCCGGCTCCGAGAAGGAAAAGATCGAAGAAGCACTGCGTTACGGCGTTATCAAGATGAACGTTGATACCGACACCCAGTACGCATTCACCCGCCCAATCGTTGGCCACATGTTCTCGAACTATGATGGCGTGCTGAAGGTTGACGGCGAAGTCGGCAACAAGAAGGTCTACGACCCACGCTCCTACATGAAGAAGGCTGAGCAGGGCATGGCAGAGCGCATTATCGAAGCTTGCCAGGATCTGCACTCTGTTGGAACCACTCTTTCGAAGTAATCCTCACAGATACGTTTGAATAAAAAGTTCCTTTGCAAAACCTTTGCAGAGGAACTTTTTTTGCAGCTTTGCAGGCCTGGTTGCTGGGTGATTGAGGCTATCAGGCGCTGAGGTTGCACGGTGGCTGAAGTTGTGTGGCGCGCGGGCGCGCACCGGCTGAAGTTGTGCGACAAGCAGCGCGCACCGGCTGACCTTGAAACTACGCGGCAGCGCGGCAGCTACATGCGGCCGGCAACGAAGCGTCGTCAAGCAGGATGCCACTACGCAAGCGCACACCAGCCTGCGATTTGGGCACACCTCGCTGCTGCATACGCGCATCGCATGCAGTATTTTGCCTGTATAGCTGGCCAGATAGCCGCTCGATGTTGAACAACCGCGTGCCAACCGTGTAGAACAAGAAGGAACAAAACAGCATCGTTGCGCGTATTGTCCTTTTGGCAAGGGCGATATTTGATTATTTCTGAATTGGGAGTTTTCACTCATGAATGCCTCACCTCGAGCGGCACGTTCGCATTTGGAAAAGCGAGTGCGTGATGGAATCAACCGCTTGCAAGACACCTGGTTTTATATTCTGCAGGTGGGGCTGGCGGCAGGCGCGTCGTTTTGGGTCGGACAGGCCTTAATAGGGCACGCGCAACCGTTCTTCGCGCCCATGTCCACCGTGATCGTGCTTTCCACCACAGGTGGCCAGCGGCATCGACACGCAATGGAACTGATCGCCGGTGTTGCACTAGGCGTTGGTCTTGGTGATCTCTTAATAGGGACGTTTGGTACAGGTATCTGGCAGATCGCGGTTGGCGTGGCCGCTGCGGTGGCACTTGGCACGTTTGTTGATCGCGGTGTGCTGGTGGCGAACCAAGCGGCTTTTGCCGCCATTTTGGTGGCCACCTTGCTGCCGCCGGAAACCTCTGGTGCGACCGATCGCATGACCGATGCGTTAATTGGCGGTTTGGTCGGTATGCTTGCGATGGCGATTTTGCCGGAATCCCCATTAAAGAAAGGTCGCCGCGAGGTTTCGCGCTTAATGCTGGTGACCTCCCAAGTGCTTCACGAAGTAGCAGTCGCCTTGCCTACTCATGATCAAGACCGCATTAAGCAGGCCTTGCAAAACGCTCGCGGTACTCAAGCAACCATTAATGCGATGATTGCCGCTGCTCATCAGGGCAAGGAAAATCTGAATGTTTCGCCATTGATGTGGCGTCAGAAATACAAGATTCGTTCCTTGCTGCGCATTTTGAATCCTGTGGATAACGCCTTGCGCAACACTCGCGTATTAGCGCGTCGTTCGCTGGTATTAGCGGAAGATCACGATGAAGTCTCGGCAACTCAGATTCACATCATCGAGGAACTCGCCGATATTTCCTACCAGCTGCACGTTATTTTTGCAGGGAAGGGCGCGGAAACCAATGAGGCAACGGCAGATGTGGTTCGCCGGTTGCGCATGCTAGGCGTGCAGGCCGGTTTGGAAGCGGCTGCTGGAAATGTGCTTTCCGCGCAGGTCATTTTGGGTCAGTCGCGTTCGATTATTGTCGATATGCTGCAGATTTGCGGTTGGAGTCGGCGCAGCGCCATCGCCGCGCTGTGCCCGACTTCCACGCATCCTGGGCAAGTCCCTGAACTGTGGGAAAAGCCGCAGGATCCTGCTTAACGACGCACGGCTTGCAAGTCGCGAAGGTGTCGATAAAACGTGGCTCGTTCGACCGCCCGTTTCCGGGAAACCCCGTCGATGCTGACGCGCAATTCAACGCCACCAGCTTGCAAGGCTCGCCCGGTGCGAAGGGTTGTGGCATCTGCACTGCCAATAACCTTGCTTGGGCGACGGAAGAAACCGTGCGTCACAGGTTGGACCGGGGTATTGAGCACCACTGCAGCTAGCCCTGGAGCATCCAAGGTTGGTACTAAACGCGCACCGAAGATTCCCGTGCGCGGCGTGCGGCGTCCGGCTTGATGCAGTAAGAGCTGTGCATCATCAACAATAATTTCTCCGGTAATTTCGCGTGCATCCCAGGCTGTAATTTCAGCATGGCCGGCCACCACTTGCGCTGCGTCGTCACGAATGAGCGGCAACGGCCGCATGGGGGCTTCGGCGGCAAAGTCCAAGGCCTCTTGCGCCGATTTCGGAAGGTCCCACCCTAAGGCCACATAGGATTGTGGATCCGTTGGCACATAGCCAACCTCACACCACAAGCTGTCGCTGCGCATCAGGCGGGTTAAAACTGCGGCAAGGGCGGCATCCGAGCCGAGCACCACCACGCGCAAAACATCCTCAAGATATTCACGTTGTGGTGCAACCACTGGGGTACTTAAGTGAGCGACATCGGGTTGTTTGGCGATATCCTCCAAACTGGGAGTGGGATCGTTCGGGAGAATCGTGGTGGTGACTGCGTCGAGAAGCTTCAGCTCTTTGCGAGTTGGGATGCTCGAGGTAGGAATCACCTCAGCGTGATCCGGCAGCAAACTGCGGTGTGTCGAATCAGCGTGGATGAATACGTGGCGCATTACTGCTCGGCGGCCCGTTGTGCCTTGCTTGCTTCGATGAATTCATTCTCTAATGTTTGGTAGAAGGCCAGGGACGTGGCAATACCGCAGTTGACCAGTTGAATGAGCTGCTCATCGGTAGCTCCGTGCGCAAGATCGGTATTGACCTCGGTGTGAACCTCGACCATGTTCTCTTTGGTCTTCTTCACGAAAGTTTTTGGCCACAGCCGTTCGTTATTCCATTCATTGCAGTACTGCATGAGCGGGAAGAATCCATCTTCAGGTGCTGGAAGTCGCCAGACGCTGTGGATTGCGAGAACTTCTTTTTCTGGGCCTTGGGCAACGAAGATGAACTTGTGGTTTTCGAAAGCAGCGTAGATATCGCCATCTTCGTCGGTGGTGTACTGAAATCCGCGGGCATCGAAATATTTGGCCACGCGATCCATTGTTAATGGTGTGAGATCTTTCATGATGAAGTGACTACTTTCTGTTCAGAGCAAAAGTGTGAACTGAGACGGATGATGACAAAACTGCGGTTTTGGTGCACAGCATGCGTACTTGTGCTTAATCATACAAGGTTGGCGCGATACTGGCAGGCGATGTTTGGCGATGCCGTTCGGAGAGGCGAATTAGGGGAAAAGTGTGTGTAACCCTGTACAATAAAGAAACGTCTTGTGTCAGTCTTGTGCTGACCGCAGTAAAGCTATACGAATAAGTCTTTAAGGACGTGCAAAAATGGCAGCGATCGTAATCGTCGGCGCCCAGTGGGGCGATGAGGGTAAAGGTAAAGCTACAGATATCCTCGGCGGTTTGGTTGACTATGTAGTGAAACCAAATGGTGGTAATAACGCTGGTCACACCGTGGTTGTGGGCGGCGAAAAATACGAGCTCAAACTTCTTCCAGCAGGTGTGCTCTCTGAAAACGCCACCCCAATTTTGGGCAATGGCGTGGTGATTAACCTCGAAGCCCTGTTTGAAGAAATTGATGGCCTCGAAGCGCGCGGTGCCGATGCTTCTCGTCTGCGGATTTCTGCAAACGCCCACCTCGTAGCGCCATATCACCAGGTGCTCGACCGCGTACAAGAGCGTTTCTTAGGCAAGCGCGCAATCGGTACCACTGGTCGCGGCATCGGCCCAACCTATGCGGATAAAGTTTCTCGCGTGGGCCTGCGCGTGCAGGACATTTTCGACGAGTCGATTCTGCGCCAAAAGATCGAATCTGCACTTGCGGTGAAGAACCAGATTCTGGTGAAGATGTACAACCGCAAAGCAATTGTGGCGGAAGAAATGGTGCAGTACTTCTTGCAGTATGCAGATCGCCTGCGCCCAATGGTGATTGACGCAGAACTCGTGCTCAACCAGGCGCTGCGCGAAGGCAAGCACGTGTTGATGGAAGGCGGCCAGGCAACCATGCTTGACGTTGACCACGGCACCTACCCATTCGTGACCTCCTCGAACCCAACCGCTGGCGGCGCATGCGTTGGCGCAGGTATTGGCCCAACTCGTATCACCAGCTCACTGGGCATTATGAAGGCTTATACCACCCGCGTTGGTGCCGGCCCATTCCCAACGGAGCTCTTTGATAAATGGGGCGAGTACCTCCAGACCACCGGTGGCGAGGTTGGTGTGAACACTGGCCGTAAGCGTCGCTGCGGTTGGTACGATTCCGTGATCGCGCGCTATGCCTCTCGCGTGAATGGTTTCACCGATTTGTTCTTGACTAAGCTCGACGTGCTTACTGGTATTGGCGAAATCCCAATTTGCGTGGCTTACGATGTTGATGGTGTGCGTCACGACGAAATGCCGCTGACCCAATCTGAGTTCCACCACGCAGTGCCAATTTATGAAACCATGCCGGCGTGGGATGAGGACATCACCGGCTGCAAGACCTTTGATGAGCTTCCAGAAAAGGCTCAGAACTATGTGCGTCGTCTCGAAGAACTTTCGGATTGCCGCATTTCCTACATCGGTGTTGGCCCTGGTCGCGACCAGACCATCGTTTTGCACGATGTGATGGACAACTAAGATTTTTCCGGCGGCGCTCTGAAGCGTTGCTAGGAGATTCTTGTAGTATCTTTGAAAAAAGCTGCATCCACGTTGTTGGTGGGTGCAGCTTTTTGGATTTGCGGGGTGGGGTTGCGTGAGCCGTGCGCGCCTGGCCGTTCCTGCTTGGCTGGTTGCGTGCGCCTCGCCGTGCTCGCCTGGCCGTTCCTGCTTGCCGACGTTTCGAGCAAAGTCTCGCACAAACCGCAACCTCAGTGCTGATTGCTACTGTTTGCGCCCAAGGTATTCAGCGAAGATCAGCCAAATAACTCCAGTTATGAGAACCGCAATGGTGTATTGCATACCGATGCCAGCCGCTTTTTCTGAAGCGGTTTCCCAATATGGTTGATCTGACAGCACAGGAGCAATAATCAAGCAATATGTCCAGCATCCAGCAAGAATGCTCAGCGCGACTGCTAGGATGCGGTGCGATTGAAAGAATTCACGCATGCGTGCTCCTATTAAGGAAAATTTCGTATTCTGGCTGGCAGTGTACAGTAATGAAATTGATGGAGATTGTCAATAACGGCCAAGTTTGCTGCGAGGATTTAGTAAACCGGTAGGTTGCATTCCACGAGTTATGCGTCGTAAAGCTATGCGGAGGGCGCTCATGTACACCGCCCGCTACGTGGTTGAGCAGGGCGGTTCATGCGGTGAGTGCCGGTGTGGCTTGAGTCGAATAGCTGGTATGCAAAGCGCCATCGCAGATACAGGATCGGCGATGGCACGTTTAGCGTATCGACGCTGCCTTGAGGTCAGGCGTGGTTTACACCCAGATTTCAGCGGGCATGGAGTCCGTGATTTGGGGTGTGGTGAGGGAGGGATCTATTGATTCAAAATGGCGTTGGCGATCAGTGAGTCGAATTGACGGATGTCGATGGCGCTTCCGATCTTGATCTTAATATGGCCTGCGCGGGTCCATAATTCCACTTCAGCTGAGAGATCAAAGATTTTTCCGGCGTTTTCTGTCGACCACATGTTAATCGAGCTGTACGGGAGGGAGTAGATCTCTACCTTCTTGCCGGTGATCCCTTGCGCATCGCGGACGATTAAACGCTTCGAGGTGAAGATGGCGGAATCGCGAAAGGTTTTGAATGCGGCGATCGGTTCTTCACCGTTGATGAGTAGCTCGGCGACGTCGTCAGGGATTGGAATTTGTTGTACGAATGTCCACTCAGTGATAAAAGCGGTTTCCACTGTTGTTCTCCTCGTGTGAAACTAGCAATGCGAATGACAATGATTTCATATAGTAAGAGGATGATTTGGTGAAATTCAAGCATTTCGCAGGTGTGTGTTTGTGGGGAGAGAGAAAGGTCGAGGCGAGGCGATGAAGGGGGTGTCCGGGGTGGTGGGTGTGTGGTGCTGTGTGGCGATGGTGGTTCGGTCGGTGCTGTGTGGTTTTTGAGTGCTCAAAAGCTGAAATGTCGGAAGTACCTTATCGGCTCTTTTGGGAAACGGTGCAAGAGTGACTGTTGGCGGGGATGGTGAATTCTTGGAGGATACGGGTCAGCCAATGACTGCGTGAGTTGAGGGCTAGGTTTGATGCGAATTTCAAAATAGCTGTGAGTGTGGCCTGCGTTGGGGTTTTATTCACGTTGCCTAAATACCCCAAAATTGGCTAGTGCGAAAAGATTTTAGCTATGCATCGCTAGCGCAGTGGTATAAGAGTGGTATATGGCAAATAGATCCTTGGTTGAGACTCTTTTATTGTACGGATAATGTGCAACTATCTGAGTTCTTTTCATATTTATCGGAGGAATTTCAAATGGCGAAAAAATGGCAGAGCTACGACGATCAAATAAAACTGCTGAAAGACCGTGGTATGCGCATCGATAATACTGAAAGTGCAAGAGATTTTCTTTCGCAGATTAATTATTATCGTTTTTCTGGGTATTTCCGGCACTGGCAGAAGAACCCGAAAGGTGGTGACGATGGTTTCTTGGAAGGCACCACATTCGAGACTATTCGTGCACTCTATGAGGTTGAGCAAGAATTTTTGAGCATTTGCGATAAAATGTTGCGTTCTGTCGAAATTCTTCTCCGTACTCGATTCGCTTATGCCTATGGAAAATGTGTTGAAGAAGGTAAAAAACGAGGGAAGTTTGCATATGGTGACGGGTTTGACGAAGACCCTCAAAGATATAATAAACCTATCCCACAGTTTATCCTTGGGGGGCTGAACCGCAGCGACGAAGAATTCGTTGCTCATTACCGCGACGAGATTAAGAAAGGTAAGAAATACAAGCCTGAAGCTTATAATCGCATGCCGGTTTGGGTTGCCATTGAAGTGTTCACATTTGGGAGTTTGTCTCGTTTCATCAGGGCTTCCGAAAGCTCCGGCGTACTTGCGCATATTGAAAAGTCATTGGGTATGGAGCGCAAATGCCTGCCTGGACGAGTTGAGGCATTCGCGAATTTGCGTAACCAAATAGCCCATCGCGATCAACTGTGGAATCGTAGGGTGTTCGAAGCTCCCAGTTCACCACAGAATATCGAGGGCGAGTACCGCGAATACTCGAATGACTCGATTTACAGTACCTTAGTTATGCTCGACGAAGTCGCTACCGCTGCAGGGATTTCGAAAGCCTGGCTGGCAGATACCATCGAGCCGTTCTTGAATAAACATCCGTTGCTTGCACAAGGGATTACCAAACCGGCGGAATATGGACAGGTTTCCATTACTATACTTGGTAACCAGTTCTTCACGTAGAAGTCGCACGCGTACATGGCTGCCGCTAGCGGCAGCCTCACCGTCTAGTCGAGCATGGTGAACATCAGCTTGCAGATCTTATTCAAAGTGGCCGCGTTGGTTACAACGACTCTGGTTGCGGTTTGAGCGCATGAACCGATGTCAAAAGGTTTATTGAGTGTTGAAAGATTCTTTTACACATTACCGAGAGCAAGCAGTCATCTCTGATACTAGCGACGTAAATACTCCTAGGCGGCAGCATATGTTAATTTCGCGCGTATTCGAGTAGATGCTTTGGACAGTTATTCATTTAGACTTAGACAATCGTCGATTCAGACATGCGTATTGCCGGAAGCTTGATGGCAGCATCGTGCAGGCGAAGAAGAACTTCGACGTTAATATTACACTTTGGACATTGCCAATAGGGGATTCAAAGTAATTCTCGAATGTTGAGATTCTCTGCAGAAAATGTTGGGCAAGAAACATCAAGTGATACAAAACAGTTAGGTCATGACAGGTGAAGCTGATCGTGGACGCTTGGTAGGGTTGTTCATCCGCACATGGTTGGACTCTCGACAGACGTTGAAGAAGCTGTGATTGTTGCGAGCATTTCACGTTGAGCAATCCGGTTAATGCAAGTGGATGCGAATTCTACGAATGTTTCAAAGATTAGCCAGGCCGGTTGTTGAGTGTTTCTTGTAGAGTGCTGGTGTGTCGAATGTAATCAGCTAGTTCTGGAAGAAGCATAGGAGCCAGATCAATGATAGCTTCACTGACCTCGACGAGTTGTACGCGCCGGGTGGACGTAAATAGAGGCTCGTGATGAGCAGCTCGGTTGCGTACAACATTTATCAGTGCCAGTTTATGTGCGATTCGTTTGCGGTCAGTTCCTTTAGGAAACGCATGGTTAAGGTAAGGGACCCATAGTGTCTTTTCATGTGCAGCATCGGTGAGGTGCCGCCAAAACCCAAAGGGCAGTTCTACTATCACTTGCCCTGGCGTGGGATTTTTGCAACGGGTGTGATGAGTTGCTTCGGCGATGCTTTCTTGGTTTCTTTTGTTGAGGTCAATTTGGATTCCTCGCTTCGAACGAATCAGCGGGATAACAATTGGCGAGTTACTATCGAACAACCAGTGGTTTTCTCCGCGCTAACAGGTCGTGAGTGTGTGATCGTAAATATTACGGACACGAACCTGCAATGTGCGAAATATCATGTGTGATGGCCTGAGCTAAGCGTAGATTCCATTCATGCAGTTCAAGTACTCGTATGGCATTGTTATTTGCCGTTGTGAGCTATGAGTTGTGCCGACGCGCAGGCAACGGCGTGTTTACTCATGTGGAATAACTTTGCGCACCGACATCTTTCGCTTTATCGATGAAGAAAAGACAATGCCACGGCGAGAATACCTGCCAGATTGTCCCTTAACTCGAATGTCTGACGCCGAAAGATTAGTTGAGATACAGCCAACAAGTGGAATTGCTCAGCCAGCGAAGCATGCGTATCGATGCCGCCACAGGTGCAATCGAGTGCCTTGCGAGAGCCAATGATTACCGATTCTTTGGATACTTCCGGTACTGGCAGCCTGCTCCAACACGCGGTGAGAGGATCACCCAATCACATCTTTAAGTTCATTTTGTTCAAGATCACGAAGCGTGATGCCTTGTTCGTTTTTCCAGTATTTTTTGCCATTGGATGACGCTCCAGTGAGAAAAGCTGCCGCTGCTGAAGGCGAACTAAACAAGGTGTCCTTCAAAAGTTCAAAGTCGGCACTAATGCGTTCGGCATATTTCACGCGGTTTGCTTTGGCTGAATCTGGTGCAGAATTGAGCATCTCTTTGCGTATCTTTGCCCCGCTGAAAACTACGAAACCATCGGCTGTCTGGCGTCCTTGACCTGAAGCACCCCTGCCGTCCAGATACAGCAGTGGTTCGACCTGTGTGCTGTCTTTTGTTGTGAGCTTTGCTGCTGTTTTAGTTTCATCGATAGGGTCGAATAGGCGGTAGCCAAGAGAGCGAATCGCGATTTTGGCGTACTTGATGAATTCGTTGAGTTCTGCTTCCTTTTCTTCGGTAACTTTGCCTGGTGATGGGTCGTTGCTATTTGTGGTACGGACGCGCCCTGCCTCGCTTGCCTGCTGGTAGAACGCATTTTCTAGATAGGAAATCTCGGTTGGGCCGAAAGAATCATCTGAGGTGATCATCATAATTGCGTGGGTAAAATAATCCAGTTTTTCTTCGCCCACATGTTCAATCGTGCGTGCCAGCACACCTTTACCATTTTTACGTTCTCTGGCTTGTCCAACATAAGCTTTTTCTTCACCGGTTACATCATCTGTGCCGAGCAGAATATAAACACCGGTCTGATTCAACTCAGGGCGATCTTTGCTTTTGGCTAAATCCGTGCGCGGAATCAGATAGACTCGCCCAATCCAGTTCGTCAACGAACACTTAATCCGGCCAGAAGGTGAACCATCCATTAAGAACAATGTCACTGTTTTCGCAGCAGCCATTATTAACCTCCTCGACAACCAGAAAATTCGTATCCACGGAATATCTTAGTAGCAGGGCTGAACGAAAACACCTTTCACACATTCATCTACAAGGTGGCTCTGCTTCGGTAATTGAGCAGTTTTAGGTGCGACAGCGTGAACGTGAGTGCGTGATCGTAACTATTACGAACGTTAACCTTGATGTACGAAATATCGTCCATGATGGCCTGAATAACACGTATATTCCATTCATACGGGTCAAGTGCCAATATGGCATCGTCATTTGCCACTGTAAGATATGAGTTCCACCGAGGTGTAGACAACCATGTGTTTACCTATGTGGAATAACTGTGCACGCTGACACTTTCGCTTCATTAATGAAGAAAAGTCAATGCCCCGGCGAGAATATCTGTTTCACAGATAGCGCTCCACCGGGACTTCATCGATAACTATACCAAGGACTGGAACTGTTGATCCGCTTGAAAGGTGTGGATTTCGTACTTTTGGGTTCGTCTGCAGTGCAGTGAGGTTTGTAAAACGTATGTTGCCTGGAATGCTGTTTCTCGAAGCTGAGCGGTTTAAAGAAGTTAAGAAGGCCTCCATTTTAGGCAGCTACGGGTGTGTTTACTTCTTTAACGTTGGCTCTAGTTTTGTCTCAAGTGGCATTTGTTAGTGAAATTTCGAAAGAAATTCTTTCTTTGATTTTAATTGTTCACAACCATATTGAAGACCGTCGTGAAGCCTCAGCGTTGTATGAATTGTTGACTTATTATGATGAGCTTCCAGATGAAGTGCTTGAAGGTGGAGATGAATGCCTTCAGCAGTGGCAGGAAGATCATCTCGTTCTGAAGCTTCGAGCATCGTTCTGGGGATGTGGGGAATCTATGACGTGGCTAATAGGAAGCAGTTCACTTGTCACGGAGTGATGACATTTACAGTCAGTTGTATAATGTAGGCGTTACATAACGTGATTCCTCTAAGGCATGCAGCAGTGCCTCGAAACAGGGTTATCGCCAAGGGCTGTGATAGTGAGACACACATGGAGAGACCATGAAAATCTGCCGAAAAATATTGTCTGGTATCGCGGGACTGGCTCTCATTCTGTCATTCCCAAGTGTTGCGCAAGCGATTACTGTGGAACAGTCAATTGCTGGAGCTGCGGAAGTCTATGCCTATTCTGGCTCTCATTCCAGGACTAGCATTGTTGCTCAGGCGGGAATGGAGTCAAATACATTAACTGAGCAAGAATACGCAGAACTTATTTCAGCCTTCGAAAATAGCGAATGGGGCAAGAAAGCTCAATCCTACGGACAGGATCGTAGTGTTGGAACAGCTGCTATTAAAAAGGCGCTTCAATGGGCTTTGCATCATGAGCGTGACATTGTAAAGGGCGTCGAAAAATGGGTAGGTAAAGATCCAGCTCGACGGGTCGAAAAAGTTATCTATGATATTAGTCCAACTTTGCATACATTACTTCGGTATGAGGATCTTGTTTGGCAAACGGTGCAAGACCAACTATCGCCAGTTATAGGTAGAGATCTTGCTTATTGGATAACTAAAGTAATCGAGTGGATCGCTCCCGTCTAGGAGGCAGCTAAATGAGTGGACTTCTTAAAGAAGAGATTGTCAGTGAGTTACGCGTCGAAGTGTCATGGATTATTAATGCCATAACAGAATTGAGTGATCATCTAAAGCTTTCTTCTTATACTATTTGTTTGCTGCGAAATAGAGTAGAACCAGAAGAGGCTCGTGCTCTTGAGCGTATTCTCTTTACCAAATGGAAGGATTTAGAATCAACTTCTTTTGAGACTCTACGCTTACTCATCAGCAATGAGTTCACTGAGTCAACGCAAAAATCTTGGGCGCTTTCTGATGAAGTACTCAAAGAGCTTATACGTCTTAAGATCGCAGAATTAATGCCATAGCATGGAGAATAAGGTGCGAATGATCCTGTTGTGGTGATTTCGGTTTACTTCGCGTAAACCTTTCTATGAATCGCCTGGTTGAAAGCGAATGAAGAAAATTTAGGCCAGCAAAAGAGTAGGCATCATTGGAGCATCGGCTGATCTGAGGTTATGCGTTTTATTTAGTGAGCTGGCCGAGGGCTGGATCTTCATCTGGAATTAAGTAAAGGTGTTGTAATCGATATTATTTGTCGCTCTTAATGTGTGGGTGTTCATTGGGATAGCTGACGATCTCATGCCAGTCACTGTTGTGCTCGCTAAGTTTGGCAGGCGTTTGCGACTGAAAAGTCACTGGCAGGTGTGTGAGCAAGCATCAGACGAAGAAATACATGCAAAATTACACAGATAATCTCGCGTATGTTGGAACCTGATGTTCCGTGCCGCTATGAGAAAATGAGGTACTGGCAGCAACACGTGGTGAAGATGTTGATGCAGTACATCGACATCGGTGACCTTGGACGTGGTCAGGCATCGAAGCTACTCAAAGCAATAGCTGATGGTGACGATGTGGTCTACGCGTTGTGTTATGGAAAGTTTCGAGTAGTGGTCATGGTGCATGAACGTTACGAGCGATTGATGGAAGATGGAGTTGACTCGAATGAGCACTGAGAAAACAACGAACTATGTCAGCTTTATTTGGAAGATTGCGAACCTGCTGCGTGGAGACTATAAGGAGCACGAGTATGGAGACGTGATTTTGCCGTTCACTGTACTCACCCGTCTCGACTCGGTTCTTGTAGACACTAAGGACAAAGTGGCCGAGATTCGTGACGGGGGGGGGGCAGATGAAATAAAGTGTCTTCAGTATGCGAGGGCTACGGGGTACTCGTTTTGGAATACGTCGAAGTTCACGCTCGACACGCTTAAGAATGATCCAGATAATCTAGAGGGCAATCTGACTGCCTATGTGCAGGCGTTTTCATCGAACGCGCGTGACGTGATGGAGTCTTATGACTTCTTTAATGTGATCGAAAGGCTTGACCGATCTGGGCTCTTATTTCAGGTCCTTAATGCGTTCACTGACCCGGATGTTGATCTGTCTCCGAAGGCAGTCTCAAACGCCGACATGGGTACCATCTTCGAAGAACTCATCCGTCGTTTTAACGAACTTTCGAACGAAACTGCTGGTGAACACTTTACACCTCGCGAGGTTATCAACCTTATGGTGAACATCTTGTTCGAGCCGGATATGGATGAGATTTGTAAGCCAGGATTCATGGCCTCTTTATACGATCCAGGGGCAGGCACTGGCGGCATGTTGTCCGCTGCTATCGAGCAAGCCCACAACCTCAACGACCGTGCTCGTATTGAAGTCTATGGCCAAGAGCTGAACCCGCAAACCTATGCGGTAGCGAAATCAGACACCCTCATCAAGGGTGAGGATGCAGACCGGATCTACTTCGGCAACTCTCTGACAGACGATAAGACTGCCGGGCAGATGTTCAACTATATGCTGTGCAATCCACCGTTTGGAGTCGAATGGAAGAAGTACGCTGACCCTATCAAAGAAGAATCTGAGAAGCGGGGTTGGAAAGGGCGCTTTGGTGCAGGACTGCCAAGGATTTCTGATGGTTCATTTTTGTTCTTGCAACACATGATTTCGAAAATGAAGCCCTACAACCCGAACGACATTCAGCAGTCTCCAGGCACGCGTATAGCGGTTGTTTTCAACGGCTCACCGCTATTTACTGGCGCTGCAGGCTCAGGTGAATCAAATATTCGTCAGTGGATCCTTGAACATGACTGGCTGGAAGCGATCATTGCGCTCCCTGACCAGATGTTCTATAACACTGGAATCTTGACTTATGTTTGGGTGCTTTCTAATCGCAAGGAAGCTCGACGTAAGAATAAGGTGCAGCTTATTGATGCCACCAGTTTCTATGACAAGTTGCGCAAACCGCTGGGTGAAAAACGCAAGTACCTTACTGAGGCAAACATTGCTGATGTAGCACAGATTTATGGCAGTTTCACTGAGGGGGAGCATTCGAAGATTTTCGACGCGACCGAGTTTGGCTTCCATGAAGTTACGGTGGAGCGTCCACTGCGGTTGAACTTCCAGGCCCGCACGGAACGCATCGAGCGCTTATGGGAAGAAACTGCATTCAAGAATCTCGCTAGCTCGAAGAAGCGCAGTGAACCTGCACTCAGCGAAGAAATCGAAGCAGGTAAGCAGACCCAATTTGCGATTATCAGCGTGCTGGAAAGTCTTGACAGTGAAGTTGTGTGGAAGAACCGGGATGAGTTCACTAAACTCCTCAAGGCCGTATTCAAAGATCATGGTTTGACGGTACGCGCACCAGTGCTCAAAGCAATTTTTGCAGCGCTCGGCGAAAATGATCCAAGTGCGGACATTTGCTATGACTCTAAAGGCAATGTTGAACCCGACCCCGCATTGCGTGACACCGAACAAATCCCACTTTCTGAGGATATCGATGCCTACATTCAACGTGAAGTGATCCCTTATGCAGCTGATGCCTACGTCGACTCAACAAAAACGAAGGTCGGCTACGAGATTCCGTTCACCCGTTATTTCTATCAATACGAAGAATTCGGTGATCCCACCCAAACCCTCCTTGAAATCCAAACCCTCGGAGCTGAGATTCAAGCAGTCATCGCCAAACTCTTCAACGAGCAGTTGAGCTAAATGGAAACCTACGAGCAATACAAAAGCAGTGGCGTGCCATGGGTTGGTAATGTGCCGAGCAACTGGACCGTTGCTTCTCTCGCGCGGTTTACCAATATTGCAACAGGCAATATGGACACGGTCGATGCCGTGCCTAATGGAAAGTATCCTTTATATGTTCGATCACCAATTATTCGTCGGTCAGATTGCTATACATTCAACACACACGCCGTCTTAATGTCAGGCGATGGTGCAGGCGCAGGTCGCATTTTTCATAGGGTTGATGGCAAGTTCGGTTGTCATCAAAGAGTGTATTGCATTGAGTTTCATGATGGCATCGACCGAGATTTTGGATATTACTATCTTTCATCTTTTTTCCCTACACAGGTAGACGCTGGATCAGCGAAATCCACGGTTGACTCTATCCGTCTACCTATGCTCAAGGGGTTTCGGCTCACCTTCCCGGATATTGTTACGCAACGAATTATTGCTTCCTTTCTTGATTCGAAGACTTCTGAGATTGATGATGCGATCAAGGGATTGGTGCGTCAACGGGAGTTGTTGGAGCGTTATAGGCGTGAGTTGATTGCACACACTGTCACCAAGGGGCTCAATCCTGATGCTCCAATGAAAGACAGCGGTGAAGATTGGATTGGACTCGTGCCCGAAAATTGGAGAGTCGCTCCGGCGAAAGCTTTGTTCTCAAAGCGTTCAGAGAGCGAACAACCAGATGATGTTCATTTAACACCGTCGCAGAAATTTGGTGTGATTCCTCAAGAACAATACATTGAGATCAGCGGGTCAAAACCAATGCTCAAACTATCTTCAGCAGGTTCTATGCGTCACGTTGAGCCAGGTGATTTCATTATTCATTTGCGTTCATTCCAAGGCGGATTAGAGCTGTCTTCCTTTGTTGGGAAAGTCAGTGCCGCCTATACGGTTATCACTCCGAGAGATTCAGAGACTCAACGATACTTCCGATGGCTTCTCAAATCGGCGCCGTATATTTCAAAGCTTTCATCGTTGACAAATCAACTGCGTGATGGTCAAAACATCACATATGGGACATTTACGTTGATGCGATTACCTTCCCCGCCTATAGCAATACAAACGGAAGTAGCAGATTTTCTCGATTCGAAAACAGCCGAGATCGATGGATTGATGGCTGATATTGACCGCCAGGTTGAGTTGTTGAGGCGGTATCGCAAGCAAATTATTAATGATGTGGTGACGGGCAAAGTCCGTGTAAGTAAGGAGTCATGATGGATACGTCAGAACGTCGATTTGAATCCGAGATCGAGTACTGGTTGACTACCCAGGGCGGAGAGTTTGACCGCTTTGAGTCGCGCGACCCAAAGGGGTTTAATCGTGAGCTGTGTTTGTATCCGGCTGATTTGATCCAGTTTGTGAAGACAACTCAGCCTGATCAGTGGGCCAAACTCGAACGTGCTTACCACGGTCGTGCTGAGGAACGTTTTGTAAAGCGTGTGGCTGACCAGTTGGATCAACGTGGCGTGATTGAGGTGTTACGGCGCGGTGTTGAGGATGTTGGTGCCCGCTTCAAGCTGGTTTATTTCGCTCCGGGCACGGACTTGAATGAGGTTCTGGCAGAGAAGTACTGGCAAAACCAGATGAGCATCGTGCGGCAAGTGCGGTATTCGACGAAGAATGAGAACTCTGTTGACACGGTGCTGCTGGTGAATGGTATTCCCGTGGTCACATTGGAGCTGAAGAACCAGCTCACGGGCCAGACGTATCGTGATGCAATCCGCCAGTACCAGATGGACCGTTCCCCGTCAGCAAAGCTTTTCGCTCTGGGGAAGCGTGCGGTGGTGCATTTTGCGGTTGATACCGATGAGGCGTGGATGACAACGAAGCCTGCCGGGCTGGATACTGTGTTCTTGCCGTTTAATCGTGGCGTGAATAACGGCGCTGGGAACCCTCTGGTGGAGGGCAAGTTTAAGACGTCGTATTTGTGGGAGCAAGTTCTGGTGAAGGATTCACTGCTCGACATTTTGCACCGTTTCGTGCAGTTAGTGCCGGGTAAAGACGGGAGTGGTCGGCGTGTTCGGACGAAAGACAAGGTGATCTTCCCACGCTTCCATCAGTTGGATGCGGTACGCAAGCTTGTTGCAGATGCGAAGGATCATGGCGCTGGGCAAAATTATTTGGTGCAGCATTCAGCTGGGTCGGGTAAATCGAATACGATCGCATGGCTGGCTCACCACTTGTCGAATCTGCATGATGATGAACAGCGGGTGGTTTTTGATTCGATCATCGTAATTACCGATCGTCGTGTGCTTGATCAGCAGTTGCAAGATACGGTGTTTGCAATGGATCACACTGCAGGTGTTGTAGTGAAGGTAGATAAGAATGCCCGACAGCTCACCGAGGCACTCGGGCGCGGCTCACGCATCATTATCACAACCTTGCAGAAATTCCCTTTCGTTGATGTTTCCCAAGTGGCGACCGAGGGTAAACGGTTTGCGATCATTGTTGATGAGGCGCATTCCTCCCAGACAGGGCAAGCATCGGAACGATTGAAGCAGGTACTGGCTGACACGGGGAAAGCTGGCAGCGAGTCTGAAGCTGAGCTATTAGACCTTTATGCTCGTGCAGAAGCACAGGTGGAGGCTGAAGAACTCGAGCTAGACGAGCAGATCGCAACGGATATGGCAGCACATGGACGCCAAGCGAACCTGTCGTTCTTTGCCTTCACGGCCACTCCGAAGCAAAAGACTTTGGAGATTTTTGGTACCCCGGTTGCTGGCGACACTCCGCGCCCATTCCATGTTTATTCGATGAAGCAGGCGATCGAAGAAGGCTTTATCCTTGATGTACTGGAGAATTACACTACCTATAAGACCTATTACAAGGTAGGTAAGACAACGGCTGACGATCCAGAGTATACGAAAAAGCAAGCAAACAAAGCGCTCGGCAAATACTTGGCGTTGCACCCGCATAATCTGCGTCAGAAAGCCGAGATCATTATCGAGCATTTCCGCACTAATGTGATGCATAAAATCGGCGGCAATGCCAAGGCAATGCTTGTTACTGGGTCTCGACTGCATGCTGTGCGCTACTTTTTCGCATTCCAAGACTACATTCGCACCAAGAATTACACCGATCTTGGTGTCTTAGTGGCCTTCTCTGGCAACGTGGAAGACCAAGGAAGCGAATACAGCGAGGCAGGTCTCAACGGGTTCCCTGAGGTGGAGTTGCCAGATCGTTTCGGCACTAGTGAGTACCAAATCCTGTTGGTGGCTGAAAAATATCAAACCGGGTTCGATCAGCCACTTTTGCACACCATGTATGTGGATAAGAAGCTTCATGGTGTGAAGGCAGTGCAAACATTGTCACGGATTAATCGGATGTGCCCTGGCAAGTCGGATACGTTCGTGTTGGATTTCGTGAATACTGCTGAAGAGATCCAGGCTGCGTTTCAGGATTACTATGTGTCGACCACGATCAGTGAGGAAACTGATCCGAACCTCGTCTATGACCTCTACCATTTCCTGGCCTCGTTCCAACTATGGAGTGAAGGGGAAATCGAAGGATTCGCGAAAGTGTTTTTTAGCGCACAAACGAAGCAAACCAATCTGGATTTCGGCAGGCTTAACTCTTTCCTCGACCCAGCAGTGGCACGGTTTGACGCGTTGGATCAAGGAGACAAGCTTGAGGTACGCTCGGCGTTCAATAAGTTCAACCGAAACTACGAGTTCCTTACTCATATCATCCGTTTTGATGACGAGAAGCTGCACAAGTTCGCTGCTTATGCCAAACTCTTGACTCGCAAGCTACACATCGACGGAGACCCAGCGCCACACTTGGACGACGAGGTAACTTTGCAGTACTACCGCCTGCAGTCTGTCTATGAAGGATCGATCAAATTGGTTGACGAGGTTGGCGAACTTGGAAATTCTCCGAAGCTTGCTATGCCTACCGAAGACGAGCGTGAACGGCTCTCGAAGATCCTCGACAGTTTGAACGAACGGTGGGGTACCGAGTTCACTAACATGGACAAAGTCCTCGAACAAGTCGCCGATGACCTGGCACAAGATGATGAAATCCAGCTACGTTCCCACAACCCACTGGACTTGTTCAAGATCATCTACGATGAGAAAATGCCTGACGTGATGCTCGCACGGATGACACAAAACCAAGAATTCGCCATGAAGTACCTCTCTGACCTTGAATTCAGAGGAGATGTGGATGCGATCTTACTGCCACTCATTCATGAGCGACTCAACCGACGTGACGAGGATACTGACGCGTAAATTCTCGCACTATCGGTCATGCTCAAACAACCTCCTAGCACTGTTAGGAGGTTGTTTCTTAATAGCAAATGGTGCAAAACGTTGTAGGTAATGATAGGTGGGTATGTGGGCGTACTCGGTTCTGAAGCATCGAATGCGTTGGATTCTAGGAATACACTGAAGAAGCTGCGATTGTCGTAATCACTTCACGTTAATCAATTCGGGTGCAACAACCTGCGGTTTAACCTCGAGATCAGTAGTGTTTTCATAGAGTTATCTTCGAGCAGTAGGATCGCGTATTTTCCCATTTTGATCTAAGCGTGTCTCATTTAATCAGATTCACAATGTCTTGAGCGTAGTTTCACTGCACAAACTGGACTTGCTGCTATTGGTTGTGCAGCGATGAAGCTGAGTCCGCAATACACGTAAGTGTTTGTCTACCTGAAACCGGTATCCTGAACACAGAAAACCCCGGAGTGGTCAATGTCGCGAAATATCGATATACCGCCGGGGTTATTGGTTTATCACGAAGTTGCTTCAGTTCAAGGAATCGTAAAAAACAACTTCTTGGCCATATCTCATATGCGAAGCAGTTTTACGGCTCTTCGCGTTTCAGCGGGGAATTATACAAAACGGCGAAGGTAATTCATGCTTAGAGTGTGAACCAAAAGAATGAAAATACCTTCACCACTTATGATCCTACCGCAATCCTTGCTCGACTTGTAA
>NZ_JANUXR010000008.1 GCF_024834075.1 Corynebacterium sp. HS2168-gen11
TGAAACATTAACCGAACATGAACAACATGTCAAATCAACACTGTTTCATCATTGTCACTCACAACCGTTGGCCGCGGCGACTCGAACTAATTTACACAGTCACCACACACAACACAAACCTGCAGGTCATTGCGCTGTTTTCGGTAAATCTTGAGTCATACATATCCACTTGTTTACCGATGGCGCACACATCTGCCATGTGGTTGTGTTCGTTGCGTTGTATTCCTACGCAACGGCGTCGTTAAGCATTGCAGTTTAAGTAGTAGAAAAGGCCTACCGTAAGCGTCGGTAAGCCTTCTTGATTGTTATGGTTCGATTCTTTGTATATCTGCACCAAGTGCTTGCAGACTTTCGACGAATCCCGGATATCCACGGTCAATGTGGTAGACATCGTGGACTGTGGTGTCACCATCCGCGCAGAGGGCGACGAGAACCAGACCTGCACCGGCACGAATGTCCGAAGCCCAGACGTCTGTTGAGGACAGTTGTTCCACGCCTCGCAAAAACACATGATGCCCTTCAATTGTGGCATCCGCGCCTAAACGCATGAGTTCATCGACAAATCTAAATCGTGCCTCAAAAATGTTTTCCGTAATCACCGAGGTGCCTTCTGCAATTGTGGCAATACCAATGGCCATTGGCTGCAGATCGGTTGGATATCCCGGATACGGCAAGGTTTGATAGTCGATCGCCTTTGGGCGCTGCTGCATATTGACACGGAAACCATTCTGGTATCTCTCAACTTGCGCTCCAGCTAACTTGAGCTTTTCTAATGCGAGGTGCAAGTACTTAGGATTAATACCGGTAACCGTAATATCGCCGCGGGTCATCGCTGCCGCATACGCCCACGTACCAGCAACGATACGGTCGCCGATCACCTCGTGCGTCGTTGGATGCAGCTTCTCTACACCTGTAATCGTGATCGTTGGGGTGCCTTCGCCTTCGATTCGTGCTCCCATTTCCCGCAACATTTCGCATAAGTCCACAATCTCTGGCTCGCGTGCTGCATTTTCCAACACAGTGACGCCGTCGGCAAGCACAGCTGCAGTTAAAATATTTTCGGTCGCACCAACAGATGGAAAATCTAAGTAAATGTTCGCACCTCGCAGTTGTGTTCCCTCAGCTACGACCGCACCGTGACTAATCCTGGTGGTAGCACCCAGTTTCTCCAAGCCTGATTGATGCATATCAAGCGGACGCGAACCAATGGCATCACCGCCAGGCAACGCCACCACGGCTTTACCGCAACGTGCAGTTAATGGACCAAGCACGCACACTGATGCACGGAACTGACGCACAGCTTCAAAGGAAGCATCGGAGGAAATTTCAGCAGGAGTCGTAATTTTCACGACATCGCGTTCAACCTCGACTTCACAGCCCAGCCCGACCAAAACTTCCGCCATTAACGGAACGTCGAGAATCTCAGGACAATTTTGCAAAACAGTGGTACCTTCGGCCAACAATGCAGCGGCCATCAACTTCAACACGCTGTTCTTTGCGCCGCTTACTTGAACCGTACCGGCCAGTCGTGCGCCACCTTTGACCAAAAACTGTTGCTTCATACTCGAAGATCTTACTTGTTTTCACAGATTTTTGTCAGGAACTGCCATCCGAATATGGATGAAACCGTCATTGCTCTTCAGCAATGCTTCACTGCCGCTGCTTTGCATATAGCTTTGCGACGTTCATCGGCTGGGCTCTCTTCTGCTTCAGCATTACCAATCTTCTCGCAATACTGTTCACACGACCACTGCGACGTAGGTCAGCTGCAGTCCAGGTAGAGTAATGACCGCCCAGAAAAGATTTTCAAGGCGGTCATTATTCTTTTTCATGGCAAAGACTGAAAATGGCGCTGCTTGGTTATGGCAATGCACCAATACGTCGAGCTGCATTCACAGCTTCATACCGTGTGTGCGCACCAAGCTTACGCATGACAGAGCGCAAGTAGCTTTTCACTGTTTCAGCACCGATGCCCATTTCTTCGGCAGCTTCCACATTCGTGTGTCCAAGTGCGACACATGAGAGCACATCAAGCTCGCGGGCAGAAAGTTTAGTAGTTTGCTTAACCCGAACTGGCGCCACCATTTGATCGCACAATTCTTCGAGTTCTGCACGAATATCGTCTTGCTCAATACGATTTGCCAACATTCGCAGCTTCGAGTGCGTGGAACGGATTTGCTCCCACTCAGCACCATTCATCATACGGCCTTGTTTGGCAGCAGCACCTCCTCGGACACCTTCGGAGCGTCGAGAAGCAGCATTAACAGCAAGATCTTGTTCGAGTACGCGAGCGGTCATGGTGACTTCTTCAATAACTTTGTCACCCAGACGAACTGGCGAGTGAACACCAACGTAGAGCACGCCACGAATTTCACGCTGCACAAAGACTGGCACTGCAACAACCGAATGCAGACCTTCGTCTTGGATGAGCGCGTCGAGATCATGACTAATAACAGTGGCACGCATATAGTCAGATACGCCTACTGGACGTCGTAATTGCAGCACGCGCCCACCAACACCAACGCCTTCATCAATCACCAACTTATGCAAGGCCGGTGTTCGCAGACCAATCCAGTGACTAATTTGTAGTCGATTGTCTGAAAGCACGGTTGCATACATGGTGACTGGAATGCCAGTCGCAGTCTTTAGCGAGGCTAAAGCTGAGCGGACCGCATCTTCGTCGTCGCGCACGCGTTGAATTTCCACTGCATACCTCCAGGATCCTCGCTTCCAAGCGAAGATGCCATCACTATCATGATCAATCTCCGTCATGAGTAACGAAGAAATATCTACCCCCGTCACAAACGAGCGGAGTTAAAAGTTTCTTTGCCAGAATTATAACCACCTCATAGGGGGTAATAAAAGTCAGGCCTTTTTTGCTTTGCGCAGTGCCAACTGTGGCAATTCACCATACGGGGGTGCAAAACACCAGATATTTTCCCTGTACTTTTCAATTTTTACGCGGTCATAACACACATGCCCTATGCAAATTATTCAGGAAACAAACTGAGAATACGCTAATAAATGAGCCAAAAATCGTGCACTTTTGACTGTGCCCGTACATATTGAACATCTCCACACGCTCCAAAATCTCCCCCCTCATCAAAGAATTCAAAATTTTTGGATTGTAAACTACAGCACATTATCCAAAAGGGGGTAATTCAGAGGTGTTACCCCTGTCCGAACGGGCAAATAATATTCCAAAAAGGTAAATACTATTAAAATCGTCTATCCTTATTGGAAATCAATCCCACTTAAATTCAATTTATCTCACACGACTGTTTAATCAAGCACCACTCCCGACTGGCCTTGACGTTTATTATCTTGTTTTACCGTATGAATAAAAATAACCCATAGACACAGCCATCACTACTCAGTGATTGGGAATATTTTTCTAGACATGGTTGTCTATATAAGTGAAGCTACTTCACATATCCGCCCGTGATTCGCTTTCACCGGCACCACAAGTAGCCCAACGCAACCTCTGCTAACCATCCAACAACCTCAAGTCTTAGGAGCCCATCATGGCAAATATCTACAATTCCATTCTCGACACCATCGGCAAGACACCTTTGGTACGTCTAAACCATCTCGATAAAGATCTCCCAGGCAACGTTCTGGTGAAGCTGGAGTTCTTTAACCCTGCAAACTCCGTGAAAGATCGCATCGGTAAGGCTATCGTGGATGCGGCCGAGGCTTCTGGAGAATTGCAGCCAGGCGGCACCATTGTCGAGGCTACCTCTGGTAATACCGGCATTGCGTTAGCAATGGTAGGCGCAGCTCGTGGCTACAAAGTTATCCTGACCATGCCAGAAACCATGTCGGCTGAGCGTCGCGTCATGCTGCGTGCCTTCGGGGCAGAAATTATCCTCACCCCTGGTTCTGCAGGTATGCAAGGTGCTGTGGACAAGGCTGACGAGATCATCGCCAATACCCCAGGCGCTATTAAGGCCCGCCAGTTTGCCAACGCTGCAAACCCAGAGGTGCACCGCCGTACTACCGGTGAGGAAATTTGGGCGGATACTGATGGTGAGATCGACATCTTCGTCGCTGGTATCGGCACTGGCGGCACCATTACCGGCACTGGTGAAACTTTGAAGGCCAAGAAGCCTGAGATCGAAATCTATGCTGTAGAACCAGCTGCATCGCCGCTGTTGACCACTGGCAAGGCCGGCCCACATAAGATCCAGGGCTTGGGCGCAAACTTCATCCCAGAGGTACTGAATCAAAAGATTTACGAAGAAGTCCTGACGGTTTCGAACGAAGACGCCGTTGCAACCTCACGCGCATTGGGTGCACAAGAAGGCATTTTAGGTGGCATTTCCGCTGGAGCAAACGTCAAGGCTGCCCTGGAGCTGGCGGCGCGCCCTGAAAACGCCGGCAAGACAATCGTCACTGTCGTACCAGATTTCGGCGAACGCTACGTTTCCACCGTGCTTTACGACGACATCCGCGATTAATATTTCTGACAACATAAATAATGGCCAAGTTTCACCTCTCTGGGGCGTGACTTGGCCATTTCTTATCGACGACTCGCGAGCCTGTGGCCAAAGACTCACTAGCCTGCGGTTTTTGCTACGCTCATAACTATTATGTTTTCTTTCATACACGCGATCCGTGACGATCTTGCCAATGCCCGTGAACACGATCCCGCTGCACGAGGCGATTTGGAAAACGCACTTGTCTACTCTGGGCTCCATGCAATCTGGTCGCATCGCGTCGCGCATTGGCTATGGGTGAGAAATTTCAAAGGCCCAGCCAGAATCCTGGCACAGTTTACGCGTTTCCTCACCGGCATCGAGATTCATCCTGGCGCAACAATTGGCAAGCGCTTTTTTATCGATCACGGCATGGGGATTGTCATCGGCGAAACCACCATCATCGGTGATGGCGTCATGCTCTATCACGGTGTGACATTGGGAGGTCAAGTTTTGACTCAAACGAAACGTCACCCAACCGTTGAAGATGATGTAACCATCGGTGCAGGTGCAAAAGTGCTTGGTCCGATCACCATCGGACGCGGATCTTCGATTGGTGCAAACGCTGTTGTCACCAAGGATGTGCCGCCATGCCATATCGCTGTTGGTATCCCTGCAAAAGCCCGTCCTCGCAAAGACAGTGAAAACCTGAAGCTGGTTGATCCTGACTGCTATGTCAAAGGTGCAGATTTTTCAATCTAGATTTCCCCTCACAACCACCACAGAACAACGCTCGGAGATTCTTGCACATAGCAAGCTCCGAGCGTTTTGTGTTTAAGCGCATGTGGTCGAATTGTACGCAACGAAGTGGGGCGTGAATGCTTCGACTTCTTGCTGGCCAAAGTGGCACCGACTGAATAGCTTAGATGAACTTTCCGGAGCATTTTCGTCACATTCTCGATACATTCATACAAGCTGTTCTTCATAGCAGCTACGAAGGGCTATATTTCGCGTTACTGCCACTCGACGAAGTGTTCACCATATTCAGGATTCTTCGCGCCATAGGCGGCGACTGCGGGGCATCCTGGGGCTACTGCGAGGCCCTCTGCAAGAGTTTGATCCAAAGCCCCCTTCATCAACGGCTTCGACAATCCGGCGCCTTGAAACTCTGGGAAGATTTCAGTGTGATACAAGTTGCGCTTCCCGTCTCGTTGAGCGTAATCAATGAGTCCGACTGGCTTACCATCTACGTAGAGAACAAAGCGCTTGTTCCCTACTTCATGTTCGACACGAGTATTCATACGCCTCAGAATAGCAAAAGAAAGCCTCTCGCATCCGAAGATACAAGAGGCTTTCTTTATTTGGTGGCTCGGACCAGGATCGAACTGGTGACCTTCCACTTTTCAGGCGGACGCTCTACCGACTGAGCTACCGCGCCACTTTCCGATTTACATCGGAAGCGACCCTGACGGGGCTCGAACCCGCGACCTCCGCCGTGACAGGGCGGCGCGCTAACCAACTGCGCCACAGGGCCTTTTAAGGCGTCGCATTCGATGTTGTGGAACATCGTATGCAACGTGTAGATACTTTACACAGTAATTGCTGTGACGCACAAATCTGCAGGTCAATTGCTACTTTTCTCAATATTTCAACCATTTTTACAAACACTCTTTGCCACCTGCCATTCACCAGTTCACGCTTGCATCTGCAGCATGCTTCCCAACGCCTACCCGCTTGCCGTATTTGCAGATTCATGCCAGCAAGACTCGATGGGCATGCATCGGCAAAAAGGATTCCACGCAGTTCTTGTTACAACTGAAGAGACCGAACTCAATGAACAGAGTGTCAGAAAATCAGACACAGTAAAGGAAAAGAATGCGGGTATTGAAAACGTAAAGATATGCACACGTGCAACGCGCATGTTGGGGCTGGATATTTGGGTTAAGGGACAAAAAGTGTGTCTGTTTCTGAACATAAACCCAGCTGAAAGTAGCTAAATCGCCGTTATATTTGATCCGCGACCAGATATAACGGAAGTTACATAGAAATACCAAGATCTCACGAAGAATATGGTATGGCGGTTTAGTTAAATCTTTCTATGTCTAAAAATCGCCAAATATGTTCTGTCTGTACAGGGAAAACCAGAATAAACGGCAGCACTGGCATCGCATCAACTGCAACGGAAACACAGCTGCTAACTTTAAAATCACTACACTCATGCTTGATGTTGGAGTCTCTAAAACCACCGAGCAATAACGATTGTCCCTCTTAAAATGCGGAAACTCAGAAAACAATCCCGCTAACAACGCAATCAAAGCCAGTACCGAACAAGCTGAGCAGACACACTTTTTGTCCCTTAACCCGGATATTTGGCAAAAGGCCCATAAAACGCAAAAAACGAGGATAAAAATCCTCGTAAAATTGCGACCCTGACGGGGCTCGAACCCGCGACCTCCGCCGTGACAGGGCGGCGCGCTAACCAACTGCGCCACAGGGCCGTAGAGCAAAGCTACGTTTGCCCTGGTACTCCCAACGGGATTCGAACCCGTGTCGCCGCCGTGAAAGGGCGGTGTCCTAGGCCCCTAGACGATGGGAGCAAACTGACACTACACTGGAAACAACCAGTGCGTTGTAGCTGGGGAAAACTATACTTGATTTTTCAAGATATGCAAAATCAAAGGTCAGGGGCTAAAAATCGCATTGTTATGCATGGCTATTATGCATACACATTCACGGTTCTGCTTACATCACTCATCGCAACGACTGACGGACACTGCCGATACCGACTCACCCTCACAGCTGGATTCCACGATGCCGCCCTACCGATACACCACCAGTCACCACGGCGACGCCCTACCGCTACCCCGGCGACACAACCGACCGACACAACCGAGCGTCACGACTCACTGCTACGCGCCGAACCATAGACCCAATGCATCCAATACCAATCGTGGCATCACGCCGACAGTCATAGAGCAGGTCTGGTGGTGTTGCGGAAACTGGAGAGCGTCGAAAAGCTGCAAAACGGTGATGCAAAGACAAAAACCCGACTACATGATGTAGTCGGGTGAAATATTGTGGGCCCTCCGGGGCTCGAACCCGGGACCTGCGGATTAAAAGTCCGTAGCTCTACCAACTGAGCTAAAGGCCCATACTTACTTGTAATCAGTAAGACAAGAAAGCAGCGTAGCACACAGGCCATACACAAAGCAAAAAGGCTAGAAAATCTCGAACATATCTGTACTTTTGCCGCACATATGGCTCGTTCAACACGTACGCGACAGCCTGCATAAACCGAAGTTAAGGACGTTGCATCGTGCCAGTTTCTTGCAATCGCTGGTGGAAAGCAAACGCGGTGGCAAGATCATGCGGAGTATGCAAGGTTCCAGCGCGTTGGGCAGCTGCGAGGGCACGCTGGTAGTACTCCTCAAGCAGTGGGCGGTAATCAGGATGGGCAATCGCGATGATTTTTGGCACGCGCTGGGTGGGGGCAAGTCCGCGCAGATCAGCGTAACCGTACTCGGTGATGAGCACTTTCACGTCTTGCTCGGTGTGGTCCACATGAGAGACAAATGGAACGATCGCAGAAATTGCTCCACCTTTGGCCTCAGATGGCGAAATGAAGGTGGAAATATAGCTATTCCGCGTGAAATCACCAGAGCCACCGATGCCATTCATCATGCGTGAGCCGGTAACATGCGTGGAGTTCACATTGCCGTAAATATCGGCTTCGATCAGGCCATTCGAGGCAATAATCCCCATCCTCCGAACAACCTCAGGATGGTTCGAAATTTGTTGTGGGCGCAGCACAATCGAGCGTCGATAGCGTGCTGCTTCACGGTTCATCTTCTCGGCATATTCAGGCGAGAGCGAAAACGCCGTTGCCGAAGCAACTGTCATTTTTCCGGCGTCGATAAGATCCAACATGCCGTCTTGGATCACTTCGGTATAGGCTTTAATATTTTCAAACTTCGAGTGCAACAACCCTGCTGTCACCGCATTCGGCACATTACCAACACCCGATTGCATAATGTAGCTGTCATAGCGCAACCGACCTGCGGTAACTTCGCCTTCGAGGAATTCTAAAAAGTGTCCAGCCATACGCTGCGAAGCAGCATCAATCGCCTTAAATGGTGCGTTGCGGTCTGCATGGTGTGTCAGCACAACCGCTACTACTTTATCCGGATCAATTGAAATATATGGCTGGCCAATGCGTTGTTCAGGAGCAGTCAGCGGAATTGGTTGGCGCTGCGGCAAAGGCGCAATGCGATAGATATCGGCCATTCCCTCAAGCTCTAATGATTGCCATTGATTGACTTCGATAATGATCTTTTCGGCGTTATCGAGATATTCCACGCTATTGCCAATCGACGACGACGGCACGATATATCCCTCTTCGGTAATACGTACTGCCTCAACGATCGCAACTGTCAGCTTGCCGAAGAATCCTTGTTCCACGAACATGCCAGATTCGGAAAGATGATAATCGGCATACAGCGTCTCGCCACGGTTAATACTTGCCCGCAACGTTGGATCGGATTGATATGGTGCGCGGAATCGCAAGGCCTTCGCCTCGGCGAGTACACCATCACAGTCAGGCGCGGTGGAAGCACCACTGAAAAGATCAATCTGGAACTCATCACCACGTTCGTGTGCTGCGCGAGCACGATTCGCGATTGCGGTTGGCAGCTCTTTCGGGTAGCCGGCGCCGGTAAAGCCAGAAATGCCAACTTTGTCGCCATGATGAATAAACTCGGCTGCTTCAGCAGCGGTCATCACCTTGCTGAAAAGTTTGGCATTGGCAATACGGTCATTCATGAATCTACTCTTTCGCTGTCCTTGAACATTCGTGTTGGGGTTGCACTGGGTTACACGGGGTTGCACCGTGGCGTCGACAAGCGCAGGAAACGCGATCGGTTTGATGTGTTCACTGGTTGTCCTTACTACGCAAAATCCAACAAACTATGCAAAGATGTTGCTGTGACTCTCAATATCGGAACCATCGCTTTGCAGTCGCCCGTTGTCTTGGCCCCAATGGCTGGCGTGACTAATGTGGCCTTTCGCACGCTGTGTCGTGAGCTTGAGCAAGAGAAAATCGGCACCGTTTCTGGCTTGTACGTGTGCGAAATGATTACCGCTCGCGCACTGGTCGAACGCAATGAAAAAACCCTGCATATGACTACCTTTGGGGAAAATGAGACTCCGCGATCTATGCAGTTGTACACTACCGATCCAGAGTACACCTACAAGGCGGCAAAGATGATTGTCGATGAGAATCTTGCCGATCATATTGATATGAATTTTGGTTGTCCGGTTCCCAAGGTCACCCGGCGCGGTGGCGGTTCGGCATTGCCGTATAAGCGCAGGTTGTTCGGCAATATTGTGGCTGCTGCAGTAAAGGCGACCGAAGGTACAGATATTCCTGTGACGGTGAAGTTCCGCGTTGGAATTGATGATGAACATCACACGCATCTTGATGCTGGACGCATCGCGGTTGAGGAAGGCGCGGCTGCTGTTGCACTGCATGCTCGCACTGCCGCACAGCGTTATTCAGGTCAGGCGAATTGGGATGAGATCGCTCGGTTGAAACAGCACTTGGCGCACACCGGCATTCCGGTATTAGGCAATGGTGATGTGTTTAAGGCCAGTGACGCGCAGGCCATGATGGATGCCACCGGTTGTGATGGTGTGGTTGTCGGCCGTGGTTGTTTGGGTCGTCCGTGGTTATTTGCAGCGCTATCTGCCCAGTTGCGTGGCTTGGAGATTCCACCTGAGCCAACGTTGGGCGAAGTCACCAAGATTATGTTGCGCCACACTGAGTTGTTGATCGCGCACGATGGCGAGCGCAAGGGATGTCAGGATATCCGCAAGCATATGGGCTGGTATTTACGAGGATTCCCAGTTGGTGGCGAATTGCGGGCACGCTTATCGACGATTACCTCCTTGGCTGATTTGCGTGAGGCATTAGCGCCTTATGCGGATTCTCAGGCTGTTGCCGATGATGCGGAAGGCCCACGTGGTCGAAAAGGCTCACCGGCAAAGGTTATTTTGCCTGAGGGCTGGCTCGATGATCCGGAAGATGCCACGGTGCCAGATGGTGCCGATATCATGCATTCAGGCGGCTAGGCTCAAAGGTAACGAAGCCGTAGGCCGCGCTCGAAAATAGCGCGGTCTGGGCAAAGGCTCGTGCTGCGGCGCACGTAGCTTGGGGTACAGCACCACCTGCAGCACCCCAACGAACGCCGCGCCGGCAAGCAGGAGGAAAAAGCTGCTATTCAGACGCGCGGTAGAGAATATGCTGTTCTGCGATACTAAAGCCCATGCTGGTGTAAAGCTTCACCGCAGGGACGTTGTCGCGTTCAACATACAAAATGATTTCTGTAGCGCCTTGTTCGCGCAGATGCGTAATTCCAGCTGTCAGGAGCGCTGCGCCGAGTCCCTTGCCACGGGCGGCGTTGCCCAGGCCGACGATATACACCTCGCCTTGGTGGAAGGTTTCTGCGTCGCCGTATCGTTTCAGCCAGTGGAAGCCAACCAAGGTGTCGTGTTCCCAAAGCAGTAAGACATCTTCTGGCCGATACCACGGATTGCTGCGTGTGAGATCAAGCCCTGCTTGATCCCATTTACCCTGCTCTGGGTGCCAGCCAAAGGCCTCTTGATTCACGCGCAGCAGCGCGGCGTCTATTTCTGGCTGAGGAATATCCGGCATGGTGGTGATGCGATACGGTTGCGGCAACGCGTGTTGCGAAAGTTGCGCCAATTGCTGGCCTGCCAAACACATAACCAGTAATTCTCGGGTAATGCTCCAATGCTGTTTCTGAGCAATATGCGCAGCTGCCGGCAAATTACCATGTGCCCAACACGCCGGTACGTTGGCAAGTGCGGCTTGTCCATAGCCAAGATTTCGATATTGCGGATCAATGGCGAGCTCTGCTACCCCGTCCGGATCTTGCACCAATACCCCGATGAGCTGGTGCTCGTGCAGAATATGCTGCACTGTGCCAGGGGCCTTGCCAGATAAAATGTGCTCATATCCTTCCGAAATCGCCGCAATCTGATCGTGGTTCAGACATGCTTTCAGCACTTGAGCGACGTTTGCATTCATGTTCATAATTCCCAGCCTAATGATTTTCTGCAATGATAGACATGTGCGCGTACGACAACGAGGAATACAGGTGGCGATCGGATCGCTGGTGACTCTACTCGGCCTTGGCTGGGTTGGCGATACGGCCCTTGCCGCGCGCAGTGAATCGTTACTCGCGAATCGCGTCGCCGCCGCTTACGATCTCCCAGTCGTACCAGAAACATATATCGGCGGTTTCCCTTTTGCCGAAAACTTTTTCTCCCACAACATCCCTGATATGTATGTTTCAGTCACTGATGTCGAGCTTCCACGCTGGGGACTAGTACGCATGCACGCGTCTTTACAAGACGTCGCGATTTCTCGTGATGGCTTATTTACAGGCGATATCGATCGCACCAGGGCTGCCTTACTGACAACTGGTGTGTCCTTGGATGCGGTGAGCGTCGGCAAGCAGCTGGGAATGACGGATCTTGATATTGCGCATCCCTATGATATTTCTCCGAAAGGCGGTGCTGCGAGTGAAGTGCGCTTGACCGGTACACCTGCGAACACGAGCAAGCCAATCAGCGTGATCGCAGAATTGCGACTGGTCAATGATCATTTTTATCTGCGCCCAATCAGTATTGCCAATCGCGGCGCACAAGAGCTTGACGACGCTGCCATCTTCACAGCGTTCTCGCTCGATTTCCCAACCCAAGAATTGGGTTTGCCAGGCCAAGTGTCATTGGTAAGCGTAGGCGGTGGAAGTTTGTATTTCCAGGTCAAAGAACGCAATGTGACAGTACACATATCGCAACTTTTCGCCCCACTTCACATGCAGCAGGAGCAGACGTAAGCCGCCGCTACGCTTCAGCCACAATCGTGCAACCTGTGCTCAAGTGTGTCGATCGAACTTACAGTTCATCCCGCGCCATGCTTGCTACTAGCTACAGACGCAGCGAAAAGAAGCTGAACAATAAGCGAAGTATGGATCGTGGCGTGGTCGCAACTGGTTTCGTTGGGCTAAAAACTTCAATGGCATCAGCAACGGCCCGCATGTGGACATCTTGGTATTCGCCGGCATATTCGCCATCGATTTGGAACTGATGCGCACGATCGCAATGGATCTTGATTTCAAAGGCATCATCGAACGCATACGTTGAGCTTGACACCCAGTTTGCCAACCAGCTAGGTAAGTTCATACCAAACATTTGCAACGCGGCAAACAATCCCACCACACCATCAAAGGTTTCAATGCCAAACAAACTCAAGCCAACGTCAAAGGAGTTTCGTGGGTTGGTGACCATCGGCAATGGCCCGAAGAAGGTCCACGGATTCGTATTCGAGACCATCAATAATGGCATGCGACGATGCTTGGAAACTCTGCCCTGTGCATCGGTTGCAGTAACAGCAATTCGTGGTGGATGCGCATCTATGGTTTTCAAAGCCTGCAAACTTAAGCGCATATAGCGCAAGGGAGTCGCTGCGAACCCTTGACGTCGCACACGCTCCATACGCGCGATGACCTCTGCATCTAACCCGAATCCAGCGTTCACGGCGAACCAGCCTTCATTCCAACGTCCAAGATCAATTCGGCGGCGGAGATTTGCCACAAGAGTCTCGACAAGGACGTCAACAGCTTGTTGTGGTTCAGAGGGGAAACCTAACGCGCGAGCACACACATTGGCAGAACCAGTGGGAATTAATGCCAATGCTGGAATATCTGCATAGTGCGGCACGGTGTCGTGGTTGCCAAGTAAGCCATTGATGACTTCGTTAATCGTGCCATCGCCACCAACGACGATCACAATATCGTAATCAGCACGGGTTAAGCCCTGGCACATGTTCCGGGCATGGCCTGCATAATGGGTAAATTGGGCGCGCAGGTGAAGTCCTGGCACACTGCGCAATTTTGGAATAATAGCGCTGAACAACTCAGGGGTTTGAGTCGTAGAGTTCGGATTTGAGATCAAGAGCGCTTTCACATTGACTAAGCTTAGTGGGAGATTTCTATTTTCTAGGAATACTGGCAGAAAACTTCTTTGGTAGTCTGAATAGCTATGACTGAACAACAACCTATTTCGCTGTCTGGATCAGAAGCTGTCGATCGTGCCGCTGAACAATGGAAAGAAAGCGCACACCGGAATATTCCGGGTCTGGGCGATCTGCCAGTTGTCGATGACACCGCTAATCTACGCGAAGGCCCAAATCTGCATGATGGTCTGCTCGCATTATTGCCATTAGTTGGCGTATGGCGCGGTACTGGTCAAGCAATCGACGATAACGGCGATGCATATTCCTTTGGCCAACAACTCATTTTTGCGCACGACGGCGAGAATTATCTCACCTATGAGTCACGCACGTGGCGCATTGCGGATAATGGTGAGGTTGCCGAGTTAGGTGAGCGTGAAACTGGTTTCTGGCGCATTAATCTGCAAGATGAAATTGAAGTTGTTGCAGCGCTTTCTTCTGGTGCGGTAGAGATTTTCTACGGCAATCCGATGAACGAGCGCGCATGGCAACTGGAATCCGCTTCTACAATGGTGACCGCTACCGGCCCTGCTGCACTCGGCGCTGGCAAGCGCCTCTACGGCTTAATGCCGAATAATAACTTAGGCTGGGTTGATGAGCGTCTGATCAATGGCGAACTCACCCCACGGATGTCTGCTGAACTCACACGTGTGATTGGCTAAGAATTTCATTCAATATGCCTCAACCGAATTGCGATTTGGTTGAGGCATATTTGTATCTGTGGTGTTGAGTGGATGCGGGGATGGCTGGCAGTGCGCGAACAGCGGCGCTAATGGCGAGCTTAGGTGAGTGACGGCACGAGGATGGCGGCATGGCAGCTACGCGAGAGACGACGACACACCCGGCGTCGGCAAGCAATGCACAGAGCAACAGAGCCTGCCAAACGCAGGCCGCAACGGCACAACCTGCTCGCACAGCAATGCGTGCCATATTTGCCAAGTGCGGCTTCACACTCTATTCCAGCGCTACAGCAAACCTATTCTTCATGCCCAAGTGCACGAGCGATCAAGGCATGAATCTCTGCTTCATTTTCTGGTTTCGGTAGCTTCTTGCCATCTATGGCGGTAATACGTGCTGCCATACGCACCGATGACACCAGCCATACGCTATCTGCTTTGCTCAGGTCGTCCAGAGTGAGATCTTTTTGCTTACACCGCCAGCCTTGTGCTGTTGCATACTCAAAAATCGCGGCTTGGGTTGTTCCTGCCAAAATTCCTTTGCCAGAAATTGGTGTGCGGATCTTATTTCCCTTAATACTGATAACGGTTGACGTAGCACCTTCTAACACCCGCTCGCCTTCAACATACAAAACATCGTCAAAGCCGTGCCGTTTCGCCCAGCGCAGTGCCGCCATTGTGGCTGCATAACTTAATGTTTTTGCACCCATCGTCAGCCACGGAACATCCGCTTGCGCATCCACATGATAGCCGCGTGGACTTGTCATCACTGCCACCCCATGTTCGCGTTGGGCGAAGATGTGCTCCCCTACCGCTTTCACAGTGAGCCAGGCACTTGGGATTCCGGTTGATTCGCGCCCTCGACTTAATGTCCATACCACCATGGCATCTGGTATTTCTGGCAAAGATTTCATCTGCTCATGCCACATTTGGACTGCTTCTTGTGTGGCACGTTGCCAGTCTTTTTCAATCGGGCTTAGTAATTCCAACATTTCCGCAGATGCGGCAAAGCGTTGGAAATGACGTGCAAAATTCGCCACGCTCCCATTTCGCAGCAATAAAGTTTCAAATACTCCATCGCCGCGAGTCACAGCCGCGTCGTCAGCAAAAAGCAGCGGTAAGCTTGGGTTGTGATTGCGGATAGAGCCACCAAAAGGCTCAATGCCAATAACAATGGGAGTAGGTTTTAGCGCCATAGTTTTAACAATAATCGCTACGATGGTGTTTTATGATGCTTTCTTCCGTACTTCTTTCTCTCCCCGGCGCCGCAGAAGCTCCAGATGCTGATCCCTTTTACCGTGGCGTAGCGTGGCATTATGGCAATCCATTAGGGGAACAGCGACATTTAGCCACGCGTGCGTTCGTCGATCGCTCCCATCGAAAAGTGATCAAAGTCTCAGGCCCAGATGCGCGTTCGTTCTTAAATAATTTGCTGAGTCAAAAGATTCACGAACCCATAACCTTTAGCCAAGCCCTGAATTTAGATATGCAAGGCCATATTTTGCATCTGGTGGATCTCACCGTCACTGAGGATGCGATTTACTTGGATACGACTGCAGATACTTCGGAAAGTTTGCTGGAATATCTCACCAAAATGATTTTCTGGTCTGAGGTGACCATCGAAGAACCTGAACTTCGGATCCTCAGCGTTTTTGGTGGTTATGATGGCCCACTGCTCGCCCGGGAAGCATTCCATGGGCGGGTGGATGTATTCGTTCCAACCGATTCCCTCTTAGAAGTTGCGCGGAAGCTTCTCGACGCCGGCTATCAACCAGTTGGCTTAATGGCATACGAAGCCTGGCGAGTTGGGAATCTGCAGCCAGAAATTTACGATTTTGATGCAAAATCACTTCCGCATGAATCTGCTCGAATGATCACACAAGCCGTGCATTTGAATAAGGGCTGCTATCGCGGCCAGGAAACTGTGGCGCGAGTTGAAAATCTCGGGCGTTCGCCCAGAGTACAGGTGTTATTTCACCTTGATGGATCCGCTCCGGAACAGCCTGCATATGGTGCCGAGATTACTGCCGGGAGCCGAGTTGTAGGCCGGCTTGGGACTGTTGTGCACGATATGGATTATGGTCCAATTGCACTTGGTTGTGTCAAACGCAGTGCGTTAACTACGCAATTGCACGTTGGCAATGTATCCTTAGCCATTGATCCAGAATCCCTTCCAGTTGAGAACACGACTCAGGCGGGGAAGGCTGCGATTCAACGTTTCAAAGGTCTAAACCCCTAAAAGGGGTACGCAAGATCAGATACTGCCGTGTTTTGCCGCGAATTTATCAAGGTCAGACACTCAGTGCGACAAACTGTAGCAAAACCCGCTATTCTGTTCTACAGGATAAATTATTTTGAAAGCCAATGGGACGACCCCCATCCCCGGGGGATTATTGTTCCGCTAAGTACCAAGGGGGTCATACCATGGGTCGAGGACGCGCGAAGGCAAAGCAGACCAAGGTTGCACGCCAGCTGAAGTACAATACGCCAAATATGGATCTGGACTCGCTGCAGCGCGAGCTGGCCGGCGAAAAGTCCACCAGCAGTCAGGAAAACAACTACGACGAGCTTTATGCGGACTACCAAGAATGGTCAGAAGAGGATTAATCTTCTCAAAACTCGTACGTTTCTAAGCTCGATCTAACGTACCTATTCTTTGGCTGACCCCGCCTCATACTGATGCGATATATAAACAGTACGAGACGGGGTTTTCGTTGTACCGTCGTATAGCAACGACGACTCATAGCGATTGCTAAAGCCGGCCAGCTTCCATGCACATACAAAAGATCCCTTTGCACCGGTGCAAAGGGATCTTTTGTACGTTCAGCCGTTATATGCCTACAGCTTTAATGGTTGTGTGTTACTGCTCACCACGCATGATGACACGCTCGGTATCATCATCGCCGGCAGCTCGAACCGTGCCAAGCTCCCAAGCATCAATATGACGTGCGGTGAGCATTGCAAGTGCGCGGTCACGATCTTGTGGAGCAACCACTGCCACCATACCAACACCCATATTGAAGGTCTTTTCCATCTCAACGGTTGGGACCTTGCCCACCGATTGAATCAGACGGAAAATTGGGCCTGGCGTCCACGTTGCACGATTCAGTTCAGCAACTAAACCTGCTGGAATCACGCGTGCGAGGTTACCCGCCAAACCGCCACCAGTGACATGGCAGAACGTATGGACTTCGCACTCGTCGGCAAGCGCTAAGCAATCCTTGGTGTAAATCTTGGTTGGCTCAAGCAATTCCTCACCCAAGGTACGACCAAGTTCCTCGTGGAAACCATCAAGCGGCAACCCAGCTTTTTCCAACAAGACGTGGCGCGCCAAGGAATAGCCGTTGGAGTGCAAACCACTCGATGCCATTGCAATGACGACGTCACCGGCACGCACGCGATCTGGTCCAAGCAATTCATCAGCTTCCACGACACCAACGGCGGTTGCCGAAACATCATAGTCGCCTGGTTCCATCACACCTGGGTGCTCGGCGGTTTCGCCACCAAGCAAGGCACAACCTGCTTGGATGCAGCCTTCTGCAATGCCAGCAACAATTTGGGCAACATGTTCTGGGACGACCTTGCCAATGGCAATATAGTCTTGCAGGAACAGTGGCTCTGCACCGCAGACAACCAAGTCGTCTACGCACATTGCAACTAAGTCAATACCGATCGTGTCGTGCTTATCCATTGCTTGTGCAACAGCCAGCTTGGTACCAACACCATCGGAGCCAGCTGCAAGCAGTGGCTCACGATATTTACCAAGTGCAAACAAACCAGCAAATCCACCAAGACCGCCGCGAACTTCTGGGCGAGTCGCTTTCTTTGCCAGTGGCGCGAACAGCTCGACTGCCTTATCGCCAGCTTCGATATCTACACCTGCAGCGGCATAGGACACGGAGTTATCTACGTTGTCCGACATTATATGTTTCGGTTTCCTTCGTTGTTGAATGTTGGATTGTGACTAATAGTCTACGCCACCGCAGGAGCCACGTTGCAATGCAGAAACCAGTTCCGCATTTTCGTTGCCCTTTGGTAGTCCCAGCGGATAAATGCCATCGAAACACGCACAGCACAATTCTGTCTGAGGTTGTTCAGTTGCCTCAACCATTGCGTCCAAAGACACAAAGCCCAAAGAGTCGGCACCAATTGCGGTACAGACGCTGCTGACCATTTCTGCTTCATTATCAGTGGTCACCGCATTGGCAATCAACTCACCTGGTGAGGCGAAATCGATGCCGTAGAAGCATGGCCATTTCACTGGTGGCGACGCGATACGAACGTGGACTTCTGCCGCGCCAGCTTCACGCAGCATACGGATCAACGCACGCTGGGTATTGCCGCGCACAATGGAGTCATCCACGACAACAATGCGCTTGCCTTTTAACACCTCGCGCAAAGGATTCAGCTTCAACCGGATACCTAATTGACGCAGGGTTTGGGAAGGTTGAATGAAGGTGCGGCCAACATAGGCATTTTTGACCAGGCCTTGACCAAATGGAATACCGGATTCTTGAGAATAGCCCACCGCTGCTGGAACACCAGATTCTGGCACTGGAATCACCAGATCACAATCAGCTGGATATTCGCGAGCTAAACGACGTCCAATCTCCAGGCGGGATTCATTGACATTACGATTCCGAATTGTGGAGTCAGGGCGTGCCAAATAGACATATTCAAATACGCAACTCTTGCGATCAGCCTTCGCAAAGTGCTCCGAATGCACGCCAGCGGCATCGATTGCCACAATTTCGCCTGGCTCAATTTCACGGACATACGAAGCGCCAACAATATCAAGCGCACAGGTTTCAGAGGCGACAACCCATCCCTTGTCCAATCGGCCAAGGCATAATGGACGCACACCTTCTGGGTCACGTGCTGCATAAATTGTGTGACCATCAGTAATCGTCAGGCAGAATGCGCCTTTGACGCGTGGAAGTAATTCACGGGCGGAATCCAGTAAGGTTTTGCCTTCGGTGATGCCGTGCGACAGCAGCGCTGTGAGAACAGCAGAATCGGAAGGATGCTTGGTTTTATCTACCAGCTGGAGTTCGTGGGCTTCGTCGAGAAGCTCCAAATAATTGACGAGATTGCCGTTGTGGGCCAACGCAACATCGGTGCCATCTGGTGCAACGCGGAACATTGGCTGGGAGTTTTCCCACGTCACACCGCCGGCGGTTGAATAGCGGGTATGGCCAATTGCCACATCACCTTTTAAGGAGTCGAGGGTTTGCTCATCGAAAATCTGTGATACAAGGCCTAAATCCTTAAATACCACGACTTGATCCCCATCACCGACTGCAATGCCAGCGGCTTCTTGGCCGCGATGCTGCAGGGCAAAAAGACCGAAGAATGTCAGTTTGGATACTTCTTCGCCCGGCGCCCACACGCCGAACACACCACATTCTTCACGAGGAGCTTGCTCACCATGATCATCAAATACATTTACAGGCTGTTCATTATGTGCCACGACCACAATGGTAGCGCATCATGTCAAAATAATCCTATTGGACAGGTATGCGAACAATTGGGAGCCAACGCGCAATTTCGCTGGCACGCGTGCCAGAGATGGAAATTTGTGGGTTATCACCCAATAATTCTCGTCCTGTAACAATTCGCAGCCATGTTCGCGGATCCATTTCTACAACATTCGGTGGAGTTCCACGCCGATGTGTAATTCCCGCCACACATTGAATAGCGGCAAACGGTGGGACGCGTACTTCCACGCTACTTCCGGGCGCAATTCGCGCTAATTCATAAAGACTCGCGCGTACCGCTGTTGCTAACACTTGACGCGATGGCGGGGGTACCGAAGCGTCGTCAAGCCAAGCGCACAGGGGTAATATTGCCGAGCGGGGGTCTGGAAGTGAAGATGTCATGTCTTGATCTTATCCGTTTTAGGCTACTGTTAAGGGTATGACTCATCGTTCCCCAGAAGTTACGTTACGATTCATGGCCGCTCCTACTGATATCACCATGGCTGGCGCGCAAGGTGTCAGCGGTGGACGCGTCTTAGAGTGGATCGACAAGGCCGCATACGCGTGTGCTGCAGGTTGGTCAGGCACATACTGTGTAACTGCATATGTCGGACATATTCACTTTACCCGTCCGATCCCTTCCGGTCACATGGTTGAAGTGCGTTCACGTATTGCATTAACCGGACGCAGCTCGATGCACATCATTAACGAAGTGTTATCCGCTGATCCGCGTGAAGGCATTTTTACCCGAGCATGCGATTGCTTGGTGATTTTCGTGGCAAAAGATACCACTACGAATAAATCGGTTGAAGTGCCACCATTTGAGCCACGTAATGATGAAGAACGCCTGGTACAAGAATCAGCAACTTCGCGAATTAGTCTTCGCAAAGCCATTGAATTGGAAATGGAAAAGCAAACCTACGATGGCCCATCCGATGCACCACGCTTAGTCCACCGCTTCTTAGCCAAGCCAACCGATGTGAACTGGGGCGGCAAGGTGCATGGCGGTACTGCGATGGAATGGATTGATCAAGTAGGTACTGCCTGCACAATGGAATGGTCTGGCGAGCGTACAGTAGCGGTATACGCCGGTGGTATTCGCTTCTACCGCCCAATTCAGATTGGCGATTTAGTGGAAGTTGATGCTCGTCTCATGCGCACTGACGCTCATAGCATGCAATTGTCTGTGCATCTGCGTTCTGGTTCACCGCGCGGTGGCCGGAAGAACCTAGAAACCGCAATTCATGCCACCATTACCTATGTTGGTGTTGATATTGATGGTCGTCCGCTGCCAGCGCGTCAATTCCAGCCAGTGACTGATGAAGACCTGCGCTTGCATGAGCATGCCACAACCCTACGTGATTTGCGTGCGGAATATGCGCCAAAGCCGCTGTTTCCTCAGGTGACTCACCAAATCATCTATTAAGGAAATCTTGTTGGCAGTGCACGGATAACAACAGCCGGTGTGACACCTTTTGAAAGGAGGTCGCACCGGCTGTTTGCTCGAAGACGTCGAAAAGCTAGTCGACGACTAATATCCAAATACCAATCATGTGCAAAATAGCGGCAATGATTGTAGCCGCGTGGAAGTACTCGTGATAGCCGATCACGCTGGCATTGCGGCCTGGCCATTTTGTGGCGTAAAACAGTGCGCCGACGCTATAGACGACACCACCTGCCGCGAGAAGCCAAACCACGGTGGCGCCTGCGACTTCCAGGATGGATGGAATCATTGGGACAACCGCCCAGCCGAGTACTAAAAACGTTATGACGTCGAGGACTCGTGGGTGTGAAACGAAATTCAGACCAATGCTGGCGATTGCCGCAATCCAGATGCCAATGAGCAACCACGGGGTGGACAGCGTCATCACGGCAATTGGGGTGTAGGTGGCTGCGATAAATAACGCGATCATTGCGTGGTCGGCATTGCCCCATGCATCAACAGCGCGTTGCGTTTGCCACGGTCCACGATGATAGGCCGCAGAGGTACCAAATAACGCCACGACTCCCACGGAGTAAATGGTCACGGCAACTCCTACCGGCCAACTATGCTGCATCCAGGTAAAGGTAATGAACACAGCTCCGGCGATGACTGCGAGCACCGCGGCGACCATATGAAAGATTCCTCGGGCCGCAGGGCGTTGTCCTCGATCAACGCGCGTAATGATTCGCGTGACTAACTTTTCTTGCGACACTGCATCACTCCAAAATTCACAAACTTACGTTGGCGTAGATTGTACCTGAATTTTGCTGCTGCATACCACGCGAGAGCACAGGGAAAGCGCTTATGCCTGGTACGTCTGAAGTGAGCATGCATGCCAGAGGAGTGTAGGCGGCATACCAGACTTGACGACGCCTGCACGCTGCCGGGGCTTAGGGTCTACGCGGCGCGCGAGAGTGTTGAGGGGGCGAGGCTGTGTGCAGTCCTTGCGCTGCGCTGCGAACCACCTGCATTTTCTAAGAGCCTGCGCTGCGAACCACCTGTCTCGCCCAGCGCACCGTGCGCTGCAAATCGCCTGCAGATAGCACAACACCTCGTGTCCGCTGTTTGTGCGTTCACGAGGTGTCAGTGTCGAAAAGATGTGATTAATCAACCACAGAGTTCGCGCCTACTGCATGGCCGAACAAACGTGGCAAGGTGTCAGACCAAGCTGCGTGCAGCTCAGCAACTGGAACCTCAAACTCCACACCATTGCCCTTGACAGCGAAAATATCTGTCTCGGTGGTGGTACCAAGCTTGATCACTGGAATGCCGAGTTCTTGTGCACGAGCCACGACAGCTGCGCCATCTTGGGTTGCAACAACTGCACGAGATGCAGACTCAGAGAACAATGCCGTGAAGGTATCGGCAAAGACCTCAGAAAGATCCAGATCCATACCAACACCTGCTTGCAGTGCCATCTCTGCCAAAGCAGAACCCAAGCCACCTTCAGAAAGGTCATGAGCAGCCGAAACGATTTCGTGTGCCTGGAAGAATTCCACCAGCTTTTCTTCATTCGCAAGATCAACCTTTGGTGGCAGGCCGTTGAGACCAGCACCAGAGACTTGCTGCCAGATGGAACCGCCGAACTCGTCGAAGGTTTCGCCAAGCAGGTAGAGTTCTTCCACACCGTCAACTTTGCCAAGCTGGTTGCCGATCGAGTTGCGGACGTCGTCAAGCACGCCGAGCACGCCGACAACTGGAGTTGGCAAAATTGCTTCCGTACCGGTTTGGTTGTAGAAGGAAACGTTGCCGCCGGAAACTGGAATGCCAAGTTCCTGACAGCCATCAGCCAAGCCGTGAACTGATTCGCGGAATTGCCACATTACTGCTGGATCTTCTGGGGAACCATAGTTCAAGCAGTTGGTGACAGCCACTGGACGAGCGCCGGTGACAGCAACGTTGCGGTATGCCTCAGCCAATGCCAAACGTGCGCCGGTATTTGGGCACAGCTTGGTGTAACGGCCAGAAGCATCTGCGGAAACAGCAACGCCACGGTTGGTTTCTTCGTCAATGCGCAGCACACCTGCGTCGGCGTTCTTTGCCTGTACGGTATTGCCACGAACATAGCGGTCATACTGCTCGGTGATAAACGCACGAGAGCACAATGCAGGAGATGCAATCATATCCAGCAGTGCCTGGCGGATATCAGCAGCCTCGGTTGGCTTTTCAACGCCTTGGAATACCTGGAGCTCATCTTGCCAGTCAGGACGTGCCCAAGGGCGCTCGTAGACAGGGCCTTCGTTTGCGATGGTGTGTGCTGGAGCTGTCACGACAGTTTCGCCGCGGTGACGAATAATCAGACGGTCGCCGTCGGTAACTTCACCGATTTCAGCGACTGGGACATCCCAGTGCGCACAGATTTCCTTGAAGCGTTCGACGTCTTCTGGGCGCACGATTGCGCACATGCGTTCCTGCGACTCCGAGCAAAGGATTTCGGCAGCCAGCATGTTTTCAGCGCGCAGTGGAACGGCATCCAGGTTGATTTCCATACCGCCGTCGCCAGACGCAGCCAGCTCAGAGGTTGCGCAGGCAAGACCAGCGCCACCTAAGTCTTGGATACCTACAACCACACCAGCTTTGTAGAGGTCCAAACAGCACTCAATCAAAACTTTTTCTGCGAATGGGTCGCCAACCTGAACAGCAGGCAACTTGCGCTCAGCGCCTTCTTCGAAGGTGTCCGATGCCAACACCGAAACGCCACCAATGCCGTCTAGACCAGTGCGGGAACCAAAGAGCATAACTTTGTTGCCCAGACCAGAGGCGAATGCGAGTTTGAGATCATCAACCTTCAACGTACCCACGCACAATGCGTTGACCAGTGGGTTACCGGCATAGGTTTCGTCGAAAACGGTTTCACCGCCGATATTTGGCAGGCCAAGGCAGTTGCCGTAATGGGAAATACCATCGACGACACCTGGCAGCACGCGGCGGGTATCTGGAGCATCAGCTGGGCCGAAACGCAGCTGGTCCATCACAGCAATTGGGCGAGCACCCATTGCCATGATGTCACGAACGATACCGCCAACACCGGTTGCTGCACCTTGGTGTGGCTCAACATAGGAAGGATGGTTGTGGGACTCAACGCGGAAGGTAACAGCGTTGCCATCTCCGATATCAACAACACCTGCGTTTTCGCCGATACCAGCGAGGATCTTGGAACCCATTTCTTCGGTGGTGGTTTCACCGAAGTAGCGCAGGTGGGTCTTGGAAGATTTATAGGAGCAGTGCTCAGACCACATTACGGAGTACATGCCAAGTTCGGCATCGGTTGGACGGCGTCCGAGGATGTCCTTAATGCGCTGGTACTCGTCGTCTTTTAGGCCAAGGGAAGCATATGGCTGCTCAAGATCAGGGTTTGCTGTTGCTGCTTCAACAGTGTCGTTAAACGTAGTCATGGAATAAAGTTCCTTATTTGTACTGCTTAAGCAGCAATGGTGCCAATAGCGGACAAGAATAGCTGCAGACCGTCCACCGATGGGCCGGTCAGATCTTCAACGGCGTGCTCTGGGTGTGGCATCAAACCAACCACGCGGCCGGTCTCATTGGTCACACCAGCAATGCCGTTGACAGAACCATTGAAATTGTCGGTGTAGCGGAACACTACGCGACCTTCGCCTTCGAGCATTTCGACGGTTTCTTTCGAAGCCTGGAAACGACCCTCACCGTGCTTTGCAGGAACCAGAATCTTTTGGCCTGCAGAAAGCGTATTCGTCCACGCGGTGGAGTTATTTTCCACCACTAAATGCGTATCAACACAATGGAAGTGCAGACCCTGATTACGAGTCAAGGCACCTGGGAGAAGTTTTGCTTCGGTCAGAATTTGGAAACCATTACAAATGCCCAGCACTGGCATGCCTTTACCGGCTGCGTCAATCACTGAACGCATCACAGGAGCAAGGGCAGAGATTGCGCCCGTACGCAGGTAGTCACCATAGGAGAATCCACCTGGAACAACAACACCATCGACGCCGTGCAAATCAGCATCAGCGTGCCAGAGGCTCACAACTTCCGCACCAGCTAAACGCGCCGCGCGTGCTGCATCGACATCATCAAGGGTGCCAGGGAAGGTAATTACACCAATTTTTGCACTCATTACTTCGCTGCCTCGAACAATACCTCGAAATCTTCAATGACAGTGTTGGCGAGCAAGGTTTCAGCAACCTTTTCAAGCTGCTCTTTGGTGACTGTCTCATCGACTTCAATTTCGAAACGCTTACCTTGACGAACATCGGCGATACCTTCAACACCGATACGACCAAGCGCGCGAACAACAGCCTGACCTTGTGGGTCTAGGATTTCGGTCTTTGGCATGACATTGACAACTACACGGGCCACGTTGGAAGCTCCTCAAATCAACATGTGGGCGGTTTTGTTAGCTGGCATCCAGATTTCTGGACGTCCCCCCACAGCTTACATGGTGAACCTAACATTTTGTCTATCGAAGATTTCGACTTCAGATCACTGCTGTGCTCAAGTGCTCTTCGATCACACAAAACAGCACTGCAATCGGCATGTTTCACGCATTTCCTGCCAGCTATTCGCTGTGCTTTTCGGCGGCTTATGCAAGGCAGACAGCTACTCTTGCGCCTGCATCGTTTGAGCTTGACGACGCCAAGGCTACAAACCAGTTCGTGGCACCCCACCATAATGAGATGCCACGAAAAGATCATGCACGAGTATGTGCAGTTGACCATCAATGGTTGCAGCGGCCAGTGGCCTAAGCACCAGCAGCCACGCTGCCAGCGGCCTAAGCACCAGCAGCCGAATGCACCATAACTATTGGCCGATTATGCCTCTAGCCCAGTTGCTTGATGAATCAACCATGCATATTCATAGGCTGCTTGACGCCAAGATTCATAGCGACCAGACACACCGCCATGTCCTGCAACCATTTCTGTTTTCAGCAAGAACTTTCCGCCTGTTGCAGTATCTCGCAGCTTCGCAATCCATTTCGCCGGTTCAACATAGAACACGCGAGTATCATTCAAGCTGGTGGTAGCCAAAATATTTGGATAGTTCTGGGCAGTGACGTTTTCATATGGACTATAGGAAGCCATGTATTCATACACTTCCTTATCTTCCAGCGGATTTCCCCACTCTTCCCACTCACCAGCGGTCAGTGGCAGCTCTGGCTTGAGCATGGTGGTTAGCGCATCAACAAATGGTACATCTGCCTCAATTGCACAGAAACGATCCGGTGCCATATTTGCCACCGCGCCCATCAGCAATCCACCTGCAGAACCACCATTGGCAACCAGCATGCGCGGAGCAGTCAGGTTTTGTGCGATTAAGTAATCGGCAACTGCGATGAAATCGGTAAAGGTATTTTTCTTCTGCAGCATCTTGCCATTGTCGTACCATGCTCGACCCATCTCGCCGCCACCACGAATATGTGCAATCGCAAGAATCATGCCACGGTCAAGCATCGACAGGCGCAAGACACTAAAGCCTGGTTCAAGGCTGTGCTCATAGGAACCATATGCATAGAGCATGGTTGGTTGCGGCTGAGAAGTATCCAAATCGGCGCGATGAATAATGGAAACTGGAATTTTCGCACCATCGGCAGCTTCTGCCCATGCTCGATAGGAGGTGTACTCGCTGGAGTCATAGCCACCGACTACAACCTGCTCTTTTAACAGTGTGTAGGTATTCGAGGCAACGTGGTAGTCATACAGTTTCGCTGGGGTAATAAAGGAGGTATAGGATACTCTCACAACTGGGGCATCCCAGGCTGGATTACCACCGACGCCTACAGAATAAAGTTCCTCGTCGAAAGTGAGTTCTTCAAAGGCATGGAACCCTGCGTCGTCAAGCTTCATCACTGCAGCACGTCCAATTGCGCCCTTGCGATAGCCGACGAAAATGAAATCACGGTAGCAGTCGACACCATCGATGCGAATTTGGTCATCATGTGGCATCAAGACTGTGAGATTTCGCAGGTCAACTGGCTGATCGATTGGCTGCCAGCCGAGTTCAAAATTCGGACCAGCGACGTTGTGGCTAATCACCCACACGTCTTGACCAGCGACGACTGCATGATCGAGATCGTATTCAACGCCTTCTTCGCGCGCGAGCACCAGCTCAAACGCACCTTCTGGGTTCTCGGTGTCCAAAGCCCAAACCTCAGAGGTAGTACGCGAGGAAATGCTTAAGAACAGGTACTTCAAGGAACGGGTTGCGCCAATGCCAACGCCGAAGCGGATGTCGTCTTCGCGGTAGACCAGGACGTCTTCGCTGGCAGGCGTGCCTACCTTGTGACGCCAAATGGAATCCGGGCGCCATGCATCATCGACGCGGGTGTAGAACACATATTCTTCGCCAATCCAGGTGGCACCGTAGAAGACATTTTCAATGACATCATCAAGCAGCTCACCTGTGGTCAAGTCCTTAATATAAAGGGTGTAGCGCTCGTCACCTGCAACATCGGTGGAATACGCCAAATAGCGACCACTTCGCGTGACAGCCGAAGCTCCCATGGAAAAGAAGTCATGACCTGCGGCAAGTTCATTAAGATCAAGCAAGATCTCTTCGCCTGCAACTTCGCCTTCTTCAGGAATTACTGGCGGCACCCACGCATCTTGGCCAGGTTGCACTGGAATGCGGCAAGAAATTCCGTAGCTTTGTCCCTCAACGGTTCGCGAGTAGTACCAGTAATCCTCGGCGCGCTGCGGCACTGACATGTCAGTTTCTTTAATGCGACCTTTGAGTTCCTGGTAAATCGTTTCACGCAGAGGTTCCAGGTGCTTGGTTTCTGCATCGGTAAACGCGTTTTCGGCTTCCAAATACGCAATGGTTTCTGGTGATTCTTTCTCACGCAGCCATTCATAGTTATCAACAAAATCGTGCCCGTGAAAGCTTCGGGTCATTGGCTTTTTCGCTGCAATTGGTGCTTCAAGAGTCATACTTGACGATACTAGCGGTCTTTGCCATTACGCGTCGCTTGACACCCAATCCCACGTGCATCCTTATGCAGGCGCGGTACCAGTATTTCCGAATGCGCACGCATGCTTGCTTCTCCCCCAACCTGGAGCATGCTTGACGACGCATCCTTGTGGCCGGCATTGCAGTTCGCAACTTCAATCGCGCTGGTTGCCCTGTGTCCTGTGTCCCTGTGCCCCTGCCCGAGATATCCGAGGTGTCCTGCCGCCTATGTCCTTCTCCCGCTCTCGCACGAGCCACCAGTAATCGTCGTCTCTCACGATTTTCCATTAGACTTAAATCTTCGCAATAGTTTTCAAGGAGCAGTATGAGTTCGGAATCCTCCGCACACGAATCACAGCAAGAACCTGTAGCAGCTACGTCCCAACCAGCTGCACCTGACAGTGATGATTGGCAAAGTGAGCTGCCAGATTATTTACAAGGTGCTACTCGCACTGACTGGTTGCTTTGGGGAGGATTAGTTGCCGCAGGTATTTATTCACTGGCGCTGATTCCATTCCGCGCTGTGCTGTTGGTGAATTACACCTTCCTCTACACGTTCTTAACCGGCTCGAATTTATCGGTCTTAACGCTTGCTGCCTACCACAGCAAAAATTATGCGTTTTTGGCGTTGGTGTTGATCGTCGCAACGCTCAGTGCAGTGAAATTTCTTCTTTTATACTTTTTTATTGGCAAGCGTTGGGGCAAAAAGTTTATCGACGCAATGTTCGCCAATCATCCGCCGCGCTGGTTTCTCAAAACTGAAGAATTTATCTACAAAAACCTAGGCTTTTGTTTTTTCTTAGCGACGCTGCCGTTTTCCCCAGTCCCAGCAACCGTCATCGTTGCCATTGCTGGTATTCAACGGGCAAAAGGCTGGGTCGTCAGTATCTGGGTGCTTGGTTTTACTTTCCTGCTGAAATGCTTCTACGCATATCTGGGCATCACCTTTGGCCCGCAGGTACAAGATACTTTGGAAGTGGTGAATAAGTATTTAAACTGGGTAACACTCGCCTTGATCGGCTATTTCTTTATTTCGGTGACGTTAAAGAATCGTAAAAACAAAACCGTTTAATCAGGTACTTCCAGGAGGGCGCACACGTTGTGCCCTTCTTTTTTGTTCTCCAACGATGCTGGAAATGTTGCCGCTTGCGTTGCCGCTTGCGCGTGCTGCTGCCACCGTCCGTTGCACTCAAGCATGACATACAAAAAGAGGACGTAGTGTAATCATCTACGCTACATCCTCTTATACGTGTATTATGTGCCTGCTTACTCACCTTTAGTTATAAACACGCAGGGTAAGTGTTAGACGCAGTCGCCAATCCACTCATGGAATTTTTCACCAGTAATGCGCTCAAATGCTTCAACATAGCGCTCGCGGGTGACTTCCACCACGGAACCTGGCAGTGCAGGTGGTGCCATTGGGGAATCCAACTCCCAACCAGATTTTGGACTCGTGAGCCAGTTGCGCACATATTGCTTATCGAAGCTTGGCTGAACTTGGCCTTCCTTATAGCCATCAGCTGGCCAATAGCGGGAAGAATCAGGGGTGAGTACTTCATCAGCCAAAACCAGTTGGCCATCTTCGTCCAAGCCAAACTCAAACTTGGTATCGGCCAGAATAATGCCGCGTTCTAATGCCATTTCTGCAGCTTGGGTATAGATCTGAATGCTTGCGTCGCGCAGTTCTTCAGCACGCTGCTGACCAAGTTTGGTGACCACACGGCTAAAGGCAACGTTTTCGTCATGATCGCCAATTTCAGCCTTGGTTGCTGGAGTAAAAATTGGGGTTGGCAGCTTGGAGGATTCCACCAAACCTTCTGGTAGCTCGATTGAGCAGACCGTGCCAGACTCTTGATATTCTTTTAAGCCCGAGCCAGTTAAGTATCCGCGTACAACGCACTCGAATGGAAGCATCTTGAGTTTTTTCACAACAATTGCTCGGCCAAGTACTTCTTGTGGAATACGAGGATCATCAATTGGGCCTGCCAGATGGTTCGGGAAATTGATGTGCTCGAAGAAGTACATGCTCATTGCAGTAAGAATGCGACCTTTGTCTGGAATTTCGGTTTCCAAAATGTGGTCGTAAGCTGAGATACGGTCAGAAACCACCATCAAAAGATTATGGTCGTCGATCTCATAGATTTCGCGCACTTTTCCTGCGGAAATGTGCTTGTACTGGGAAAGTTCAGGACGCATAGACAAAAAGTCTAGTCCTATAGAGCTCAATTAGAAAAGTCCCTCTAAAAACCATTTTCAATAATGCTGCAGTGTTTCTGCGCTATCTTCTTTATCGCGCACATTGGTATCGAACAGGTAGTTGTGGTTCAAGCATTGGTGCGTCATTGCTCAAGGTTGTACGGATTTTTGCGAGAACACGAAGCACCCTAACGTCGAAAAGCAAAACAACGCTCCTGCGTGCATCATGGGTGATGAGCAGGAGCGTTGTGCGGTAGGTACGTGATGGTTACAGGATTTCACCAGGGGTGTACTGTGCAACCTCTGGGAAGCGCGAGACCAGCAGATCGACGCGCGCAATCACGCGGGCGGTTTGAGATTCCGCTGCACCAATAAACGCATGGCGATCGGCAAGCGCTGCTTGGAGATCAGCTTCGCTCATTGGCAGGCGTTCATCGCGCGCCAAACGCTGAATCAGATCCTGCTCGCCACCATTTTCACGCATATTCAGCGCTACGGCCACAGCATTTTCCTTAATAACTTCATGCGCAGTTTCGCGGCCAACCCCGGCGCGCACCGCAGCCATCAAAATACGCGTGGTTGCCAAGAATGGCAGGTAGCGTTCGAGTTCACGTTCGATCATGGCTGGGAATGCACCAAATTCGTCGAGAACGGTCAGGAAGGTTTCAAACATGCCGTCGAGTGTGAAGAAGGCATCTGGCAACGCTACGCGGCGAATAACCGAGCAGAATACATCGCCTTCGTTCCATTGCTGACCAGCTAAATCAGCAACCATGGTCAGATAGCCGCGCAGAATGACTTGCATGCCACCAACGCGTTCACACGAGCGTGCGTTCATCTTATGTGGCATTGCGGACGAGCCTACCTGGCCTTCTTTAAAGCCTTCGGTGACAATTTCATTACCGGCCATCAGGCGAATGGTGTGCGCCAAGGAAGAAGGTGCCGCACCTAAATGGACCAGTGCGGAAACTGCATCAAAGTCCAGTGAGCGTGGATAGACTTGGCCAACGGAATCGAATACGCGAGCAAAGCCAAGGTGATCGGCAATCTGGGTTTCCAGGCCTGCGAGCTTCACTTCATCGCCGCCCATGAGATCGAGCATGTCTTGAGCCGTACCCATTGGGCCTTTAATACCCCGCAGTGGGTAGCGGCTGAGCAGGTTTTCAGTGTGCTCAATTGCAATGAGCATTTCTTCTGCCGCAGAGGCAAAACGCTTGCCCAAGGTGGTTGCTTGTGCTGCAACGTTGTGGGAGCGACCAGCCATGACCAGGCTGGAGTATTCTGCTGCGCGCTTGGCAATGCGTGCGACTACAGCAACGGCTTTGCCATGTACCAGCTCGAGTGAGCGGTAAATTTGGAGCTGTTCGACGTTTTCGGTCAGATCACGCGAGGTCATACCCTTGTGGATATGTTCGTACCCGGCAAGATCGTTGAATTCTTCAATACGAGCTTTGACATCGTGGCGGGTAATTTTTTCCCGCGCTGCGATGGATTCAAGATCGACTTGGTCAATCACATTTTCGTAGGCGCTAATTGCTTCGGCAGGAATCTCAACTCCGAGATCCTTCTGAGCTTTCATTACTGCGATCCAGAGCTGGCGCTCCATGATGATCTTTGCTTCAGGGCTCCACAGATTCGACATTTCTGCTGAGGCATAGCGATTGGACAGGACATTTGAGATCTTCTTCTTTTCAGCCACGATGGATAATTATTCCATGATTGCGCGGTTTTGTCTGCTTATTGGCTAAAAGTGGTCGCGGTGTGCGTCGATAAGCATGCTTGACGACGCTGACCAGCAGGCTTGCGTATCAATGTTTGACAGGATTCATATGGGCGAAAAAGTGTTGAAAGAATCACGTTGCAGACCGGTATCTGAAGATAGTTTTCTTCTTATGAAACTGCTAAGGTAACTAGGCAGCCAACGACACTGTTGACCTAAATATTCATGGTTTTTGGTGTTCTACCAGCTATAAGTACGCGGTAGGTAGCGCATCGTATGGATATTGTTGTTGATATTTGTTGCCAGTGTCATGAGAAATTGTGTGCGGCATAAGCGCGCACCGTTGAAGGGAGTTTACAATATGCGAAAAATTATTGGAGCAATCGTTGCGGCGTCATTGACCTTCTCGCTGCTGCCTGCATATGCGCAGCAAAACGACACGGTTTCTGGTCCTGCAACCCAGGTTGATTCACGCCAGTCGGTAATTCAGGCACGCAATGCGTATCCAACCAGCATTGAAATCAAGGCACCTGCTGGTACCAACGTCTTGATTAACAATCAAATAACGTTCCAAAGTATCGCTATCATTGCGTCTGCAACCGGTGAATGGCAAAAAGTCACGTATGCAGAGCAACCAGTTGGTACCAAACTCTATGCCCTTGATCCAAAAGGCACCAGCACAACGGCCACGATTGATGTTGTCGCTGCACCACCGAAGCCAACGACTACCACGCCAACGGCTACAAAGACCACAACGCCAACTCCAACCAAGACCACCACGCCAACTCCAACCAAGACCACCAGCTCAAAGGCTACGAGCACCCCTACTACCAAGGCAACAGCAACCAGTGAGCCTAAGCCAAAGCAGACCAGCGCTGCTACCACCACTCCACAAGCACCAAAGCCAACCACTGGCGTAACCCCAGATAAAACTGCTGGTCACTCCACTGCTTCGTTTATTGGTTCCATCATTGCTGTGATCGTGGCTGCTGTAGGCATCTTGGCTGCGGTTTTCCAAAAGCAACTGCTGAGCTTGGTCCGTCGCTAAGCAGTACGCAGACGCTCAATAATATAGGCATTCTATAAAAATCAGCCGGTTTCCTGTGCACATGGTAGGTGCGGAAACCGGCTGAATGTTTTTATACGTTAGATATGAATCTTGCCTTCTACGGCAGGAAGTGCGATATCACTGCGGTAGTGACCACCTTCGAGCTCAATTCCAGCTAGAACTTCATAGGCTTGCTCGCGGGCAGCTGCAAGCGTTGCACCTGTTCCCACAACATTCAAAACACGACCACCAGCGGAAATCAACTGGCCTTCTGCGTCAACGGCAGTACCTGCGTGACGCACAGCCTCGTGGTCGGCACCAGTAATAACGTCACCTTTACGTGGGGTATCAGGGTAGTTATAGGCTGCTAGCACAACTGTCAGCGCATAGCCATCTTCCCATTCCAACGCAGGATGCTCGGCAAGAGTTCCGGTTGCCACAGCATGCAGCAAGGTTGCCAACGGAGTTTGCAGCAGTGCCAACACAGCTTGGGTTTCAGGATCACCAAAGCGGCAGTTGAACTCCACTACCGATGGGCCGTCTTGTCCCCACGCTAAACCAGCATAAAGCAGACCAGAATAGGCACAACCGCGTGCCACCATTTCGCGGGCAACTGGCACGCATACTTCATCAACGATGCGCTGCACGCCGTTTTCTGGCAACCATGGCAATGGGCAATACGCGCCCATGCCGCCAGTATTTGGGCCTTCATCATTATCACGGACACGCTTGTGATCCTGCGCTGGCAATAATGGGACTACTGTTTCACCATCGACTAGGCAGAACAGCGAAACTTCTGGACCATCTAAGAATGATTCCAACAACACTGGGTTGCCAGCGGCAAGCACGGCATCAACGTGATCGCGAGCAGCCTGGCGATCAGGGGTGACAACCACGCCTTTACCAGCGGCAAGACCATCATCTTTGACTACGAATTGTGGGCCGAAATTATCCAACGCGGCTTCAATTTCTGCGTCATCAGCACCTGGCAGCAACTGCTGTGCACGAGCGGTTTTCACACCAGCTTTTTCCATGACATCTTTTGCAAATGCCTTTGAACCTTCGATTTGCGCTGCTGCTTGATTAGGACCAAACACGGCAAAGCCATGGTCACGCAAGACATCTGCCACACCTGCAACCAGTGGAATTTCTGGTCCGATCACCACAAGTTCAGCTGCGACTTCTTTGGCGATCTGCAGCATCAATTCAGGATTTGCAACATCTGTTGCCTCCAGATGAACAGTCGCTACATTCTGCATACCCACATTGCCTGGAGCAACATGAATCTCAGAAACAGCTGGGTCTTTTGCTAGGCCAAGTACAAGGGCGTGCTCACGGGCGCCCGATCCGATAACAAGAATGCGCATGATTATGCATTCTAGTCGCAAAGCGGCCAAAATGAACTACTCTTATATGTATGACAAGCGTATTCACGAAAATTATCAATAACGAACTCCCTGGTCGCATCGTCTACCGCGATGAATCCGTCGTGGCATTTTTGACAATTGAACCGTTAACTTACGGCCACACCTTGGTTGTCCCTATTAAGGAAGTTGATAAGTGGACAGACCTTTCCGCCGATGAGTGGGCAGCGCTCACCGCGGTTGCACACAAAATTGGCAATGCGATTACCAAAGCATTTGATGCGCCTCGCGCAGGCATGATCATTGCAGGTTTCGACGTGCCACACACCCATATTCACGTCTTCCCAACCACAAATATTGGCCAATTCGTGTTCTCAAATGCCATGGCAATGGATGCAACCGACCCAGCGCTTATGGACGAAGCCGCAGCTAAAATCATCGCAGCACTGCAGGACTAATCTCTAGGTGGTTGGCTGCCTGCGTGAGTGCTACGCGAGTGCTGCTAGCTGCTTATGTGAGTTCCCCGGCCCAAGGTTCTCGTGCGCTGGCAGTTGAATCTTTTCCATACTCTTTCAGCATTGCTTGACGACGCACCCAGGCTCACGGCACGTGAGGTTTTCTGGGTGTGTCAGGCAGCTGTGAACGATGCTGGTGGCGTGAGGCTGTAGCGACATTCGTACTGGGTGCGTGGCTGCTAGCCGCACGTGTGTGGCAGAAAGGTGGCTGAGCCGGCACACGCAACCGGTGATGTGTGGCTGTATGTCGCGCACGCCCGCACCAAGCGTGTCTCCTACCCTCAAGCTATATGCCGCATACGCCTGCACCAAGCGTGTCGCCTACCTTCACGCCAGATGGCGGAAACGCTTAGACGATCTCATCTGGTGTGTATTGTTCTTCCACTACCTGCGCATATTGCTCTTCAGTTGGCAAGCGCACTTCAAAGGTCGTACCTTCACCTGGTGTACTGGTCACCTGGATGGTGCCATGATGGGCTTCCACGATTGTTTTCACAATGGCCAGGCCTAAGCCAGATCCACCAGTTGCTCTGGTTCGCGATGAATCCGCCCGATAGAACCGCTCAAAGATATGTTCCAGATCTTCCGGCGCAATTCCGACACCGGTATCTTCAACCGCCAGAATGATATGCGCTGGTGTGCGTCGTAAAGCAAGGGTGATAGCGGCATCTTCCCCACCATGTTTAACCGCATTGACCAGTAAGTTTGTAATCACTTGACGGAGTTTCGGCGCATCCCCAGTGACCACCGGCAGCTGCTCGGCCTCATTGCGAACATGTACTCGTCGATCCGGATAGGCTGCCTGCACTGAGCTAACCACCGATAAGGAAAGCTCCAGCATATCAACTTCCTGCTGCTCTAAACCGGCGTCTTCTGCGCGGGTGAGGCTAAGGAGGTCTTCAACCAAAAGACTCATGCGGCTGGCTTCTTGCTCAATTTTTGTCAGCACCATTTTTGCATCCTCGGTGGCACCCGAGCGATACAATTCTGCATAGCCTTTCACACTGGTCAGCGGCGTGCGCAGCTCATGGGAAGCGTCACCGACAAATCTTCGCATCTCCTCCTCTTTTAATTGCAACTCCACAATCAAGGTTTGCAATTGTTCCATCATCACATTGATCGCGCGCGATAAGGCTCCAACCTCTGTGTTTTCCGGCAGCACAGGAACGCGTCGATCAAGATCACCCCAGGCAATAGCTTTGGCGGTTTCTTCTACTGTGCGCAGCGGCTGCAAGGTGCGCTGAATGCTGACATGGGCAAACAGCCCAACCATAATCAGCACAATTGTGCCAATCGAGATTTGCCCAGCAGCAAGGCGAGTTAAGAATTCTTTGTCGGTATCTAACTTTTTGGCCACCACCACGAAATAGTCGCGGTGTGTAGAGACCAACACGCGCCATTCCGAACGCCCAGTTCGTTGGAGTGTATCGTTTTCAGCCACGAGGGAATCCACATTATGGGGTACACCATCAAAGCGCATTTGGCGCACATTTGGGATTTCATCACCTTCTTGGGTAACCGCAACCCAGCGCCCATCGGGATACAGACGTGCCACGAAGAATTCCGATGGCAAAGCGAAATTAGCGAACTTGGAATTTTCATATAAGGCGTCTTGGCTCGCCCAGGTTGTCATGCCCTGATGCAGCTCATTATCAGCACGCCACAGCGCTTCTGCTTCCATCGAGCGTTGAATCGCGAACCCCGATGATAATAATCCAATCGCGGTGACCAAAATAGTAATTACAACCAGCCCGAATCGCAGCGGCATCGCTTTGCGAAAATTCCGGGGCGTGCGCGTAACCTGCCGGCTTAAAGGCTTGCTGAGAATTTGGCTGGCTAAATCGGGAGCATGTTTGAACGAAAACGGATTTTGCACAATTGATTCCCGCTATGATCGTGGTTTGCGCAGTACATAGCCCACACCACGCACAGTATGAATCAAGGCAACCTCGCCAGTATCGACTTTGCGACGCAAATAGGAAATATAGGATTCCACCACGTTGCCATCACCACCGAAATCATAATGCCACACGTTGTCGAGGATTTTCGCCTTGGAAAGTACAACCTCAGCGTTAATCATTAAGTAGCGCAAAAGGTTGAATTCGGTTGGCGACAACTCGATGACTTCTCCCGCCCGAGTGACCTCATGGGTGTCGTCGTTAAGCTCTAAATCTTCGTATCGCAACACTGCCGATTGGTTTTGCTGTGGTTTGGTGTGCTGCTCACGACGTAAAATCACGCGCAGCCTGGTAATGACCTCTTCGAGGCTAAAAGGCTTGGTGACATAATCATCTGCGCCAATTGTTAAACCATGAATGCGGTGCTCAACGGCGTCTTTGGCGGTGAGGAATAATACTGGCCCATGCAACCCGGCGCTACGCAGTTTCGGTAATAAACTAAAGCCGTCCATGCCTGGCATCATCACGTCAAGGATGAAAGCATCGGGTTGAAATTCTTTTGCGACTTCAAGTGCTTGCGTGCCAGATTGGGCTGTTGCGACCTCGAAGCCTTGAAATTTTAGGCTCACTGATAATAATTCAACAATATTGGCCTCATCATCAACAACGAGAACCTTTGTGCTTGTCTCACTCATGTGAACCTATCTTTCTTCGCTCGAGCTCGATTCCAACCTGGCAGCTCCAACCTGGCAGCAGGCTTCGTATGGTCAGCACCGATTGTCATTCACTGCACATACAACGCATCTGTTTGGGTGAAGGCACATACACCATATGGTTATTGAGCCTACTCCACAAACCTTTATGCCAATATGAATATACGCTGCCAATTTCCTGTCAGATAGCAGCATATTTGCTACTAGCGGCGTGCGAAAAATTCTGTAGTGTTATTTTCAAACTTTCAAAAAGCACTACAGTAAGAAGCTATGAACACTGATCAACCAGATTCCTTGCACGAATATCGCTGGATGTTTCTCATCGTGATTTCCATGGGATTACTGATGATCGGCATCGACAATTCCATCCTGTTTACTGCCTTACCCACAATTGAGCTGGCATTACACACCACCGAATTTGAAGGCTTGTGGGTGATTAATGCCTATCCGCTGATTCTCGCCAGCTTATTACTGGGTACAGGAACTTTAGGCGATAAAATTGGTCACCGCCGCATGTTTGAAATCGGGTTGCTCTTATTTGGTGCGGCATCATTTGCTGCAGCTTTTTCTTGGAACCCAGAAGTTTTGATTCTTTCTCGTGGTCTTCTTGGCGCTGGCGCTGCAACCATGATGCCAGCAACGCTTGCACTTTTGCGCTTAACCTTCCGCGACGTGCGCGAACGCAATACGGCTATTGGTATTTGGGGATCAGTTGCTGCCCTTGGCGCTGCGGCAGGACCACTGGTTGGTGGATTTTTTCTCGAGCACTTCTGGTGGGGATCAGTATTCTTACTCAACGTTCCAATTGTGCTCATCGCTTTGCTTGGTACCTGGCTGATTGCCCCTGCGAACCATCCAGATCCAACCAGGCATTGGGATTTTGCTTCTTCCTGGTGGGCAATGTGGGCAATGGCTGGCTTTGTGCTGATTATTAAAACCGCAACACACCCACCAATCCACTGGCTCTTACTGGTGATTTCCGCAATTGTGGCGGTTGTTGCAAGCTGGTTATTCGCAATTCGCCAGCGTCGATTAGCGCAACCAGTATTAACTATGGATGTATTTTCGAACAAGGTCTTTAATGCAGGCGTTGTCGGTGCAGCACTGGCCATGTTTATTTTGTCTGGCAATGATCTTATGACCGCGCAACGATTCCAACTTTCTGCTGGATTTACCCCCTTAGAAGCGGGCGGATTAACCGCACTTGCCGCAATTAGCGCATTTCCATCCTCGATTTTCGGCGGGGCGTATTTAGACCGCATTGGTTTTAGGCCATTAATCTCTGGCGGGTTTATTGTAATGGCACTTGGCGGCGCCTTGGCCTCAGTGTTCGTGCAAACTTCCCTCATAGGATTTGGAATTGGTTTTATATTCTTAGGCATCGGCGCAGGTCTGACAATGTCTGTGACCTCAACGGCGATTATCGGCTCAGCCCCTGCGTCACGCTCTGGCATGGCAAGTGCAGTCGAAGAAGTCGCCTACGAATGGGGCACCTTATTATCTGTTGCCATTATGGGATCGCTATTTTCCCTGTTCTACTCATTGCAAGTACCGCAAGAAATTGCGGGAAGCTTCACCACCGGCTTAAGCCATCCAACGCTGGTGAATGCAGCTAAAACTGCTATGGATTATTCCTATCAATGGATTTTGTGGATTATCATTGGTATCGCACTTCTCGGCGCTGGGATTACTGCAGTACTATTACAAGGCAATCCCAAAGAAACTGAATTTGCACACGAATAACAGGACTTTGGCAAGAAATATTGCGGTAAATGCAGTGGTTTAGGGCGATCTGCCACAACACCACAAGTAGTTGCCTACACAAAACTAATTCGACCGTTTAGAGTAGACCTTATGACTTCCAGTACGCCCCCGCTAGCACCGGATCTGTCCGCGACCATTCGAACTGACAAACTCACCGTCATCTCGTGGGCACTCTGGGATATGGGCTCGGCCGCGTTTAACGCAGTGCTCATCACCTTCGTATTTTCTGTCTACCTCACAGATTCCGTTGGTACCAGTATTAATTCCCAATTCTCAGCCTCCTCCTGGTACGGCTGGGCAATTGCTGCAGCAGGTTTTTTCATCGCCCTGTTAGCACCGGTATTAGGCCAGCGTAGCGACGCCAAAGGCACACGCCGACGCAGTGTCACAGTGTGGTCCTTTGCCACCTTTGCATTAATGATGCTGCTGTTTTTCATCCGCAACGATGACCCCATCTACTTCTGGCTTGGCATCACCATTTTGGCGGTAGCTTCAGTGACCTACGAGCTTGCCGAAGTTAGTTACTTCGCCATGCTGAATCAAATCTCCACCGAAAAAAACGTTGGCCGCATTTCCGGTTTCGGCTGGTCACTTGGCTATTTCGGTGGCATCATTTTGCTCACCTTGTGTTACTTCGGCTTTATTGCTGGCGACGGCGGCATGCTCCACATCTCCACTGAAAACGGCTTCAACGTGCGACTTGTCGCAGTATTTGCCGCCCTGTGGTTCATTATCTGCGCATTACCTGTAATGTTCCGCGTGCCAGAAGTTCCACCAAACCCAACGATTCAAACCGGCGGCATTATTAGCAGCTACCGCGAACTTGGCCGCACAATTGTCACCCTCTGGCGCACCGACCATTCCGCAGTATTTTTCCTGATTTCTTCGGCAATTTTCCGCGATGGACTCGCCGGTGTCTTTACTTTCGGCGCCATCTTAGCGGTATCGGTCTACGGATTAAGCCCAAGTGACGTGCTGATTTTCGGCATCGCCGCAAACCTCATCTCCGGCATTGGCGCGTTAACTCTCGGCTTCCTTGATGACCTCATCGGCCCTAAGCCAGTGATTATGCTTTCGCTGATCTTTATGGTGGTCGACTCAATTGTTTTGTACTTCGTCGACGGCCCAACCATGTTCTGGATCTTCGGCCTGCTGCTCACCCTATTCGTCGGACCCGCACAATCTTCCTCACGAACCTACTTATCCCGCATGGCACCTCCTGGCCACGAAGGCCAAATGTTCGGCCTCTACGCCACCACCGGACGCGCGGTAAGCTGGCTTGCACCAATCGCGTTCTCCGCCTTCGTCGTCCAATTCAACTCCGACCGCGCAGGCATTTTCGGCGTTGGACTGATCCTGGCCGTTGGCGCATTGGTCCTGGCCTTTGTCCGCGCCCCAAAGAAATTCCACGCACCAGAAACTCTTAGCTAAGTCATCTATGGATCTAGGAGCAGCTTTTCGACGCTTAGTGGGTTCCCGCGGCGCAGTAGCAACCATTGACGTGGCAGCTACTCCACCGCTGACCCCACTTGCGCCAGTTGATACCTCAGATCCTTCTGATGTCACCAACGTTTTGACGGTAGCCGCCAGGATCGGCGAAATCCTGGTGGTCTGCGGTGGTACGAACTCGGATGCAGCGGAACAAGTCAGTGCCATCGCCCAATCATTCGGCTTATGGAATACCCATGTGGACATGACCCATAACCGCATCCGGCTGCACACCAATACTGCTGCCGATCGACTCAGCCCAATTACCGTCGTGCGCGTCATTCACGGCGGCGTCTTTGATTTCTACACCTTGCGGCAAGTGGATAAGCTGATTCGCGATATTCACACAGGTGCAGCCAGTTTACGCGAAGCACAGCGCCGCCTTGATGCCATCACCAGTGCACCTCCTTGGTTAAGCACTGGCCAAGTAGCAATTGCCTGGGCGGTTATGGGTGCAGCAGTCGCACTGCTGATCGGCGGTGACTTTTGGGTTGCCGGTATCAGCATGATCGCAGGTATTAGCATTGTGGGCATCTACGCCTATTTCGGACGCATTGGACTGCCCATCTTTTTCCAAAACGTCCTTGGCGGCATCCTCGCAGCTATGCTCGCCGCGGGTGCCTATCATCTTGGAAACGAATTTGATCTGATCCTGCGTCCCTCAATGGTTATTGCCTCGAGCATTATTGCCATGCTGGCAGGTCTTACCCTGGTGCAAGCAATCCAAAACGGTGTGACATTTGCACCAGTGACCGGAAACGCCCGCTTTTTCGACACCATCATTATTACCGGCGGCATCGTCGCTGGTGTTGGCATTGGCATTGAGCTTTCCGCCTACGTGCACCTACCACTTCCCCCAATGGAAACCGTGGCAGTACCCAATTTTTCCTCCACCTTTGTTCGCGTTTTAGGTGGAGCCTGCGCCTCAGCAGCATTCGCCAGAGCCTCCTATGCCGACTGGCCCTCAGTATTTGTATCAGGCCTCAGCAGTCTTTTAAGTTCTGCACTGTTCTATTACGCGCTGATTCCTCTAGGCATGAGCGATATCACGGCAGTTGCCACCACCGCAGTTTTTATTGGCTTAGCAGGTGGTTTGTTAGCGCGCCACTATCAAATTCCACCAGTGATCGTTTCAGTTGCAGGTGTCACACCGCTGCTTCCTGGACTGGCGATCTACCGCGGCATGTACGGACTCCTCCACGAACAAGTTCTCGTGGGTTTTGGTGGTCTTACCTTGGCACTTGCCACTGCCACCGCGCTTTCGGCAGGCGTGGTATTTGGCGAATGGATCGCGCGGCGCTTGCGTGCTCCATGGAGTATGCAGCAAATGCGGCGGTGGACTGCAATTGGCCGGTTCAAACGCGGCCGCTTCTATTAAGGAAAATTTTTTGAAGACTCGGTTGGCAGTCGGGTGGGTAATTTTCCTTAATAGGCGTCGAAACGCGAAAAAGACCAGATATAAAATCTGGTCTTTTTCTTTTGAGCTGGAGATGGGACTTGAACCCACAACCACCTGTTTACAAGACAGGTGCGCTACCGATTGCGCCACTCCAGCACAGTGCAGCGATTAGAAGCACTGCGGGAAATAATACTAAAAATTGCCCAGCTTTCCAACACGCCACAACAAAAGATATAAAAATGCAGGTCAGCATAGCCAAGTAAAAATGGAAACGCGATTCGGTATAGTGGCTGTAAACAGATAACACGATGATTTTTTTTCAATCAAAGGCGGCAGTATGGGCATCATGCACTGGTGGAAAGGTTTTTCCGCCGGAACGGGTAATACCGCCACGATTGACGTGGTCAAAGCCGCACCACCGCCTTCGCCACTGGCCCCTGTGGATCTGACCGATCCGACCGAAGTGGCAGCGGTTATGGATGTGGCCGCGCGCATTGGCGACGTTCTGTTATCTTCTGGCACGTCCAATCGCGATACCGTGGCGCAAGTGCATGCCGTGACCTCCGCTTATGGACTCCACTATGCGCACGTCGATATCACCTTAAACACCATCACCGTCTTTACCAATATCGGTGTAGAAAAAATGGTCCCGGTGAGCGTGTTCCGCGTTGTTGGCCACATGACCACCGACTTTTCCAAACTCAGTGCCGTGGATAAGCTCATTCGCTCCATCCAGGCCGGCGCCACCCCCGTTGAGCGTGCCGACGCCATGTTGCGTTCCCTCTACCTCACACCACCAACCTATAGTCACCTGACCACTCTTGCAGGTTGGGGCGGGCTGGGAGCAGCTGTGTCGGTAATGCTCGGTGGCGGGATGCTGGCAGCCGTTGCCAGTTTCTGCATCGCGGTAACCATCATGGCTACCTGCTGGCTGCTGCAAAGAAACAAACTTGCACCGTTTTTCCAAAACGCTATTGGTGGTTTTATCGCCACCGTGCCAGCGGCTTTCACCTACTCAATGGCACAATTATGGGGCATTACGATTATCCCTTCGCATATTATTGCCTCTGGACTCGTTGTGCTCTTGGCCGGTCTCACCTTGGTGCAATCCCTCCAAGACGGAATCACCGGCGCGCCCGTGACCGCAAGTGCCCGCTTTTTCGAAACCTTGCTGCTCACCGGCGCAATTATTGCTGGCGTAGGTGCGGGCATTCGCGCCAGTGTTGTCCTTGGCATCACCTTGCCACCGCTGGATACCTTCGTGGATCTGAGCTTCGGCTCAGCCGCCGTGAAGATTGCAGCTGGCGTGGCCGCGTCGATAAGCTATGCCGTTGCATGCCAAGCCCGCAACTCCGCCGTGTTCGCAACCGCGCTCACCGCAGCGCTCGGTGCCAGCGTCTACTATCTGATCATTCCGCTGACAGGCTTTACGACGATTTTTGCCACGTCCATCACCGCCACATTGCTTGGACTTATCGGTGGATTGATTGCCCGCAGATACCTGATTCCACCGCTGATCACCGCTATTGCCGGTATCACTCCACTGCTGCCAGGACTTGCCATCTATCGGGGCATGTATGCAGCACTGCACGAACAGATTCTGGTGGGATTTTCCAATATGGCATTAGCGCTCTCACTTGCGGCGGCCTTGGCTAGTGGCGTGGTGCTGGGTGAATGGATAGCGCGGAAACTACGGCGGCCACCAAGTTTGCATTTGTACCGCTATTTCCGCTCCCAAAAGCCAGCGCATGCACCCAACCCACCACCGACTTCACACTTTCTGCCCCCAAGGTTAGAAAACTAGCGCTGCATAGCGTAAAATACTTAATTTGCACCGTTTATTCTTCTTAACGACGAAGGAGGCACCCTTGCCACCAAAGGTTACCGACACCCGCGCCCCAGCAGATCTGCTGCATGCTGTTGAAGCAGAAACCGCAGCGGCCGCGCGCCGAGTTGTCGCATCCTATGCCGAAGATTTCTTCGATGGGGTCACCATGATGTGCATGCTTGGTGTCGAGCCAGAAGGATTGTCTTACCGCAAGATCGCCGCCGAGCACGAAGCTGCGAATGCACCAAAGAAGACCGCTAAACGGGCAAAGAAGGCAGCGAAGAAGGCTACCAAGAAAGCCACGAAGAAAACCACCAAAAAGGCTGCGAAGAAAGCAACCAAGAAAATCGCAAAAAAGGCTGTAAAGAAAACCACAAAGAAGGCCTAAGTCTTCAAGCCAGACACCGCCACAACCAAGGTGTCTGGCTTCTGGCGTATTATAGAACCTTATGGAACCAACGCCACACACAGGCCCAACCTATGGCACCAATAGTTTCGTTGTCGTTGCCAACCGGTTGCCCGTAGACCTCTCCTTTGCACCTGATGGCACCGCAATTTGGAGCCCAAGCCCAGGTGGACTCGTCACCGCACTGTCCCCAGTGCTCGAGCAGCATCAAGGCTGTTGGGTCGGATGGACAGGCACTACCAATCAAGCGCCCGAACCATTTCGCACTGAACAAGGCGTATTGCTCCATCCAGTCAACCTTGACGAACACGATTTCGAGCATTTCTACGAGGGCTTTTCCAACGCCACATTATGGCCGCTGTACCACGACCTCATTGTGCATCCGCACTACGACCAAACGTGGTGGGAATCATACCGCGAGGTGAACGAAAAATTCGCGCGGGAAGTTGCCGCAATCTCAGCCGAACACGCCACGGTTTGGGTGCAAGACTACCAACTCCAACTGGTTCCAGGCATCTTAAAACAAATTCGTCCCGACCTGACGATCGGATTCTTCCTGCATATCCCGTTCCCAGGCCCAGACCTTTTCCGCCAATTGCCTTGGCGAGAAGAAATCATTCGTGGTGTGCTCGGATCCGACCTCATTGGCTTCCACCTCGAATCCAATGCCACGAACTTCCTCCAGGCCGTTGACCAGCTCACGGCACACACGATCAGTGGCGAAGTCAGCACCCGGCGTATCACCGCCCACGTGCACACCACCGATGGGCGCACCATTGGCGTTGGTGCCTACCCAATTTCAATCGACCCGACACCATTTACCCAGCAGGTCACCGACATTGCTGCCACCAGAGCAGAATTGGGGAATCCACAGACGGTGATCTTGGGCGTCGATAGGCTCGATTACACCAAAGGCATCCTGCAGCGACTGCGTGCCATTGAGGAACTCCACGAAATTGGTGCACTCAACAACGACACGGTGTTTGTGCAGATCGCGACCCCATCACGCGAACGCGTCGACCACTACCAGAAAACTCGCGACGAGGTGGAACAAGCCGTGGGGCGGATCAACGGGCGATTCGGCAGCATTGGGCACCCGGTGATTAGTTACCACCACACCTCATTAAGGCGAGATTCCTTAATAGAGCTCTACCGCGCCGCCGACATCATGCTCGTCACCCCATTCAAAGACGGCATGAACCTCGTGGCCAAGGAATACGTCGCCTGCCACGCCGATGGCAACGGCGCGCTCGTATTAAGCGAATTTGCGGGGGCGGCGATGGAGCTGGAGGAAGCGTATTTGTGTAACCCATTCGACATTTCCTCTATTAAGAAACAAATCCTTCACGCCCTGCGCGCGCTACAACAAGATCCAGACACCGCTCGCGCCCGTATGCAGGCATTACACACTCAGGTCATGAATCACGACGTTAATGTGTGGGCGCAATCGTTCCTTGACGCGCTCGCGGATTCCCATAGAAAGGCTACTTCGCTATGAATCGCAAACTTTTCGTCGTTAGTGTGGTGTGTGCTGCGCTTTCATTGGGGGCGTGTGGGAGTGACGGCGCTGGTGCGGGTGACGCGGACGGCGCTGTGGTGAGTGGTGCTGCGGTGGGGGCTGGCGCGAGCGGCAGCGTGGGTGCGGGCGGCGCTGATGCGGACTTCACCAATATCGCATGGCAAGTCACCAATGTGTACACCACCCCAGAGAATCCATCCGCAGTCCCTGATGAAATCGCAGGATCGGTTTTCTTAACTCTCGGCGATCACACGCTGACCGGTTACACCGGCTGCTCACCGTTACAAGGCGTTGTCGCATACGCCAACGATGCACAAGAATCGGCCTCCCCTGAGCTGCCCACCGCCTTAACCGTCACAACCTTAGAACTCGACGAAACAGCGGTGGCAGGCTGCACGGGCAAAGCCGAGTATATTCATCAAGCCATTACCAACCTACTTACCAGCGGCAGCCTCATTATCGAGCACAATCCGCCGCATGAACTAGTGCTCCGGGAACAAAACCCAAGCGGCATCGACGTGCAATCATTGAAACTGGTGCGACCATGAACGCAATACTCGACCAGGTGGCGATAACCCACAAGCTGCTGCTCGTCTCGGACTTTGATGGGACACTGGCGGAGTTTTCAACAGATCCGGACAACGTGCCGATTTGTGCTTCCTCTATTAAGGAACTTCAAGCGTTGGTGAATTTCCCCAATACGGAGGTTGCGATTCTATCCGGCCGCAGCCTCGCGTCGCTACGCCGCGTATCAGGCCTTAATAAGCCTTTTATTTTGGCCGGTTCCCATGGCGCCGAGTCCACGCTTGCCACGTATGAGTTGAGCCCCGCACAGACGCGAGCACTAGAGCTTGCCACTGCCGAGTTCGAGCATATCACTGCAGCGGTACCTGGTGCGTGGGTGGAGCATAAGCCGTTTCATCGAGTGCTGCATACGATCGCTATTGAGGATCCAGATCTTGCAGCCGCGACGTATCGACGGGCGCAGGAGGTTGCCATTCCGGGAGTCTCTATTAAGGCGGGCAAGTCGATTGTTGAGGCGGGAGTCCTTAATAGTACGAAGGGCACCTGGATCACCCAGGCCCAGCACGCCCTTAATCCGACTGCCACAATCTTCATCGGCGACGACACCACTGACGAGGAGGGTTTTGCGGTCTTAGGGCCGGCGGATCTTTCTATTAAGGTGGGCGCTGGTGATACCGTGGCGCGTGTGCGGGTTGATGATGTGCGTGCGGTATCGGAAGTGCTGGCGCAGATCGTCGAAAAGCGCAGGGCTATGCAGGCTTAGCGACGGTCTGGCCGTGGTGGAATTCAGTGGCGATCGGGGTGCGCACGGGAACGTCTTGCCCCTGGATCATTGCGGTGAGCACGCGGCCGGCGGCCATACCTTTGTCCTTGTTCATCTGGATGACGGTGGTCAGGTTGCGGGTGAGCGCGCGGTCGATGCCGTCGAAACCGGTGACGGAAAGGTCCTCCGGCACCACAATGCCGTGCGTGCACGCGTATTCGAGCACACCAAAGGCCATGGTGTCGGTGGTGCACAGCACCGCGGTGAGCTCGGGATAGATAGTAAGCAGCTGTTCAGCGGCACTGTAGTTATTCGCGCGGTCGTTAATATGGCGTTCGATGATTGGCACCGATTGCGGATCAATGCCCGCCGCGCGGAACACATCCAACGCCCCTAATACGCGCGCTTTTTGCACATGATGCGCCGCGTGCTGCAGACGCCTAGCCGTGACCTGACCATTATGGGCCTCGGGCGATAAGCGGATGCATAAAATGCCGATCTTGCGATGCCCGGCGTCGACAAGCGACTGGGCGGCAGGGGCGATCGCGGCATAATCGTCGATGCCGATGAAGGGGAAGCGCGGGTCGTCGTTGGGCTGGTCGCAGATGATCGTCGGCAAGTTACGCTTTGCCACTGCCTCCAAATACGGGTCGCGCTTGGCCACCGAATACACCACGAAGCCATCTACGACCGCTTGATTCACGAGTTTCAGGGCGTCGAGATCGTCATACGTATTAGGGCCGACCGGTATTAAGGTAAGCGTGTTCTGACTACCACTGCACGCCTTGGCCATACCCGCCAGCAGATCCACCGACGCCTGGTCCTCGAACGCGTAGGTCAATTCCTCGGTCAGCAAGATGCCCAAACTGCCGACTCGCTTCGTGCGCAGGCTGCGGGCCATTGGGTCGGGGCCGGCGTAGCCAAGCGACTCCGCCCTATTAAGGATTTTCGCGCGCAACTCTGGCGACAATTCCTCCGGACGGTTATACGCATTCGAAACAGTCGTGCGCGAAACCCCTAGCTCGGCGGCCAAATAGGCCAGGGAGATACGTTGCTTTTTGCGTCCGCGGGATAATGAAGCCATACCACTACCGTATATTAAGGAACTTCAAAACCGCGGCTACTCGCATAACTTGATGAATAATTTACGTTTCGACACGTGCACGCTCAGCTTTGCGACGCCAGCCGTTTCTATTAAGCCGATCTTCAAAAAAATAGTCTGAAAACGCAAAAGATCCCGTGGCCATTTCCTCCCCCTCATTATGGAAATGACCACGGGATATGTACCAGAGGAAACCCCCTCTACCTCTGACACATCTCGAGTTAATTTCGTCCCCTCATAAAATCAACTCGATTGTCAGTAACCGCTGGTAATTTTTATCAAATTACCTTGTTTTTATTGATATCTAATGTTAACTGCGGTTACGGCTTTAATTATGACAATCAACAATCAAGCCCACAAGGGCAACTTCAAAAAAATACTGCCGAGCGGAGGTAAAATCGATTTCATATATTCAACATCAGGAAATCATCGTTTTACATTTACCAATTTTAAAATATGCCTTTAACTGGCACTTTAGGCAGTTTTATATAATCCACCATCCACTCTTAAATGGCATCGTTTTTCAATATAGCGGGGGTAGAACTGCACTATTGTAATTTAAGAAACGGGCCTTAATAGATCAAGGAATGTTCTTTTCCTTTTTACTCATCAAGGCAGCCTTAATAGCCGAGTCTCCTTTTTGAGCTCGGCTATTTTCAGCAACTCTTAATTCGCTTAGCGTTTCCCTAATACGCGTTGGGCATACGCCATGCCATTATATTGCTGCACCCTGGCCTGGTTTCGTCTTTTGTGCCCCAGGTGGTCGCTAAACCAGGTCATACCTGTGTCCGGGTCTTTAATAACGTGACCGTGTTTGCGAATCGCCGGATCATCGTCGTTATCCAGGTTGTGTTTTCGACACAGCGGACAAAGGTTCTCGAGTGTGGTGGCCCCACCTCTAGAGAAGGCCTGGATATGGTGAATCTCGCATCTGACTGCTGGTATGTCACAGTCTGCGTGTTGGCAAACCAGATGCGAGATGATGGTAAGGAAACGATCATCGGCGTCGGCAAGCCTTTTTATTTCGAAGACTTTTTGTGGCCGCGGTATGCCTTCGACGTCGTGGTAGCAGGCGACGGCGAATCCCAGGTCCGCGATTTTCGTGTTGACGAGTTCCTTAATATCAAGAAGTTCGCCATCGGTGTTCACCACGGTGCCATCAGCGAGCGCCTGCGCGTCGTGCAACGGCACCAAGATGCACGGCCGGTGCCTGAGATCTTTCGGATTGTCGACGGTTTCACCATCGGCGACATGCTCGTAGCGGTCCAGTTTGACGCCGCTGGTGCAGCGTTCGTAAAGCGCCATTGCGTGCCCCTCGGCTTCGCTCACCGCGGTGCCATGCGCGGCAAGTGCGCGGGCTTGCGGAGTCAAGGTTGTGTGCAGACGCTCGATGTTGGCGGCCGGCATTTTCGCGATCAGGTATTTCATGCCGTCGGCGTCGGCTTGGGTCGAGTATCGCAGGTACCAGGCTCGTTGCGGGATGTAGCCATCGTTCAGCTCGTCGATAAGCGCACGGATGTACAGCCGCAGCTCACGGTGGTTCATATGCGCACATTCCTTAATAAGGCGGCGACGCAAACTCGGCACATCCACATTCGGATTCTTCAGCCGCTTCTCCAACGACGACAGTTCATGCAGCCTATCGACGCTGTATCCGCACGCCGCAGCGACGTGCAGGTCCTGCGTGTTGAGGGCTTTGCCGATCGCGAGGTAGAGCGAGGCGCGGGCATGGGAGATGTCGAGCATGGCGGCGGTTTCAGACACTGTCATGCCTGACGACCGCAGTTCCAAGATCAACTGCGCGCCTAACGACGCGGTTTGTGCTACTTGCTCAATGACTCCCATGAGCACATCAAACCAGTATGACGCATGGCCCGCAACTGAAAATGTTATAAGAAAAATCAAGGGGGCCACAATCGGGTGTACGGTGTCTAATACAGCCCCCTATTAAGAAAAGCGCCCTAATAGAAGGACGCTTTTTCTTAATAGTTACTTGCCAACCCGGCGCTGACGCGCAAATTCGCTGAGCACAACGCCTGCAGCAACCGACGCGTTCAGGGATTCAACCCACGGCGTCATCGGTACCGACATGAGGGTATCGCAATTCTCACGCACCAGTCGCGAGATGCCCTTACCCTCAGAGCCAACCACAATAACAACGTTATCGGTGCCATTGTAGGTGTCGAGGGTTGCATCGCCGCCGGCATCGAGGCCGACAACCTGGTATCCGTTTTGTTGGAATTCCTTAATAGTGCGGGTAATGTTTGTCGCCTTCGCCACCGGCAATCGCGCCGCCGTGCCCGCCGAGGTCCGCCAGGCAACTGCCGTCACGGAAGCTGAACGACGCTCTGGAATCACCACGCCGTGGCCACCAAAAGCTGCCACGGATCGAATAACGGCACCAAGGTTACGCGGATCGGTAATGTTATCAAGCACCACGATCATGCCTTTTTCGCCGGATTCACGCACGTTGGCAATCAGGTCGAATACCTCTGCATATTTATATGGCGGCACCTGCAGGCCAATACCTTGGTGCATGCCGTTACCGGTCATCCGGTCCATCTCGTGCCGCGCAACTTCAATGAGCGGGATCGAGCGGCTGTGCGCCATATGGAGTGCTTGGGTCAGGCGGTCATCTTTCGACGTGCCTTCAACGACGTACAGCGCGGTTGCCGGCACGCGCGCATTGAGGCATTCGATAACTGGGTTGCGCCCAACCACCAGTTCGGTGGTTTCTTCCTTAATATGGCGACCGCGCGCACGGCGTTCACGCTCAAGTTTGCGCTTGTGCGCCGCGTGGTACACGCGATCTTCTGCTTTAGGGGTCGGCCCTTTGCCTTTCAGTGCGCGACGACGCACTGCGCCAGAACCCTTGGTTGCGCCTTTCTTATTCGTTTTGCGCAGTCCAGGGCGTTTTGGATCATTTCCTGCCATGTAAATTTCCTTAATAGAGTTATGCGAGGGACCAGTGCGGTCCATCAGGCGTATCAGTCACAACAATCCCAGCTTCCGCGAGTCGATCGCGTACTTCATCAGCAAGCGCCCAGTTCTTTTCCGCTCGGGCGGTGGCACGCCGATTAAGTTCGGCTTGCACAAGGGTGTCGAGTGCGTGATGGGCGGTGTCGTTGTTGGTGGTTTGGGTCGCCCAGGTTGGTGATTGTGGGTCGATTCCAAGGATGGATGTCATTGCGCGCAAGTTTGCACCATGAGTGCGCGCGGTGTCGAGGTCGCCGTCTGCCAGGGCCGTGTTGCCGAGGCGGACAGTGTTGTGGATTTCTGCGAGTGCTCGAGGCACGGAGAAGTCGTCGTCAAGCGCTGCTTCGAAGGCTTCAGTGTAGGTACCAATTGGAACCTCGCCAATTTTTTCCAGGAAGGCTTCGATGCGGCGATAGCCTTGGGCGGCTTCGAGGAGCGCGGCTTCGGAGTATTCGAGGACGCTGCGGTAGTGGGCTGAGCCGAGGTAGTAGCGCAGTTCGACGGGGCGGACAAGCTCGAGGATGGCTGGTACGGAGAGCACGTTGCCAAGGGATTTGGACATTTTTTCCCCGGCCATAGTCACCCAGTGGTTGTGCATCCAGTATTGGGCAAAGTCGTCACCTGCGGCGTGTGATTGGGCGATTTCGTTTTCATGGTGCGGGAATTGGAGATCAAGTCCGCCGCCGTGAATGTCGAATGCGCCGCCGAGGTACCAGGTTGCCATTGCGGAGCATTCCAGGTGCCAGCCGGGACGTCCTGGCCCCCACGGGGTTGGCCAGGATGGTTCGCCTGGTTTTGCGGCTTTCCAGAGGGCAAAGTCCAAGGAATTGTGCTTGCCATGCTGGTCGGTTTCGCCTTGTTCCATTTCTGTCACGCGGTTGCCAGAGAGGTGTCCGTAATCGGATCCTGCGGCTTGTACCCAAGCTGCAACATCAAAGTAGACGGATCCTTCGGCAGTGTAGGCGAATCCGGCGTCGAGAAGCCGCTGCATATAATCGACCATTTGGGTCATATGGCCAGTTGCGCGTGGTTCGACGCTCGGCGGCAATACGCCGAGCTGATTATATGCCCAGGTAAATTCGCGTTCGTAGGTTGCCACCCATTCCCACCACGGGCGATTGTGCTCGGCGGCTTTGGTGAGGATTTTGTCATCGATGTCGGTAACGTTGCGCACGAATGCCACGTCGTAGCCCTTCGCGATAAACCAGCGGCGCACAATATCGAAAGCGACGCCGGAGCGCACGTGGCCGATATGTGGCTGCGTTTGCGGAGTGGCGCCGCACAGGTAGATTGAGACGTGCCCGGGTCGAAGTGGGCTGAATTCACGAAGTGTACGAGTTGCAGTGTCAAAAATGCGTAATGTCACTCCTCCCAGTGTAGTGCACGGTTTCCTTAATACATAGAAGAAGCCGCCGCTGATTGCCAGCGACGGCTCTTCCCGGTTGCGAAACGACGCTATGCCAGTGTCACAACCATCAATTCTTGGCCTTGCATTGCCGAGGTAGCTTTCACATCAATTGCTGCTACTTGCTTTTTATTTGTCATTACCACTGGGGTAACGAGTGGTTTGCCAGCTTCTGTCACGCTGGCAACATCAACGCGCACGATCAGTTGGCCGGCGGTGACGGTGTCACCTTTGGCTACGAACTTCTCAAATCCTTGGCCTTTGAGTTCAACGGTATCAAGGCCGATATGCACGAGCACTTCAAGACCTTCTTCGGTCTTAATAGCAAAGGCGTGCATGGTTGGGAAGATGGTGACGATGGTGCCGGCCACTGGTGCGTGGACGTCAAGGGTCTGTAGGTTCTTATCAGGGAGAAGGGCGCAGCCGTCGCCGAGCATGCCGGCGGCGAACACTTCGTCGGGAACTTCCTTAATAGGAACGACGGTACCTGCAAATGGTGCCTGCAGATGCACTTTCTTCTTTCCGAATCCGAACATTAGAATTCTTTTTCTCCTTCGAGCACTGCAGCGGTGCCCTTGAGCTGGCGTGCAACTTCGTCATACACGAACTGTACCTTTGGACCAATGACAACCTGAACAGCGGTTTGCGATGGGCGGATCACACCTGCAACACCAGCCTTCTTAATTTCCTTTTCGGAAACCTGCACGTAGTCTTTCACCGTTACACGCAGGCGGGTTGCGCAGTAGTCGAGGCTTGCGATATTTGCACCACTACCGAGACCTACGATGATCTGGCGTGCTGCGACTGCAACATCAGCGTCGGTTTCCATGAGGTTATCGGAGATTTCCTCGTCTTCAGGCTCGCGACCTGGGGTGAACATATTCAGCGCACCGATTAAGGCGTAGAAGGCGCCGAAGTAGAGGCCGAAGTACACAACACCGAGTGCCAGCAGCATCCACCACTGGTTTGCCAGTGGGTTCTGGGTGCTGAGAATCAAGTCAACTGCACCTGCCGAGAAGCCGAAGCCTGCGGTCCAGCCCATTGCTGCTGCAATGGCCACAGAAATACCGGTGAGAATTGCGTGAACCAAGTACAGCAGTGGGGCGACGAACATGAAGGAGAACTCCAGAGGCTCGGTCACACCGGTTGCAAACGATGCCAGTGCACCTGCGAGCATGAGGGAACCAACAACCTTCTTACGCTCTGGCTTGGAGCGCAGGAAAATCGCCAATGCAGCACCTGGCAAACCGAACATCATCACTGGGAAGAAGCCAGCCTGGTAGCGGCCGACTACACCAACAACTTCACAAGCAGAACCAGTCCAGGTACCTGGGCAAGATGCTGCATCGGTTGCTGCAGCTGCAGCGGCAATGGTTTCGCCGCCCTTGAGGAACTTACCAATATCGTTAATACCGATCACATCGAACCAGAAGATCGAGTTCAGTGCGTGGTGCAGACCGGTTGGGATGAGCAGGCGGTTGAAGAATGCGTACAGACCAGCACCGAGCGCACCCATGCCTTGGAAGGTTTCACCCAAGTTGAACAGCAGATGGTAAATCACTGGCCATACGAAGTACAAGATGGCGGTGAGAATGATCGAGAAGAAGGAAACCAGAATTGGAACCAGGCGACGCCCGGAGAAGAAGGCCAGGAAGTCTGGCAACTTGGTTGCATGGAAGCGGTTATAGGTCCATGCAGCAAGCAAACCAATTAAGATACCGAACAAGACATTGCTGTTGCCGACTGCCTTCCAGCCTTCAGCTGCCCATTCAATCGCAGCTTGACCTTCGAGGCTATCAGCGTCGATACCACGGTAGCCAGCCACCGCTTTTGCGTCGAGAAGCTTGGTGATGGTTAAGAAACCGACCAGGCCGGAAAGGGCTGCTGCACCGTTATTATCCTTAGACATGCCATAGGAAATAGCGACAGCAAAGATCATGCCGAGGCTACCGAGGATGGCAACACCAGAAGAGATAAGCACAGAGGCCAAAATCGAATTCGAGCCCCAACCTTCTGGGTCGAGCCAATAACCAATACCGGTCATCAGCGCTGCGACCGGCAGCACAGCGACCGCGCCCATTAAGGCCTTGGCCAGCTTCTGCAATCCGGCAAACAATGCACTATTCATGTTGTGCGTTTCCTTTCTTGCTCATGTGGTGATCTTGCCAACAGCCGTGGAGATACACCGCCAAATAGGCAGCTTCGCCCTTGGCTGCTGATGGCATTGAATGAGTATGTAAAATACGACAAATAATCTCTGTGGCGAGCACGCTTTCCCGATGCAACTGGCTGCTAATTGCCATCGCAGCGTAGTTGTCGCGCAAGGATCCACTGCGCAATCTTCGCATTAACCGTGCAATCATCGATTCCAAACCATCGACATGATTCGTGGTTGTGGCGTGCTCAATCCCTAAGATGCTGCGGGCGTGGGCCACGAGCTCAGCAAGCTGATGCGCTTGAGCAAGTGGGGTTTTCACGCTGGTGTTTCCAAGTGCTGCGTTTAAGTGCAGCGCGAGGAATCCGGCTTCGCAACTTGGGAGTTCTATTTCGGTCAGCCGCGTGTTGATATATTGCAGCATCACTTCTGCAGCTGCGTATTCTTCGGGGAATACTGCTTGGATCTCGCCGGCTAAGGCGTTCATAATGGCTTCGCCTTGCATGAGCCTATCGACGGCAAAGGAGAGATGTTCCACTACAATGACATACACGCTTGGATCAAGCGGGCCGAGTAAATCGGCGGCGAGGTCCAAGGCCGTGGAAAATGTTTCAATACGTCCGCTATCAAGGGTTTTTACCGAATTGAAAAACTGGACTTGCTCGTCAGTGAGATAGACGTATTTTTGGTGGTCTTCTTGGATGTTGATCGCTTGGCCTGCCTTGACGCCGAAACCGATCCCGCGCCCAACAAGTACATGCTGCTCAGCGCCTTGCCCCACAAGCACTGCGTTATTGCTCAGCACTCGGGCAACCAATGGCTGCAAAGCGGGAGTGGATGTACCAGTCATTTGGAACTCAAACCTTTTGTATACACAGGAATGGACACGTCAAGTTTTTCTCAGGTGAACACTGCTATACGCGTGTTCTCCCAAGCGCTCCTCCTGGTCATGCCTGCAATAAAGACTCAGTAACACCCAAGAAGTTCTCTCTATCGCTTATTATGGAACCTTGATTACTCAATGACAATAAGTTTCAGCAAAATTACCCCCGCAACCTACCCCTACTTTTGTGCGAAACGGGCAAAAACTACATGATAAGGGTCGTTCTTTTGTGTCATGGGGTGAAGAAGATCTCATTTCCACACAACAGCTGTGGCGATCGCCGCGCGCCCTTCTCCCCTACCGGTAAACCCCATATGGTCGGTCGTTGTGGCTGAAACCGATACTGGTGCCCCTAAAATTTCTGACATTACAGCTTCCGCTTCTTTGCGACGCGGGCCCATTTTAGGAGTTTGTCCAACCAACTGCACAGCCCCATTACCAATGGTAAATCCATGGTCATGCAGCAGATCCCGACATTCGGCCAATAACTGAGCACCTGCCACCCCGTCGTATTCCGGCCGGCCAACTCCCACAAAGGAACCTAAATCCCCAAGATTTGCCGCAGATAGGAGAGCGTCGACAAGCGCATGGGCGACAACATCGCCATCGGAATGGCCTTCGCAACCGGCTGCATCAGGAAAGAGCAAACAGGCAATCCAACAGGGTTTTCCGGGTTGAATTTGGTGGGCGTCGGTGGCGATTCCCACGCGTGGAATGATTGGATTAGACATCGGGAACCTCAAAAGTTGGGGTAGCGGTGGGATCAGTGAGTGTTTGCGCCAAGGCGTAGTCGAGCGGCGTGGTGATCTTCAACGCCAGTGGATCGCCAGGCACACAGAGCACTGGATAACCGGCCCACTCCATTAAGGACGCATCATCGGTGGCAATAAAATCTGGCTGCACCTGGGCAAAGTACTGTTCATTCGCGGTGCGCAACTGCGCTAAAGAAAAACCCTGAGGAGTCTGAACCGCACGTAAATGCGTGCGCGGCGGAGTGCGTACCACGTGATTATCGGCGATTTCTTTCACGGTATCGACAACCTCAAGTACGGGGATGACGGCAGGCGTGGCACTATCAACCGCATGTACTACGCGCGCGATCATATCCGGTGGGGTCAGCGCGCGTGCGGCATCGTGAATGATGACGATGGCATCAGGCGTTGTGATTGTTTTCAGGCCTTCCCACACAGAATCGGCACGTTCGCCACCGCCATGGACCAAGCGGATTGGAATTGCCTGCTCATAGACTCCGCTTGCAAGCAAAATCTTCTCTGCGAGATCTTGCATCGCAGGCGAAATTAGCACGATGATTTCATCGACCACTTCAGCAGCGAGCATAGCGCGAATACTACGTTCGAGCAGGGTCATTCCACGTAGTGCCACATACACTTTTGGGATTTCTGCGCCCAGGCGCGAACCTGTCCCAGCTGCGGCGATCAATGCTACAACTGGACGCTGGCTACACGTAGGAACACCAGCCATTTGGCACTCCTTGTCGTTCAAAAGAAGGTTGAGGAACTAGTCTTCGTCGTCAAAGCTTAAATCGTCGAGGTCAAGATCATCACCTTCAATAATCTTGACTTGTTCCTCTTCTTCTACGCCTTCTGCACGGTGACGCTCAATTGTGGCAGCCACTTCGGCAAGAAGTTCATCTGCGCGCTGCTCATCTTTGATCTGCGCCAATGCCAGCTCACCAACAAGAATCTGACGAGCCTTAGCCAACATGCGCTTTTCGCCAGCAGACAAGCCTTTGCCCTGGTCACGACGCCACAAGTCGCGCACAACCTCAGCAACCTTGTTCACATCACCGGATGCCAAACGCTCCTGGTTGGCCTTAAAGCGGCGGGACCAGTTACCGGCTTCTTCGACATCGATTTCACGCAGAAAACCGAACACACGCTGGAGACCATCATCATCAACGACATCGCGAACACCCACGCGCTCTGCATTTTTCGCAGGCACGCGCACGACCAGATCAGAGTGATGGATCTGCAGCACCAGATACTCTACGGTTTCCCCGCCCAGTTCACGGTATTCAATCGCTTCCACGATTGCCGCACCATGATGCGGATATACGACGGTATCGCCGACCTGGAACTCCATAGATCTAGTTCTCCTTATACGAGTGTCGATTCACACACACTGAAAATACTTCGATAATTCTACCACGCCTGGCAAATGCTACCGCTTGATCCAACGGTAAATGCCACCGATTGGCCCAAAGCAGAATCAGATAAAATATTAAATAGGTCACAAAAAGAGAAATACTCCCCCTTTCGTATCCCCCCATTTGGCAAAAAAGTCTTGAGTATCTATGTGCGTAATGTACCTCGAAACGCTAAGGTAAGAATCGATAATTTTCTCAGGCTGTGTGCTCAGCCTGATTGTCCCAGCCACCATAACGGAGGATGAACACTGTGAAGGCCCTAAAGACCGCTGCTCGCCGCGGCGCCATGATTTCCGTCGCTGCTGCATCTGCACTGATCTTGGCATCGTGTTCCGCAGGTCAGATCTCCCAGACTGCAAACCAAGTTGCTGCTGTCGACGGTGCGTCTGCTGACTCCGAAGACGGAACCATTGCAGTTCGCGACGTCACCATCCAGGTCACTGATCAGGGTGAAACTGGTGTGAAGTTCACTGCTATGAACCTCGACGATACCGATACTGTTCACACGTTGAAGTCGGTTTCTATCGATGGTGAGGAAGTCGAGCTCACTGGCGAGACCGAACTGAAGACCAATTGCACCATCGTTGCAGATATTAAGTCTGAACTTGAAAAGCTGCCTCAGTCCAAGAATGGTTGCATCTCCTATGTCTCTAGCTCCGTCAAGAACTCCGGTTTTGCGCTTGGCGGCAGCAAGGACGTAACCTTCACGTTCGACAATGCAACTATTACCACTAACGCCGCAATCTCTGCACCTGTGTTGGAGTCCGGCATGGTTGATCGCGAAACTGGCGCTGAAAGCCACAGCCACTAATTCTGCACTCTTCAAAACCTATTCCCCACCACCTGATGCACCATATGTGCCATGCAGGTGGTGGTTTTGGTTTTCGGCCTTTGAGGTATTGTCGCTGGTTGGCATCCGGAGTTTTTGATTCCCGCGCCTTTGCGCCCGCGACTGTCGGCTATTTCACCTCTAGCCACCCGCCACCCGCCACCGAGACCACGCCAGTTCTAGGCAAACCTACGCGGTACGGCGCATCTCAACTTGCGCATGCTTGCTTGACGACGCCGCTGAGCTTCTCAATCCATCAAAACTTCCCTACTGTTTTACTTCATTTGCACTGTGTATCACGCAACACCAGTACTGAGCTGCCAAAACAGACTCATCTTCACACAATGGAAAAGCTATTTTGTAAAGTTGTGGCATGGCGAAAAAAGTGCGTACCATTCATACCTGTTCTCAGTGCTCATATAGCTCATCAAAATGGCTTGGGCGCTGCCCAGAATGCGGTTCATGGGGATCCATGGAGGAATCCTCTGTGGCGAATACGACGCATGCAGTGAAAGCCACTGAACTCGGCGTGATGCCGCAAGGCTTAACGCCTACAACACCAGCACAAGCTATTACGCAAATCCCTGATCAGGCAGCTGTCAGTATCCCAACTGGTATTGGCGAACTCGACCGCGTGTTAGGCAGTGGCATTGTGCCAGGTTCGGTGATTTTACTTGCTGGTGAACCAGGTGTTGGTAAATCAACGCTTTTGCTCGAAGTTGCAGCTAGGTGGGCGCAGCAACCAACTGCCAAAGGCGGGAATCGCCACGCACTGTATGTGACTGCTGAGGAATCTGCGGGACAGGTGCGGATGCGCGCGAAGCGTACCGGAGCACTTGTGCCGACTTTGTACCTTACCGCTGAATCAAATCTTGATATTGTATTCGGCCACATTAACCAGCTGAAACCAAGTCTGGTGATCGTTGATTCCGTGCAAACTATGACAGCTGTTGGAATCGAAGGTGTGGCCGGTGGAGTCGCGCAATCACGCGCGGTGACAGCTGCTCTGACAACGCTTGCGAAAACCACTGGGATTCCAATTATTTTGGTTGGCCATGTCACGAAAGATGGCAATGTCGCTGGCCCGCGTGTATTGGAGCATTTAGTTGATGTTGTTGTGCATTTTGAAGGTGATCGGCATTCAAGTTTGCGCATGTTACGCGGAATGAAAAACCGTTTTGGCGCAACGGATGAAGTGGGGTGTTTTGAACAACACGCACATGGGATTCAAGAAGTCAGCGATCCTTCAGGGCTGTTTTTATCTCATCGCGATACCGCAACTGATGGCTCTGCTATTACGGTAGCGATGGATGGTGTCCGTCCACTTTTAGCCGAAATTCAAGCACTCGTTGTTCCAACTGAATCAAAAAATCCTCGACGTGCGGTCACAGGCCTCGATCCGGCTCGTGTGCCAATGGTCTTAGCGGTGCTTGCCGCAAGAGCCGGCCAGCGCACGCACAATAAAGAGGTATACGTGGCAACAGTCGGTGGCATGAAAGTAGGTGAACCGGCTACTGATCTTGCCGTCGCACTTGCAACTGCTTCTACTATGTTGCACAAGCCGCTGCCTGCTAAAACTGTCATTATTGGCGAAGTCGGCCTGGCTGGTGAAATTCGTCGAGTACCAAATCTGCAGCGACGATTACAAGAAGCACAACGCCTCGGGTTTACTAATGCTGTTGTGCCAGTCACAGGAATCACAGTTGCCGGCATGCAGCTACGCGAAGTTGCAACGCTTGCCGACGCATTGGCCATCTTCACCTAATATCAGTACTCGCCCGCAACCAGTTCTCCACTCCTCTCGTCTCACGAACAGCTCCAACCCTCACCTCTGCTCCTCTCGTACCTTCACAACCATATAAAAAACCAGCACCTTCGCCACAACAGTAACGAAAGTGCTGGTCTCTAGCACTAAAAACTTGGATCTTCGGTGATACTATCCGATGAAGAATGGCACTGGGACAGATGGTTCTTCACCAATAACTGCATGCAAGAAATAGTCACCAGCTGGCACAGATGGACGTTCATCACAGCTGTTTGGTGCGGACTTTGTACGCGACCACGTCGCCTTATAATTAATCACTTCACCTGGCTTAAAGCTCTGTACGCCAGTGCCTTCCGGAGCATTGCAGTCGATATCCGACCAGATGCGTTCATTGGTTGCAAGGTGATACACCTCAAAGCGCAAAACATCTTTATTCAGATCGATCGTACATTCTTGCTCAGTTGGGTTCTTCACACTCATATAAAACACTGGTGAAGCACCATCCACAAACGAAGGTTGGCTGGTCTGTGCGACAATCTCTAAATCTTGTAATACACAGGCTGACGCATCCACAGCTACTGCTTCACTAGTTGGCGCAGCTTCAGATGTTGTTGGAACAGCACTGGTAACCGGCGCTTCAGAAGTCATCGGAGCTTGACTACTCGTGGCAGAAGGCATTGCACTTGTTGGCGCCGCAGTTGTTGCGGTGGCTACTACATTGCTCGGTGTACCAGTATTATTCCGCCAAAAGCTGGCAAGCATAATGCCCATGCCAATAACAATCAACAACAACACTGCAGTGATTCGCCGCCGTTTATAGTAGATTTCCGGCAAGCGACCAGGAGCAGCTGTCCTTGCTGCCGCACCACGCGTTGAGCGGGGACTCCGACGAGGAGGACGGGAGCTGCTGGAATAAGAAGTTCGACGATCCACGCCTTTCAGCCTATGCCATGCCAGCACCAACACGGCTGATAGGTGCGGTGTGTTGCTCGCTTTTTCCGCACTCGCGGCTCGCGCACCACAACACCTGCACCAGCAGCAACCTACAGTCCTTCAGTCGAAATCGTTTCCACCCGTCCATCTTTCAACCGATACCGCGCCGCAACCACAGCAACTTCGCCAGCATCCACATGTTGATGAACCACGAGTGAGAGCTGCATAACCTTTTCCAAAATAGCTTGCGCATGTGCCCGTTCGAAATGCTCAGCAGTGTGCCCGCCTTTGCTTTGAGCTTCTAAAATAGATGGCGCAATCTGCTCAATAATAGTGCGTTGATGACCGGTCAAAACGTCGCGACCTTGCAACACAACTTCACTCGTAGCCTTAACCGCACCACACGATTCGTGCCCTAATACAATCAGCACTTCCACACCCAGAACCGCAACTGCATATTCCAACGACGCTAATACTGCCGAGTCCACAACCTGCCCGGCGGTGCGAACGGTGAAGATATCGCCCAACCCGACGTCGAAAAGCAACTCCACCGGCACACGGGAATCGCCGCAGGTCAAAATCGCTGCACGTGGGTTTTGGCCGCCTTGCAATTCTTTGCGACGCGTAATCGACTGGTTCGGATGCTCAGGGGTTCCCGCTGCGAAACGGCGATTACCCTCGAGTAAACCCTTCCATACGCTTGCTGGATCATGAGGTTGCGCATTCATGCTTTCCATCTTGGCATGTCCATTTCACTTGTGGGAAATTTTAGAGTCTAGAATGGGGAATTCTTATGGCTGTTGCACTTCCTCTCACCCAGCAGACCCCCGAGTTTCACGAGCCGTTGCTTGCGTGGTATCGCACGTCCGCGCGCAGCATTCTCTGGCGACACTCGGCCACTTCGGCGTGGGGAATACTCGTGAGCGAAGTTATGAGTCAGCAAACACAAGTTCATCGTGTAGAACCATTATGGCAAGCCTGGATGCATAAATGGCCAACCCCGCTTGCACTGAGCAACGCGCCGAAAGCTGAAATTTTGCAAGCCTGGGCCAATTTGGGATATCCCCGGCGCGCATTGCGACTGCAAGAATGCGCCGAAGCAATTGTCACCCGTCACGGTGGTGTAGTGCCGCATGACGTAGAACAGTTACTTGCATTACCTGGCATTGGCGATTACACCGCAAGCGCGGTTGCAGCGTTTGCGTTTCACCAGCGTGTGCCGGTCATCGATACCAATGTTCGGCGAGTACTCACGCGTGTGCTCAAAGGCAAGAAACTCGTTGCGTCTCAACACACCACGCAAGCCGATCGCAGGTCGCTGCTCGCATTGCTTCCGACAACCGATGCTCACCTGGTCTCTGTGGCAATTATGGAACTTGGCGCGCTTGTGTGCACGTCTTCCCCACAGTGTGAGCACTGCCCCATTCGACCTGTGTGTTTGTGGCAAGCACTTGGCGCTCCTGAACCAACCGCTCTGGAACAACAACGCGCTACCAAGCGATCCCAACCATTTGCCGGCACGAATCGGCAGGTTCGCGGCGCAATCATGGCATTATTGCGTTCAAGTTCGCAACCGGTTGATCCAGCTGAGTGTTATACCTTGGGTTTCCCCGAACAGCAGGTCGCGGCTTGTATTTTGAGTTTGCTTGACGACGGCCTAGCCGCCCACACCGACGGTTTCTTGCATCTGCCGCGTGAGTGAGCAAGAAATCTTCAGTCAATCGCGAAGACTTCACAGTTTTGCGGGCATCCAAGTAATATGTGCTGACATGCGTATACGCCCAAGCCTTTCTATATTGTTCACAACCATCTTGCTCGGCTCGAGCATCTCACCAGCACATAGTGCACCGCTGTTTTCTCATGGCTTAGTCACACGTGATGCCCATAGTGAATTTGAAATCGCCGCGCTTGGAAGTACTGCTCCTCGCACTCCGCTTAACGACGCTGCGCCTGCCGCTGGTATCTCGGCCGCCGCACCCGGCACAAGCAATCCGGCCGCCGCACCCGCTGATCACCAGCCCGCCGCACCCGCACTCGGCACAAGCTCAACCAGTGCTATCGCTGATGCTCTTGACACAGCATGGGACGACACCAGCTCAGCAGCGTCTGCAGCATCCGACGAGCTCCAAAAATTCGCACGTGGTCTGCAATGGACATTGACGACTACCAGTGATTCTGTGCTCGAAAATGACTATGACGCTGCCTTTTATCAACCGCCAGAGCAGTTTGATCCAACCCCAGGCGCGCTTATTCGTACCAAGCCTATTCCGAATATTTTAAATGTGCTCGGCCCTGAGTTCCCAGGGTATACGCAAAAGATTTTATATACGTCTACCGACGAGTTCGGGAACCCTGTCGCAGTAAGTGGCTATGTCATTGAACCTACGAAGCAGTGGGATGGTCCAGGCCCAACCCCTACCATCGTGTTTGCCCCTGGTACGCGCGGTCAAGGCGATCATTGTGCACCCTCTAAGGGAAAGTGGCTGCAAGGAAATGTATCCCTGTCCAATAAAACGGTCAGTGTGAATTATGAGATTCTCATGCAACAGATCACTGCAAGCTTAGGCATTCGCGTGATTGTGACTGATTATATTGGGCTGGGCACTCCAGGTATTCATACGTATTCCAACCATATTGAAGAAGCACATGCTGTTTTAGATGCCGCTCGTGCTGGTCTGCAAGCTGCGGGGGTTCCACGACAATCACCTCTGGCGTTTTACGGTTACAGTCAAGGCGGTGGCGCTGCTGCTGCCGCCGCTGAATATGCCGCAAGTTATGCACCAGAACTGAATCTCAAGGGTACGTATGCTGGTGCTCCTCCGGCGGACTTAGTATCTGTGTTTTCTGCCGTCAATGGCTCAAGCATCGCGGGTGTTACCGGCATGGCATTAAATGGTTTTGCCGCGCGCTATCCGCATATCCAGCAGTTACTTGCTCAGCATGTGAACGCAGAAGGTCAGGCATTTTTAGCTAAAACAGCAAATAGTTGCGTCACCGATGCGATTTTCCGCTTCGGTTTTGCCGATAGCCGCCGTTTCACAAAAGATGGCCGCCGTTTTAATGAGATTTTCTTGGAAGACCCCGTTGCAAATCGAATTTTAGAGCAGCAGCTTCTCGGCCAGCAGAAAACTACTGGACCGTTACTCCTTGGCAGTTCCCCTACCGATGATCTCATTCCTCACGAGCAGGTACGCGCACTCGCCAAACGTTATTGTGATCATGGTAGCGACGTCGCGTTATACTCGGCAATCTTCCCAAGCCTTTTTGCGAAACATCACGTAGGCATTAACCACGCTTTGCATATTTTTGGCGATTTCCCCATTGCAATGCCATATTTGATCAGTCTTTTCAAAAATCATCCGCCACAAAACTACTGCCAGCGTTAATACCGCACCGCTGACATGCATGCTTGACGACGCAACAGTGCACGCCAGCATCAGCTCGAGTATTCCTTGCCCAGCATTTTCTTCAACCACACCCCAATTTCCTTCATAAGGAAAATGCCGAGTGTACACAGGTTTCCCCGTGCCCACTCGGCATATCTTTCACTAGGTATTATCCCAGGTGGTTATGCTTCTGGCATCGCGTGACGACCGCTGCCTTCAGCATCGGTGTGCTCACCACCAGCGAGTTCTGCTGCAACCTCAGCTGTGACTGCTGCAAACTCAAGGTCTTCTGGCAGTGGTTTTGGTCGTGGTGTGAAGGTAAATTGTGCATCTTGAATTTCCTTCGATGCGCCGTCCCAACCGGTAACATCAACGGTCACGATTTCACCAGCACCGAGTTCTCCGAACAGGATCTTTTCAGAGAGCGCATCTTCGATTTCACGCTGAATCGTACGACGCAACGGACGAGCACCGAGCACTGGATCGAAGCCACGCTTTGCCAGCAGATCCTTTGCCTTCTGCGTCAGCTCGATATCCATGTCCTTAGCGGCCAAGGCCTTAGCAACGCGACTGATGAGCAGATCAACCATCTCAACAATCTGTTCCTGAGTGAGCTGATGGAAGACCACAATATCATCAATACGGTTTAAGAACTCTGGCCTGAAGTGCTTCTTCAGCTCATCATTGACCTTGTTCTTCATGCGCTCGTACTGACCTTGTGCATCTTGTTCACCAACTGCACTAAAGCCCATTCCCACGGCCTTGGAAATATCCTGGGTTCCCAAGTTCGAGGTAAAGATCATCACGGTGTTCTTAAAGTCTACGACGCGACCTTGGCCATCGGTGAGGCGTCCTTCTTCCAAGACTTGCAACAAGGTGTTATAGATTTCCTTATGCGCTTTTTCGATCTCGTCGAAAAGCACAACGGAAAATGGCTTACGACGAACCTTTTCAGTGAGCTGGCCGCCTTCTTCAAAGCCGACATAGCCTGGAGGAGCACCAAACAGACGCGATGCTGTAAAGCGGTCGTGGAACTCACCCATGTCGATTTGAATCAGAGAATCATCGTCGCCGAATAGGAAGTTGGCCAAGGCCTTTGACAGCTCGGTCTTACCAACACCTGATGGACCAGCAAAAATGAAGGAACCGGATGGGCGGCGTGGATCTTTCAAGCCAGCGCGAGTACGACGAATCGCACGCGAGACGGCCTTGACCGCATCTTCCTGGCCGATGATGCGCTTATGTAGCTCATCTTCCATATGCAGCAAGCGAGAGGACTCTTCCTCGGTGAGCTTAAACACTGGAATACCAGTCCAATTCGCCAAAATTTCAGCGATCTGTTCTTCACCAATTTCTGCAATTTCTTCGAGATCACGAGTGCGCCACTGCTTTTCTTTTTCCGCACGCTCCTCATTTAACGCACGCTCTTGTTCACGCAAACTTGCTGCTTGTTCAAAGTCTTGAGCGTCAATAGCAGCTTCTTTCTTCGCACGTACTTTCGCGATACGATCATCAACTTCACGCAGCGAAGTCGGAGCGGTCATACGACGAATACGCATACGCGCACCAGCTTCGTCGATAAGATCAACAGCCTTATCTGGCAAGAAACGATCGTTAATATAGCGTGACGCCAAATTCGCCGCAGCAGCTAAGGCACCATCGGTAATCGAAACGCGGTGGTGCGCTTCATAGCGATCACGCAGTCCTTTCAGAATTTCGATGGTTAATTCCACCGAAGGTTCTGGCACTGTCACCGGCTGGAAACGACGCTCTAATGCAGCATCTTTTTCAATATGCTTGCGGTACTCATCCAGCGTAGTTGCACCAATGGTTTGCAATTCTCCGCGAGCAAGTTTTGGCTTCAGCAAGGACGCAGCGTCAATGGCGCCTTCTGCAGCACCTGCACCAACTAAGGTGTGAATCTCGTCGATGAACAAGATAATATCGCCACGCTGGTTAATTTCTTTCAGCACCTTCTTCAGGCGCTCTTCGAAATCACCACGATAGCGTGAGCCTGCAACCAAGGAACCAAGGTCTAACGAGTACAGTTGCTTATCTTTCAAGGTCTCTGGCACGCGACCATTGACGATATCCAGCGCTAAGCCTTCTACCACCGCAGTCTTACCCACGCCTGGTTCACCAATAAGCACTGGATTGTTCTTGGTGCGACGCGAGAGAACTTGCATAATACGTTCGATCTCTTTGTCACGACCAACCACAGGATCGAGCTTGCCCTCACGTGCGGCTTGTGTGAGGTTACGACCAAACTGATCCAGCACTAAGGAATTGGAGCGATCAGCGGCATTGCCGCGATTTCCACGTGGGCCGCTACTGGTGCCTGCGCCGACAGCTTCGCCCTTTTCTGGTTGTTCTGTGCGATCGCCTTCATACCCAGAAAGTAGCTGGATAACTTGCTGGCGAACACGCGGCAAGTCCGCACCAAGCTTCACGAGCACCTGAGCAGCAACGCCTTCACCTTCGCGGATCAAACCAAGCAACAGAAACTCCGTGCCAATATACTTATGCCCCATTTGCAGGCCTTCACGCAATGAAAGCTCTAATACTTTCTTCGCGCGTGGTGTAAATGGAATATGCCCAACTGGAGGCTCGCTGCCTTTGCCAATGATATCTTCAACCTCTTGGCGGACAGCATCTAATGCGATACCCATTGATTCCAAGGCTTTGGCAGCAACGCCTTCACCTTCTTGAATCAGGCCTAATAAAATGTGCTCAGTGCCGATATAACTATGGTTTAAGCTGCGTGCTTCTTCTTGCGCTAATACGATCACGCGACGTGCGCGATCCGTAAACCGTTCAAACATGTGCGTACTCCTAACATTTCTCTAATGCTTTCACTTTAGCTATTTCTGCACATATATGAACCTCAAATACCGAGTCAGACCCCCTAACTGACAACATCACCGCAGGTAAAAGCCTAAAAATAGGAATGTACGCCTTTAGCGAACACGCCAAAATTGCGTAAAATTGACCAGAATCTGCACTCAAATCGACAAAATTGTGCCAACACTTTGCTTGACGACGCCGCCAACTGATCCATTTTCTTAAACCCTGCTCGAAAGTAGCGACGAACACAATCGTGATAAAAATGATAGCTAGAACACAAAAGAAATGGTATTGTGAACTAGTTTACTTCTCTATACTGGAACACAGTTATATTTGTACCTATCCATTTACACTGTCGTGTTTTTTGATCCTAAGGCCTTTTGATGACACATTCACACTTAGCTCAACCAGCTCGTCGACGCCTCGTGGGCATTACTGTTGCTACATCTTTGTTCTGTGCAACGTTTGTGCCAGCAATCCAAGCACCGTATGCAGGTGCAGAAACTACCGCATTCACATGCCAACGCGACGATATTCGTCCGACTTTCACTGGTGAAATGAAGCGACTGGCTGGCGTCGACGAAGCAATTGCAACTACTGACGCGAAAATCAAAGACCTGCAAGCTCAAATTGCTGCGGCGCAAGAAAAGCCTGCTGATCATGAATCATTACCTGCGCTGCGTGCTGCTGCGGCACAGGCACTTGCCAAAGTACAATACGATGCTCAACAAGCCCTTGAGAAGGCTCAACAAGCAGAAAATAAAGCTAAGCGGAAATATGATGCAGCCGCTGCGAAGAACGCCGCTGCACAAGCAAAGAAAAATGAAGCAGACGCTGCACAGGCGACTGCAACAACGCAGTTGAATGCGGCGACAAGTGCTCTCGAAACTTTTAATCAGGAGCACGCTGAGCTCGCTGATGTGGCAACCGTACAAGCTTTGGATACTAAGCTCGGTGAAATTTCTACGGAAAAGAAAGAACTGACGACCAACCGAGCAGCGCAAGTCGAAGGGAAAGCAGCTCTCGAGGCACAGCTTCCAGAAGGTACAACTCTGCTTGAGGAAGCACAAACAAATGTAGAAACGTACCGCAACCAAGCTCAGGCAATCACTACACAAAAAGCTGAAAAACAAGCTGTGGTCGATGCCAAAACAGCAGAATTGGAACGTTTGCGTGAGCAAGCAACGGCACTCAGAGCCACACCTGCACAGCCGGTTGCTGAGTTGCAACAACCAATCACTGCAAAAGAAGCTGAGCTTGCTCAACTAACAGCTGAGACACAAGCACTTGCGAATCAATTTCAAGCTGCCGCAGATGGTAGCCCAGAAAAAGCGCAACTTGGTACTCAGCTGGAAGCCAACGCAACACGCTATGGCACATTGCAGCAAGAGCTCGAACAACTTCGGCAAAATGCTCAACTCGCCGCTCAGGAACGTCATCAAGGTGCAATTCGTGCCGTTGAAGAAAAAATAAGTGAAGCGCAACAAGCAATCGATGAAGCCAACACTGCTATTCAGGGTTTTGATGCACAGTTGGCTCCTATCGCAGCGCAACAAACGCAGTGGGAGGCGTATCTTCCACAAATTGAGGCTGCAGTCAATAATGTGCGCGAGCAAATTGCTGCCATTGATGCCGCAATTGCAACACTTGATGAGCGACTTGCGACCCTGACGCAAACTGAAGAACTGTTGAGGACTAAAAAGGACCTGGTTGCTGCAGTTGCAGCAGCCACTGCGGCCAAGACGACTGCTGACGAGCAAGTTGCTGTTGCAACGCCGGCTGCAGCTGCTGCAGCAGAAAAAGCATCCCAACTGGAGCCAGACTATAACGCGAAGAAGAGTGCTACGCAGGCTGCTCAAGAGATCGCTGATACTCGAGCTGCGTGGACTGTTGAAAGTTTAGTTGCAAACCAGGCGGATGCGAGTGTGCATCCAACTTTGTCGGCCGCAATCGCAGCATTGGCAAAGCTCCAAGCAGTGCAAAGTGCTGAAGCACAAACATTGTTGCCTTCCTTGGAAAAATGGGTGAAAGCGAAGGAAGACTTGCAAAAGCAGCAGCAAGAGCTTACTGCGAAGGTTGAACAACTGAAACAACAATGTGCAAGTGCAAAGCCAGATACACCAAGTAAGCCGGTGGTTCCTCCAACGAAACCGGAGCCTGCGGCAACGGACGTGGACAGCACAGTCACACTAGTGTTATCGGGCATTGCGGTGTTTGGACTCATGGGTACGCTCATCGCGGCGATCACACAAGCGTTACCAATTAGTAGTTCACAGAACCTCTCGGTGACGGGTGGCGTACATCATCAGCCATTCGGGCAGTGGCTGCTTAAGATTCGCGCAGCGCTGAAGCTTTAAGAGCTGCGCATGTTTGCTGGCTCTCGTGGTTGACACGCAAGTCAGCAAACATTGCTGCAAACATTTGCTATGCGCAAGCGCGGACGGCATCCGTGCTTGCGCATAGCAAACGATGCCGATCCTTCGTTTTGTTGAATGTTGAACGTACGACAATAGAAAAAGCTGGAAGTAGAATGATGGTTCTACTTCCAGCTTTTTATCTATCCCCTTATCCATCCCTCACAGTTGGTAAATGCCCTAACACGGTGGTAGTAACTTGTGAAAAATAACCAATAAACTATAAGCGGTTGAGCATACTCGATAAGATTTCCAGTTGGCTCAGCAACTTTGACTTCATTGGTCTGTTAGAAATTGTGTTCACTGACGATTTACCAAACTGCTACCTACTTGTACTACAACAATTCTGGTACTTCAGTCTCCCAGTTGACCTGCTGAATAAGCGCATCAAGATGGCGATATTCAAACGAAGCCATATCTGCTTTTGTACGCATCGCTACTGGGTCTACACCTGGAACCATCAGAAGTTCTTTCGAAGAATATCGGATGTGGGTATTTGTAGCTGCTTCAAATACAGACTTATAGAACTCTGCAGTTTGACGCAAAACATCACGACGCGCAATGGCATCAGCCAAGGTCATACCATGGGCTGCCTCAGTGCGAGCATTGACAGCATTAATGGTTGTGATCAATCGCTGAAGTCGTTTGAAAGTCTGATCGGCCAATATAATCAGCTGATCAGGACTTTCTACAGGTACGCTACCTTCTTGTATCTGAGCGACATTTGCCAATCGGGTGCGCAATTCACCTAATTTTCGTTGAGCATCTGCACGCTCAATCAAAAGTTGTGCTAATTTCATCGCTGTTCTGGCTTTACCATCGGGAATAATACAGTTTCACGAATACCAAGGCCGGTCAGTGCCATCAGTAAACGGTCAATACCCATGCCACAACCTGCTGTTGGTGGCATGCCTTGTTCCATTGCAGTGAGGAAGTCTTCATCCAACACCATTGCTTCATCGTCGCCGCCGGCTGCCAAGCGTGCCTGATCTTCAAAACGCTCGCGCTGAATCACAGGGTCAATGAGCTCAGAATAGCCAGTTGCCAACTCGAAGCCACGAACATACAAGTCCCACTTTTCAGTCACACCTTCTAATTCGCGATGCTGGCGAGTCAATGGTGAGGTTTCAACTGGGAAGTTGCGCACAAAAATTGGGCCTTCCAGCTGATCTTCACACAAAACTTCCCAAATTTCTTCCACCAGCTTGCCATGTCCCCAACCGCCCTTGGCAGGAACGGCAAGTCCAATGACCTCAGCAATAGCCTTTAACTCATCAACTGTGGAATGAATGGTCACTTCTGGCTGGCCTGGGAACTTCCGCTGCAATGCTTCATTCAGAGATGGGTACATCTCAATTTCTCTCCACTCCCCGCCGAGATCGTACTCGGTACCGTCGGCAAGCGTCACGGTGGTAGAACCAAACACATCCATTGCAACAGATTGAATCAGGTTCTTAATCATGCGAGCACCATCATCGTAGGTACCCCATGCTTGATAGGTTTCAAGCATTGCGAACTCTGGTGAGTGGGAGGAGTCAACGCCTTCGTTGCGGAAGTTGCGGTTAACCTCGAACACGCGCTCAATGCCACCAACAACGCAGCGTTTGAGGTAAAGCTCTGGAGCGATACGCAAGTACAGATCAATATCCAGCGCATTTGAATGCGTCATGAATGGACGCGCCGCAGCACCACCGTGCAAGGTTTGCAGCATTGGAGTTTCGACTTCCAAGAAGCCTTCAGACTCCAAATAGTTTCGCAGCGCACGCATCACTTTGATACGTGTCATCGCATTTTCGCGAGCCTTGTCACGCATGATCAAGTCGGTATAGCGGTGACGCACACGTGTATCTTCGCTCATTTCCGCGAATGCTACTGGAAGTGGGCGCAACGCCTTCGAAGCCATGTGCCAAGAAGCCACCATCACCGAGAGCTCTCCGCGTTTCGACGCAATGACGCGGCCGCGAACAGAGACGATATCGCCAAGGTCAACGTCAGTTTTCCAACTCGAAAGCAGATCTTCACCAACAACTGCAAGTGACAGCATGGCTTGAATCTGCGTGCCATTGCCTTCTTGTAGAGCAGCGAAGCACAATTTACCGGTGTTACGGACGAACAGGACACGGCCTGCGATAGCAACTTCGTCGTGAGTTTCATCGCCGGCGGACAAGTAGGTGATACCTGGTTGTTCTACAGTGTGCTCATCACGAATCTGATATTTCTGACGCAACTCAGAAATGGAAATCGTACGGTCAACAACAACCGGATAGGCCTCTTTGCCTTCAGCCAGCAACTTGCTCCGCTTTTCACGACGAATACGGAGTTGTTCTGGAACATCATTTACTGGGGTATGTTTTACGTCAGTCACAAGTATTTAGCCTAGCGGATACCTCTAACATCCTGCTACTAAGCATGACCGATTGCACTGTCAAGATTTTTGATTACGTGCGAAACTAACCCATTTTAACTGCTTGAAACGCTTGGTTAATTCACTACTTATCCCTATTGGCGGGAAGCATCGGTGCTGGTTGCAGCACTTTCCGGCAATAATACAGGGGCGCTATCGAACAAATGAACGCCGTTGAAGTCTGCAGCAAGCAAAATACGTGCTTCGGGGTCTTTCCCAAGTGGTTCTAAATTCGGCTGCAAAATCTTTACATATGTAGGCTGCACGTTTTCGGCAGCAAGAACCTCTGCAATGGTTTCCTTAATAGCGCGAACACCACGTTGACCTGCATGCACGCCTGCAGCTAAAGCCGCTGATAACACATAGGCACGTTCACGCGCGGTTTCATCAAGGTTTGCGTTGCGCAATGATAGTGCCAGTCCGTCGGCAAGACGCACAGTTTGAACTGCATGAATTTTCACGGGCAGATGCAGATCAACAATCATATGTTGGGCCAGAATTAATAGCTCATAATCTTTTTCGCCAAGAATGAGGTCAGTTGGGCTTAAACTTGTGCACAAGCTCAAGACGCGAGTCAGATCTTTAGCAAGTGTTGCAGGTGATTCCATACCGCGATCAGGAACCACCAGTTGTGTGCGAAGCCCATGAGGGAACAACGTGGCGTCGTCAAGCACGGCGAAGGCGTCAATGCTTTCTTCCTGCAAGACTGGAGTAAGAGCACTACTGGTTGCCACGACGAGTGTCACAGCTCCCGGGATCCGCTTCGCGGCACGCAATAAGCTGCGATGACCTGCATGAATGTCGCTGCCGAGCGGGATGAGTACGACAGGTTTGCCTTGTTTTTTGAAAGCCGAACTTACCATGCGAAGCTGCTCGATTGATGCGAATTGCTGCGCAGTGCCAAATGCGAAAGCCACAAATTATCCCTTCAAAAGTGCTGAAACCATGTCGCGGTACAGATCAGAATATGGAAGCGGCACAAATTGCGCAACTGCTTGCTGTGCTTGGACAGAGCTGATAATTGCAAGGATCTCTGCGTCATCAACTGGCTGACATTGGGCAAATGCATCACAGACAATCTGCCACATGCCAAGTGCTGCACGACGCGGAAATTCAGATTGCGAACATGCCACGAACCCGAGACGACATTCTTGAAAGAGCAATTCTGCGATTACTGCCCCGATTTCAGTATTGCTCGCAACAAGGGTTTCCCCTGCTGGAAGCGGGCTTGTGACAATCACGTGTTGGGTGCATGCTGCTGGCAGCTGCACATCGTAGCCTTGGAGCAACACGACTGTTTGCGCACCAAGTTTCGGAAGGATCTCGGCAAGAGTATCGGTTGGTGAAAGTACGACAAGATCTGCGTGCGCCAGATCCGCGAAATTGTGACCAATAATCGTATGCCCTGCAGCAGCAAGCGCGTGACTGATACTACTGGAGGAAAGAGTTACCACACGCATGCGTGGTGGAGTCGGCATTTAACGTCCCTGCTTCTTGAGCAATTCTGCTACCGACAAGCCTCCAGTTTCTTCGCGACGCCGACGCCCATGTCGTTTTGCAGCTGCAGCAGCATCTTCTAGCGACTGCTGCTTGGTGTCAGTTGCATGCGTTGCAGGAGCCGTATGTGATGTGGTTGCCTCCTGTGGCGCCACTTTTGCTTGCGACGTAGATGCATCACGCGAAGTCTTATTCGTTGCTGCAGCATCTTCACCAGTGGTGGCAGGAATCGTCCACTTGTGCGTAGGTACAGCCTGCGCATCAAAGACTGGGTTTGATACAACAGTTACATCAGCTTCGGCTTCTGTTTCTGTTTCGGTGGCAGCTTCAGCTTCCGCGCCGTCAATAGGTCGCGCTGGTCGCAAAGGTTCAGCAGGTTGCGCTGATTGTGCAGGTCGCACTGGTTGTGCTGGTTGCGAAGGTCGCGCAGGTTCAGCAGGTCGCGCTGGTCGCGCAACTGACTCTGACGCCGTAGCCTCAGCTGTGGTTTCGACTTCAGCGTCATGAATGTCGCGTTGTGCGGACGAAGCAGATGCATCATCAGCAGCACTCTCTTGTGCAAGGTGCTGCTTTGCAGATGAATCTGGTTGCGCACTCGGCGTCGATACGCCAGCGGCAGGCACCGCGTCGGCAGCTGACTGAGTGTGCTGCGTTTGCCCCGCCGTAAGTTCTTCGCGTTGTTGGCGCGTTGCAGTTTTTTCTAATGCCTGAATACGAATCGCCTCTGCTTGCAGCACCATATTTGGTTCAGCGAAAATAGCACCGGTGAGGCTTTCTAATTGCGCACGTACTTGAGCCAGCTGTTCGGTAATTTCTGCAAGTGCGGCAGCAGTTGCCGTATCCGTCGCCGCAGCAGTTGCAGAATCGGTTGATGCCTCCGAATGCACTGATTGTTGCAATGCAACAGCCTCTGCCTCGCGCTGTGCAAGTGCTTGTTGGCTTGCTTGACGTTCAAAGGCAAGTTCTTCTGCAAATTCTGCGCGTTCACGTACTAATTCAGCGCGGTATTTTGATGCTAGGAAAATACTCAGCACTGCCGCCCAGAGTGCCACAACCATTGCGAGCTTGAGCACGCCTATGCTGCCAGTGACCAGCATAATTACGCTCGCAATCAACGCTACTGCGATCAGACCAAGTAATACGAGTTGGCCGCGATCAGATGTTGGAATTGGCTCAAGTTGGGCATCATCAGTCATGCTCATAAATCTACCTCATTGTGGTTAGCATTGTTATGCGGCTTCACCTTCCTGAGGGGGAGGTGTCTGACAACTGCGCTCTAGCCATAAGCCCGCAGCTGTCAGAAGACCACCGCTAATAGCTGCAGCAACGACATACGGAAAATCTTGACTTGCTGCCATAAGCTCGGCTGTTTTCGGAAGTATATACGCGCAAAACCCTAAGTAAACGCCACCGAAGATCGCCCCTGTCCAGGTGGATGCTTTCCCGATTAATAAGAAATTCGCCACCAGGGTCGGTTCTAATTGAATTCGATCAAAACCTATACGATTATTGGAAATTTGCTGTTTGATATACCAAGCTGCAGCGCTATTGATCCCCGCTAAGGTAAGCATAATGAGCACCGGTGTACTTGGCACTGGCGGAAGCAATCCATAAAACTGCGACAACACAATAACCGTTGCCGCCGCACAAGTCAGCGTCGTGACCACTAGCGACAGAATCGAACTCGGTTTCATTTTTGTTGCTTGATCCCATCTCGCTCTGATTCTGGTAAAGCGGCAATAAGCTGCGTAATTGGCTGACCAGCTATTGTCGCATCAGGATCAATTTCTGCCCACGGCAGCAACACAAAAGCACGTTGATGTGCAAACGGGTGCGGCAATGTCAGGACAGGATCATCGGAAGTGTACTCGCAACCGTTTTCATAGATAGCGATAATATCTACATCCAAGGTGCGCGGTCCCCATTTAATGTCACGACGTCGATTCGCGAGTTGTTCTACTTGCTGTGCTCGCGCTAAGAGCTCATACGGCTGAGAAGTGGTGCTGATGATGATCGTGACATTATAAAAATCAGGTTGTTCGGTAATCCCCCAGGCTGGGGTGCTATATACCTGGGATTGCGCAACTATTTCCTCACGAAACTCTGCCAAGGCGAGTTCTAGATAGCTTCGTCGATCATCGAGGTTTGAGCCAAGAGACAGCACTGCAATTCGGCGTTGATCGTTCATGCGCGTCCTCGGGATCGACGCGCGACAACCGCCACGTCAGCGAAATCGCGCGGAATTGGCGCATGTGGTTTGTGCACAGTGACTTCTACCGCGTACAACTGCGGGTAGGTTTGCATGACGGTATCGGCAATTCGACCGGCAACAGCTTCAATCAATTGCATTGGCGGGCCAGTGATAACTGCATGGGCGATCTCTGCCAGTTCAGCATAGTTAATGGTATCGGCCAGATCATCGCTGATTGCCGCTGGTGCTAGATCGAGCCAGCAGGCGATATCCACAATGAAATCTTGACCAAGGCGCTGTTCCTCAGCGAATACGCCGTGAAAACCTTTCGCGCGCAGTCCCGTCAGCAGGATTCGATCCGCCATATTGCCCTCACTTCTTCCAACGATAGGTGTCACGATTTGGAATCCTGTGCAGCTGACGCGCGACTTGCAAACTTGCCGCAGTGGCTGCCACATTATGCACTCGCACACACCAGGTATCAGCATCGGCCAGATACGCGCTCAACGTCGCTGTCGCCGCATCTACATCGCCGCCTAATGCTTGCAAGAATCGCTTTCGCGATGCCCCAATAAGCAGCGGAAATCCTAATGATTGCAACGTGTCGAGTGCTCGGAGCAATTCCCAGTTATCCTCGGCAGTCTTGGCAAATCCTAAACCTGGATCCAAACTGATCGCTTCGGGAGCAATACCGGCATGCACTGCGGCGTCGACAAGCTTTTGTAGCTTTGCGACGACATCAGCAACCACACTTTCGCGCGTGTGCGCAGCACCGGCAGCATTGCCAAACTTTTCGGTTTCCCAGTGCATCAGACACACCGGCACGCCGGTTTCTGCGACAACGGTGAGCATGTTTGGATCCGCGAGGCCACCAGAAACGTCGTTGATGAGGTCTGCGCCTGCTGCCACTGCTGCAGCAGCAACATTGGAACGCATGGTATCAACCGAGACCGTCACACCTCTGGCATGAAGTTCAGTCACCACTGGGATCACGCGCTGCAGCTCTACTTGCTCAGCGACACGAGTTGCTCCAGGTCGGGTGGATTCGCCGCCAACGTCGATAATATTAGCCCCTTGGGAAAGCAGCAGTTCTGCGTGCGCTAATGCGGCTTCTACCTGGAGGTATTGCCCACCATCAGAGAAGGAATCTTCGGTGATATTTAAGATTCCCATAATCTGCGTACCTGGAACGTCATAAATCATTGTGGCTATCCTCGGATTAAGGACAGTGCTTCGGCGCGCGATGCGGCATCGCGCTTAAAGCCACCACGAACTGCTGAGGTTGTGGTTTTCGATCCTGGTTTACGCACACCACGCATGGACATGCACAGGTGTTCGCACTCAATAACCACAATGACAGAATGTGCTTCGAGGCGTTCGACGAGCGCATCTGCAACTTGGGAGGTCAATCGTTCTTGCACCTGCGGGCGCTTGGCAAACATATCAACCAAGCGAGCAAGTTTGCTTAATCCGGTGACTTTTCCTGATTCACCTGGGATATAGCCGATGTGGGCTTTTCCATAGAACGGCACCAGGTGGTGCTCGCAGGTGGAATAAATTGGGATGTCTTTGACCAGCACTAATTCGCGGTGATCTTCGCTGAACGTCTTTGCCAGTACTTCGGCCGGATCAGCTGTATACAGGCCCGCGAAGATTTCTTCATAGGCACGTACCACTCGAGCTGGTGTTTCTTTCAACCCTTCTCGTTCTGGATTTTCACCAAGGGCAACCAGCAAGTCGTACACGGCTTTCTCTGCTGCTTGGCGATCAATACGTGGTGATTCGGTACTCATCGAGTGTGCTCTCCATCTTCGTGGTGGGAGGTATTGGCATCCTGGGCTTGATCCTGCACTGCAGGCTCAGCAGCAGGTTCCACCGTAGGTTGTGCTGCTGCAGGCTCAGCAGCAGGTTCCACCGTAGGATCCACGATAGGCGCTGCAGCGTGTTGGCCGGCAGGCTGTCCAATAACAGGTTGGCCGGCAGCAGGGTATCCGCCGGTAGCAGGTTGCGCATCAGGAGCTGCAGCCGGTTGTCCGATCTGTTGCTCACCAGCATGCTGAGCAACACCTGCTGCAGTATTCGCACTGGTTGTGTCATTCCAAGGATGATCTGGACGCTCTCGCTCTGGGAGTCGGAATCCGATTTCTTCCACAGGCGCTGCAGGTACAAGCGGAGGTGTCACACCTGCATGAACCTCATTCGTTGGCCACTGCGAGTTCACTGCGTGTCCATTCGGTGTAGGTTGCTGCATCTGTGATCCAGGGTTTACACCTGGCACCTGCCAATCTGCAGGTGGCGGCGTACCTTCATACCGGTTGCCGGTAATACGTGCCTGCAGCTGCGCCGAACTATCAGCTCCATTATTCTCAGCGTGCTTGCTACCAGCACTTGGAGCAGACGCATTACCTAAGAGTGCTTGTTTCGCTGCGCGTTCTTGGCGACGCTTTTCTCGAACGGCCTTCGACGCTTCCAAAATACTAAACGGCTTTGGTGGTTCTTCACCACGCTCCAACGCGCGTTCGGTCGGAGTTTTCACCGGTTCACGATCTGCTTGACGTGGGAAACGTGCATCTTGGTTCGGGAATACTTCCCCAACTGGGCGCGCTGTTAAACCATCGAATAATGCTTCGAGATCTGGGCGGCGCAGCGTTTCTTTTTCAAGCAGTTTCTCAGCCAACACATCAAGGTAGTCGCGGTGCTCAGCAAGAATTGCATAGGCTTCGGCGTGAGCCTTATCTAACAAATACTGCATTTCTTCGTCGATAAGCGCGGCTGTCTTTGGCGAATACTCTAAAGTTCCATGTCCACCTCGGCCAGAGAACGGATCACCCTGTTCAGCGCCATATTTAATGGTGCCTAAACGTGGGCTCATGCCGAATTCAACAATCATGGCTTTTGCAATTTTGGTGGCCATTTCAATATCAGCACTTGCGCCGGTGGTTGGCTCACCAAAGACAAGTTCTTCTGCGGCGCGACCGCCCATTGCAAAGACCAGACGTGCATACAGTTCATCACGGTTTTCGGTGCCGCGGTCGTCTTCTTGCGCGATCATCGCATGACCACCGGTATTACCGCGCGCCAAGATGGTTACCTTGTACACGCGATCTAAGTTCTCCAAAGCCCAGGCTGCCAAGGTGTGACCACCTTCGTGGTACGCCGTGATCTTCTTTTCTTTTTCAGAAATCACGCGAGTGGAGCGACGCGGACCTCCAATCACACGATCCGTTGCTTCTTCCAGCGCATCGGCGGTAATCACGTTGCCGCCAATACGAGCGGTGAGCAATGCGGCTTCATTGAGCACATTGGCTAAGTCGGCACCTGACATACCTGCTGTACGACGCGCTAATGCCTGCAAATCTGCATCTTTGGCTAATGGCTTACCTTTAGCGTGTACGGCAAGAATCTGCTCGCGGCCTTTTAAGTCTGGGTTTGTCACTGGGATCTGGCGGTCAAAACGTCCAGGACGCAGCAATGCTGGGTCAAGAATATCTGGGCGGTTTGTGGCAGCCATTAAGATCACGCCTTCGCGATCACCAAAGCCATCCATCTCGACCAACAGCTGGTTCAAGGTTTGTTCGCGCTCGTCATGGCCACCGCCCATGCCGGAGCCACGTTGGCGACCAACCGCATCAATTTCGTCGACGAAGATAATACATGGGGAGTTCTCGCGCGCTTGCTTAAACAGGTCACGCACACGTGAGGCACCCACGCCAACGAACATTTCCACGAAGTCAGAACCCGAGATCGAATAAAACGGAACGCCTGCTTCACCAGCGACAGCTCGCGCCAATAAGGTTTTACCGGTACCTGGTGGGCCATACAGCAGCACACCACGTGGAATCTTCGCGCCGAGAGCCTCGTATTGTGCCGGATCCTCTAAGAAGTCTTTGATTTCGTGGAGCTCATCCACGGCTTCTTCGGCACCAGCGACATCAGCGAAGGTATTGGTTGGCATGTCTTTATTCCACTGCTTCGCGCGGCTGCCACCGAAGCCGAAGATGCCACCGCCGCCGCCTTGCATACGGCTGAACATGAACATGATCAAGCCAAAGACGATCAGCATTGGCAGCATGTAGCTAATCAGCTCGACGAGTAAAGAATCTTTACTGACGTTTGTCGTAAACTTCTTTGGCTCGCTGAGTGTGACCACCTTTAAGATTTCCGGAGTGGTGCGCGCAGGATATTGCGCCATAATCTGCTTGACGTCTTTGCGACCTTCATAGGTAATTGGCTTTACCAGCTTAATGCGAAGTCGCTGTTCACGATCGTCAATGATGACTTCAGAAGCATTATTTTCCGAAAGTTGCACCAGTGCCACCGAGGTTTCGACCTTTTGATAGCCACGACTCGTACTACCGAGCAGGGTCAACAAGTACAGAGAGATTAATGAAACCGCAATGATTGCACCAATCTGAATGATTTTCTTGTTCTTCATACGCACACCAGCGTGTGGGTTTCAAAGCTTCGAAACCTTCGGCTAGTCCCTTTCTTTTACGATCATCTCCGGGGAAACTTGTTCTTTAGTCTCTCTATACTAACGTACAACGCCCCACTGTAAGTTCCACAGGGGGCGTTGAGGAAGGTAGAAACGGTTAAGAATTATCGCTATAAACCGTTGGATGCAACGTTCCAACATATGGGAGGTCGCGATAACGTTCCGCGTAATCCAGGCCATAACCGATCACGAACTCATTTGGAATATCAAAACCAACATCGAAAATTTCAATATCCACCTTGACGGCTTCTGGCTTACGCAGCAAGCTGACGATCTCCAAGGACTTCGGCTGGCGGTTCGCCAGGTTCCGGATCAGCCACTTTAGGGTTAGACCAGAATCAATGATGTCTTCAACGATAATAACGTCGCGGCCTTTAATCTCACGGTCAAGGTCTTTCAGAATTCGCACGACGCCTGACGACGTAGTCGAATTGCCGTAGGACGAGACAGCCATGAACTCCACTTGTGATGGAATGGTCAGTGCTCGCGCGAAGTCGGTGATAAAGAACACTGCTCCTTTCAGGACGCATACCAAGATGACGTCTTCTTCTGCATCGCGGTATTTTTGCGAAACATTTTCGGCAAGTTCTTTGATTCGAGTTTGGAGTTGTTCTTCATTAATGAGAATTGCTTCAACATCATTGCCGTAACGATTCGGTGGGACGTTGAAATCCTTGGTGTTTTGCATGAACGACTTTTCCTGTACGTCGAGAGATGAAGTGCCGCGTCTAGCAGTGAATCTTCACTGATCTACACGCATGCATGACCAATAGTTTAGTTTTCCACGTTTATCGCCAAGTTGCCACCTAGAGTGGTCGAAACAATAATTTTGCGCCCTTCCTGCGCACACCAACCGTGCCAGCATTCACTTCTCCTTGCCCATGCCAGTTGCTAATCTGCTGCTCAATCGCCTGCAAGATGGTGGCATTAATCGTGGCATTATATGCAAGCAACTGTTGACGAATACTTAAGGTGCGCAATGCTTTTGGCATTGCTTGCAGTTGAGCAATATCAGTGGTGGGTACTACCAATGCAGCTAATGCCTGTTGTTCGTCGGCAAGCAACTGCCCTGCTTGTGCGGCTGTTGCAATCACATCTTGGCCCGCTAAATCTTGCAAGAGTGGAATAACATGGCTGCGAATTTTCACGCGCAGATACTGCTGATCTTGATTCATTGGATCTTCCCAGTATGCAAGCCCAAGCTCGCGGCATGCACCTTCGGTATCGCGGCGTTGCACGTGCAAAAATGGCCGGGTGATCTGCCCTTCTTGAGCCATTGGGGCCAGATGGCCGCGCAGCAGCGTTAGGACTAGCGTTTCGAGCTGGTCATTGGCAGTGTGCGCAACCCAGAGGCGTCGATCATGCTTGGTCGCATATGCATATAACGCCTCGTAGCGCGCCTGCCTCGCTTGAGCTTCGACATTACCCGGCGCGACGACCACCGGAATAACCGTTGCTGGAACGCCAAGGTTTTCCGCCAGCCCAATGGCCGTATGCGCTTGTGTCGTCGAACCAGTTTGCAAGCCATGATCAATACACACGGCATGAGCGTCGATACCTTCGGCGCGTGCGGCTGCAACTAATGCGAGACTATCGGCCCCGCCAGAATAACCAATCACAATTTTTTGGTGACGAAATGGGCGCACTGCCTGCCGGCATCGCAAAAAATGTGGGCTGTGGTCGGGCCAAAATGGTGATGTCATCACGCAGGTTACCCTAGAACACAATCAAAACTCATCGCAACCTCTTTGGTGGTTCCAGCGCGTACCTGCTGCCAGAGGTATTGCGTGTAAAAGGCAGCGCAGTAGCAGCTCTAGCGTGGAGTGCACTGCTGCATCAAGGCTTGTGGCCTGCAGCAATGTTCAAACTATACGGGTGGGACCTTGGGCGCGTCGAAAAGCATACGCACAAGAGTGGGGAATTTTGTTGATACATCACCTGTAGCTGGTAGGCTAAAGCCAATAACGTTGCAGTCATGACGGATGCAATAGTGGCTGACGTCAGAAAATAAGGATGCAATCATGGAAATTATTACTGCTCGCGAAGTTCCGCTGGGGAGTTTGCGCGCGATGAAGGTGTATCGCACGTTGCCGCATCGCGAACGAACCATGATTGGGGCATGGTGTTTTGTGGATCATTATGGGCCTGAAGAAACAGCCATGGATGTTGCGCCGCACCCACATACTGGTTTGCAAACCGTATCATGGCTGTTTAAGGGCACAATTATGCATCATGATTCTGCCGATAATCACGTTGTGGTGGCTCCAGGCGAAGTCAATCTCATGACCGCCGGCGCTGGGATTTGCCATTCGGAAACTTCCACCACCGACACCACAATCTTGCATGGCGTGCAATTATGGACCGCACTTCCTGATGCAGCTCGTCATACCACGCGGCGTTTTGACCACTTCGCACCACCGGTCACCCCAATTGCAGGCGGCGAATTATTGGTGTTTCTCGGCGCTCTTGCTGGGGCAACCTCACCTGTACCAACGTTTAGCCCACTGCTTGGCGCTGAGCTGCGCGTATTTGCCCACCAGACGGTCACGCTCACGCTTAATCCTAGCTTTGAACATGGCGTGCTTGTCGACGACGGCCTGATCACCATCAATGGACAAAGTGTTGCGCGCACTGAATTGTTATTTTCTCCAGTTGGGGAAACCCAGCTGCGAATTACTAATAGTGGTGATCACACGGCTCGGCTGATTGTTATTGGCGGAACACCATTTGAAGAAGAAATTGTGATGTGGTGGAACTTCATTGGGCGTTCTTCCGATGAGATCAAGCAATATCGTGCTGAGTGGGAGGCCGGCTCGGAGCGTTTTGGCACCACCCGTGGTTATATTGCACGCAATCCTGTGGGGAAAGCTCGGATTCCAGCACCGCAATTACCGCCTGTGGAATTAAAGCCGCGTGGCAATACGCCACGGATGCGTCCGCTTTCGTAAACGCGATTCCACAAAGGCTCACCAAGGCCGCAGCAGCGTTGGGCGTGGCAGTGCTGCGTTTAGACGTTTGCAACCAAGCAGCACCAGCGGGCAGCCCAGTAGCCAACTAAGCACCCAGCCAAGCAGCCAAGTTGTCTCAGCGACCAGCCAAGCAGCTTATTTAACCGTTTTCATACACAACAGTTGCAAGCTCATCCATCCCGGCGCGGGCAGAGACCACATCTGTATCGTTGCAAATCATGGCAAACGAATACACTCTGCCCGATCGAGCCTGGATTGTGCCTGCCAAACTTGCAACCGCATCGAGTGTGCCGGTTTTCGCGCGAACCCAACCACGCGATGTCGCATCACCATAACGCGATTCCAACGTGCCTGATCCGCCGGCAACCGGCAGTAATTGCAGCAGCGGACGAAGTTCTGGAGTATCGGTAGCAGCGTGATAAATAATTGCATCTAACGCTTTGGCACTAATCCGGTTCTCCAGGGATAATCCTGAATTGTCGAATAGAAGCACCTGGTTGCCATCTAAAATCGGCTCAAGAGTGCTCAGCGTGGTTGCAGCAGGATCTTGCGCATTGACTTCCCTACCAATAGCTTCTGCCAGCACATTATCGGAATCTTGCAGCATAACTTCTAAACGCTCGTACAGTGTTGGAGAAGTAATGCTTGCAATAACCTTTGCGTCTTTTGCAGCTGGCGCCGAGGTTTCGCCAAATGTTTGGACACCAAGCTCATCGGCTAAGGCTTTTGCGACGTCGCGAGCCGGCTGGTGACTTCTGGCAAGGTTGCCAGTTTCTCCTCCAATGCGACCACCATTGAGCATGATCGGTTGCATTGGGGTGATAAAGCCACCATCAATATCGCGTCGATCCCAAGACTCTAGAAATTGCGGTGCTTCCCATGCGGTTGTATCGACAAGCACGGTTGAGACTTCCGGAAGATTTTTTCGGATTTGGGCAGCAAGATCTGCAATTGCAGTATTGTTGAGAGAAACATCACCGGATGCTTTCACCACTGCTGTTGTTGGACCATCGGCAACCACGGTGGTTGTCAGCACGCTATCGGGATCAAGGCGAAGTAATGCTGCAGCAGCAGTGAAAACTTTTGCGGTGGATGCTGCAACCAAACCACGCTCACCTTGATAGTCAAACACTGTCACACCAGTGGAAATATCGCGGATGGTAATCGAAGGTGTACCAAAGCGGGCGTCGATAAGCGATTCGAGCATGGTTAAATCGCTGGGTTGTGCAGCTGTTGCTGGCTCAATGCCAACTGTGACAGCTGCAGCAGGCTGTGGTGGGTCGATAATCAAGCCTGGTAGCGAGGTGTAATACAAAAGGCCAGTTATTGTGCCTGCAACAGCGATACTGGTGCATACGATGGCACCAACCCAGTTCAAATATTTCATTGCCTTCTACCCTAACCTACAACCCGTTCGTGCTGGAATCTTAGCACTGTATGCACGAATGTGTGTGTTGTGTTGTGCATCGTAGATCTGTGGCTTTACGGCGTTTTTGGCGGTGGCAGGCTTGGAATTGGTCCAATATGTTCGCAGTTGGCAACGGTAGGCTAAAGTAGGTTGGGAAATATGTTCGCGCTTTTTGTCTGAGACGCTGAAAGTGCATCGCTTTTATTAAGGAGTAGATCTGTTATGAGCATCGAAGTTACCATTGAGATTCCAAAAGGCTCTCGTAATAAGTACGAAGTTGATCATGAGTCCGGCAAGGTTTACCTCGACCGTTACCTGTTCACCCCAATGGCATACCCACTTGACTACGGTTTCATCGACCACACCCTCGGTGAAGACGGCGATCCACTCGACGCATTGGTAATCCTGCCAGAACCAGTATTCCCAGGTGTGATTGTGAAGGCTCGCCCACTTGGCGTGTTCAAGATGACCGACGAGGCTGGCGGCGACGACAAGCTGCTGTGCGTACTCGACGATCCTCGTTGGGAGCACCTGCAAGACATCAGCGATGTGAGCTCCTTCCTCAAAGACGAGATCGAGCACTTCTTCGTGCACTACAAGGATCTTGAGCCAAACAAGGAAGTAACCGGCTCTGGCTGGGGCGACAAGGCTGAGGCAGAAAAGATTTTCGCTGAGGCCATCGAGCGTTACAAGGGCTAATAGCATCGCGCAGTGATCAGGCGTTCGCCACACTGCAATGAAACGGCATCCGGAATCAACCGCGATGCCGTTTATTTTTGACTACACTTAGGAAACTATGCGCGAAGTATTAGTACAAGACGTCCCAACCGATGCTCAGCTTATCGACGTTCGTGAGCCGGATGAATATGCTGCAGGACATGCAGCTACCGCAATCAATATTCCAATGGGCGAGATTTCAGCCCGCATCCAGGAATTACGTGCCGATACAGATATTTACCTAATCTGCCATTCCGGTGGGCGTTCATTTCAAGTAGGCATGTTCTTAGCCCAGCAAGGGCTCCCAGTAATCAACGTTGCTGGTGGCACTACCGCATGGCATGCTGCTGGTTTGCCAATGGCATAACTGTTTTTTGAAAGTAGATGGCTCTCATTTGACGCTGTAATAGCGTGGAATGAGAGCTTTTTGTCTCTGGAAAGTGCTGGTTGTGGTGTTGAGGTGGTGCTGCGGCGATGGAGATAAGGCACGGCAGCGATACTGGTGGCAACGAGGGAGGTGTTGAAGGTGTTCGGGACAGGCAGCAGTGTATGTCCGTGGCGAGCCGCATTAACGAGACAATGAGCTCGTTCACGGGCGATAAAAGTGGCGCAAGAGGACAATCCTAACCCAAAGCTGTATTAAATATGCCACATTTTGATTGAGACAACCGATAGTAATAACTAATTAAACACATTGCCTTACATTCTATATCCGCTAGAAACCACAATATCTGGATAAAAACTTCCCCTGCTAAAAGCCTATTTCGCACATATAACTTCATGCCCATTGAACTATAAATCGCAATGATGTCATCTGAAAACGTATGTCATCAAAGCTGTTTTCATAATTTACCGCCTCCTACTAAGCCAAGCCTTAGATTAAAGTGTGTCATGATGCTTTTCGGACGCAGTTCTAAGTATCACCTTTGTTGTCACCGTTGAAAAACCTTGCATACAAAAGGAAACTTTATGAAACTTCATTCCCGTCGAGTGCTCGTGAGCACGTGCGCAGCACTCATGTTGGCAGTTGGCACAGTGCAGATCCCACTAGCCGCTCAAGAACTCCCTGGTTCGACCAGTTCCACTGCAGCAACCGGCATGGTTGCCGCAGGTGCAGATGACCATTTTGAAAACACCACCGTCAGCTTCGAAAACGGTACGGCAAACTGGGACTGGGTGCGCTCATTCCGCGACTACGTGGGCTTCACCAATGAGCAGCGCAGCGAGAATCTCACCGTTGATGAATACAACAACTCCTTGATTTGGCCACTCAAAGCTGGACAAACTGTTGATCTCAACAATCTTCAAACCTTGCAGTTCGAAGGTGCGGTGCACTGGAGCAAATACGATGGTGAGCTGGATGTTACCTTAAAGAATCCAACCATCGACTTCGTCAAAAAGCGTTTGCTTGTCGACGGTTCGACCAAAGGCACAATGGCACGTCCAGGTGTTGCGGTAGACAAGACCCAAACAGCGCTGTTGGAATTGACTGACCTGAAGGCAGAATATAAAGACGGCTATTTACTGATCACCAGCTTCTTGCCACGTATCACGGACTTTTCCACCGATCTTGTTGGCTTCTATGAAGGCGAGATTCGTCAGCCTTTTGTGGCCACCATTAAGGTAGCTGGCACGGAAGGTGAAGCACCTGCACCGATTTTGTGGAAGTTGTTCCCTGAAAAATATGATCACCTGCGTCCACGCAATATCGTGCCAGATGATCCAAACCTCGTTGAGCGTGTACTTGATATTGATCCAGTATTGGCAGGTTGTGTGCGCTGGGAACTTGATATTGATGATCCAAACACGCCTATTACGACCAAGCATATGAGCCGCCTGACTTCGTTGTTCTGCCGCGGCGGCGATGCAGAAGATGCTCCTCGTCTGCGTTCCTTGGCAGGTTTGGAATATGCTGATCGTCTCAGCCGTGTGCGTATTTCAAATCAACGTGTCGAAGATCTTAGCCCACTGGCAGAGCTGAAGAATATTACCGAAATTGATATTTCTTATAATGGGCTCAACGAAATTTCCAGCCTTGGTTTCCAGCCAAAGTTGCTGAACCTGAATGCAGAGCATAACAACTTGGTCAATATTGATAAGTTGGCAACTCTTGACACCTTGGAAACTTTGAACCTAAGCCACAATAAGTTATTCCATTTACGCGGCTTGCCACGCGAAACCGAAAACTTGACTGAGCTGAATGTCAGCAACAACGAGCTCGAAGATATTAGCAATATCAGCAAATATCTCTACCTCAAAGAAGTAGATATGAGCCACAACGCGCTTTCTGATATCGCACCATTGACAAAGATTCGGGGTCTGCGCGAAGTTGATCTTTCGTATAACTACATCTCCGATTTCTCTGGTTTCTCTGACCATGTTTCGCGCGGATACTTTGAAAAGATCAAGGCTTCACATAACAGCGTTGCCGATCGTAGCCACTTTGATTTCTTCGGTAGCATCCTGCGTGATTTGCCTGCTACTGGCGATATGCCACTGAATGACGTCGAAAAGCCTGCTACCAAGACGGCTCCGACAATCAGTGAACAGCCAGCATCGACCAGTGCTGTTGCCGGTGCGAAGGCACAATTCAGTGTGTCTGCTGCGGGTAATCCAGAACCTGTAATTCAGTGGCAGCGCATGGAAGATGGCGAATGGGTCAATATTCCAAACGCGAAGGACACGACCTTGGAAGTCATTGCAACGGACGAGCCAGTACAGTACCGTGCCGCTGTGCGAAATCCAGTGGATTCTGTGTACTCGGAGCCAGCAACGCTGACGCCAGTACACTTGCCAACAGCACCGGTTGTGGAAGAAACGACTGCTGAGCCGCCAGCACCTGAGGGACTCTCGCAGCGTGCTACACAGGCAATCTCTATCAGTGCAGTCATCTCTGCTGTGTTGTTTATCCTAGGAGTCCTCGCTCAAAGTTTGGCACCACTGTGGAAGCAGGCTGGCGCGTTTTTGAAATTATTCCCACGGCTGTAATCTTGGGACACAAACAGTCTTAAGGATTTCTCTCACACTGTTGTGTTCCTGTGATTAAGGCTTATGAGCACGTGAAAGCTGAGATCGTGAACTTACTCGCGATCTCAGCTTTTCCTATTAAGGAAACCGTTGGTATATAGGTGGCATCCGGGTGGATTGTGGTTGAGCGCCTAAAGTTATTCCCAACAATCTGGTTGTATTTGGTTGTCTGGTTGGTGAATGCAACCGGTTGTCTGATGTAACTGGTTGAGAGGATTTTTGCTGCCATCATGTCGATGCACCAGAACTTTGTCATCGCCCCTTACTCGCAGCAGTTCATGGTTCAATCAGAAGTTTCGAGATGCATCGTGGTTAGTACTCTGTCGCAGTTACTGCCCTCTAGAGTTGCAACAATACCCGGGAGAAGTATGTACCTTTCGAAGGAACGTTACAAAGACAACGACTAACCTTTTGTTCCTGTATTGATGTGCAAGTTGTGCTGGTACCAGTATGTATAACAACTAATCAGAGCAAATCCAGCAGGTACTACTCACGACTCAAGAGAGACCCATGATTCATGACGGATGGATACGCCATATAGTGTTGAGTCAATCACGAATCTGGCAATACGCGAGGTAGTGGAAAAGTTACCGCAAATCTAAAAATGCCGGAGCGCTGAGTTTATTGTTGATGTACGCTCGTCACTACTCCATGCGAAGGGATGCAGTTCAACCTAAAGCAACACCAGTGACAACCGGGCTACCGAGGGTTTTAACAATGCTAGACCCTAAAAAATGAGCGACTGTTTGTGTAATCAATCCTCAGTTCCAAGCACGAATCCACTCTTTAATTGCAGTCACAAGTCCAGAAGATGTGTCTGCCGTTGGAACACCTAGTCCATTGATGACACCACATAATACAAACTCGCCGGAATCTCGTGTCATGAAGACAGATGCTTTTTCGACACCATGCGCTGTGTATTGTGATTGAAGCAAGATTTCATTCAAATTATGAGCACGCAGGTGAATACCTTTTATAGTTTCTTGAGACTCATCAGCAATGAGTTTTGTTTCATTCGCTTCAAACAAATCAGCATCATTCAGCTGAATGTACTTTGCAAAAAGAGTTTCTAGGTCATCAGCATGCTTTTGATCTTCTTCAGCAGACAATCCCGTATAACCATCGCAATGAGACTGCAACGCCAAAGCATTTATTACTGCCCGAGCAGGAATTTCCACAGCACTTACGGTGGATACTGCAGATAGAGGAAAAATAGCACTTAGCGCGACTGTGACATGTTGAAAAACGAGAGTTTTCCCATCCTTTTACCTGCATGTTCAATAATTCGGCTTGTATCGCCATCATCAGATCTATCCAGGCCTCAAGAAACCTACGACGGCTGGTAGCATACCCATACTCAAGCAAGCTTGTTTCCTCGGTTCGCACTGTGTGACAGGTTTTTGATGCGCGGTGCAAGCAGAGAAATGATAGGGAGTTTGTACGACTACGCTACGTGTCCGTTTACAACACGCTCCCCACGAACCTCGTCGTACTCTCTGAAATGGCCTCCGTATACCGTTTGCTCTTTTCTGCGCACAACGTTAAAGCACTCTCACACGTCTAACCCTACTAAAGGCTACTGACTTACCAAGAAATGCCACGGCTTGCTATCAGCTCGATACACAAAACATCTCTCCACGAAGACAAATATTCTTTGCTGGAAAGCTTTTCTTTCAAGCTAGACAGAGGTGAATCGGGATTCGGAATGATTATCTCCTTCAGGAACACTCCAGTGTTAGGAACAAGAAATTTCCACATCCATAACTGGAGTGCACAGGGTGTTGAGCAAACAACCACTTGCACCTCACCACATCGTAGAGATGTGGCAGCTCCTCGGACGAAAGCTTGGTACACGATCCGTGTAGTACGCGAAATCAGCGGAGATCATATTCTGAAAAGGTCTGTACCAAAGTTGAGCCGGTAGTGAGAAATCACTAGCACTCCAAAAGTTCGCGGGACTACACCTCTTGCGTTCGTAACCTTGCGGCGATACAAAGACCTTCATATCGAGAGATGATATGAAAAAGTGCTTCTGATATATGCTGCACATATATCAGAAGCACTTTGAACAACTAAATATTCTTAGCTCTCGGTATTCTGTTGTTCTTGATTTGGATCTTGGTCTACCGGTTTGTAGTCTGCAAACTCTGTGCTTACAAAACCTGGCTCAGACACGACTGGCTCTGCGAAATCTGGCTGAGCGAAATCTGGCTGAGCGAAATCTGGCTGAGCGAAATCTGGCTGAGCGAAATCTGGCTGAGTAAAACTCTGTTCCGGCACGACTGGCTCTGCAAAACCTGGCTGAGCAAAACTCTGTTCAGGCACACCCGGCTGCGCAAAACCTGGCTGAGCAAAACCTTGGTTAGGTACACCTGGATTCACAAAGCCCTGACCTGGATTCGCGAAACCTTGGTTTGGCACACCCGGCTGAGCAAAACCTGGCTGAGCAAAACCTTGGTTAGGTACACCTGGATTCACAAAGCCCTGACCTGGATTCGCGAAGCCCTGGTTTGGCACACCCGGCTGCGCAAAACCCGGCTGAGCAAAACCTGGCTGAGCAAAACCTTGGTTTGGCACACCTGGCTGATTTGCTGGCACTTGCTGCTGCAATGGCGTTTGTGTATGCATCGCCTGCTGTCCATGCATCGATTGAGGTCGATCATCAAAAACTCGATTTTGAAGTTCGCGAGCAAAATCCTTCAATTTCTTCTGATCAGACACTGATACAGCAATTTCTAGTGCTGTACCTTCCGAATTCTGAACTAAAAGAACAGATGAGTAGCCGGCTGCAAAAAGTGCTACCGCAATCAGGAAGAAGAAAAGTGGCACTACGATGGAATCTCCAAGCCCAATGCTATCCAGATTCATTGCAATTATAAGGGCAATAAATCCGAGCACTGCATTCACGAGTTCCAACTTATTCGTGGTATTCACTCCAACGATACTACGAATTGGCATACCAGCTTGATTTGGACTGGTTGGAACAACCCTCAAGACAGTATCCGTTGTGCTATACAAAAATCGCGTTGATGAGCACATAAGCTGAGTTGGCGCATACGGAATCAACAGAGAAGTTTGAAAATTCTCACGATATACATTTTGTTCGCCTGGAACCAGCTCAAAATCTGTAGGGTTTTGATTTTGTTGAGCCATAAGTAAATCTTTCAAGGATAGAAATAAATATACAGGACAAAATATAATATTAACATTACCTTCCTCTCAGATCAATCTATATTTTATTTGAAAATATTTACAATATTCAAAGATATATAACCATTCACTATTTCGCGTAGAAAACTTTCACTTCAAGATCATCCATTCCGATCACCGTAACGTTACGCCTTTCTGTAAGACACAAAAACGTCTTTCATGAACCGCATTTCATGACATCAGTCAATAAACATTGAATAAAATGAGTGGCATATTTACACGAACATCGCCAGCCAATACAAGCAGAAAAGCCAGCAGCAGCGAGTGGACATAAACCACTATGGGCGCAGAGCTCCGAAAGTATCCAATATTCAACACTGGTACTCCCAACATGGACTACACATAACAAACCGAAGTCACGTTTACAGCGACCAACAATCGTAGGCAAACATCAGGAACGGATACACGCGACCAGATACTCATCATGGTTTCTTGTTCTGAGATCCAGTTGGAACAAGAACGCGGAGGAACTAGGAATACCACAACAAACGGCTAGGTACTACAAGCAGCGCTTCAAAGGCTGATGACGTATAGCATGTTATGAAGAGTAGCTGCAGGAACTTTCTGGTGTTTTACTGACAGCCAGTACCCAAACTTTAGAACACAGATTGCAATGAGAAGCGGAGAAAATGATAGAGCAAACAAAGGACTGTAAGGAGCCATGTTTTCATGAGCATTAGTTTCGCTCATACTTTATTAAATAAATTTATTCGCTATGCATACGTATAACGAAGCAATGGTATCTTTAGCCATCTTTTCAAGTGCGATGGAAACCTTTACTTCCTTACTTCTCTATGCGCTCTTGAAAAGAGCAGTACCGTGAAGATACATCTCCGGGCGAAGCAATAATTCATTAATTGCTCATTTCCGAAACTTCTCTTTCCCTTTTGCTTTTGCAAATCCCATAACCCGTTATGTTGCATAGACGGTTGCCAATCCGCGTACAAACGTCACACCATATACGCTCGAAGATGCTTGCGGATCTGCTGCTATCAACCTTGAGAAGTTCGCGAAAAATTTCCCGAGGCTCGGTGAAAACTATCTGCTTAGCGTTGTTGTGACGGGCCTGTCGGGTTCATGAAGCACCAATTGCAGAGCCCGTTGCAATGCCTGCCGTAACGAGAAGCGCACGACGTGAGGGATGAGAAACGATCTTCTTTTCGTTGTACGTGAGCAGGAGCACGTTTCAAAAAGAACACGACGGGCAGTTTCGACGTGTATATACACGCAGACAGATCACGCAAAACTAAAACATCCTCGGTTTCGTTCCTAAGCGCGTACCTTGATTTCCATTACGTCATCGCTAGTATCACTGTTCTTTGAGATTCTGCACAGCTTCGTAAATGGTAGTTCTCGGATTATCCAGACGATACTGCCGAACTTCCTGCGGAGTGGGATTATCTGCAGCACTGTCCGCCTGCGTCTTCGGCGCAGGATCATCATACTTCCAGAACCAGAGGAAAAGCGTTGCTGCCAGTGCACACACTGAGGCATTAAGGAGCTCTCCAGCAAACCCGAATGATACAGCCGCAATAAATAATAGGAATCCGCCGCTTCGGATAAGTATCTTCTCCATCATTTCTCTCACATTCTCAGTAGGCACAGCGGGATTAGCCGAAGCATTCGTTGCGGATACTGTTACCACCAAAGTAACTCACAATAGTTGAGTAATGAGCTTTTGCCGCATGAGCTGAACAAACACTCCTTGTGTCATTCATAATAGTAGGCATGCAGTTACCAAAATGCAGTAAAGACAAAAATATTTCCATACAGCTATTTTTATAAAATTTCCTACCACAACATTAGGCACTTTCGGGTATTTTTACAGTTCGTTATGTTCCTAGTATTGATACCTCAATCAGAGTTAGAACGAGAGCCCGCGTGACGAACAGATAAAACCTTAGAAAAGTTTTGCACTTTTGAGCGAGGCACAATTATAAAATCAGCCACCGTCACGACAACCGCACATTGCTTGACGACGTCATCCTCTAACCTAAAATGAAACCACGAACCTGCAATGTACTAAAAGCGGTACGCCGTAGGCCGATGTCCAATACCAACGACAATCACGCTTGTGTCTGCCATCATTTCGGCAACAATGCAGCAGCCACCGACACACCAACACCACAATCTAAACTCATTAGCCGCAATTGCATTACTCCGATTGCGCAGATCAACCAATCTCGCTCCAAGCCCTCGGCACGCCCAACCATCCTTGTTATGTTTCACGGACAACCTCTTGAAAGCATGTCTCATGTCACTTACAGCACGAAATATCACACCATTGACACAGGCATGGGCGGTCCCGCAAATCAAGCATCAGCGACTGGCACTCGGTGAGATCACCCTCCTTTTCTGCGCCAACTACTGCTCAATCTCCAGATACACACTGTTTCAGGCAGGAGCTATCATGCAAACAGTCTCAAAAAAGCAAGCATTTCTAGCAACGCTATCTTACTTAGCAATCCACAGCGGATGCACCTTGTTGTCGACGTACAGGCAACAAGGAGACTATCTAGCAGTTGAAAACCTATTTATATGGCTCAGCTCTTTAACCGTCGGTCTGATCGGAATTATCTATTTGGTCGTGTTAAAAAATTTCCGCATCACTTTGCTGTACGCTGTTCCGACAATAGTCTTTGTCATCGCCACTTCTTTCATCACCGCGTCTTCAGTTTCACGAGTCCTCAACCTAATTTTGTTCTGCATATTACTGCTGGCCACCTGGTATCAACAGTCTCAGACTCAGAAACAACCTTTGAGTGAACGTGCCTAAATTGTGTGCGTGCCACCTTCACTCTTGCATAAACAACTCAACCTTAAAAACTCAAAACTAACCTGTTTGAAACCCATTGATTACCCTTGCCTAGTTTGAAGTCCCTTCACGCAATCTTACGTGTGACCATCTACCCGGTAACAACGCATTCACAGCAAATACAAGGTAACTTCGAGAACCAAGTCATAACCAGGCAAATCACCTGTCTCCTCGAACAAATTTCGCTCTTGACTGATTGCTACGGTACACACATCGTCCTCGCGGTCAGCGTTCAACCTGCACTGTGAAAACACAGAACACCCACGATGATCCGCCGCCATTATAGAGACTACAGGCCCTATTGACTTTGCTTATCGACGCTTTCTCCCGGTGGGCATACCTCAGAAGCACTCAATGACCAGCTAGATCGCACCGGATTGCAACAAAACGGCTAGAAGTTTTGCCTTAAACATATCCATCCAACGTTGCAAGAATCATGTTTCCCATGATAAAGTATTTATAAAATAGTACTTTTAATGCAGTAAGGATAAAAATCAAGAAGCACTCGTAGATTACCCGTTTAACATTTAGACGACAATCAACACGACAAAATAAGTTATTGCAGCATCATGTGCTCTTAAATGCATTCTCCGCCTTCTCGTGTATCACGACTGTAGACAATCATTTTTCGGAGCTATGGTTTTCGATTCTTAAATCGCTCCTTTGATGAGCGTATGCCGTTTTATTATCGTCACCATACAATTACTGAAAGAGATTATCATGACAAATCTTCCACAACAAACTCCTACAGCAGGACCAAGTATCAAAGAACTCCGTCACTGGGCCGAGATGCCATTTATTTGGCTTGGAATCATACTGACCGCAATTGCCGTAGCCAGTGTTTTCATTCTCTTGAGCGTTGGTGCTGAGCTTGACGAAGATGCCGCGCTGATCATGACGGCATTGCTCATCCCTATTTTCGCTGGTGTCGTTTTAGTGCGCCACATGTATTGGACCAAGATCACGAACAGCGTAGAGATGAACGAGCATCAATTTCCTGAAGCTTATAAAATCTACCTTGACGTAGCCACTCGCATGGGCTTCGGTGGAGAAGGTAACCCACCTGTTCCTCGTCTATACCTCGAAAATGGCATGGGCGGCATGAACGCTTTCGCTGCGAAGTGTAATTTTTCGGATAAATATGTGGTCATCACATCTGACTTGATGGATCTAGCCTACGCACACGGCGACTTCGACATCCTTGAATTCGTGTTCGCTCACGAACTCGGCCATGTGAAGTGCGGCCATGTCAATCTCTGGCGTTTGGCAGTCAATCCTGTAATGACCTTGGTGCGTCTTCAAGCTACAATGACCCGCGCCACCGAATACACTGCAGACCGTTGCGCAAGCTACTATGTGGAACCACATAAGGCGATGGGAATGATTGGACTTTATGCTGGTAAAAACATGTCGCACCGTGTCGACATCGATGAGTACTTTGCATCAATCGAAAACCATAAAGACAGCTGGTGGATCGTTGTAGCCAACTTCCTTGCCGATCACGCAGTCGGCTGGCGTCGCATGCAAACCCTGAAGCGCTGCATCGATGAAAAAACGTGGGACATCCACGGTAAAATGCTCTAAGCATTGGTGAGAATTGGAATGACGTTCTTAGCGCTCTCATCGTTCGCTCGAATTAACGTTATATATCGTTGATAGATTACTGCTTGTAAAATGAGCTCATCACGAATGCAAGTGCACCATTCCTAAAAATTACCCCTAGTACCATAAACTGCTCTCCATTCATTGGACTGAGAAATCAGATACCGAATAGTGGAGAGCAGTTTTGGATTGTCAGGGGTACATGAATGCCGACTATATGCCTATCTTCGGCAGTCGCAACGCCCCCCCCCTGAACGGGAGTGGAAGGACATTCAAGCGCGGTATGGCGGTCATAGTAGAAATAAGAAGTACCTGCTTATGTTGACAGGTGGGATTAGGTTGAGCGTTGACAGATTCGTTGAGACCGATGCTGGGATTGCTGAAGTGGCTGATGTCTTACGTGTACAACCTTTCATAAAGGATCGAGTTTTTGAAATATCTCATACCCAGATGTCTTTGCTTACAGCAGAGGACGACTTGATTCAGCTTTTTACGATTTGAAGTTTCGTGAGGATGAATACGAAACTTTTATCGTTATACCCGGAAAAGATGATCTACAGGCCAGAATATTTGAGGCCTTGAAAGTGTTGCCCTACAAGACGACGTTGTGCGGAGAGTATGACGACGACGTTGTTTTTATTCCAGATAATGTTCGGCCAGCACAAACTACCTAAACCTTCAGAGTTTAACCCCAGTATCCCTGTCGCGGGAACTGGGGTTTCCCATACCTACAAACAATGAAAGAGAATAAATCGTCGGTAATGCTGGCACAATGGCTGGTCAACACGATAAACACCTCGATCCTAGCTGCCTCATGTCATGCACAGACAATAGTTCCTAACGAGCAAACACCGCATAGGCTTTCGCAGCCACGACTTGCATCAATCTGTATTCACTTCGCAAGTCAGAGCGTCACGACATCGCCCAATCAAACTTCTTGTGCGTTTTCCTTTTATCACACCGTGCACCGAAAACCTGACGCACGGTACAGCTAAAGAAAACATCAAAATACTGTCGCAATTCATGCACTACACCTGTTCCAATCACCAGAGCAACGCCTTCGCATCAACAACCCGCACAATAACTCACATAAACCCACATTGCACTTCAAAATGTCCGATTCTGTTTGTTATTTTTGTACTTTTTATACGGTGCAGCGAGTATCACAGTGCCTATTTTTTGATAGCTACTTCACTTTTTACTACATATCGATGGAATATCATACACATTTTATGCAAGTGAACTGGCAATATATTAAAAACACAACCGATATCAAGCATAGTATTCAAACTAGGTTCAAGTGTACACAACTGATGTCCGATGTCTTCCGATTGTGGTTTGCTTTTCTGTTGGAACAGGCGCACCATTGTATTCATAGCGCACACCAGCGCCCCGCAGGATCAAGTTCAAAAATGTTTTTAAGAACCTGCGGACAGAACAGAATGTATTAAACAGAAAGAGTTACAGATCATGATCAACCGCAACGGCTTCTTCGCTTCCTTGGTTGCAGGTCTTCCTTTCGTCGTAACTGACTCCGAAGATCACGAGACCAACAACCACGCACAGGTTGCATTCGCATCCTCTGCTGCATCTATCCAGACCATGTTCTAATAGCTGCACCGTAGTAGCCCTCCATCAGACACCTGATGCGAGGGTTTTCTTTTTCCCCATTTTCTCCCGACTTCCGCCAATTGTGACACCTACCGTGGCCAATGGCTCATTTGACAATAGTTTCCCATCATTGGGCATACCCCACTAAGATAGGCACTATGGCACTTTTTGAAATCCCGACGGCTTTGCTGGAGTCACCGTCGTTCCAGCTCGAACGACTGCGCCGACGCACCCGTGATGCAGTTGAAGCACAGCTGAGCCAGAAAAAAGTGTCGCTCCGTGAATACTGGGTACTGTCTTGCCTGATGAATACCGACGCCACCAGCCAGACCGCATTATGCGAACTGCTTGCCGTCGATGCCTCTGATATGGTCCGACTCATCGATTCCTTGGAAAAGAAAAACTGGGTCAAACGCGAACGAGATCCAAAAGATCGGCGTCGTCAAATTGTGCGCGCCACGAAAAAAGGCCACAAGGCTCAGGCTGAGCTTGCCAGCTTAGTCAGTGAAGCCGAGCATTCCGCGCTCTACGAATCCACGCACAAACAGCTCAAACACCTACGTAAATTAGCAGACGCAATTTTCGACGCAGAACTCGACGCCCAACGCGAATCCGAAGCCTAATACTTTCGGCGCAGCACGTGATTCACGTCCAAGGAATATTCAAACCTTCGCTACACTCAAGTTCATTACCTGTTCACAACGCGTGTGTCGAAAGCTATGAGTATCCCCACAATTTTCCCGCAATATTTGCGTAGCGACGAAGCCAGTCCACCAAGTTCCTTAATAGAGTGTTTTCAGGCAACCGTGCATGCCTACCCTGATGCCGCCGCCCTCGACGATGGCACCATCATCACTTATCAAGAGCTCTGGACGGCCATGCAAGACTATGCCGCCAACTTGCACGCCTTAGGCATTCGCCGGGGCGATCGGATTGGGGTCCGCCTTGCCTCTGGTTCGAATGAGTTGTATACCGCCATCTTAGGAATCTTGTACGCCGGTGCAGCGTATGTGCCTGTGGATGCCGATGATCCTGAAGAACGCGCCACGATAGTATTCGAACAGGCAGATGTGAATGCCATTATTACCAACAGTGGCATCACGCTCGTACACACAACAGTTGATGGGGATACCGCGCTACCTACACCTGATGACGATGCATGGATTATTTTTACGTCTGGTTCAACTGGTCTTCCGAAAGGTGTTGCGGTTACTCATCGCAGCGCAGCGGCGTTTGTTGCCGCTGAAGCACAATTATTTTGCCAATCCCAACCCCTGGGCCCCGATGATCGCGTATTAGCAGGATTATCCGTTGCATTCGACGCAAGCTGTGAAGAAATGTGGCTAGCCTGGGCGCATGGCGGCTGTTTAGTGCCTGCACCACGCGCATTAGTACGCAGTGGCATGGATCTTGGCCCGTGGCTGATTCGACGCGCAATTACTGTAATTTCGACAGTCCCAACGCTGGCTGGTTTGTGGCCAGCAGAAGCCCTCGATCAGGTTCGACTCCTCATCTTCGGCGGAGAAGCCTGCCCACCAGAGCTAGTTACCAAACTTGCAACCAAGGATCGAGAAGTATGGAACACCTATGGGCCAACTGAGGCAACCGTCGTCGCCTGTGCTGCACGGTTATACCCAAACCAAGAAGTTTCAATTGGATTACCACTTGCCGGATGGGATTTAGCAGTCGTTGATGCATCCGGCCAACCTGTTGCATACGGGCAGGCAGGTGAGCTCATTATTGGCGGCGTAGGCTTAGCGCGATATTTAGATCCAATAAAAGATCAGCAACGCTACGCTGCTTTACCTGCTTTAGGGTGGCAGCGCGCCTACCGCACCGGCGATCACGTTCGCCTAGAGCCAGATGGTTTGTATTTTCAAGGCCGACTCGACGATCAAGTCAAAATCGGTGGTCGCCGCATTGAGTTAGGCGAAGTCGAAAGCTATTTACAGCAACTCGATGGAATTGCCACCGCAACTGTGGTGGTGCAAAATCAGCACGCCAACCCTACCCTCGTGGCATATCTTACGCTGCAAGCATCAGCAATCTTTGATCATCACAGCATTGTGGCACAGCTTCGTACACAACTTCCTGCGGCCTTAATACCACAGCTGCATGTCATGGACTCACTCCCTGTGACCACCGCTGGCAAAGTAAATAAACGAGCACTGCCTTGGCCACTTCCCACACACGAACTTGATACCTCACGTTTGACAAGCACCGAAGCCTGGCTGGCAACAATTTGGGCACAACACCTCGGTGTACCACCAAACAATTCCGATGATGATTTCTTTGCCTTAGGCGGAACCTCATTAGCTGCAGCACTGGTTGTTGGCGATATTCGCCAGCGCTATCCACATCTGAGTGTGCGCGAACTCTACGATCATCCACGCCTTGCCACTCTTGCAGCACATCTTGAAGCCACGGAACCTGCGCCAGCTACCAACACGCGCGTGGTTGCACCCGTACCGCTGCGAACTCGCATCCTCCAATTTCTGCTCCAACCAGTGTTCATGGCTCTACGCGGCACAATCTGGTTGACATGGCTTTTACTTGGGCTCAACCTCGCAAACCTGGCTGGCGTCAATTTCGCATGGCATACATCCTGGTACACGCTCGGAATCTTAAGTTTGCTCTTCTTAACTCCACCAGGGCGCTTATGGTTTGGCGGCGTGCTCGTGCGCACAATTATGTGGAAGATTTCACCTGGCCGGTATCCGCGCGGTGGCAGTGTGCATCTTCGCCTCTGGGCTGCCGAACGGCTCTCGGATCTTTCAGGTGTACGAGGATTAACCGGATCGGTATGGGTGAATTATTATGCCCGCATCTTAGGTGTCCAGATTGGCCAACATGTGCACTTACACACCTTGCCGCCGGTCACGGGACTGCTTAATATTGGGGATTTTGCCGCCATTGAACCTGAAGTTGATCTCAGTGGGCACTGGCTCGATGGCGATGAACTGGTTATTGGCAGCATCAGCATTGGTGCCGATGCGCGAATTGGGACGCGCAGCATCATTGGTCCAGACTGCACAATTGGTGAATTAGCCCATATTGAAGCAGGTTCTGCCCTTCGTGCCGGCACAACCGTTCCCGCGTATAAACGTTTTTCCGGATCTCCTGCCCATAAAACAGGGCGCGCGCATCATCGCTTCCCATCCGAACATGCACCGCATGGAAAAATATGGGTGCCAATTTTTGGCCTCAGTGCCATGCTGCTCGCCGCTCTGCCACTGATTGCCATAACAGCAGGAGGCAGTGCCATAATCGCCATCCAACAATACGCGTTTCGCACAGATACAATGGCCCTTGTCTGGCTCAGCCCGCTAGGAGCGCTCATTGGCTATGCCGTAATGCTGCTTGCAATCTGGTGTGGGGTTCGCATCTGCAGCTTCAAACTTCGCCCAGGTGTTTTCCCGGTACGCAGTCGCGCCGGCTGGCAAATCTGGTGTACCACCCGCCTAATGGACGAAGCGCGTACCTGGTTATTCCCACTGTATGCCGCAACGCTTACCCCACTGTGGCTGCGCAGTCTCGGGGCCACCATTGGGCGCAACGTGGAAATTTCCACCGCACTACTCATTCCATGCCTCACCACTATTAAGGAAGGCGCCTTCCTTGCCGACGACACCCTCATTGGCGGCTATGAACTCGGCGGTGGTTGGATCCGGGTGGAGCACAGCGTCGTCGGCAAGCGAAGTTTCTTAGGCAACTCCAGCATATTGGGATCTGCCAGGAAACTCGCCAAACATTCCTTAATAGCAGTGTTGTCTGCTACACCAAAGAAAACCAAGCCACATAGCAACTGGTGGGGATCGCCGCCAGAACGCATGCGCCGAATTGTGCACGCCGAAGATACAACAACATCATTGCGTTATGAGCCACCTCTGCAGCGCAAACTTGCCCGCGCGTTGATAGAAAGCCTGAGACTTTTCGCGCCGATGACCGCAGCACTGTTGCTTACCGTTGTGTGTATTGCCATGTCGGTTCTTGTTCACACTGTAGGTATTTTGCTAACAGCACTGCTGAGCGGTGTGCTGTTGCTGCTGGCTGGATGGATTGCTGCAGGTATCACGGTCGCGGTGAAATGGCTGTGCGTGCAACGTCATCGCGGCGCTGAACACCCGCTGTGGAGCTGGTTCGTATGGCTGAATGAATTACAAGATACCTTCATTGAAGTCCTCGCTGCACCCTGGTTGTTCCAGCACGCGCTTGGCACCGGCAGCATCAACTTCGTCTTACGGCTACTCGGCGCCGAAATTGGCAAAGGCGCGTGGATTGAATCGTATTGGCTGCCGGAAACCGATCTGTGCCATATTGGCGCAGGCGCCAGCGTCGGGCCTGGCACGGTGGTACAAACGCATCTATTCCACGACCGAATTATGAGTTTGGATCATGTTTGGCTTGACGACGGTGCCACCTTAGGCGCACATTCAGTACTCTTGCCAGCAGCCCGGCTGGGTGCAGGCAGTGTGATTGAGCCTGGTTCACTTGTGATGCGTGGTGATACTGTGCCGGCTGGCTCGAGGTGGCAAGGCAATCCTATTGAGATTGTCAGCTAGCTAATCAAACCACCCTATGCGCATCAACCTTGGTGCATAGGGTGGTTTGGGTGGTTCTGTAGCATGCGGCGTGATGGTCGCAGATGCCGAGGTGTTTGACTAGTCGCCGATTTGGTCGCGACCGCGCATCACAATTAATGGATCTGGTACGCCAACAACATCATGGTCTTTGTTGGTGTATTCGAATTTGCTCAAAATATAACGTATAGCGTTCAAACGAGCACGCTTTTTGTCATTCGAGCGAATTGTGATCCACGGCGACTCATCCGTATCTGTATACCGGAACTGTTCTTCCTTTGCGCGGGTGTAATCGTCCCAACGATCAAGAGAGGCGAGATCCATTGGGGAAAGTTTCCACTGACGCACGGGATCGACTTGGCGGATGGCGAAACGGGTGCGTTGCTCTTTTTGGCTAACTGAGAACCAGAACTTGGTTAACGAAATGCCAGAGCCGAGAATCATGTTTTCGAGCATTGGGACTTCGCGGAGGAACTCAGCATGTTGCGATTCGGTGCAGAAACCCATCACGCGTTCGACGCCAGAGCGGTTGTACCAAGAGCGGTCGAAGAAGACGATCTCGCCGGCGGCTGGAAAATGCTCGATATAACGCTGGAAATACCAGGAGGTAGATTCTCTTGGGGAAGGCTTTTCCAAGGCTACAGTGCGCGCACCACGCGGATTCAGGTGCTCATTAAAGCGTTTGATGGTGCCACCTTTACCGGCGGCATCGCGACCTTCAAACAAGATGATGTGCCGTTGGCCGGTATCCTTTGTCCAGTTTTGCCACTTCAGCAGCTCGATTTGGAGGGCACGCTTAGTATGCTCATATTCATCACGAGTTAAACGCTCATCATACGGGTAGTTTTCACGCCACGTATTGATCGGCGTTCCATCAGGAGCCAGCAACACTGGATCATCTTCATCAGTATCGTCGACGATATAACCCTCGGTTGCGGCGAGGTCGATGACGGGCAAGTCATTGTCTGAATCAGCCATATATCTAGCTTACTCCTCGAGTGAAAGTTCCGCTGAAGAAGAACCAGACATTTTTACCATTTCCCCCCTAGGATTATCCCCCAACTCGCACGTCGCAACGATTCTCTCAGCTACGACCACGGAAAACCCACATTACTGTGGTATTTCTAACACAGCTTTCTACTGTCGATTGTTGTCCGAATTCTATTCACATCCCATGTTTAAACAGACCACGGAGAGCTCTTTTATTGCAGCATACGACGACGAATCATGTTCACCAGAGATGGTACGAAACCGGATGTCGAACAGTAGGACTCACTTACTGCAAAAGTTTCGTATTCACTTGCCGGGTGGTAATGAACCCTCAGCAAGAAAGCAGCAGAATGCTGATTGTTCTTCGTGCTAGAAATCAATACTGGCATCAATATTTCAAATGATCGCGCTGCTTGCGATTAGGTGAGCAACGATCTGAAATGCACTGCAGATAAAACCTAGTGTTTCTATTTTGATTGACCAACGGCTTCTGTGCATAGAAAAAGCGGCTTCCGAAGAAGCCGCTTTTATAAAACTTCAATCAAAACAGTTGATTACTTAACTGCCTTGTAGAGCTCAACGAAATGCTTAACCAAGTCGAAGACCTTCTTCAGGCTGGTGAACAGTGCACCGAAAAGACCCTTGGAAGAAAGTGCGTCCCAGGTCTCCAAACCCTTGCTGAACTTATCCATTATTTTCTCCTTATAAATAGAGCACACAATCAACAAGATTGTGTAAAAAAATTACAAAACTAAAGTTGTACTTCAGTTAAAAGAAATTACTTGGTGCCTGCAGCGTCTGCAGCTTGCTTAGCAGCGTCTGCAGCTGGCTTAGCATCCTCTGCAGCCTTGAACAGAGCAGCGGTAGCCTTCCAGTTCTCTGGAGCTTCAGTTACGAACTTAGAAATGTTCACGAACAGCTTTGGGGTGTCGCCGAAGATAGCGAGAACTGCCTTGAAAATCTTTTGAGCCTTGTCCAGCTGCTCTACCAATACGGAAAGATCCATTGTGTACTCCTTGAAAGAGGTTGCCAGCGTTTGCTGGCACAATTGATATGTGCCGACCCCCAAAACTCTGGGCGTCTCTGGTTACCTATTCTGCCACAGCTTCGCGATCCGTCAAGTCAGTTTGTCTAGCCATTCTTCACGCATCACTGCAACTCGTACCAAATTCGAGAAAAATTCGAAACTACAATTTACCTGCACTTTTGTTTTCGCACGTCAGGACAATAGAGAATAATTTCTACCATTTTGTAACGAACTTTTTCCCAGATCCGATATGACATTTTTCTCATTCTGCAGCATAAAAAAATATCAACACTTCTGAAAAATTAACCAATTTCGGGGGTAATTTTCGACACAGCAGTCTCAAATGCTTCAATTTTTTCACATCAGTTTCACACAGTTTTTCAAGCGACACGCCATAAGTTTTGCAAAAGAAAAAGGCCTTAAGGGGCGCGTCGCAAAGCAACGCATCCTTAAGGCCTTGGAGTGAAAAGGGGTTAGAAGCCCATGCCGCCCATCTCGTCAGCACCTGGCATTGCCGCTGGCGCAGCTGGTTCTGGCTTATCAGCCACAACTGCCTCAGTGGTCAAGAACAGAGCCGCAATAGAAGCCGCATTCTGCAGTGCAGAGCGGGTTACCTTCACAGGGTCGTTAATGCCTGCAGCCATCAAATCAACGTACTCGCCGGTTGCAGCATTTAAGCCCTGGCCAGCTGGCAGGTGAGAAACCTTATCAGCAACCACACCTGGCTCCATGCCTGCGTTGTAGGCGATTTGCTTCAGTGGTGCAGACAATGCCTCGCGAACGATCTTCACGCCGGTTGCCTCATCGCCAACCAGGTCGAGATCAGCATCAAGCACGTGAGCTGCCTGGAGCAACGCAACACCGCCGCCGGCAACAATGCCTTCTTCAACAGCAGCCTTTGCGTTACGCACAGCGTCTTCAATGCGGTGCTTGCGCTCCTTGAGCTCAACCTCGGTCGCTGCGCCAACCTTGATCACTGCCACGCCGCCGGCAAGCTTTGCCAGACGCTCTTGCAGCTTCTCACGGTCGTACTCGGAATCGGAGTTTTCCATTTCGGTGCGGATCTGGTTCACGCGACCCTGAATCTGGTCTGCAGAGCCGAGGCCTTCCACGATGGTGGTGTCATCCTTGGTCACAACTACCTTGCGTGCTCGACCCAGCAATGGCAGATCAGCGGTCTCCAGACGCAGGCCAACTTCTTCAGCGATAACCTGGCCACCGGTCAAGATAGCCATATCCTGCAGATTTGCTTTACGACGATCGCCGAAACCTGGAGCCTTGACAGCTACGGACTTGAAGGTACCGCGAATCTTGTTCACAACCAGGGTGGACAGTGCTTCGCCTTCTACGTCTTCTGCAATGATCAGCAGTGGCTTGCCGGTCTGCATGACCTTCTCCAGCAATGGGAGAACGTCTTTAATATTGGAAATCTTGCCGGAAACCAGCAAAATATATGGGTCTTCAAGCACTGCCTCAAGACGTTCCATATCGGTTGCGAAGTAACCCGAAATGTAGCCCTTATCAAAGCGCATACCTTCGGTAACTTCCAGCTCCACACCGAAGGTGTTGGACTCTTCAACGGTAATAACAGATTCCTTATTCAGCTTGCCGCCACCAACTGCGTACATAGCCTTTGCGATCTGTGCACCGATTGCAGGATCAGCTGCAGAAATACCAGCGGTTGCAGCAATTTCTTCTTCGGTTTCAACTTCCTTGGCAGTTTCAAGCAACTTGGCGGTTACTGCTGCCACAGCCTGCTCGATACCGCGCTTGATACCCATTGGGTTCGAGCCTGCAGCAACATTGCGCAAACCTTCGCGAACCAGTGCCTGTGCCAGCACAGTTGCCGTGGTAGTACCGTCGCCAGCAACGTCGTCAGTCTTCTTCGCGACTTCCTTGACGAGCTCAGCGCCGATCTTCTCATAAGGATCTTCCAGCTCAATCTCACGAGCAATGGAGACACCATCGTTAGTAATGGTAGGCGCACCCCAGCTCTTCTCTAAAACAACGTTACGACCCTTTGGCCCCAACGTCACCTTTACAGCATCTGCCAAAGTGTTAAGGCCACGCTCAAGACCGCGGCGTGCTTCCTCATCAAAAGCAATAATCTTTGCCATGAGTGTTCTCCTTTTAAATCGTGTCTTCGATCATCGACTGGTGCACCATAAAATGTACACACTTCTTTCATCATTCGTGGGTTTGGCACTCATGAAGCCCCAAGGTTTCCCACGTACCTTTGTTCTATCAGGAATTCTTGACTCCTAGCAAAAATATTCGCTGTGAGCGTTCAAAACCCGCCAGCATCGCTTTTCGACGCAGCCAGGCATCAAATATCGTCCGAATACAAAGATCTGCAGGTTATACCAAGTGATACTTCAAGGGTTTTGCTGTAATTCTCATTCGCTTATGCTGATACCTATGACTATTGCCGAAATTACCGCAAAAGTGCGCCCACTGATTGAGGCGCAACATAAGCAAATCTTTCAAGATTTACAAGAACTTACCTCCTTCCATTCGGTGCATAGCGCCCCTGAGCTGCGCGATGATCACGCCGGTGCAGCAGCGTGGATCCGCGCTTCACTGGAATCGGTTGGCTTAACAGTCACTGCATACAAGGAAGAAACCGGCTCTCCTGCGTTCCTCGGTGTGAAGGCACCAGTTGGCGATGCAAAAACTGTGTTGCTCTACTGCCACTATGATGTGGTGCCAGCAGGCGATCCAGCTTTGTGGCTGTCTGACCCAACCACACTCACCGAGCGTGACGGCCGCTGGTACGCTCGCGGCGCTGCCGATTGCAAGGGCAATGTTGTCATGCACCTTGCTGCCTTGCGCGCCATCAATGAACTTGGCGGCACCGATTTAGGGTTGAAAGTTTTAGTTGAAGGTTCTGAAGAACAAGGTGGTGCCGAACTTTCTGCCCTCTTAGCAGAGCAACCTGAGCTTTTCGACGCCGACGTGATCCTCATTGCAGATACTGGTAATGCCGCTGTTGGCGAACCAACGCTGACCACCACATTACGTGGTGGAGCGCAGATTGATCTGCGCGTCGATACGCTCGCTACACCTGTACATTCAGGTTCCTTCGGTGGTGCAGCACCAGATGCCGCTGCTGCTTTGATTCGTCTGATTGATTCTTACCGCGATGAGTTTGGCCGCACCGTTATTGATGGCATTGATAACACCGTGAAGTGGGAAGGTGCCAGCTATGATCGCGAGGCCTTCCGAAAAGATGCCGGCATGTTAGAAGGTACCCAAATTATGGGTACCGACGATGACGATCCAGCCGATATGGTGTGGGCGCGTGCAGCGCTTTCGGTAACAGGTTTTACTTCTACCCCTGTCGCGCATGCTGTGAATGCTGTTCCGGCGACTGCTGCAGCGCGTTTGAACTTGCGTGTGCCACCGGGAATGGATGCTCAAGAGGTTGCAGATGCAGTTGTCGCACATGCGCATGCGCATGCACCTTGGGGTGTGAAAGTTGTTGCTGAGATTCACGATGTGAATCAGCCATTCGCAGGTTCCTTGGAAGGTCCTGCAGTAAAGGAGTTTTCACAATGCTTGCGTGCGGCATATGAGAATAAGCCGCTGACGGTCGTTGGCGCTGGCGGATCGATTCCACTGTGCACTGAATTGATGGAGATTTCGCCACATGCCGAGCTGACCCTATTCGGCGTAGAGGAGCCACAGTGCACCATTCATTCGCCAAATGAGTCGGTTGATCCACGTGAGATTCGCGATATTGCAATTGCTGAAGCAACGTTCTTGCTCAGCTACACCGGTGCATAATTACGCGTTGTTCGTGTAAGAACGATGAGGTTGGAAGAGTGTTCTTCCAACCTCATCTTTTTGGTAAGGCGCTGTGGGGTGCTGCTTGCGGAACACGAACCCGGCGCGGCGCTGTCTGTGGGCTGCGGACCCGGCGCGGCATTGCGAACTTGTGGGGTGCGGTGCTGGGCTGCGTCGCAAAGCGAGGTGCGCGAGGTGCCCTTAAAGATATTGCAGCAGCTCGTGCGCAAGCGCTGCCTCATCATCGATGCGAGTGACTGGAATATCGGTCGGGATCAGGGACTTTTCCGGGAAAATGGCCTCTGGTAATTCCAGTGCTTCGTCGGGATAGTAGACAGCGAGAATGTGCTGAATGCGCTGTGGCTGGCGCTTGGCCACAATTTGGCCAATAAAACCGCCCGTGCCGCGGCCAATGATGACAATATTGGAACGCAACTCGTGCTTATCTAACCACTGCTCGAAGGCTGCGGCTTGTTGTGTGAGTGTGCCTTTGGCGGGAAAGATTTTCATGCCTCGGAACTCTTGGACGAGATCGACAAACACGTCGGGGAATTCGCCCATATGTGGGATCGCCACGAGTTGAGAGGTCATTATTGCCATCCTTGTTCAAGTTCTGCGATTGTGGCGTCCACTGCTGGGTACCACGAACCGTGCTGTTCAAATAGTGCGCGCTGTCGCTGATATCCAGCGCCAGTTGCAATAATTTCCTTAATATAGTTCAGCTCGGTTGTGCATTCTAATTCCTGCGCAATCGGCAGCAATGTTTCCACCCACAGCAACAAATCATCGGTGACGAGTCGCTCGTTGGTTTCGCGATCAACAATAATGATCGCGTCCATGCCATAGCGGGCTGCGCGCCACTTGTTTTCCGAAACGTGCCACGGCTGCAAGCTCGGCAGTTCTTGACCGGCAGCAAGCAGACGGTCGTAATAGACAACCAGGCAATGGGTTAAGGCCACGGCGGCGGCTAATTCTTGAATATTGGCGGTGGAATCGCACACGCGTACTTCGATCGTGCCCCACTTGCCAGCTGGTCGAATATCAAAGTGCATGGAACCGGTGTGGTTAATCACGCCCGATTTTTGCTGGTCATCCATAAAGGATTCCCATTCTTCCCAGCTTTGAAATTGATATGGTAAACCGGCGGTCGGTAATTGTTGATACAGCATCGTGCGGTTGGACGCATAGCCAGTATCAATGCCATCCCAGCCAGGGCTGGAAGCGGTTAAGGCTAACAGATGCGGATAGTTGGTGAGCAGGGCATTAATAATTGGCCAGACGCGATGTTTATCAGAGATACCAACGTGGGTATGAATGCCCCAAATGAGCATCTGATTTCCCCAATAGCGAGTGCGCGCAATGATTTCGTCGTAATGCCCTTTTGCGCTGGTTGGTTGGGTGCGCACATCAGAAAATGGGTGCGACCCCGAACCCCATAATTTCAGATTCAATGAACCTGCTGCTTGTTGCACCGCCGTTAATGCTTTGCGCAGTTCTGCCACTGCTTGCGGCACGGTGTCACATACTGGGGTGACAATTTCGACGGTGTTGGCAAGAAATTCACGCTCTAAGTGAATATCTGGCTGTGCAGACGTTGCCAGCGCAATAACATCTGCGGCACGTGAGGTTAAATCGCGCGTGATCGGGTCGATCAGTGCGAGCTCCCATTCAACGCCGAGCGTCGGCTTGGCTGATGCGTGAAATTCTTGCATACCAGTAGGTTCCATCCAGTGGGTTGTTATTGAGTTTCGCCTGCAAGTACCACCGTGAGCATGCCAGGTTCAGCAAACTCTCCAGGTAATCCTTCTGGGCGAGGAACAGCAATTGCTCCAATCGACTCTGCTAATCGACGCGCTTCTGCTTCATTATCGGTGAAGAACACAGTATTTTCTGGCACGTTGAAAGCCTGCAGATTGCCAACGTGGTGAATAGCATAACCATCATGGCCAAGACGATCTTGTACTCGTGCTGCTAATCCTTGGATCGTGGAGTTATTCAGCACATTCACGCGCACTGGTGCAGGTGCTGCCGGTGCCGCTGGATCAGCAGGTGGTGTTGCAGGAGCTGCAGGGGTTGCTGGATCGCTCGCTGGTGGCTGTGCTCCACCTTGACCAGGTTGCGCATCACTTGCTGGCGCTGGTGGCTGATCGCCGGCTTTGCTTGGATCGGCTGGAGGCTGTTGCTGTGAGCCTGCATTCATCGCTCCTGCTGACGTAGTCGGCGCAATTCCTGCAGCTTCTGGGGTTTCCACACCTTCACGGGTGCTGGAATATAATCCCCAGCTGACGAGCAAAGCAGCTACCGCCATTAAAATCATTGCGACGCCACGCAGTGGGAGAGAATTTTGTTCAGTCACGGGTTTTATCCTAATAAGTATCGATTGGTGTTGAAGAACTAGACAGATCGTTTGACTCCCGAATTCGACGAAGACGGGCAACGAGCTGCGGATATTTTTCTAACATGGCAGGATCATCAAGCGCCATATTCAGGCACTGATAATAGGTAATAGGAGTTAATCCTAACTGCTGACGAATTGCTTCTTGTTTGGCACTCATACTTTTGGGGGCTTTTTCTTCAAAGTCCAGTAGTGCCGAATGGTCTGTATTGATTCCCATGTTTACACTGTAGATCATGACTGTACGTCCAATCGTTATTTATGGCACCGAAGTGCTGCACAAGCCGACCGAGCTTGTTACCGAACCAATCGAAGACCTGCAAGAACTCATTGCAGATATGTTTGAAACCATGGAAGTCGCACGTGGCGTGGGCTTAGCAGCGAACCAAATTGGCGTGAATAAGCGCATTTTCGTCTATGACTGCCCAGATGATGAAGGCAACTACCACCGTGGCTGCTTTATTAACCCAGTGCTCGAGACCTCTGAGCTGCCATTAGGTATGCCAGCAACTGACGGTAGCGACGAAGAAGGCTGCCTCTCCTTGCCAGGTTTGGGCTTCCCAACTGGTCGCGCGACTTGGGCAAAGGTCACTGGCTTGAATGAAAAAGGTGAAGAAGTCAGTGCTGAAGCTACCGGATTTTTAGCGCGGTGTTTCCAGCATGAGGTCGGCCACCTTGATGGCTATGTGTATGCCGATATGTTGGTGGGGCGCTGGAAGCGCGCGGCGAAGAAGGCTATTAAGCGCGAAGGCTGGACTGTTTCTGGTTTGACCTGGATGCCAGGCGTGGACGAAGACCCATTCGGGCACGATCAGATCGAAGACTAACACGTGTCCTATATTTTCCGAAGTGATGCCCCAGCAGTTGGCGATCGCGTGGTGGTTCGCCGCATAGTGCCAGGAACTGCCCACCGCGATGTTGGTGCTGCGCATTCTGACATTATCGGCCACATCACAGCGATTGAGCCTGGGGTTTCACTTTCGATTCGCCCGCAATTAACCGGCGGATACCCTTCTTCGCATGACAGCATTACCTTGCGCGAGAACGAAATTCACATTATTAAGAAACTTTCGCCGCGCACAATTCGTAATTCTGATATTCGCAAGCTCGAATTAGCCCACGCGCAGCTGTTCTCCTCCACCCACGAGCAGTGGACGAGCCAGGGGCATTGGCTTATGCGCGCTGGGGGACCATGGCCGTGGTCGAATACTGCTGCCCCACTTGGCCCAAGTGCCGCGTTTGCAGAGGTCCCAATTCACGAAATCACTGAGTTTTTTGCGGCACATCACACCCCTGCCTTGCTGCTGATTCCTGAGCGCATTGGCAAAATTGCTGATCAGTGGATTGGGCTGCGCAGCCACGATTACCTCATGCTCACTGCCTCCCTGGAATCTCACCCAACTACCAACGTCACCCTTGATCACGCTTGGCCGACCGCGCCGCATTTCCTGCCGCCGCATCTTGCCGCGCTGCTACCTGCACCAAACCAAATTTGTGCCAGCATCACCGACAACCAGACTATCCTTGCAGCAGCGATCGCGCGCGTGCACGAACATTACCTCGGGATTGCCCACCTTGAAGTTTTACCTGCTTATCGACGCCGTGGGCTAGCAACCAAACTGCTGCAGGCACTTTCCAATTGGGGCATTGAGCATGGTGCCACCGAGGCGATCGTGAATATCAGTGCCGAAAACAGCACCGGTGTGGCGTTTTGGCAAGCATCGGGATTTATCGAACATCATCGATTCGGCTATGCCAAGTTTCATGATTCAGTAGAGTGATAACTATGCGCATTGCCAATTGGAACGTAAACTCGGTTCGCACACGTGTGACTCACATGGTGCAGTTTTTAGAACGCCAAAATATCGATGTGTTATTGGTGCAAGAAACCAAATGCAAAGACGCACAATTCCCCTATGACGCATTTCCGGATTATGAAATTGCTCACGTTGGCTACAGCCAGTGGAATGGTGTTGCGATTCTCTCACGCGTTGGCCTTGATGACGTCGACAAGCAATTTCCGCAACAACCAGGCTTTCATAAAGATCCAACCCAACCGCAAACTGTAGAAGCCCGGGCAGTGGGCGCAACCTGCGGCGGGGTGCGTGTGTGGAGTGTGTATGTGCCGAATGGGCGCGCGATTGCCGATCCGCATTACGACTATAAATTGCGCTGGTTACGGGCGTTATCGCAGCATGTGCAGCATACCGAAGGGCCAATGGTCATTGGTGGCGATTTCAATATTGCCCCAGAGGACACCCACGTGTGGGACCGTGCGGCGTTTACTGGATTAACGCATGTCAGTGAGCCTGAGCGGCAGGCTTTTGAGCATCTCCTGGACGCAGGTTTGACGGTAGCTTCGCCACAAGACGGCTATTCCTATTGGGACTATAAGGGGTATCGCATTGAACGCAATGAAGGCATGCTGATTGATTTCCAGCTTGCCCGCGATTTATCGGTTGTGCATAGTTTTATTGATGTTGAAGAGCGACATAATGTTCAGCCTTCGGATCACGCACCGGTGATTGTGGAGTACACCCCATGTACTTAGATTGGAACCATGCTCTTACCCTCGGCCTGATCGCGGACTACGTTATTAAGGTAATTGCAATTGGTTTCGTGCCTGAAGGTCGGCGGCCATCCTCCTCAACGGCGTGGCTATTAGCGATTTTGCTGTTGCCATATGTGGGATTGCCGCTGTTCCTACTCATGGGCTCGCCATATATTAATGCCCGTCGCCACAAAGTGCAGCAGGCTGCGAGCGTGCATACTACCAATGGTCAAGTAAATATTGCTGATTATCCCAAAGAGTGTTTGACGCCAGAATTGCAAACAATTTTTACCCTGAATCGGCATTTGACCAGCATGCCAGCACTGACTGGCACGAATCATGGGTTGCATTCGGAGTATGAGGCAACTATTGCGCGCATGGCTGCGGCGATTGATGAAGCGCAAGAGTTTGTGCACGTCGAAATCTACATCATGGTGTGGGACGATACGACCGATGTGTTCTTCCGTGCGTTGGAACGTGCTGTTGCACGCGGGGTGAAAGTTCGATTGCTTTTTGACCATGTGGGGTCGTGGAAATACGCAGGGTACTTCAGCCTTGGCAAGCGGCTTGACGCCATTGGCGTCGATTGGCACATGATGTTGCCGCTGCAACCGTGGAAATGGCGCTTCCGCCGCCCAGACCTGCGCAATCACCGCAAAATGGTGATTATCGACGGTGTGTTGGGGTTCATTGGTTCGTTGAACATGATCGACTCGAGCTACCAGACAAAAGGCGATGCGGCCACTAAGCGTCGCTGGGTGGATATCATGATCGAGCTTTCGGGTCCGGTTGTCAGTTCCATGGGGCGCGTGTTTGCGGTTGACTGGTATCTGGAATCAGACGAAGTACTCAAGATTGACAACGAGAAACCGCACGACGCCAACGCGGAATCTTCAAATATCATGCAACTAGTGCCATCTGGCCCGGGCTATACCACCGAACCGAATTTGCGAATGTTCAACTCGATCATTCACCATGCCCAACACCACTTGGTTTTATGTTCCCCATATTTTGTGCCAGATGAGTCGTTGCTCGAAGCTGTCACCTCTGCCTGCTATCGCGGAGTGAAAGTAGACCTGCTGGTCAACGAAAAGTCTGATCAGTTCATGGTTGGACATGCACAATCGTCGTATTATCAAGCTTTGTTGGAAGCCGGTGTGCATATTCACCAATATCCAGCGCCAGCAGTGTTGCACTCGAAGTTCCTCTTGGCCGATCCAGAGCACCCAACAGCAATGGGCGTTTTGGGATCTTCCAATATGGATATGCGGAGCTTCGGCTTGAACTACGAAATTTCCCTCTTAGCCGCCAAAGGCGATATTGTGAGCCAACTGTTTGAGCTTGCCAACGAATATCTCGATGCCTCACACGAGTTGACCCTTGAGGTTTGGAACCAGCGATCGCTGGTACGCCGCTATATTGACAATGTGATGCGCTTGACCTCTAGTTTGCAGTAGTAAGGGGTGTGTCGCGGGGCGCTAGGTGTGTCACAGGCCGCCTCGGGTGCGGGGTGCAGTGGCGTGAACGGGCGGTGAGGCGCGGGGCCGTGGGATGCGGGGCCGCGAGGCGCGGCGGCGCAGCGTAGGCCGCGAGGCGCGAGCAAACCTTGCGTGCGGCAGACCTTGGGCGGCGTCGTCAAGCAAGCGTGAGAGCAGCAGTGCTGTTGCAACTATGCCCCACCGCACGATCATGCGATACGCGCTTCGGAATTGCAAAATTTCCTTAATAGGAAAGGTCTCTCACCAACAGGCAAGAGACCTTCGACCAAGTGTAACGCTACGAACTTATGCGTCTTTTTTCATCATCACGACAATGCCGATGCCCAGCATCGCGAACGCCCAGCCGGCGAAATACCAACCAGAGCCCTGGCCGCCATATGGGAAGGCTTCCATCGTGATCTGATTTTCAAACTTCACCAGGTTCGAGAATGGGCCGAACTGCACAATTTTCTCGCCCACCTTTGGCAGCAGGCCAAGAATGTTCTCCAGCATCAGCATCCACAACGCCATTAAGGAAACCGCGCCGGCTGTTTGTTTCAGCAACCACGCCACACCTTGGGATAGGGTTGCCACCAGCACCATCTTCAGCGGGATTAACCACATCAGGCGCAGAATAATATCGTCTTCCCACACGCGCAGGGTTGCCGAGGCTTCGCTCCCGCCTAAAAGCTTTGCGGTGTACAAGCTGACAATCATGGCGGTGAAGGTGATAAAGGCAATAAACATCGCTGTGACCAACCATTTCGCCACGGCCACCTGCACGCGTTTTGGCGTGGCAGTAAAGGTCACGCTGGCATAATCATGGCGATATTCCGCCGTGACCACCATAATGGCCTGGATGCTAATGACAAACATGCCCAGCATATTCAAGCCCACCAGCACCTTGTTGGCATGCAAAATTGGCAAGTTCAGCAGAATCGGATCAGGCTTTACAAAATAGCCCTCAATCGCCGCAAACGTCAAGGTCAGCAGGAATAACACAAACGTATTCCAATACAGTGCCTTCGTGGAGGTCAGTTTCGTCCACTCCGAACGGATCGTATTAAGCATGATCTGCCTCCTTTGCACCAGCCACCGTCGCATGATATTGCACCGCGTGACCAGTCATTTCCATAAATGCTTGCTCCAACGATGCGCGCTGCAACGACAACTCGTGTACACACACCCCGTAAGAAAAGGCAATGGTACCGACTTCATCTGTGGTTGCATCCGCAATCAGCAAGGATTCACGACCCTCTGCATCTGCTTGACGACGCACAACCTTGCCTTCTTGCACCAGCGACGCTTCCAAAACATCATTGTCATTGGTACGAACCACCACAGTGGCCGCCGAATTGTGCTTAATGAAATCATAGGTGGACTCATCAGCAATCAACTTGCCTTGACCAATCACTACCAAATGATCTGCCGTTTGCGACATCTCCGACAGCAGGTGCGAGGACACAAAAATTGTGCGTCCCTCAGCTGCTAATGCACGCAACAATTCACGAACCCAGTGAATACCTTCTGGATCCAGGCCGTTGACGGGCTCGTCGAGAAGCAAAATCTCTGGATCCCCTAATAGGGCGGTGGCCAGGCCAAGACGCTGGCCCATACCGAGGGAGAATCCGCCGGCTTTTTTCTTTGCGACTTCAGTTAAGCCGACCAGACTCAACACTTCATCAACTCGCGAGTTCGGAATGCCATTGGACTGCGCAATCCAGCGCAAATGGTTGCGTGCCGAGCGGTTGGGATGCACTGCCTTGGCGTCCAAAAGCGCGCCAATCTTCGACAATGGTCGCTTCAGGGAGGTATACGGGACGCCGTCGATAAGCGCGGTACCCTGGGTAGGGCGGTCCAATCCCATAATCATGCGCATCGTGGTTGATTTGCCTGCGCCGTTGGGGCCTAAAAATCCGGTAATAATTCCAGGGCGCACCGTGAATGAAAGATCATCAACTGCGCGCACCTTGCCATATTGCTTGGTTAAACCATGCACTTCAATCATGTAGCCATTGTGTCACATTTTTCGGAAGTGTGGGGCGGAAGCGGGGTTTGGGCAGTGTTTGGTGGGTGCGGGAGGTGGCGTCGGCGGGAGGTGGCGTCGGCGGGTGGCGGCGTCGCGTGCTGCGTCTCGACCGCGCTACATCATCGCGGGCCGGGCCTCTCTCGCGCCGACCTTTCGCCCTGCAGTACCACCCACCGAAATCCCGCGCCAACCGCCCAACTTTCCTTCATAGGGCACCACACCCAACCTCCACCAGCAGTAAACTCCTTGCACTCCTATATACTGAAGTAACAAAGAAACCAGTAGAAATGTAACCAATCACCATGACTCACCCTACTATCCTGTCCGATAGCATCTTGGACAAATGGCTCGATCATCAAGCCAAGCAGCGCTCCAAATGGCGTGAATTCTGGCATGGCTACATCACCTACCCCAAGCAGTGGGCCCGGCGCTTTTGGCAGTTCCTCTTAACGACACCAGGCAAAATGACCGCAATGGTCGCCATCATCAGCCTGTGCACCTTAATAAGCGGCATCAATATGAGCCATATCACCAACCAACGCCGCCTCGATTCCCAAACCCTGCTCTCCACCACGGAACCTATGAGCTACATGGCGCAGAACCTGTACTCGTCGCTAAGCTATGCCGATACAGCGGCAAGCTCCGGTTTCGTGCTCGCCGGTGCACACACAGACAATAATCGCACTGATTACGCCACCGCCTACCAGCACGCGGCCTGGGCCTTGGCGAATACTGCGGCGGGAATTTCTGATCCGCATAGTCGCGAGATGCAGCTGATTACGCAAATCAACCAGCAACTGCCCATCTACACCGGACTTGTCGAAACCGCTTGGGCCAACAATCGGCAACAAAATCCTGTGGCGGTGGCGTATATGTCTGAAGCGTCTAGTCTTATGCGCGAGCAGATGCTGCCGGCTGCGGATGAGTTGTACAAGCTCACGAATCTGAAGGTCGATAAGCAACAGCTGCAGCTAGCGACTCCGCCATGGCAGCCGCTAGCTGGACTCATCGGCACGCTTTTGGTCCTAATCGCCGCCCAAATCTGGCTCGCGCACACCACCAACCGACGCCTTAATAAGGGCATCGGCGCGGGCTTTCTCATCATGCTGCTGACCACCTGCTGGATTAGCACCACCACCTTGCTGGCGTGGAAAGCCACAGAAGATACCTACACGCAAACCGCCGCACCCCTCGAGCACCTCATCGACGCGCGCATCGCCGCGCAACAAGCGCGCACCACCGAAATGCTGGCGCTCGTGTGGAGGCAATCATTGATACAGACGAATAATACGTACCAAAACACCACCACCCTTATTAGGGAAACTTTGAAAGAATTTCCTAATGAATCCGAGCCCGCGCAGGCAGCACTGCTTGGATGGGAACGCACCCACAATGCCCTCGTCGAAACGCTCACCAATGGCGACTACGAGCACGCGCAAACCATCGTGCTCACCACCGCCGGCACCAACAACTACGAGCTCCTTGACGACGCCTTAGCCACCCTCATCGACCACACCCGCGAAACCATGCGCAACCGCCTTGCCGACGACACCACCAGCTCCACCACCGCCCCGCTGCTGTTTATCCTCAGCATCTTGGCGACCCTCAGCTACTGGATCGGCATCCGACCACGACTGCAGGAATACCTCTAATGAATCAGCGAATCCTCACCACCTGCATCTGCGCCTGCACCCTCGCGCTGACAGCGTGCAGCGCCGAGCCGATCCCCGCCGCCATCGCACCGCCGACGATCTACACCCCGACGCCGCTTGGGGCGGAAGTAGAGAAGGCGGAGAATGTGCGTGAGCAGCAGCTTTCCGATTCTCCCCTATTAGGGAGTTTGCGCCCTAATAATCAGCTCCCATCCGATCGCATCCCGCACATTTTTTCGCGCAGCCGGCTGATCGTCGGCGTCGACCAATCGCAAAACCTCCTCAGCTTCCGCGACCCCGCCACCGGCGAACTCCGCGGCTTCGAAGTCGACCTCGCCAAAGAGATCGCCCGCGACATTTTCGGCACCCCGGACCGCATCGAATTCCGCTACGTTGACTCTACAAACTGGATCCAAGCGCTTGACGACGGCACCATCGATATCGCGATGCGCACGATTTCTATTACCCCAGAACGACAAGGCCAAGTAGCCTTCTCAACTCCATATTTCACAGGAAATACCCGTATTCTCGTCGAAAAGAGCGCAAATATTCACGGATTGGCCGAACTGGCGCACCGAACCATCTGCGTGACCGACCGTTCGACGGGGGCCGCGATCGCGCGCAATCAGACGGAAAATTCGGACCTGCTGATCGTGAAATCTTCGGCGGATTGCCTCATCGCGCTGCAGCAAAACCAAGCTGATGCCATTATCACCGATGACACCATTCTCTCTGGCATGGCCGCCCAAGACCCCCAAACCACTATTCTGCCCGAGTCGCTCAACAAGGAGCTCTACGGCATCGCCATCGCCAAATCTACGCCTCGCCGACCCACCGACGGACTCATCCGACAAATCAATTCCACTCTCGAACGTATCTACCGCGACGGCACCTGGCAGCAACACTACAACACGTGGCTCGGGAAATACCTCCCAACCCAACAACCACCAGCACTCAACTACCAGCCAGAACAGCACCATGACAACTAACGACCATCAAGAAAGCACCAGCGCGGTGCCGTACAACCCGTTTGACGATTATCAGGAAAGCACGAGCGCGGTGCCGTTTGATCCGTTCGCGGAGGATGATGAAGACGACTTTCCCCTATTAGGGAAATTGCCCCTGCCGCAACAGGATCCATCAGCTGCATCACGGCATGAAGCGCTTACGACATTCCGCCAACGACGTGCGACAACACGCGGGGATCGAGCTGTGGCGAACGGGATGGTACACCTCCCCTTCATCCCTATTAAGGAAACTGAGTTTCTGAATATGGAAGGTGTGCCGCCTCAGGAGCAGCCGCCGCTGCAACCGGGCGATTTGCTTGCCGAGCAGTATGAAATCCTCGGCACGATTGCCAAAGGCGGTCTGGGATGGATTTATTTGGCGGAAGACCGAAATATTTCTGGCAGGGTCGTCGTCGTCAAGGGGTTAATGGCGAAAGATAATCCGCGAGACTACGCGGCAGCGGTATCAGAGCGGGAGTTTTTGGCGGATATTACGCACCCTGTGATCGTGAAGGCGTACAACTTTATCGACGATCCGCGCGTGGAGGGTGGTCTGATCGTCATGGAATACGCGCCGGGGCCGTCGCTGCGGGAGCGCAGTAAGGCGCAACCAGGCGGGATTTTCCCAATAGACATTGCCATTGGATACATCCTGGAAGTCCTACCCGCGCTGGAATACCTGCACGCGCGCGGTGTGGTGTACAACGACCTGAAGCCGGACAATATTATTGTCACGGAGGATCAGGTGAAGCTGATCGACCTTGGGGCGGTTTCCGGTATTAAGGCTTTTGGGTACATTTTTGGCACCAAAGGCTTTCAAGCGCCAGAGGTGGCAACCGAAGGGCCAAGCATCGCCAGCGACATCTACACTATTGGGCGAACGCTCGCCGCACTGACAATCCAACTGCCGCACAAAAACGGGGTGTATCTGCCCGAATTGCCAGATCCAAGTACCGAGCCGACATTTGCGCACTATTTGAGCTTTTATCGATTGTTGAAGCGGGCGACGGATCCGGATCCGAAGAAACGCTTCTCCAGTATTAGGGAAATTGAAACGCAGCTTTACGGCGTCTTGCGCGAATATCTCGCAATTCATGAAGGACGACAGTACCCGGCACAACATTCCTTGTTCTCGCCGCAGCGTTCAACATTCGGCACTAAGCATGTGGTGTTTCGAACCGATCAGATTGTCGACGGTATTAAGAGAGATGCGTCCATTACTCCGGCGGAAGTTGTGGCGGCTTTGCATATCCCGTTGCTAGACCGTTCCGATCCTGGCGCCTCAATGATCGCCGGTTCGAGCTACACTGAGCCTTCTGAAACTTTGCAAACCTTGCGTGATGCCTACAAGCTTGATGAGTTTGTGCATTCAAAAGAGCTTCCATTAGGCATCGTGCGGAGTTTGCTTGATCTAGGGTTTACTCGCGAGTCGGCGAATTGGTTGCGCAATATTCAGCCGACATTGGGCGATGACTGGCGATTTCAGTGGTACGAGGGCATTACTTACCTCCTATTAGAGAATTACGAACAAGCTCAGTCGTCCTTTAATGAGGTTTTCACGATTCTGCCAGGAGAATCAGCGCCAAAGCTGGCGCGCGCTGCTATTAGCGAACTGCTGCTGCAGAAACAAGGCCTTGCGAATACCTCGGTGCTTTCACCGGAAGTCGTGCTTGAAGCAGCAACGCTGAAAGGCGATATTGTCAATGACATGGCTGGCGTGTGGAATAAACTTACGCAAGATCCAGTCGCGCTACGCTATAAAGCGATTTATCTCTACGCATTGGTGTGGGCAACGAACCCAACTACGGTGAGCTCGGCGTTCGGCTTAGCACGGCAGCTCATGGCAGAGCATCAACTCGAACTTGCTATTGAGGCACTTGATAAGGTTCCAGCAGCTTCGATGCATCATCGAATGGCACGCTTGACGACGATTTTGTACCTGATTTCAGGCACCCCGACAGAAGAAAACATCCGTCGCGCGGCAAGGCGTCTGGAAGAAATTCCGACGAATGAGCCACGCTTTTTGCAACTAGAAATTGCCATTCTTAATAAGGCGTTGGAATGGCTACGCAGCAATGATCTACAAGCATCCGCTAATAATCAAGAAATCTTCGAATACGAATTTACCCAAAAAGGTCTCCGCACTGGATTAGCGAAAAAGTTACGGTTACAGGCCCGAAGTTCACCGACTGCGCGCCACCGTTACACGCTTGTCGATACCGCTAATAAGGTGCGGCCGAAAACCTGGTTCTAATAACGGCATGCTTCGCTCTCCAAGGTTTTGTTCCATCCTTGGAGAGCGAAATTTTTATGACGAGAGCATTCTGCTCGCAGCCGCAAGCCCGTTATATTCTTGAATCTTTGCCTGATTTCTTCGTATTCTGCCCTTGTAGTCTTTGTACCAGGTTAAACCGGTAGTCCGGTCCTTAATAACGCGGCCATGTTTCGGCCGATCCGGATCGTCATCGTTTTCCAGATTGTGCTGCCTACACAACGGACAAAGATTCTCTAATGTTGTGCTGCCGCCACGAGCGAAAGCCTGAATATGGTGTATTTCGCAACGCACGGCTGGAACATCGCAATCAGCGTGCTGGCAAATGAGGTGGCTGATGATGGTCAGGAAGCGATCGTCGGCATCAGCAAGGCGTTTAATTTCAAATGCTTGTTGCGGCCGAGGGACACCATCTTTGTCGTTGTAGCAAGTTACGGCATATCCATATTCGTGGACAGTGGCGTCGACAAGCTCGCGCATGTCGATGATCGCACCGTCGCTATTAGCGATTTCGCCGTTTTCTAAGAAATGCGTGTCCTTAATAGGGATGAGGAAGCACGGCCGATGCCGCAAATCCTTCGGGTTCGCCGGATTCTCGCCCGCCTCGACGTGCTCGTAAGTACCGGCATGCCCCTCGACAACCCGCGCAAACAGCGCCTTGGCGTGTCCTTCTGCCTCGCTCACGGCTTGCCCGCTGCCGGCCAGGGCCCGCGCTTGCGGCGTGAGCGTGGTCCACAGCCGATCGACGTGCTCAGCAGGCATCTTGGCGATGAGGTATTTCATGCCATCGTTGTCCGCCACCGCCGAGTATCGCAGATACCACGCCCTAATAGGGATGTAGCCGTCGTTGAGCTCCTGCAGCAACTCCCGCACATACGCCCGCAAATCACGATGCTTCATCTGCGCGCAGTCGCGAATCAGGTCGGTGCGCAGTTTCGCCACGTCGACGTCGGGGTTCTTGAGCCGTTTGTTAATGCCAGAAATCTCATGCAGCCTATCGACGCTGTACTTCAGGTCCGCAGCCAACTTCAAATCCTGCGCCGTCAGGGCTTCCCCAATGGCGCTGAGCATTGAAGCTCGCTGTGCCGAAATATCCAAAACATCGGCGATCTCGGTGCGGGTGAGGCCCGAATCTTTTAATGCAGCAATCAGCTCTGCGCCTTCAGGTGCTAATTGTGCGTGCCGACGAATGATATCCATGCACTCATCAAAACAGGATTCTAAGGTCGCTTCAACTGAACTTGATGTGAGAAATATCAAGGAACCAAAATGGCGTTTGGGCAGTCTAATAGGTGTGGGAGTCTGTGCGCGAAGCGAAAAAATGGCCGCCCCTATTAGGGAACGGCCATTATAGGAATTTTCCTTAATAGGCGAGTTGCTTCGCGTAGCGCGCGATCGCCAGTTCTTCGTTCGTCGGCACGACCCAAACCTGAATGGTCGAGTCGTCGGTGGAGATCAAGCGTGGCTGATCGCTGCGAACGGCGTTGCGTTCTGGGTCGATCTTAATGCCATACATCTCGAGGTTATCGAGAGCGTCGGCACGCACGAATTGGTCGTTTTCACCCACGCCGGCGGTGAAGGTGATCGCGTCGACACGCCCTAATGCGATCATGTAGCTACCGATGTAGCGGCGCAGTTGGTGGATGTAGATGTTGTAGGCCAACCATGCGTCTTGGTTGTTGTCGTCGATCATGGTGCGCAGTTCGCGGAAGTCGTTAACGCCGGAAATGCCTTTGACGCCGGACTGCTTATTAAGGAGATTGTCGATCTCGTCGATGCTCATGCCGGCGGTGCGGTGCAGGTGGAAGACGATGCCTGGGTCGACGTCGCCGGAGCGGGTGCCCATGACCAGGCCTGCCAGCGGGGTCATGCCCATGGAGGTGTCGATTGGGTGGCCGCCGCGCACGGCTGCGCATGATGCGCCGTTGCCCAAATGCAGCGTAATTTGGTTCACTTCATCGGCTGGTTTCCCTAATAGGGTGGCGACCTTCTGCGACACATACTCATGGCTCGTCCCATGGAACCCATACCGGCGCACCCCGTGCTCAATAGCGGTCGGCGCGTGGACTGCGTAGAGCGCTGCTGCTGGCGGCATACCGTTGAAGAAGCCGGTGTCGAACACGGCTACGTGTGGCAGGTCTGGCAGCAGTTGGCGTGCGACGACGATGCCGTCGACGTTGGCTGGGTTGTGCAGTGGTGCCAGTGGGATAAGGTCGCGGATCATGTCCAGAATCTCATCGGTGACGATTTCTGGGTGGGAGAACAAGGTGCCGCCGTGGACGACGCGGTGGCCGACTGCCAGGAGGTCTACGGAGGTTGGTCCGCAGCCGTGGGCGTCCATAAGCTTGAAGGCGTGGTCGAGGCCAGCTTTGTGGTCTGGGATGGCGTCTTCAAGGGTGTATTTTTCACCTTTGTGCTTTAAGGTGACGCGGCCGACTGGTTCTCCGATTTGTTCGACGAGGCCGGATGCGAATGGTTCGTCGGTTGCGTGCTGGTCAGGGTCGACAAGCTGGAACTTGATGGAGGAGGAGCCGGAATTAAGGACGAGTACGAGGGCCATTATTTATTGTTCTTTCATGCCTGAGGCTTGGATTGCGGTGATTGCGACGGTGTTGACGATATCGGCAACGGTCGCGCCACGCGAGAGGTCATTAACTGGCTTATTAAGGCCTTGGAGGATTGGGCCAACGGCAAGGGCGTGGCCGGTGCGCTGGGCGGTCTTGTAGCCGATGTTGCCAGCTTCTAGGTCTGGGAAGATAAAGACGTTTGCGTTACCAGCCACTGGGGATTCTGGCATCTTCTTTTCAGCAACGCCTGGGTCCACGGCTGCGTCGAATTGCAGTGGGCCATCGACGGCAACGCTGCTATCAATGCTGTGTGCGTGTGCCACGGCGGCAACCGCACGGTCGACGTCTGGGCCGGTACCGGATGCACCGGTGGAATAGGACAGCATTGCAACGCGTGGTTCGATGCCGAATTGCGCTGCGGTACGCGCGGACACGATGGCGATTTCGCCGAGTTGTTCAGCGGTTGGGTTTGGATTCACAGCGCAGTCACCAAAGGCCCAGAGACGGCCGCGCATCACCATCAAGAAGATGGAGGACACCACGGAGGCACCTGGCTGGGTCTTAATAATCTGGAATGAAGGCTTAATGGTATGTGCCGTGGTGTGCGCGGCGCCGGAGACCATGCCGTCGGCAAGCCCCTTATGGATCATCATCGTTGCGTAATACGAGATGTCCTTCATGGTTTCGCGGGCTTTGTCTTCGGTCATGCCCTTATGCTTGCGCAGCTCGTAGAAGTCGGCGGCGAATTCCTCGGCGCGTGGGTCGCTGAGCGGATCGGAGAGGTGTGCCTGCGACAGGTCGAGGCCCAGCTCGGTGGCGCGCTGCTGAATGGCAGCTGGGTCGCCAAGAATCGTCAGCTCGCAAATGCCCTGGGCAAGCAACTGATCGGCGGCCAGCAAAATGCGGTCATCGTCGCCTTCTGGCAGCACAATATGCGCGCGATTTTGCTTCGCCTTCTCCAGCAGCCAGTGCTCGAAGACCTCCGCAGTCATCACAACTTCAGCCTCAGCCGCAGCCGCCTGCTGTGCCACGGCTGCAATATCGGCACCTGGCAGCACAACGGCACCAACGACCGCGCCAAGTTCCTGCGCCTGCTTGCGCCCGAGCTTCAGCGCGAGATCATCGGCAGGAGCAATCACGATCAGCGCAACGCCCAACGCCGCCGCGCAACGCACATCAAAGTCGTAGTTACCGGTGCCAAGATAGGCAACTGGTTCTGTGGCAGCATTTGCCAGCACAGAGCTTATCGACGCCTCCTCGCCTGCCAACGGCCGCGTGGAAACACCAAGTGCCGTGGCGAGCGCTTCAGCCTGCGCAGGATCAAATGCGCAGCCAATTGTAGTTATGAGGACGGAGCGGTTGAGCTGGGTCACCTTCAAAAGTCCCTTCATTTTCGTTGTGAGCGGCATACCAGTAAGGCATACCTGTGAATCGAAACTCAAGTTTAGCGCAGATGTGTTCGTATTCGCATGCCGCTGTTTGCGCTACTGGTAGGTCACGTTTATCGCCAAATTTTCCTTAATAGGGGTAAGGTAGTCATGATTTAAGAAAATGCACCCGCAGTCTCCCACCCTGAGCCTGCTTGACGGATCGATCCCTGACTCATCGAAGTTATTAGGGAAAGGAATGTGATTGCTTCATGACTTCTTCTCGCCCATTGCGTGTTGCCATTGTTGGCGCTGGCCCTGCTGGCATTTATGCTTCTGATTTGCTGATGAAATCTGGTCAAGAGGTTTCGATTGACTTATTTGAGCGCATGCCGGCGCCGTTTGGTTTGATTCGTTACGGTGTGGCACCTGACCATCCCCGTATTAAGGGAATTGTGAATTCTTTGCATGCGGTATTAAGCAAGCCGAATGTGCGTTTCTTGGGCAATGTTGATGTCGGCAAGACGGTCAGCGTTGCCGAATTGCAAAGCTTTTACGACGCAGTGGTGTTTTCCACTGGCGCTGTCGCAGACCGCGATCTGGACATTCCTGGCCAGGACCTGGAGGGTTCGCATGGCGCGGCTGAGTTCGTGGGCTTCTACGATGGTAATCCGGAGTTTGAGCGTTCGTGGGATTTGTCGGCTCGTCAGGTTGCTGTGATTGGCGTGGGTAACGTGGGCCTGGATGTGGCTCGTATTTTGGCCAAGACTGGCGACGAGCTGCTGGTGACCGAAATCCCAGATAATGTGTATGCCTCGTTGAAGCAGAATCAGGCAACTGAGGTGCATGTGTTTGGTCGTCGTGGCCCAGCGCAGGCGAAGTTTACCCCGCTTGAATTAAAGGAATTGGATCACTCTCCTACGATTGAAGTTGTCGTGGATCCAGAGGATATTGATTATGATGCGACTTCCGAGCAGGCACGTCGTGATTCGAAGTCGCAGGATCTGGTGTGCAACACCTTGGAGCAGTACGCAATGCGTGATCCGCAAGGTGCGCCGCATAAGTTGTTCATTCACTTCTTCGAATCCCCAATTGAGATCCTTGGCGAAGATGGCAAGGTTGTGGGCTTAAAGACCGAACGCACTCGCCTTGATGGCAATGGTGGCGTGGTTGGCACCGGCGAGTTCCGCACGTGGCCAGTACAAGCGGTGTACCGCGCAGTCGGCTATCGTTCTGATGCGATTACCGATGTGCCATTTGATGAGGCAAAGGCGGTTATCCCGAATGATGGTGGCCATGTGCTCGATCCAGAAACCGGCAGTGTGGTGCCTGGTTTGTACACCACCGGTTGGATTAAGCGCGGCCCGGTTGGCTTGATTGGCAACACGAAGTCGGATGCTAAAGAGACGATCGAGATGCTGCTAAACGACTATCAGGCTGGAAACTTGGCGGCGCCGGCGCAGCCGGAAGATGAGGCTGTGACGCAGTTCCTCGTCGACAAGCAAATTGCGTATACGACGTGGGATGGCTGGCATCGCTTGGACGAGGCTGAGCGCGCGTTGGGTGCTGGCGAGGGCCGCGAGCGCAAGAAAATTGTGGAGTGGGACGAGATGGTCGCACACGCACGCTTTGATGCGACGAGCTAATCGACGCAGGCGAGAATCATTGTGAAAGAAAAATCACACCAGTGATTCTCGCCTTGTTTCTTTGGTGCGACGCGCTAAAGTTGATGTATGGCTTATCATGCAGATTCTTCAGACCTTGTTGAAAAAGAAGTACTGACCTGGGAAGGCTTTGGCGTGGCTTCGCGGGAGCTGGCGCAAACTATTGCCGATTCCCAGTTCAATCCAGAAATTATTATTGCCATTGCGCGCGGCGGCTTGGTGGCTGCTGGCGCGCTTTCCTATGCCTTGGGTGTGAAGCTTTCCGACGCGATTAACGTCGAGTTTTATACCGATGTGAATGAAACACTGCCAGATCCAGTGCTCTTAGAGCCGCTGTTGGATGTCAATGCTCTTGCGGGCAAGCGTCTGTTGGTGGTTGATGATGTTGCAGATTCTGGTCGCACGCTTTCTTTGGTGGTTCGACTGCTGGAAGATCAGGGCGCGATTGTGCAAACTGCCTGCGTATATGCCAAGCCGCGCACCGAAATTGAGCCAGATTTCGTGTGGAAGCATACCGACCAATGGATCGTGTTCCCGTGGTCCGCGTTGCCGCCGGTGACTGCACAAGAAGCGTAACGAAAAAGGCCACTATCGTTCGAGGTAGTGGCCTCCTTATTAAGGAAATTTGTGGACGTGTCACCTATCTGTTATGCTGAATATTGTTGAAACGACAACAAAATCTTTAAATAAACATTTTCCACAAAGGAGACTCACAATGAGCGCTTATGTATTCGATGCAGCACACACCACCATTGGTTTCGTCGCACGCCACGCAATGATCACCAAGGTACGCGGCAAGTTCGCCGAGTTCGACGCTTCCTTCGACCTCGAAGCTGGCACCGCAACTGCAGCTATTAAGGCCGATTCTTTCACCACCGGTAACGCAGACCGCGACGCACACGTCAAGGGCGAGGATTTCTTCAACGTTGCTGAATTCCCAGAGCTGAGCTTCACCGCAACCAGCTTCAATATTGCGAATAATGAAGGTACTGTCACCGGCGACCTCACTATTAAGGGAATTACCCGCGAAGTAACCCTCAACGTTGAGTTCTCCGGCCCAGCTGAGGATCCATGGGGCAACTCCCGTCTCGGCGTCGAGGCAACCACGACCATCAACCGCAAGGACTTCGGCATTGATTTCAACGCACCACTGAACACCGGTGGCGTCTTGATCTCCGAAGAAATCAAGATCGAGATCGACGGCTCTGCAATCAAGCAGGCTTAAATAAGCTCGAGAAAGGCCTCGCATGTGCACGCACGCATGCGAGGCCTTTCCTATTGTTATGTGACAGACAGGCAAGCTTGACGACGCAACCACGCATCACCATTGACTACACCCGCCAGCATGGCAGGCACTTGGCGCAGCAACGCCGCTGAATCTGAACTTTTTATTCCACCCGAATTGCCGCCGCCGCAGTTTGGGCGTGCAGGCGGGCAGTCTCGACATCGTCTGCGGTGGAGATGCAAAGCCCCATGCGTCGTGAAGCATAGGCGCTCGGTTTGCCGAATAGTTTGACATCGGTTTCGGGCACCTGCATGGCCTGGGATAAACCGGAGTAGCGCGGGTGGTCGAGGTCGGAGGTCGCGCGAATGACGGCGGAAGCGCCAGGTGAGGTCAGGGTAACGTCGATCGGGAGTCCTAAAATGGCGCGGGCATGCAGCTCGAACTCGTTCAGGCGCTGCGAGGATAACGTCACCATGCCGGTATCGTGCGGGCTTGGCGAAACCTCGGAGAAATACACATCGTCACCAGAAACGAATAGCTCCACGCCGAATACGCCGCGGCCTCCGAGCGCGCCGGTAATGCGGGCGGCGATTGAACGTGACGTTTCCAGCGCGGTCTGCGACATCGGCATTGGCTGCCAACTTTCCACGTACCTGCCGTGTTCCTGGCGGTGTCCGATTGGTTCGCAGAACCAGGTGGCGTCTTGGCCGGTGGCGGGATCGACCGAACGCACGGCAAGCAAGGTGACCTCGTAGTCGAAATTGATGAACTGCTCGATGATCACTCGCGTTGGTATGCCTTGTTCCTCGGCGAAGCGTTGCGAATGCTCCCACGCGGCTGGAATGTCATCGATTGTGTGCAATACAAATTGTCCACGGCCAGAGGAACTCATCACTGGCTTGACCACACACGGAAAATCGATACTGTGCACAGCCGAAATATATTCTTCGTATGTGCCTGCGAATTGATGAGGCGGGGTCGGCAAGCCTAAATCGTGGGCGGCAAGCTGACGGATTTCTTCGCGGTTCATGGTCAGCTCAGTAGCACGCGCGGTTGGGACGACTGTCATGCCAGAAAGTTCAAAATCCGCCAAGACGCTGGTGGCCAAGGCTTCAATTTCAGGAACAATGAAGTTCGGGCGCACCTGATCGACCAGGCGTCGAATCGCCGCCGCGTCGTTCAAATCGAGCGTGTGAGAAAAATGCGCGACCTGCTGCGCCGGAGCGTGATCATAATGATCAACCGCATGTACCTCCACCCCAAGCCGCTGGAACGCAATCGCCAGCTCCTTGCCTAATTCGCCAGCACCGAAAATCATCACGCGCGTAGCCGAGGGCGAAAGTGGGGTGCCAAGATACTCCGGGGTAAACATAGCTGCTAGTCTACCCCTATTCATATGGCGATTTGAAACCCTCTACCCTTATTAGCTCTACTGCGTGCTCGTCGTGTTACATGCTCGGTGCTATCCAAGACTGCTAAGAAGCTTGACGACGCCTGGCAGCTCAGGTGGCGGCAATCTTGCGGTTCTGGGTTGCTCGGCGTTTGGTGATATGGGTGGCAGTGGCTTGGGGTTGCTCAGGCCTGGCGGCCACACCGTCGCCACGCAGCAGCCCGGCGCTGCAACAGCGCCGCCGCCACACCGTCGCCACCGCAACGCCCCACCCCGCTCCCGCCTGCCCACCTCACTCCAGCACCCTTAAGAATCGCTATACTAGAAACCACGCTCTTGAAAGTCCCAGTCAATGCACATCGCCCGTGCTCGTTTGAGTTTTCGCACCTTGCACCACTGCTTTCCACAGCACTTCCAACACTTTTCAATCAACAGAAAGCTACTTCCATGACGAATCTCAAACTTGTCGGTGTCTACAACGCAAACGGCGGCCTGAATGGCGAACTCGCTTACCTCAAAGGGAAACTCTCTGGCACCACACATTGTGCCTTGTGCGATATCACCCATGGCTACAATCCACTGGGCAAGCGCTCCTGGAAACAAGCCGCTGCCTGCAGTAATGTCCCAATTTCAACGGTGCACCTGAATGAAATGGACGCGCGAACCGCAGCAGTCATGGCGACCACAACGGCCCCTGCAATCGTGTTGCTTGCCGATGCCGGCGACCGCGTTTTTATTACCTCCGAAGAACTCGAAACCTGCGACAAAGATCCCAACGCCCTTTTAACGTTAATCAACACAAAACTTCAGCAAGACACTGAGACCCCATAATGCTTGAATCCCCTACCCTGCAGTTACGTCAGTGGCACCACGATGACGCCGAGTACCTGTTCGAGTACGCCAAAGATCCCGATATTGGCCCTCGTGCGGGCTGGCCGGTGCACGAAAGCCTGCAAGCTTCTCGTGACATCATTACAAATGTGCTCCAACAGCCCCACTGCTTCGCAATTGTTCCCCGCGAGGTCGGCCATGTAATTGGCTCGGTTGGTCTCACGCTTCACCCAGCCTCGCCCTATACCACCGCCGATGATGAATGCGCGCTTGGCTATTGGATCGCTAAGCCGTTTTGGGGAAAGGGCTACGCGGTGGCCACTTCGCAGCTCATTTTGGACTATGCTCGTGATCAGCTGCACATGCGCAGGGTTTGGAGCGCGCATTACGTCGGCAACGAGCAGTCCCACCGCGTGCAAACAAAACTTGGATTTAGGTTTAGCCATACCATCGAAAATATGCCGCACCCATTGATCAACGAACAGACAGACACAAACGTCCTGGTCTACGACTTTTCTTCCAATGAAGCTTGACGACGCTCCTTAGCATCGGTATCCACTACGTACATCCCATTGCAAGGTTAGGTCTTTCTTACTAAGACGTGATGGTGTGCCAGCGTAACGCGATTTATTCGCTCACGTTGGCGTGCGAAGGACAGGATAGCTGGGAGGGATTACGTAATTGTTCGCGTATGTGGCCACGATCGACGATTATGGATTTCTTTGCTATACTCACCAATTGTGCGTAGGCACGTATGCTGGCGTAGTTCAATGGTAGAACTCCTGCTTCCCAAGCAGGCGGCGCGGGTTCGATTCCCGTCGCCAGCTCCACTATTTTATTTGACGCGTTTGCGATAACGCGCAGCACTACCCCTGACCTGTAGTTGTCACAGTCGGCGTGCTTCACATCCTGCTCGATACAAGAAATCCCGCTCATACAAAGATATGTGAACGGGCTGTAATCTGGTTCTTCGCGTTTGGGCGGAAGGCATAAAAAACGGCGAAGGTAATTCTTACTTAGGGTGTGAATCAAAAGAATGAAAATACCTTCACCGCTTATGATGCTACCACAGTTTGTGCTCGAGTTATGCGTTTGAAAATATTTGAGGGCTGGTGTGTCGCCACTGGAAAAATGAAAACTACCTCTGCTGAACAGCAAGGACCGGCCCTGGACTCCCACCGAAGTGGGCAGCGGAACCGGTCATGTCGATAACCAGTATAACGAACTGTGCCAAAACGTAAAACTGGCTCTTCGCATTTTAGCGGGGTGAAGCGGAAATACTCGGTGGATTTACAAACCTAGTATCAACGACGAGTGTAAGTCATTTAAAGCTAGCAACTGTGTTTGTGTTGCCGGGAATACAGCAGTGAT
>NZ_JANUXR010000009.1 GCF_024834075.1 Corynebacterium sp. HS2168-gen11
CTGCTGCTGGTGCAGGGGTTGGTTCTGGGGTTGCTGCTGGTGCAGGGACTGCACCTGGCTCACCGATGCGAACGATGACTTCGCCAACGCCGACGGTGTCGTCTTCTTGTGCCAGGATTTCCAGGATCACGCCAGCGACAGGGGAAGGCACTTCGGTGTCTACCTTGTCGGTGGAGACCTCAAGCAATGCCTCATCGACTGCGACGGTATCGCCGACAGCTTTGAGCCACTGGGTGATGGTGCCTTCGGTGACGGATTCGCCGAGTTCTGGCATAACAACGTCAGTTGCTGCACCACCTGCTGCTGGAGCAGGAGCCGCTGCAGGAGCTGGTGCTGCCGCTGGTGCAGGGGTTGGTTCTGGAGCTGCAGCAGCTGCAGGTGCAGCACTTGCTTCGCCAGGTTCGCCGATGATGGCAATGACTTCACCGACTTCTACGGTGTCATCTTCTTGAGCGCGGATCTCAAGGATTACGCCAGCTACTGGGGAAGGTACTTCAGTGTCGACCTTGTCGGTGGAGACCTCAAGCAATGCCTCATCGACTGCGACGGTATCGCCGACAGCTTTGAGCCACTGAGTGATAGTACCTTCGGTTACAGATTCGCCCAGCTCGGGCATCACAACAGAGTGCGCCATTGTTGTCTTGACTCCTACGTTTCATCTAAGGGTTGAAAGTCTTAATACCCTATGAGCGTACCTGTTTTGGAGAAAAAATGTGACCTCGAAAATAACTTCTGGGAAAAATTCCCCCTACAATTGTCAATTGTGTTCAAATTTTTTGGCCGAAAAGGCACTCGCTCAAACTTGAAACCCGCACGTGGGCCAGGGGAAACTGTCCGCAAGCCTGATTTAGCGTATTTACAACAGTGGGTAGCTGAACGTGCACGTGTGGAGGGGTATATCGAGCCAGAAACACTCGTGAATGAAATGAGTGTGTGTCTGGTTGATGCCGTCGGAGATTTCACCAGGCGCCCGATTGGTGGCCCAAAAGGTATCGATGTGATTGCCAAGGCGCTCCAGATTCCGCTTTACGACGTTGAAGAAACCGGTTACCCCCAAAGAATGCGTCAAAAGATTGAGCGGGACCGAATGCTTCGCAAACGAGAAGAACAACGGCGTCGTCGTGAAGCACTCGAAAAGGGCGAACGATTCGAATAGCAACCTCGTCACCCGCCAGCATAGAAAAGACTCGTTGATAATCCGCACGATTGCGAATATCAACGAGTCTTAGGTGGTACCTGTGCGTAGCTTGTAATTAGCCAGCTGTCTTAGCAAGGAATGCTAGGAAGGTACGAACTGGAACACCGGTGGCACGCGCAGGGGTGTAACCATAGGCGCTTGCCCCATTAAAGGATGGGCCTGCAATATCAACGTGTGCCCATGAAATGCCCTCACCAACGAATTCACGCAAGAAGCAGCCGGCGCTGAGCATGCCGCCAGAACGGCCACTGGTGACATTGCGCAGGTCAGCAATTGGGGATTTCACTGCTTCTTTTAGCTCAGCTGGCAGTGGCATCGACCAAGCGTTTTCGCCCACCTTACGGCCAATCTTGGCAAGCTTGTCACGCAGCTTCGCAGTACCCATAATTGCTGAGGTGCGATCGCCTAATGCCACGATTTGTGCACCAGTTAAGGTTGCAGCATCAATGAGCACATCTGGCTTTTCTTCAGAAGCCAATGCCAGTGCATCGGCCATTACCATGCGGCCTTCAGCGTCGGTGTTCAAAATTTCTGTGGTCTTGCCACCATAGTGCACAACCACGTCACCGGGACGGTATGCTTCACCATCTGGCATATTTTCAGCAAGCGAAACCGTGACGGTGACATTAACTTTCAGCTGCAAGCGCGATGCTGCAATGATCGTTGCCACAACTGCTGCTGAGCCACCCATATCGGTGATCATCAGATCCATACCAGCACCTGGCTTGATGGAAATGCCACCGGTGTCGAAGGTAATGCCCTTACCAACAAAGGACACGTGCTTCTTTGCCTCTGGGTGGGTATAGCGCAGCTGCACCAAACGTGGCTTGCGAGCAGAGCCCATACCAACTGCCAAAATGCCGCCAAAACCCTCAGCAGCAAGTTGCTTCTCATCGCGAATATGAATGCCTAAGCCATAGTGCTCAGCCAAGTTCTGAATAATATTGGCGTATGACTCTGGGTAGAGATGAGAAGAAGGCGCATTCACCAGATCGCGAGTTAAATTGACAGCCTCAGCTGCAATACGTCCGTAGTTGAACTCTTCTTCAGCGTTCTTAGACTTGCTTAATACAACGATTTCTTTCACAGGGGCTTTGCCTGCGTCGTTCTTTTGACCGGTGTAGTTGTACGAACCAAGAATGGAACCTTCAACAACAGCAGCCACGCCGAAAGCGCTCATGGTGGTCACAACGGTATTCAGACCTGCCAAGTTACGTGCTGCAGCACCGGCAGCGCGACGCAGGGTCTCGTCGTCGAGGTCATCTTCGTCGCCCAAGCCCACGCCAAGAATAAAATCGGTGTCAATGCCTTCGATGGCTGGAATCCGAACAACTTCTTCAAGCGCACCGGTTGCGCCAACAGCGCTGAGCAGCTCCCAAATAGCGCACTCAATATCGTCTTCAAATAGGCCAGAAGCAGCCAGAATCAATCCTTCTTCGCCTTTGAAAACTGGAACGATCAGCGCATCAAAATCTTCAGGGAGCTTCTTTGCCAAGCGCACAGTCGTAGCTGCACCGGTTGCAGGAAGTGCAAAATTGGTCACAAAAATACCTTTCACAAAACATCATCGACAATTGTTAACGCATTCCACTGTAGGGCACATTTCCGTATTTGTTTAGTTGATGGTGTGAATATATTTGTCAGCAATGGGCGTTTTTGAATTGACCTGGCTCGCCACAGCGCTGAAATACTGAAAATGATGATAAATATGCTTGCAACTGTGATGAAATACTTCCACCAGTGAGTCGCAACGAGTACATTCATAGGGTATGACAGATCTTGTATTTACAATTGACCCAACCACGCAGCCAACTCCTGCGGATCGCATCGCTGAAATTTTAGAAAATCCAGGTTTCGGTAATCATTTCACCGATCACATGGTCACCATTCAGTGGGATCAAGAACACGGTTGGCATGATGCCAAGGTTCAAGCCTATGCGCCAGTAAGCTTGGATCCTTCTGCATCGGTGTTCCACTATGGACAAGCAATTTTTGAAGGCATTAAGGCATATCGTCACGCTGACGGCTCGATTCAAACCTTCCGCCCTGAGGCAAACGCACAACGCTTTCAAGCCTCTGCGCGTCGTATGGCCATGCCTGAGCTGCCAACCGAGCTGTTTCTCGAGTCCTTGCGCCAATTAGTAGAGATCGATCAAGAATGGGTTCCTGCTCACGGCGGCGAAGCAGCGCTTTATTTGCGTCCATTCATGGTGGCAACTGAAACCACCCTAGGTGTGCATCCTTCCGCCTCGTACACCTACATGGTGATCGCATCGCCTGCAGGTGCATATTTCGCCGGTGGCATTCGTCCTGTCTCCGTTTGGCTCTCGGAAGACTATGTGCGCGCAGCACCAGGTGGCACGGGTGCCGCGAAGTTCGCAGGTAACTATGCAGCATCGCTGTTGGCACAGGCACAAGCCGCTGAAAAGGGCTGTGATCAGGTGGTCTGGTTGGATGCCCATGAGCATAAGTATGTCGAAGAAATGGGCGGCATGAACTTGATGTTCGTCTATGGTGGTCAAACCCCAACGATTGTGACCCCACAGCTGTCCGGTTCCTTGCTCCCAGGCATTACGCGTCTGTCCTTGCTGCAGGTAGCACAGGATCTTGGTTATGAGGTTTCCGAGCGGATCATTAGCACCGATGAGTGGAAAGCTGATGTGGCAAGCGGGAAGATGATTGAAACATTTGCTTGCGGTACGGCTGCAGTGATCACCCCAGTTGGTCAGGTAAAGTCCCAGCATGGCGAGTTCATCATCAATGACAACCAGCCAGGCGATGTGACCCTGCGCTTGCGCGAGCACCTCACCGGTATTCAGCGCGGCATTATTGCTGATACACATGGCTGGATGGTGCCATTAGTGTCTGCATAATTTGCTTGACGACGCCGCCTTATACAAACAACCCAGTAGGAACCATACACTTCCTACTGGGTTGTTTGTATTTGTTTACTGTTCTGTTGCTTCCTGATATTCAGGTTCTTCAGGAAGGCTTGCCATATCATTCATAATGTTGGCAGCCATTGTAATAAATGGGAATGCGGCGGCAGCACCAGCGCCTTCACCCATCCGCAAATGCATATCTAGCAGTGGTGTTAAACCAAGATAACGCAGTGCGAAACTGTGCGCCGGTTCGGTGGACTGATGGCCTGCAACCATCCATTTCCGAGCACCAGGTGCTAACTTATCGGCGAGCATTGCTCCAGCGGCTGTCAAGACACCGTCGAGAAGCAGCGGTGTGCGCCGGACTGCTGCTTGGGCCAAAAATGCTGCCATTGCAACAACTTCTGGGGAAGAAATTTTGCGCATGAGCGTGAAAACATTGCCACGATCATTACGGGCTCGAAACATTGCGTCGCGAACAACAGTGACTTTATGCTTCCAGTGTTCATCATGAATACCGCTGCCACGGCCAGTGACAACAACTGGTTCTTGGTTAGTCATCAAGCCAATCAGCGCCGCTGCAATAGTCGTACCGCCCACGCCGAGATCACCGACGAGTAACAGATCGGCACCGGCATCGATTTCTTGATCGGCAATGCGTTTGCCAATTTCCACAGCTCGCAGTAGTTGCTCTTCGGTCATGGCATCTTCGATGTCGATGCAACCGGAGCTACGCGATACGCGCTCGTCACCCCAGACATCGTGATCGAGACAAATATCGACAACACGAATCCCAATATCTGAACCCGCCGCCAGTGCGTTTACACTTGCACCACCAGTACGAATCGCCTCTGCGAGGGCAGGAGATGCGGTTGTTGGATAGGTGGATAACTCACGTTTCGCGATGCCGTGATCACCAGCGAAGACCACGAGCCGTGGCTGTTGAATCTTTTTCGGTGGCACAACGCCCTGGCAGGAGGAGAGCCAAATGCCAAGGTCTTCAAAGACTGCCAGTGAGCCAGTAGGTTTGTTCAAGTTATTTTGGAATGCACGAGCCTGGTCTGCCAGATCAGTGAGTGGTGCTTGAACACGTGGGAAAAAATCTGATGGATGCATACTCTGGTGATTCCTTATAGTAAGTGAACAGGGCAGATATCGAGCTAGCTATGGTGGTGAGCGTCTATCTGTTTGGCCGGTGATACTGCGGGTCGCACAGCAATGCCCCTAGTATAAAGGGCAGCTTAGACGTTCGCGCCAAGTTCAACGCGTGGCTTTGGTGAACGCCAGCGGCGTGGTTGGGTCGCGCGGTTGAATGCGTAGAAACCAATGGAAGTGCCACTTTGGGTAGTATGCGGGAACTTTTCGCGCACCATTTGGCTTGCCTTGCGTCCGAGCATGATGGCTTCTAAGACAAAGGCCATCAAAATTGCCATTGCGATAATTGAAATAATATTGGCAACTTGTGGCAAGGCAGAGGTCGCGATCATGGTGAATAGCAAGAATAATGCAAACGGCATCATAAACGACAGCAGGTGACGCTTGGCATCGACAATATCGCGGATATACGCCCGTTCTGGTCCTTTGTCGCGCTCAAGCAAATAACGCTCGTCGCCATCGTCCATTGCACGACGTGTTGCGTTCTGGCGCTCAATACGAGCCTGTTTTTGCGCTTTTTTATGAGCCTTCCATTCCTCTGGAGTCATCGAAGCCTTGAGGGCTTTTCGCTCTTGACGACTTTCACTCCAGCTTTTGGCTGGTGCATATTTTGCCGAAAACGTGCCAGGGCGATGAGCAGCTTCTTTGCGACGCGGTGTTGCGTGCCCCTTTTTAGGCGTAAACGCTTTCGATTGACGAGGTTGTTGTTCATGTTGAGAGTTCACGTTGAATAGATTACCTAGTTTCATACCTCTTGTGCGAACACCTCACCACTGGCAAGGCTGATTTTAGAGGCAAATCTTCTATAAACAGAACTGAACTTTTCTGACACTGTGCACCTTTGAATGTGTCTATCTCGACTCTTATGATGGGTATATATTCTGTTGAGAAACAAGCAACTACCACGTTGTTTCAATTGTGCAACTGGAATTGTGAAACACTATGTAGCGCAGAATGTGAGCAAGGGTGCATAATGGTGGCCAGTAACTATTTTTTGTAGTAGGTTATGTGAACACGACAACAATGTATAAGGAGACGTATCCATACTATGACTGCACCAGAGACTAATACCGGCGTGATTCTTACTGATGCTGCTGCAGCAAAGGCGAAGGCATTACTCGAACAAGAAGGTCGCGAAGATCTCGCACTTCGTATCGCAGTTCAGCCAGGTGGTTGTGCTGGTTTACGTTACCAGCTCTATTTCGATGATCGTAGCTTGGATGGCGATAAAGAAGACATTATCGGCGGCGTCCGTCTTGTCGTTGATAAGATGAGCGTTCCTTACCTCAACGGTGCACGTATCGACTTCGCCGATACCATCGAATCACAAGGCTTTACCATCGATAATCCAAACGCTTCTGGTTCTTGCGCCTGTGGCGATTCTTTTAACTAAAGATGCATAGCCTGTAGCAGTTGCCGCTGTGTAGCTAGCTGCTCTGAGGTTGATGGCACAACTACCTCAGCCATCCTAGAAGCCGTCAATATCGGTTTGAATCTTCAGCTGTAACGATTCACCATAGACATCATGCCCTTCTTGCACGATATATCTGCAAGAAGGGCATGACGTCTATTATCTGCGCGTGTGGTGTTGTGCTGCGCAGTGTTGTTGGAGAAGGTGGGGGAGCGTCGCAAAGCTTATATGCGCTTATCTGACGATTTATCCAGTGCTGTTGAAACGCTTATCAGCATCGCGTGGAGGCGCCGCGTGGAACCATGGCTTGGAACCATGGCTTGGAAACATGGCGCTGAAACAGTAAGTGTGCAGCCATGCAAACCTTACACGCTTGCACCTGCCGTACGTCACCGCGATATCACCACAACACGCCCAACACCAAAGGGAGCACCTATTGCTACAGGTGCTCCCTTTTTTGCGGATTCTTACAGATATACCGGATAGTCGCGTTGCTCGATGCCTGGATCGATGCGATGCTCGACAAAAATGCCATGCCAGATCATAAATGCCAGTACGGTCCACAACCGGCGCGAATGATCACTAGTACCTGCACGATGCTCGTTGAGCATCTCAAGCACGGCTTTCTTGTCGAAGATGTCGTCGGTCAGCGATTCACGAATGGTCTCTTGTGCCCAACCAAACAGTTCATCACCAGCGAGCCAATGCCGCATTGGAACTGGGAAGCCTAACTTCTTCCGGTGCAACACATGTGGTGGAACAATCTGTTCCATTGCCTTGCGAAGCGCATATTTGGTGGTGCCATGAGCGATCTTGAGATCATGTGGAATTGTTTGCGCCACGTCAAAGACAACCTTGTCCAAAAATGGCACACGCAGTTCTAGTGAATGCGCCATATTGATTTTGTCTGCCTTGACCAAAATATCGCCGCGCATCCACGTAAACAGATCTAAATGCTGCATCCGCGCGACTGGATCCATATGCTGGCTTTGCGCGTAAATCGGTGCCGTAACTTCTTTATGATCCCATTCTGGTCGCGCCCACGGGATCACGCGTTGCATCTGTTCGAAATTAAAGGAGCGCGCGTTGCCGTAGTAGCGTTGTTCCATTGTTTGCGAACCGCGCTCTAACAGCGACTTACCCTTCATGCCATCTGGCAGGAGACGGGAGAGCTGGCCCAAACCTTTTCGTAACGGTGACGGAATCTTTTCAAATGGCGCCAATGACAATGGCTCTTTATAAATTGTGTAACCACCGAATAATTCGTCGGCACCTTCGCCTGAAAGCACGACCTTGACATGCTTACGAGCTTCTTGTGCAACGAAATATAGCGGTACCAGCGAAGGATCAGCGACAGGATCGTCCAAATACCACATAATTTTCGGAATCGCCGCCGCATATTCTTCAGGGCTGACGATCTTGACGATATGCTCCACGCCAATCGCCGCCGCCGACTCCGCAGCCACATCCACCTCTGAGTAGCCCTCGCGCTCAAAACCGGTGGTAAATGTCAGCAAATTCGGATTATGACGCTTCGCCAAGGTCGCAATTGCCGTCGAGTCAATGCCGCCAGACAAAAACGAACCGACGGTCACGTCTGCGCGCATATGCTTTTCGACGCTGTCCTCAAGGGCGCGGGCAATACGATCAAATAATTCTTGTTCCTTGCCCTTTGCCACAGGTTGTACCTGGAATTGCGGACGGAAATAGCGGGTTTGTTTTAATGCCTGCCCTGGCGTGACAACGCCATAGCAGCCTGATTCCAAACGTCGAATATTTGCGTGCAGACTCTCAGGCTCTGGAACATACTGCAAATCGATATAGTGCTCAATTGCGCGTCGGTCAAGGCTGAGATCCAGACCAAGTGCCTCCGCAGCAGTCAAAATGCACTTCTTTTCCGAGGCGAAGATAGTGCCAGCTGCAGTTGTTGCATAATACAACGGCTTAATACCGAACTGGTCGCGTGCTAAAAAGAGCTGTTGTTCAACTGAGTCCCAAATGGCGAACGCAAACATGCCGCGCAGGTGCTCAACCACATCAGCACCCCAATGGTGATAGCCGACTGCAATGGTTTCACCATCGCCAGAAGTATTAAAGGTATACCCCAAAGCTTCTAGGGTTTCGCGCAGTTCAATATAGTTGTAGATCTCACCATTAAAGGTCATCGCATAGCGGTTTGGCTGATCAGCTGGCCCCCACTGTAAAGGCTGATGAGAATGCTCAATATCAATAATCGCGAGGCGATTGAAACCAAAGATGGTATTTTCATCGTTCCAAGAACCGGCCTCATCGGGACCTCGATGGCGCATATCAGGCAGTGCATCAGTAATTGCAGGAACAAAGCCTGATGTCGCTGGGTTGGCAGTAATCATGCCGAGTAGACCACACATTGAGGGCGAACGCCTCCTAAATATCATAAGAAACAAAGGTTGAAACCAGCATACTCTGAAACGAAATGAAACTGGGTGAACGCCGTGAGGTGATCGGACATGAATATTCAGCAATGTGGGGTAGTGGCGCGGGGGTGAATCACGCCAAAAATTTAGGGCATACAAAAGGATGATACGCAGCTACTATTTTGTGAAATGAGTTACATTGTGGTGGAAAGGAAATTGCCATTCGGACATGATTCGGCAAGGTTGTTGCAAGTTGAATTGAAAACTCAAGGATCCAGCCAGTAAAAAAAGATGCTGGATCAGTAGGGAAAATGACATCTCATGCGCTATTCTGCGAAAGAGAATATGTGTGAGAAAAATGCGTGCAATCTGTGATTCATGGCTCTCGCACTATTGAAAAGAACTAGTGTTTAAAGGAAGGCAGACGCGCGTGGAACAGCAACACAAGCGTGGCTTTGGTCGTAAGGCTTTGCTCGGTGGTGTCGTCGCTCTTGGTGGCATGGCACTTTCCGGTTGTGATGTCGCAGCTCCAGAAGGTGCTTTGGGTACCTTCTTAGCTATGGGCTGGCCAAAGGGTGTTACGCCAGAAGCTCATGCAATGTACAACTTCTGGGTTTGGGTCTGGGCAGTTGCTTGGATTATTGGCTTTATCATGTGGGGCCTGTTTATTTATGGCATGTTCGCATGGTCAGCAAAGCGTGCTGAGAAGAATGGCAAGGGTGAGTTCCCTCGCCAGACTCAGTACAACATCCCACTTGAATTGGTACTGACCATTCTCCCGATTGTTATTGTGATGGGTCTGTTCTTCTTCACAGTCCAAACCCAAGACAAGGCAACTGCTTTGGATAAAGATCCAAAGGTTGTAGTGGACGTAACTGCATATCAGTGGAACTGGAAGTTTGGTTACCGTGCTGTTGATGGTGAGCTGACCAAGAACGATCAGGATTACGACGGCATTGATGCGGAGCGTCAGGCGTTGGCTGAGGCTTCTAAGGTTGAAGACGAAGCTGCTGGCGGCAAGAACCCAATTCACAATATGTCGAAATCGGATGTTTCTTATCTCCACTTCGATAAGATCGAGACTCTGGGTACCACTGAGGAAATTCCAGTTTTGGTTCTTCCAACCAATACGGCAATTGAATTCCAGTTAGCTTCTGCAGACGTTAGCCACGCTTTCTGGGTTCCAGAATTTTTGTTCAAGCGTGACGTCTACAACCACCCAGAGGCTAACAAGCAAGAGCGTCGCTTCCAGATCGAGAAGATCGAAAAAGAAGGTGCCTTCGTTGGACGTTGTGCCGAAATGTGCGGTACGTATCATGCAATGATGAACTTTGAAATCCGTGCGGTTTCTCCTGAGAAGTTCACCGAGTATCTCGATTACCGCATGAAGAATCCTGAGGCTGCAAACTCAGAGGCTCTTGAAGCTATCGGCGAGGAAGGTTATGCAACCTCAACCTCTCCATTCAACAGTGGACGTCTTGACACTCGCGGTGGCGACAACGCACGTGCGAAGACTGGCGTCTAGGGAAGAGGAAGGAATATAACATGCGCAGCTCTGCAAAAATCATGTATGGCATGACGGTCTTTTTGGCAATCATGACTGCAATCTACTTCGTCGCTACCATGTACGTGAACGACTCAGGCAACCGCTTCGTCACTGAAGGTGTTTCTACGAGCTACAACCTAGAGTGGGCAGGCGCCGTTTCGATGTTCCTGGCAACCTTGCTCTGCTTGATGCTCGGCGGTTACTTGCACTTCACTGAAAAGCGCATCGACGTTTTGCCTGAAGACTGGGAAGAAGCAGAAGTTGCTGATGGTGCTGGTACCTATGGCTTCTTCTCTCCATTCTCAATTTGGCCAGCAGCTATGTCCGGTGCAATCGCACTGCTCGGCTTTGGCATTATCTTCATGCACTACTGGCTGATCGCAATCGGTGCAGTTGCCTTGATCTACACCACCACAATGCTCAACCTGCAGTATGGTCTGCCAAAGGAAAAGCATTAAATAAGGTTAAACACTAACTTTTCGGCACAAGCCGCTTTCTGATGATCTTCAGGAAGCGGCTTTCGTCGTATAAAAATTAAAAAAGTTCCACGCCATTAAAAAATCGCGAAAGTGGGGGCATTTGGCGGGGGTGGTGAATATAAATAACTGCTGGTAGTCGAGGGGCAACCGAAAGTTGGAGTTTTGGCGATGAAGTCATTTTCTTACTGTGAATTGGGTCTCACTAAAAGAAAAGTGTCTCGTAGTTGAAAAGAATCTAGTCATTTATTTAGAAGGCTGTAGTGTTCTTGGTATGGCGTAAAAAGTGTCATATGACCTGCGGTATCTACTGTTAAAGAATGTTGGTGGCAATAACATGTGTGTGCTTGTCTGACCAATATTCTTTAAAAAGTTCCCATAGATTAAAAAATTCTTTCGCTGAGGGGCAAAAAATAGTCATGCGCGTGACGTGACTTGAGCGGGACGAACCGTCATACTAGAAGATGTGACGAGCGCAATTGGAAACCCAGATAAGGCAGCAACACCACGTGTTGCGGCACTGAACCGTCCTAATATGGTCAGTGTCGGCACGATCGTGTTCCTGTCTCAGGAATTGATGTTCTTCGCCGGTCTGTTCGCGATGTACTTCACTTCGCGAGCCAACGGTATTGGTAATGGAAGTTGGAAAGAGGGTGCCCATCACCTCAACGTGCCTTATGCGTTGATGATTACGGTTATCCTGGTTTCTTCTTCCTTTACAGCCCAGTGGGGTGTTTTTGCCGCAGAGCGAGGAGACGTCTTCGGACTTCGTCGTTGGTACACGCTAACGATTCTTCTCGGAACTGTGTTCCTTGTAGGTCAGGCATACGAGTATTACCACTTGGTAACGCATGGTCTGACGATCCCAAGTAGTGTCTATGGCTCTACTTTCTATATCACAACAGGATTCCACGCAGCACACGTGCTTGGTGGCGTTCTTGGATTCGTGGTTGTACTGCTCAGGATCGCAAAGGCAAAGTTCACTCCGGCTCAGGCAACTGCGGCGATGGTTGTGTCTTATTACTGGCACTTCGTCGACGTTGTTTGGATCGGCCTGTTCATCACGATTTACTTCATTAAGTAGGCCGTAGCCGCCAACATTGACACAAAATCTAAAGGAACTGCGGGGAAGGTCCCCAACATGCACGGCCTTGGATTGGAAGTGTCACGCGAATGGCCTACAGCCCTTCACTTTCCATGATCGAGACATAAGGAAAATGATGGATACCAACCCACAGAATCCCGAGATGGCCCGCGAGGCCGCTTCGGCGATGGATGCTAAGAAGGTAAAGGCACGCCGTAAGGCGCGTCGTACTTTCGCAGGCGCTGTCGCTTTGGCACTCGGACTGACAGGTTCCGGTTTGTTACTCAACGCCGTAACCCCAGAAGCCCAGCTCGCCACCGCACAAGCGGACGAGCAAGCAACGATTCAGACCGGTAAAGATCTGTATGACGTTGCATGTATTACCTGCCACGGCGCTAACCTCCAAGGTGTGAAGGATCGCGGTCCTTCCTTGATCGGTGTTGGCGAAGGTGCGGTATATTTCCAGGTTCATTCTGGTCGTATGCCAATGCTGAGCAACGGCGCACAGGCAGCTCGCAAGACTCCTCGTTACACCGAGGCACAGACTTTGGCCATTGCTGCATACGTTGCAGCCAATGGTGGCGGTCCTGCCATCGTGCGTGACGAAGACGGTAGCGTTGCACAAGAGAGCCTGCGTGGCTCTCACTTCGATGGCAAGATCAATCCAGCTGACATCGCTCGCGGTTCTGATCTTTTCCGCTTGAACTGTGCATCCTGCCACAACTTCACCGGTCGTGGTGGCGCACTTTCCTCCGGTAAGTACGCACCATACTTGGACCCTGCAAACGAGCAGGAAATTTACCAGGCTATGTTGACCGGTCCTCAGAACATGCCGAAGTTCTCTGATCGCCAGCTTTCTGCTGACGAGAAGAAAGACATCATCGCGTTTATCAAGGCTGCGAAAGAAACACCTTCTCCAGGTGGTTGGAGCCTCGGCGGTCTCGGCCCAGTGGCTGAAGGTATGTTCATGTGGCTTGTTGGAATTGTGGTCCTCGTGGCCGCCGCTCTGTGGATTGGATCTCGCTCATGAGCAATAACAACGCAAAACAATATTCTGAAAAAGAACTCAACGCCATGACGAACGAAGAGCTCGCGCGTCTTGGTACTGAGCTTGACGACGTCACGGTTGCGTACCGCAAGGAGCGCTTCCCGATTCCGAATGACCCAGCTGAAAAGCGCGCAGAACGCACCGTTGCAATCTGGTTCATCTTGGCAATTTTGACTGCTCTTGGGTTTATCGCGGTATACCTTGCATGGCCATGGCAATATAAAGGCCACGGCGATGAAGGTCTGTGGATGTACACCTTCTACACACCATTGCTTGGTGTGACTGCCGGCCTGTCGATTCTTTCCTTGGGCATCGGCGTTGTGACGTATGTCAAGAGCTTCGTCCCAGAAGAAATCGCAGTTCAGCGTCGTCATGATGGCCCTTCTGAGGAAGTTGACCGCCGTACGATCGTGGCACTGCTGAATGACTCTTGGGAAACCTCAACCTTGGGTCGTCGTAAAGTGCTGCAAGGCCTGCTTGGTGGCTCCGCCGTACTCGCTGGCTTAGTGGTTGCACTTCCACTTGGCGGTATGGTGAAGAATCCTTGGAAGAAGGGCAAGCTCACCATTCAAGGTGACGGTACTCTTTGGACCTCTGGCTGGACTTTGACCGAGCATGACGTCAAGGTTTACCTGGGTCGTGACACTGGTGCTCTTGCTGTGAAGCACGAGACTTCTGCTGGTGAGCACTACACCACTCAAGGTGTCACTCGCTTGGTACGTATGCGTCCAGAAGATTTGGCAGCTGCTGCAATGGAAACTGTTTTCCCATTGCCTGCTGACTTGGTCAATGATGGTGACTTGTACGATCCAACTGCAGATGTGTACGAAACACAGATGCACTCCATTCACGGCCCTCGTAACGCAGTTATGCTGATCCGTTTACGTTCAGCTGACGCGGACAAGGTCATCGAGCGTGTAGGCCAGGAAGACTTCCACTACGGCGATTACTACGCATATTCGAAGATCTGCACGCACATTGGTTGCCCAACCTCTTTGTATGAGGCTCAGACTAACCGTATTCTGTGCCCGTGCCACCAGTCGCAGTTCGATGCTCTGCAGTACGGCAAGCCTGTGTTCGGCCCAGCCGCACGCGCATTGCCACAGCTGCCGATCACCGTTGATGAAGAGGGTTACCTCATCGCCGCAGGCAACTTTATTGAGTCTGTCGGCCCGGCATTCTGGGAGCGTAAGTCATAATGAGCACGAAACTCGCTGAAATCGGAAACAATATTGACTCTCGATACACCGCTAGTGCGGGTATCCGTCGTCAGATTAATAAGGTATTCCCAACCCACTGGTCATTCATGCTCGGTGAAGTTGCACTTTATAGCTTCATTATTTTGCTGCTGACCGGTGTGTATTTGACGCTGTTCTTCGATCCTTCGATTACCAAAGTCATCTATGACGGTGCATACCTGCCATTAAATGGTGTCGAAATGTCTCGTGCATACGAGACAGCACTGAATCTTTCATTCGAGGTTCGCGGTGGTCTGTTCATTCGACAGATGCACCACTGGGCTGCACTGATGTTCATGGTTTCGATGACCGTACACATGTTGCGCATCTTCTTCACCGGCGCATTCCGTCGCCCACGTGAAGCAAACTGGATCATCGGTTGTGTGCTGTTGCTGCTGGGTATGGCAGAAGGCTTCATGGGTTACTCCTTGCCTGACGACTTACTCTCTGGCGTTGGTCTGCGCATTATGTCTGCAATCATCGTTGGTCTTCCAATCATCGGTACCTGGTTGCACTGGCTTATCTTCGGTGGCGACTTCCCATCTGAACTGATGCTGGATCGTTTCTACGTGGCTCACGTGTTGATCATCCCAGGTATTATTCTTGGTCTGATCGCCGCTCACTTGGCACTGGTTTGGTACCAGAAGCACACGCAGTTCCCAGGACCAGGTCGTGCAGAAAACAACGTTGTTGGTATCCGCATTCTTCCTATGTTCGGTATCAAGGCAGCAGCATTCGGTTTGATCACCGCAGGTGTACTTGCTTTGATGGCCGGCCTGACCACCATTAATGCAATTTGGCTGTTGGGTCCATATAACCCAGCACAGGTTTCTGCTGGTTCCCAGCCAGATATTTATATGCTGTGGACTGATGGTATTGCTCGTGTCATGCCAGCATGGGAGCTGTACATCGGCAACCACACCATCCCAGGTGCATTCTGGGTGGCAATGCTGTGCGGTTTGATGGTTGTACTGTTGATTGCGTACCCATTCATTGAAGCAAAACTGACCGGCGACGATGCACACCATAACCTGCTGCAGCGCCCACGTGACGTGCCTGTTCGTACCTCACTTGGTGTTATGGCAATTACCTTCTACTTCTTGGTCACGTTGTCTGGTGGTAACGACCTCTTCGCTATTCACTTCCAGGTTTCCTTGAATGCTATGACATGGGTCGGCCGCATCGGTTTGATCATCCTGCCTCCACTGGCATACTTCGTCACCTATCGCATTTGCCTTGGTCTCCAGCGTGCGGACCGTGAAGTTCTCGAGCACGGTATCGAAACTGGTGTCATCAAGTTCATGCCGAACGGTGCATTCATCGAAGTTCACCAGCCACTTGGCCCAGTCGATGAACACGGACATCCAATTCCATTGCCATACGCAGGCGCACCAGTGCCAAACCAGCTCAACAAGCTTGGTTTCTCTGGTCTGCCAGGCCGTGGTTCCTTCTTTACTCCTGATTCCAAGGAGATTGCAGACAAGGCTGCTGCAATCGAGCATGAGAATCATCGCGAGCAAGAAGAAATGTTTGAAAATCTCAACGCTGCCAACCGTGCAGCGGATGAAGAAAAGGGTCTGATCTAGTATCAGATTTTCATAAGCGCTCACAAGGCCGTCTCGTATCTGCGAGGCGGCCTTTGCGTTTGCTTTGATGTCGTATATATGAGTGGCTTTCCTATATATAAGGTTCTCACTCGCATATGTTTTCAACATGATCTGTCTGCGCATAGCTCTAGCAGATAGTTGAGCAAGTAGGCGCTTGATCACGCTTGATCACGCTTAAATGCTCGGTATACCGTTGATTCCGGTGATTGTATCGATTGGTTATCAGTCGACCTGTAGTTTCAGCCCTATTGGCGCGTCACGCAGGTGGTAAGTGTGAGTACAGGAATCACGGTTGTCGCAATATAGTGCTGCACATCGTTGAATCCTCGATGCCAAGATACCGGATGCCTGACTTCACATATCAATTGTAGGACTTCCAAGCATGTGTAGGTTGCGCAGATATTTGCGTAGCTGTCTATTTCAGGATCGACGAATAATCTCGTCATGTTTGCTTCGCACGATACTTATATACGGTAACTATGTTCTGCATCTATACTGCCTTTGCTGCGCAATATACTGCTGCGTACGTGTATTCGCACACCTGCACTGGCTTCTTGCATAGTAAGCACACGAGTGGCGCTAAAATTATGAACGAGTTCCAGACGAACATTATCGGTGTATGTTTACGAACAACACGACAGATAACACAACACGACAGAAGTCCTCATTCAGGATCAGCATTTCTGGCTGGTGGCAGTTCAGCGTTCTGAGTGTCACCACAAGTTCGACAAGAAACAATGCTGCGTTTTTCTCTCTTGAATACAGCGTGCTGTGTTCATGAACATAGCAATGGCGACGGTAGCTACTTGAAACAAAGCATGGCACGAAAAGTATTCACAATTGTGTAGTGATAATAGGTATTGGGCACCTATATATACTCATTTTTAAATAACGTGAGCAACGTCACATTAAAAGAACTATGTGGCAATAACCTGAGAATCTGACATTTATGACGGTTGTTTGCGGGTCTATTTATAACGTTTTTGTAACGCTAAAATTCGTGGTAGGCGACCTTTTTGGTAACAAAGCGTTATAGAAACCTAACTGTGAGATGCAAGAACATTTTTCTCAGGAATGAGCGGCATCAGTATATCGTGGTAGAGGTCTGTGTGCGACACAATTGTGAAAAACTAGAAATCTTCGTAACCATTTCGTAATCTTAATGAAGTTAATCGTGCTCACATGGGTACAAGAAAGTTGTTGATTCGCATTCTTGTGAAACGCAAGGGTGAGAAGTATTGCGGAAATCGAAAATCGTTTTTCGCGAACAGACAAGTATTGGAGTTTATTCGTGGCTAAGCATCGTCGTCAGAGTCAGAGCAAAGCGCGTACCACTGCGGTTCTTGGAGCAGTAGCTGCTGCTTCTACGGTAGTTCCACAGGCTGCTCAGGCTGCTCAGGTAGTGGTGCCAGGTACGACGTTCGCAGTAGATGTTCCAGGCATTGAAAATGTTCGCGAACTTACGTACGTTCCTGGCATTCAGACATGGATTCCAGCGGTCACCACTCAATCACTGCCAAATGTTTCGCTGCCAGCAGTTCCAGATTTGCAAAAACTGGTGCCAGTATTAACTGGTCAAGCTAACACGGCTGCTGCTTATAGTGCGGTTGTAGAACCTGTGATTGAACAGCAAATTCCAGTTCAAACTGAAGGTAACGCGATCGTTGCAGCCGCACGTACCAAGATTGGTGCTCCTTACGCATGGGGTGCAAAGGGTCCATACGCTTTTGACTGCTCAGGTTTTGTGACTTGGGCGTATGAGCAGGTCGGTAAGCAAATCCCACGTACATCCTATGCGCAGGCAGCGCAAGGACAGCGCGTTGCATATCAGGACTTGCGTCCAGGAGACATTGTTGTGTTCTATTCTGGCGCAACCCATGTGGGCATTTATTCGGGTAATGGCATGGTTATTCATGCAAGTGACTATGGTGTGCCGCTTTCAGAGGTACCGATGAGCCGGATGCCATTCCACTCTGCAGTACGTTTTTAAGTGAATTTGTGCTTGAGCGCCTCACTCTGTGAGGCGCTTTGGTATATTCGCCACATATTGGCATCTTGTGCCTGCCGTAACGCTTGTAGTCGTCTGGAAATTGCTGAAGTATTTATCGTCTCCAGATGATCTGCACTGTTTTAGATGTTGGAGAAACATTTCATCTACTTATTCAGTATCTACAAACTTCACAGATGTACTTTTGTACGCAGATTTTGAAGTTAATGGATGCTAAGCGGTACGTATCGTAGCTTTGCGAAACTTGACAGGAGAAAAGCGAGCTTTGCAATAAGAACTCCAGGTAGATGAAAGTTGTACACCACAGAAGTTTCGCTTTGAACGCATGTGGGTATGGGTATAGCAAATCTGCATCCTGAGAAGGTAATAATAATGTCTGTCAATAATGAATGTTCACAATGGATATCATGGGCAGGACTAAAAGTTTCTCAGTAAAATGCAATAGTTATATGAGTTAAGTGATAAACAGCTATACTGGAGATAGTGATTTCTCAGTTTTGTGAAGTCTTTGCAGTAGTTAGGGTAGTATGAACATTTTTCGAAAGTGTGTTGTTGTCGCGATTTGTGGCACGTTAGCATTTCCAACCAGCATTTCTTCGGTGTATGCACAAGATCTCGAGACGCTGATTGCCGAGATGTCGGCAACTTCAGCAGAAGCAAGTGCAAAGAATGAAGAAGTTAAACAACTCGAGTTAGATCTGGAAAAAGCAGAAACCGAACTCGTGGATATCGAGCGAGATGCTGAAGAAAAGCGCACCGCCGCTGCGAAAACGAAGCAGCTCCAAGCACTTCAGCAAGATAAAATTGATGAGCTTGCACTGGTGAAATATCAAGGTGCAGCCAAAGATCCTGTCTTCCATGTGCTTGGATCAAAGGATCCAAAACTGGCGATTGATCGTAGTTCGTATTTATCCATGTTGGCTCGTTCCAACGAACGCGCTGCAAAACGTTTGGCTGAACAAACTGAGCAGGCCAATGGTTTGCATAAGCAAGCTGAGGAAAAGGTCGACGTCGCCAAGCAAAAGCGTGACGAGATTCAGCAAGAGTTTGAAAAACTCGAGCGTGAGCGTAAAGAGCTCGAAGCTAAGATTCTCAAGATTCAAGAACAAGTCAGCGCATTAAGTCCCGAAGACCGCTTGCGCTGGATGACGAAAAATGGGCCAGTCACATACACGTTAAGCGATATCACATCCACCAATGAAGCTGGTTTGGAAGCGCTTAAGGCTGGTATGACCAAGGTTGGATCTCCATATAGCTGGGGTGCAACCGGTCCGAATGAGTTTGATTGTTCTGGTTTGGTAGTCTGGTCTTACCAACAAATTGGTAAGACAATTCCGCGTACGTCGCAAGCTCAAATGCTCGGTGGTGTTCCGATCCCGCGTGATCAGCTGCAGCCAGGTGATGTCGTTGCGTTTTATCCAGGGGCAACCCATGTGGGTATCTACGCTGGCGATAATAAGGTCCTGCATTCCTCTGACTATGGAATCCCCGTGCAAGTTGTAGACATGGGACGTATGCCATTTTATGGAGCCCGCCGGTACTAATGCGCATTTTGGTTGTGACGAATGATTTCCCGCCCACGATTGGCGGGATTCAGTCGTATATTCGCGACTATCTTGAAACCTTACCCGCCCAAGATGTCGTGGTATTCGCCTCAACCCAAGATGCCGCAGCAGCGCAACAGTGGGACGCAAGCGTTGAATACACCGTCTATCGCTACCCGCACGCTTTGATGCTCCCCACACTGAACATGCGACGCGAAATGCAGCGCATTATTCGTGCTGAGAACATTGACACCGTCTGGTTTGCTGCAGCCGCACCGCTGGCAATCTTAGGCCGTGCCGCCAAGCAAGCAGGCGCAACCAAAGTGATCGCCTCGACGCATGGACATGAAGTCGGGTGGTCAATGCTGCCAATTGCACGGCAAATTTTAAACATCATCGGACGTTACGCCGATACAATTACCTACATCTCTGCATACACACGCAATCGTTTCGCACGCGCAATCAACGCTAAAGAATACTACTGGCTGCCATCGGGCGTAGATATCGAGCGTTTCCATCCGGTCTCGGAATCGCAGCGTGCACACATCCGCGACACACTTGGCCTGAAGCAGGAGAGTTTGATCGTGGTGTGCATTTCACGGGTCGTGCGTCGTAAAGGACAAGACCAGCTTATTAAAGTCTGGCCAAGTATTCTTGCACGTCACCCGAACGCACATTTGCTTATTGTTGGCACCGGCTCGTATTTGCCTACCGTTGAGGCCTTAGCTGAAAAAAGCGGTCTCAAAGATTCCCGTATTCACTTGCTTGGGCGCATTGGCGACACTGAAATGGTGCAGTATTTACAAGCTGCAGATATTTTCGCTATGCCAAGCCGAACCATCGCCAATGGACTCGACGTCGAAGGCCTTGGCATTGTCTATCTGGAGGCGCAAGCTGTCGGCTTACCGGTAATCGCTGGCAATTCCGGTGGCTCGGCTGAAACCGTGACAAAAGACACTGCAATCGTGGTCGAAGGGACAAGTATTCCGCAGTTGCGCGAAGCCTTATTTACACTGCTTGACGACGCATCCTTGCGTGCCAACATGGGCAAAGCTGGCCGGGCACATGTTATGGTGCATTGGTCCTGGCAACGTATGGGACAACGTCTGCGTGAGGTTCTCAACTATACCTAGAATGTGCAAACTGGCTATAATGGCAGAATTGCGATACATGCAAAAATAGCGGCCCACAATTGTGGTTTGCGATGAGACTATGCGAACTAAAGGTAATGAGAAATTGATGGCGGAAACAGTCACTATCGGCTTCGATATTGGCGGAACCAATATGCGAGCTGGAGTGGTCACGGCGGCCGGTACGATTGTTGAATCCTTGCAAGTCGATGTTCCGCACACCTCAGATGATCTCGAGCGTGGTATGAAAACTATGGTCGATACCTTGCGATCACGACACGACGTGAGTGCCGTTGGCGTTGCTGTTGCTGGCTTTTTAGATCCAGATTGCGAAATTGTTCGCTTTGCACCGCATTTGCCGTGGCGCGAATATCCCGCGCGGCAACGGTTGGAATCTTTACTTGAACTCCCAGTGCGTCTTGAACATGATGCGAACTCAGCTGCATGGGGTGAATATGTCTTTGGTGGGGCACAAGGTTACGACAACTGGGTATTGTTCGCCATTGGCACAGGTATCGGTGCGACCATTGTCAGTGATGGGAAAATTTATCGGGGCATGGGCACAGCGCCAGAGTTTGGGCATCTGCCGGTTATTCCGCACGGACGTCACTGTGCTTGCGGGAAACAGGGATGCCTAGAACGCTACGCATCGGGAACCGCATTAGAGCACACCGCGCAGGAACGGTTGGCGGAAAATCCAAGTATTCAAACTTCGCTGCGAAATGAGCGAATCTCAGGAAAAACTGTCGTACAACATGCTCGTGCCGGTGATACCTTTGCCTTGGAAGTTGTCAAAGACTTTTCATATTGGCTTGGTATTGGTCTTTCAATTGTTGCTGATGTGTTGGATCCACCATTGATCTTGCTTGGTGGTGGGGTTTCCCAGGAACACGATTTGTTCTTAGCAGACGCGAAGGCTGTCATGGCTTCCAGTATTGTCGGTGCTGGCTATCGACCATTGCCGAAAGTCGCCGCAGCAAAACTTGGCGCTGATGCAGGTATGATCGGAGTAGCAAACCTCGCGCGTCAAGCACTTTAACTAATATGTTGCTCGTGGTGCTACCGCAGCAATATCTATCACTAGGCGTGATCAACCTGATAATAGATATTCCTCAAAGCCAAGTGAGATTCAAAGGAGCAATCAGCGATCATGGTAAATAAATGGTATTGGCTATATAAGTATGTGCTCATTGGCCCATTTCTGCGGCTCTATAACCGCCCTACTATCGAAAACGTTGAGCGTATTCCTGCCACTGGTGCGGCTATCTTAGCCTCGAACCATCAATCAGTTGCCGATTCTTTCTATCTACCGCTGTTGTGTCCACGCCAAATCACATTTTTAGCGAAAAGTGAATACTTCACGCAAAAAGGTTTTGCAGGTACGCTTAAGCGCAAGTTTTTTGAATCACTCAACCAAATTCCAGTGAATCGTACCGCCAAAAACGCCTTTGACTCACTCTTAGAAGCTGCTGGATCAGTTTTAACCAAGGGGCGTTTGCTCGGCATCTACCCAGAAGGCACTCGTTCGCCAGATGGTCGCGTGTATCGCGGCAAAACTGGTATGGCGCGCGTTGCGCTGCATTACGACGTTCCGGTGATTCCAGTGGCAATGCTCGGTGCTCGTGAGGCAAATCCTCCAGGAACTGTCATGCTGCGACCAGTTAAAGTTGGCATCCGCATTGGTGAGCCAATTCAAGCACGTGCCTTTGTTGCTGCTCAAGGACTTGATCCACTCAGCCATGAAGCCGCACGTGTATTAACCGATGAAGTTATGCGTGTATTAACAGAACTTTCAGAAAAACCGTATGTTGATATCTACGCACAAACCGTGAAAGCATCACTCGAAGCAGGAAAGGGATACCCCGAAGGCGCCTAAGACATCGACTGGCAACCAGCCACATATTTCTCAATTGTACTGCTGGATCTTTGGAAACACTTATTCAAGATGAACACTACACCACAGAAAACACGACTCGCGTGGCCTGACGTGGCACGCGGAATTTCCATTATCGGTGTTGTAGTCTTGCACTCCACGAGTGAGATCCCAGGTGGTAATGATACTTTCTTTGCTACAATCAATCACTTCATTAGTTACATCCGCATGCCACTATTTTTCATGGTCGCTGGATTCTTCGCGGTGAAAGTCTATCGCTTCAGTTTTCAAGAGCTGTTCTTCCGTCGCTTATGGTTCTTAGCAGTTCCATACGTGATTTGGGTTCCTATCGAACTATGTTCTTCGGCGCTGCGCGGTCATTTCCTACATGACACGCGTTTCCCGAGCTGGTTCTATTTTGTTTCAAATGTCATTTCCAGCCAAAACATGTACTGGTTTTTGTACATGCTGATTATGTTCACCATCATTTTGTGGACAACTCGAACACTGGCCTGGCATCTACAACTATTGATTCCTGCGATGATCGTGGTCCTGACACCAATCTTGATCCAGATCCCAATCGGTTTTGTGCCGCGTTTACTCTACTATCTCCCAATTTTCCTCTTAGGTGCATATTTACGTCCATTCATCACGAAGTATGCAACCTGGTGTCTTAGCCCACTTGGAATAGCAGTATCGTTGCTGTTGGCGGTGACAGCATATTGGTTCGAACACCTTGTGGTACCTGAATTCCTTACTCCGATTCAAACTACGCTGATCAGCATGATCTATATGCCAGTTGGTATTACAGTGGCAGTTGCGCTGAGCATGGTAGCGGTGCTTGGGTCTGCAATTCAACTTGTCGGCCGGCACACTTTGGTGATCTATTTGGGTCACGCAGTGGGCTTGAATATAGGAATTGTCGCAATGGTGATAACCGGTATGATTGGCAGTGAGCTTCCAATTACCTTGATCGTTTTCGTAGGTATGCTCTGTGCCGCACTCGGTTCCTACGCAGTCTATGGTTTAACCCATACACGTAGGTTTAGGTGGGCAATCTTCCCACCAGAACTTCCGATTGCCACTGCATCAGCACGAGTGTCACAAACATAAGGGTTGATATTTGTGAAGACGAAACTCATAGTTGCAATTGCCATCATTGTCAGTTATTTGTTGTTGGCGGCGTTTAATGTGCCTGGTCATATTATTGGCCCATTATGTTGTGGTGTGTTGGCAGGAGTATTGTTTTGGCCAAGCATAAAGCAGTAACGAATCTTTGCATATCCTCACTGTGATGCAGCAAGGACGCATCGTGCATCAATACAGATGACGTCCAATACTCCAAGCGTTCAGGAACCTGTATTCCACGTGCACACTTTTGTACAATAACTTCGAAGATGTCAGCATGATTTGAGAAATACTTGAGTCTAAACTTTTTGCCGAATAACTGATAGGAAATCTGCGTGCGTTATTTTTATGACACCGAGTTCATCGAAAACGGTTCAACAATCGAACTCGTCTCTATCGGCATTGTCGCTGAAGACGGGCGCGAATATTACGCTGTTTCCACCACAACGGATCATTCCAATGCAAATAACTGGGTCAAAACGCACGTCCTGAATCAACTGCCGAATCCTTCAGCTCCAGTGTGGCGCAGCAATGAGACAATCCGTGATGAAGTTTATGCATTCCTGACCGCTGCACCAACGCAACCACAACTATGGGCATGGGTGGGCGCGTACGATCACCTTGTACTCGTGCAGTTGTGGGGTGATATGGCGGCACTGCCACGCGAGATTCCACGCTATACCCATGAGCTGAAGCAATACTGGGAATTCGCTGGCCGACCAAAACTTCCGCCGATCCCTGCCGGCAATCACGATGCGCTTGTCGACGCACGTCACAACCTCGTGAAATTCAAAGTTTGCCACGAGCTGTTACCACTGGACGAACGCAATAAAATTTCCTGATTTCTTCACAACCGGCAATATTTGTGTTGCTTTCTTCCTGAAATGTGCAATATTACCGCTAAGATTTTTGTGCATTAGTAATTCGTGCTATGCATAGTGGTGTGAGTTGGACAGTAGATATTCCTAAAGAAGCCCTTCCGGATTTGCCGCCATTACCTGATGGTATTCGTCAGCAATTCGATGACGTCATTGCCCGTGAAGCAAAGCAACAACCAACCTGGGATCCGATAATTGCGTCTAATGTGCGCAAAATTTTAGAGTCGGTTCCACCAATTGTGGTTGCTCCAGAAATCCGTCTGCTCGAACAACAATTGGCAGATGTTGCATTAGGGAAAGCCTTCTTGTTACAAGGCGGTGACTGTGCGGAAACCTTTGAGTCCAACACAGAGCCACATATTCGTGCCAATATCCGCACCTTGCTGCAAATGGCTGTGGTCCTAACCTATGGTGCGTCTACGCCAGTGGTGAAAATGGCGCGTATTGCGGGGCAATACGCAAAACCTCGATCTGCTGATCTTGATGATCACGGTTTACCAAATTATCGCGGCGATATTGTCAACGGTGTTGAAGCTACTGTTGAAAGCCGTCGACATGATCCTGCACGTATGATTCGCGCCTATGCCAACTCTTCGGCTGCTATGAATCTGGTGCGGTCGTTGACCACCTCAGGGACTGCAGATTTATCACGACTTACAGAATGGAATCGTGAGTTCGTCGCACAGTCGCCAGCAGGTGCCCGCTATGAAGCTTTGGCTCAAGAAATTGAGCGCGGCTTAGACTTCATGAGTGCATGTGGCGTCAAAGATGATTCTCTCCGCAGTGCAACAATCTATGCGTCCCATGAAGCCTTGCTGGTGGATTATGAGCGTGCAATGTTGCGTTTGGCCAAAGATGAACAAGGCGAAACCAAGCTTTATGATCTTTCTGCCCATCAGCTCTGGATCGGCGAGCGTACGCGCGGCATTGATGATTTCCATGTGAATTTTGCAGCTCTGATCGCAAATCCAGTGGGAATTAAGATTGGTCCAACTGTGACCCCTGAAGAAGTTGTGGCGTATGCCGACAAACTTGATCCTGATTATGTACCAGGACGTCTCACGATTGTCGCACGCATGGGTCATGACAAGATTCGTACTGTTTTACCAGATATCATTCGCGCAGTAGAAGCATCTGGGCACAAAGTGATCTGGCAATCTGATCCAATGCACGGCAATACCTTTACCTCATCGAACGGCTACAAGACCCGTCATTTTGATAAGGTCATTGATGAAGTGCAAGGATTCTTCGAAGTACACCGTGAACTTGGCACCCATCCAGGTGGCATCCATATTGAATTTACTGGCGAGCACGTTACTGAGTGTCTTGGTGGTGCTGCCGATATTACGGATATTGATTTGCCAGGTCGGTATGAATCTGCTTGCGATCCACGTCTGAATACTGAACAGTCGCTGGAATTGGCATTCTTAGTCGCAGAGATGCTTCGTAACTAGCTTGAAAAATTTGCCCTTGAGGAGACTCGTTGTGAGACTGCCCAAGGGCAATTTTTTGCTGCTTGGCGTTCACGCCAGCTCGGCACTCTGCCGCCCATCCAGTACCACCTGCTTCACGCTCTGCCGCACACACGTCAGGAAGATTTTCTCTAATAACAAGACCTGCACTGATTTCTCATACCAGTGCAGGTCTTAGATGTTGTTCACGAGCTCAAGTCTTAAGCAGATCAGCTATTACTGCGAACATTGATGATAGCACCTGCGTTGTGCAGGCAGTGATCACCAAACGCTTAGAACGTGCTTAATGAAACTGTTGTGCCAGCTTGTCGACTACTAAGGAACGAAGGCGATTGATACAACACGGTATCTTCTGGTTTCGCCTCTTTATCCTCAACTTTGACCTTAAAACCTGCATCCTGCAGCATCTGAGTTGCCTCATCAACTCGTTGTCCAATCACATTTGGAACATGAACTTTATTCACTAACTCCAACGTCACCTTCGTGCGATCAGCATCAATAAGCGTGCCAGGTGCAGGCGTGAGCGTGTAGATTTCATCAGCACGCTGACCTGTTGCAGATTTGTCATCAGTACGCTTCACTGTCGCCAATTGAATACCTGCTTGCGCTAAAGTCTCACGTGCTTGCTGCTCAGTGAGGCCTGTTACATCTGGAACTTCTTTGGCCGTTGAAACACGCAGAACAATATCGGCACCAAATGGTAATTCAGTACCTGCATCTGGTTGTGAGTTAATTGCATGATCTTGTTGCACATTGCCGTCGAAAAGCTTTTCGACGCTGACCTTAAAACCTGCATCTTCAAGAATTTGTCGTGCCTTGTCAGCCGGTAAATTATAGACGCTTGGAACCTGCACAGGCGCCGGGCCAAGTGAATAAAATACCGTGACCGCGGATTGAGTCAGTACCTCAGTGCCAACCGGTGGCTCAACGCGCGCAATTTGGCCCTCTTCCACATCATTGGAATATTCGGCTGGGCCAACGTTCATAACCAAGGTGTGGTCTGCCAGTAGTTGATCGTAGTGCTCAATTGCGTGAAAATCCGGCACCACCGGCTTTCCTAAGGAAACCATCACACTGACAGATTGCCCTAATGCGGCTCGCTCTCCTGAACTAGGCTGAGTATCAATGACTACATCGGGCGGCAGCTCATCGTGATACTGTTCGACAACTGCAGGTTGAAATCCTGCGGCTTCTAACGATGCCACTGCCGCAGTTCGTTCAAGGCCAAGTACTTGTGGGACTTCGCCGTATCGCCCAGATCCAAACCACCATGCCGCAACGAGGACTGCGCCGGTGCACAATGCAACGAAAAACAGCCACAGAGCCAGCCCTAAGCGATTGGAATTGCGTACAGGTGCCTGAGTGATGGTTTGTGGGGTTCGAGCGCTTAACGACGCCTGCGGCGATAGGTGAGGGGGCGCAGGTGCAGGTGGTTGTGGTGGATATGTTGGTTCGTATCTTTCAGCACGCGGGAATACACTTGTGCTCTCCGTGCTCGGGAACACGCTTGTGCTGTCACTGCCGACAAACTTTTCTGTGACTGGAGTTGATGCAATCATGCTGGTTGCGTCAATAGCAGTGGTAAACATCTCGGTTGGCGATTCACCAGTGTTTGGAGCCACATGTGCAGCACGTGCCGCAGCTGAATGTACAGGTAGCGGAATCTGATAACTTCCAAGCGCTAGGGCAGCGGCGATATCGTCAAGTGCGGCTAAAAATTCACCAGCATCTTCAAACCGCAGCTGTGGGTTACGATTACAGGCATTTGCCACCAATTCGTCGACAAGCGGTGGGATGCCGGCAACGAAATTACTTGGTGCAGGAACATCCATGCTCAAGCGCTGGCGGGCATGCTCTAATGGGGTGTTTCCGGAAAAAGGAGTACCACCGGTGAGCAATTCGAATAACAAAATGCCAGCAGAATACACATCACTTGCTGGGGTGATGACATCATCGCGGGCTTGTTCTGGGGAAAGGTATTTTACCGTGCCAATAATTTGTGAAGATTGGTTGTGATCAGCGCGTGCGCCGCGAACTAAGCCGAAATCGGAAAGTTTAATTTGGCGGCTGGCAGAAATCAGCACATTATCAGGTTTAATATCGCGGTGTACCATGCCGGCTTCATGCACGGCTGCTAATCCCTGCAAAATCTGGCGCATCACTTCAACCGCACCTGCAACTGGCAATGGGCCTTGTTCTGCTAATAATTCACGCAGCGTTCCGCCGGTGATCAGCTCCATGATTAAAAAGACTTCATCGCCTTGCGCGGAGAAATCATAGACATCAATTAAATTTGGATGTCGTAAGTTCGCTAATGAGCGCGCTTCACGGCGAAATCGCTGCTGAAACACAGGGTCTTGCTGATATTGCTCAGTCATGACTTTTGCTGCCACTAATCTGCCAAGTCGAAGATCAACACAGCGGTAGACATACGACATGCCGCCGCGGGCGATTGTGGCTTCGACGCGGTAGCGATTTTCTAAAAGATAACCGTTGGAAAGCTGCATACTTACCAGTATGACTGAAAAAATATGTTCGCGTCAGCTACGCACCACGAAAAAGTCTTGCTATGTTTGCATATGTGAGTTCACAACAAGTACCAGTATCTATTTTGCCCGCTGACACTGAACTGCTCAGTGTCCCTGAATATGCAGAGCGTCTTGGCGTTCCTGTGACCCGAGTGTTCGACCTTTTGGGCGAGCACAAACTGATCTGTGTCTATGCTGAAGGCAAAAAACGCATTCCAGCAAATTTCCTGTCAGTCAAAGGCACAACGAATAAGTTTGTCCCAGGCGTAATTGCTGTCTTAAGCGATGGCGGCTATACCGATGAAGAAATCTTTAGGTTCTTGTTCACCGAAGATGATTCCTTGCCGGGGCGACCAATTGATGCACTTCACGGCCATCTCGCGCGCGAAGTGATGCGTCGCGCACAGGCAATGGGATTGTAAAGGTCGACTGAAGATTCAAGACGCGGGTGCACAACATGGTGGTGTGCACCCGCGTACGTGTGCGGTATTGCTTGACGACGCGCCGCCGGTCACACTTTGTTGCGTGGCAATATAGCAGGAGGATCGCGTTGCTTGAGTAGTATTGTGCTGCAATGACCGCACAGGTTGGTATTAGTAGCTGCTCAAACTTTGCGTTTCACTATTCTGCTTGGTCGCAGTGTCGTGTCGTGAACGAAGAATCTGTTGGATCGAAACATCCTGTAATATCCAGGTCGCCGCGAACCAGCTCGCAACTCCGGCAATACTCATCCACACGGGGTTATAGAGTTGATGGTTCCCCGAACCGGTAAAAGCACTTGCCACCACAATCGAGCCAATAATAATGACATATGCCCAGCGTCGTGAAAGCGGGAATAGCCCTAATAACACAAACACACTTGCGTAATACCAAGGCAGTGTGACGGCATTAAAGCTAAACATCACCATGTACATCACTGCCATGCCAAGCATTGGTTGGGTGCGCAAGAACCACCACGAACTTACAAAACCCACCAGCATGATTACTGATGCGCTTACACGAGTGATTGCAAGTATCTCGTTATAAGGAAACGGAGTAAAAAACAAACTTCCAAAACTTGCCAGCGTATCTGCAATCAGTGACGGTACCGAAAGAGGATTAATCACCTTTGAATTGCCCGTTAATGCAGCAATCCAGCCCCATGTGCTGCCAGAAAGCTTGGTGATGATCCATAAGGTCACAACAGTGGTGATTGCACCTAAGAAGCCGGACACACACCAGCGTCGAAAAGCTTCACTGCGGGTAGAAGCCTTATACACATAAATCCAAATCACAAATGGCAAGCAAAACGCGGCGGTTGCCTTCAGCGCCATACCTACCGCAATCAGCCCAATGCCTGCGAGTACCATGAGCAGCCGTTCCGCGCGCACAATGAGCAACAAGCCAAGACATACCAGCGCCACCATCAATGCCTCATTATGCATCCCACCAACCAAGTGAATGATCATCACCGGATTCGCCACACCAATCCAAAGCGCCCATCGCGGATCCAGCCCCAATTCACTTGCAAGTTTTGGGACAAGCAGTATGATTGCGACAAATCCTGCAACCGCGAGGAGCTTAAAGATATATGTGCCAACGAGCACATGATCGCCGCTTATCGACGTGACGATCTTTCCCAACCACAAATGCAACGGCCCATAGGGAGTAGTTGTGGTGCGCCAATCGTGTGAAACCTCAAACAACACTGCATTCGGATTCAATGCGGCTGCCTGGGTATACGGGTCGAAACCATCGCGCAGTAGGGTGCCTTGCATGAGGTAGGAATACACATCCCGCGACATTATTGGGCCAGCGAATACTAGCGGCACAATCCAAATGAACAAGATGCGTTGTAGCTCAGCGGCCGTAATATGCGCGCGTCCTAAGATCGCCCAGGCCACAATCAAGCAGATGGTGCCAATCCATAAGGTCACATTGGAAAAAGCAGCACCATGACCGAAGGACAAAAACTCCCACCCGAGAAGGTCAAGTACACCACCACGCCGCTGAAACGCACCACCGCCGAAAGAACCCAACAACATGGCACACGTGGCAATCAGCCCTAGACGCAGTGCGCGGGTTGCATGGGGCTGGTCATGTTCACGAATAGCAAGCATACGCATTAGTACTTCCGCTTCGTGGCACGATGCGCTAGGTAGTTCAGCAATTCACGCGCATGCTCTGGAATTTTCATTGCCTCTAATTGGCGCAACCCAGAAGTGGTTAATTCCTGGATTTTTGCCTCCATTGCATCTTCAGCACCTGTTTTCCGAATCAGTTCAGTTAATTCGGCAATCTCGTTGCTGACACTCACATTGCCTACACGTTCACGAATCACAGATGCAGTATGCGCATCAGCCAAGGAAAGAGCAGTCGCCAGCAAGACAGTACGCTTGCCTTCACGTAAATCATCACCTGCTGGTTTGCCTGTGATAGCAGGATCGCCAAACACACCAAGCTGATCATCACGAAGTTGGAATGCTAAACCAATATCGGTACCAAAATTGCGCAACTGTTGAATGAGCGTGGCGTCACCACCGCCGAGAGCTGCACCAATATGCAAAGGGCGCTCAATAGTATAGGCAGCAGTCTTGAAACGATTGACAGTATGCGCCAACACGGGATCTTCATTGCCGGAAGCCTCATTGGTAATATCGAGCAATTGTCCACCAATGACCTCAGTGCGCATTCGCTGCCATGCTGGGAGGACTCTCTGCAACGCGGCACTATCAATACCGGAATTATGCAACATATCATCTGCCCAAACCATGGCAAGATCACCAATTAAAATTGCAACCGACACACCAAAATGCGAACTTACACCTGTCCATTTCGCGTTGGTATGCACGGATTCAGCCACACGATGCACAGTAGGTTGGCCGCGCCGGGTATCAGAGGAATCGATAATATCGTCATGAATTAACGCGCATGCTTGAATGAACTCCAGCGATGAAGCTGCACGCAACACAGCTTCGTCATGTTCGCCGGAAGGATTGGTAGCTAGATAACCAGCCCAGGTAAACAACGGTCGAATACGCTTGCCGCCACCAAGCACATAACTTTCGAGCATCTCGACGGCACGACTCACCGGTGTTCCAATGGCAGCGATCGGTTCACGTTGCTCGGTAAAAAAATCTTGCAAGTTGCGTTCTACCTGCACGATGATGTCCTCTAACGGGAGGGTATATCCAAGCTGTGCCACTGTGTGCATCCTTAAGCGTTGCGAAAATACGGACGTGTACGTACGTCACGGAAGCCGATATGTGAATGTTATTGTAGATGACTTTTCAATCCAACAAGTTATACCAATCTACACGTTTACACGCGAGTCTTTTGTGATGGCGAATGTTTAGCCCAATGTGTTGTCACGATACAGAAGTGCAAAGGCACGTGAATCGCCATGAAAATGGAAGTCGCGTAAAAGATCCTGAAAACCTAATTTTCGGTAAAGACGAAACGCTCCATTTGCTTCATTTGCCACCTCTGGGGTGGAAAGCACAGTATAGGGGCTATTCGCTTCTTGCATAATTGCGGTGCATAAGGCTGTGCCAATGCCTTGTCCTTGCGCACGTGGGTGAACATGAATCTCAGATAAATAAAACTGATGTTTCATCACGTGCGATAGTGCAAGATCTTGCTGTTGCATGCGTAGTCCACGTTGTACTTCTCTATGCCACCATTGTTCTGGCCGGCCGTGATACCCATAGGTGACACCAAGGAGTTGGTGGTCGTCGTGGGCAATAAAACACCGAAAATTGCGTTCTCGAACTGCGCTGCGCCATCCAATGACGCGTTGTTGTTTCATTTTGGGCGCATAGTTCATCGCAGCAATATAGAGTTCGACAAACTGCGGTGCAAGCGCGCTGAATTCAGGTGCGCCTAAAGATTGGATATGCAAGGTCACATTCTTTATGCAATCACGTTGTTGAGTGTTTGCCAAGTGTATTACCTCTTGACATGTTCGAACATCTGTTCTAAATTGATGTTCAAGGGGGAACAGTGGCTGCGTATTCTTTTGAAATCGAAGCCACAAGAATAAGAAAGGAGCTGACTGATGAACGTAGTAGTCTCAGCATCTACGCGGTTTGGGGGACTGCACATGACGTCATATGCCAAAGGGGATCGAAAGGCTGCACGTTCGTGGCATAGTGTAGAGTTTTCGCTTGCAGAAGCGGACGACTATTTGCGTCAAGGTCGATTCGATCTCGCTCTCGAATCATCATACCGAGCATTTTTGCGCTTGGCCGGTATGTGGCTGGATGTCCAAGGTGTTGCGAAAGCACGATCAGCGCGTGTCAATATTATCGATCAGCTTCGCCACGCTGGGGTATCCGGTCAAGACTGGGCTGAACGAATCGGGCAATATTCACGATTGCGTTCACGCGTGATGGCTGGGTATGACCCACTCTTTTTCCAAGATGCTGCTCGCGCAGTGTATGCGTTGGCGCTAGAACTGCGTGAAAGTATACAGATTGGATCTTTGTCAGATACAGAATCTGCAGCATAGGTCCTGAGGTATCCATCTATAATGGTGCATTGCTTGGTGCTTGGGAGTGTGAATTATGAAACCGCACTTCTTGGGATTTCCTAAAATTGCAAACGATAGGAGAGCACCCTTGGTATGGTGAAACTTAAGGATACTGACAAGCAAAGAGGAAAATTTTTATCGGGAGGGAACTTTCCTATTACCCTTGTCGTTATATCTAGTGAATCATACAATTTTATTGTGAAGCCTCACGCGCTCAGCAATATACCACTTATATAAAAGGGGAGACATTGTGGCACTTTCCGAGTATGAACAGCGATTGCTTCGTGAAATCGAACAGTCATTGTTAGCGGATGACCCACAGTTCGGTGCTACTGTACAAGAAGTTACAGAGGATCGACCACAAGGGTTGCTAACCTTGCGAGGTGTTGCAATAATCACCGTTGGCCTGGTCCTGCTGGTGGCAGGTGTTGCATTGAGTCAGATTTCTCTTGCATTTGTGGCTGTGAGTGTCCTCGGATTCTTGGTGATGGTTGCAGCTGGTGTCTGGATGCTGCGTGCTTCTCATGATGCACCGATGAAAGCCGCCGCTGGTGGTCGCGTGCGGCAAGAAAAACGTGGAAAAGGTGGCGGTTTCGGTGATCGCCTAGAGGATAATTTCAAGAATAGGTTCTCAAACTAATTACATATTCTGCTTGGAAAAGGCTCATACATCAAAGCGATGTATGAGCCTTTTGCTTGCTTAACTTGGATGCGCGTCGTTGTGTGTGAGTGAGAAGTAGCTGGAACCGGTGGTAGATGTGTCGCAAGTACTGGGCAAATCTGAATGTGATGGGAATGGAGATTGCTCACGCCGAGAGAGGGGGAATGTGACACCGTATGCATCCACGCTAGCGTTTGCGCACCATTACTGAGATATGTGTTGCGCTGTAATCGGAGTTGTTGGAACGATCACGGCTGTTGAGTGCCTCGTCGAGCAAGAATATAAGTACCGAAGATCTATGTTTCTAAAATTCCCCACTTTCCCCCACCTTTATATGCAAGGGGAGTGGAGTAATTGATTATTTGCCTAGTGTACGCCGTATATCTGTGAATAAAGGGAAGCAAGTGATACTTGAATATGCGTGTGAAAAGCATATAAGGGGCAGGGCGGGGGCAAAAAACTTTGATATTTGATCGTGTGTATGAATCCTCCCCACTTTTATTTTAGCTGGTCAGGACTGCAATATTAGAAATCTCTGAGAAAAATTTTGTGTTGCTATGTTGTTGGTGGGGCAAAGTGGGGTATTGTGGTGGACAAGGAACATGTCTGTGGGTGGTCGTGAAAACGCGGGTGCTCATTGGTTCCGTCAGTGTTGTCAGTAATGGAAGGTGGGTGCTTTCAAGATGTTTCTTGGCACGTACACTCCAAAACTTGACGACAAAGGTCGACTGACACTTCCAGCAAAATTCCGTGAGGAACTTGCTGGAGGCTTGATGGTCACCAAAGGGCAGGATCACTCCTTGGCGGTGTATCCCAAAGATGAGTTTGTTCGACGCGCTCGCAAGGCCGCCGAAGTTTCTCGTACAAATCCTGAAGCACGTGCGTTCATTCGTAATCTTGCTGCAAGTGCGGATGAACAACGCCCTGACGGTCAAGGCCGCATTACGCTGTCACTTGCGCATAGAGACTATGCCGGATTGACGAAAGAATGCGTGGTTATTGGCTCGATGGACTTTTTGGAAATTTGGGACGCGCAATCATGGGCGAAATATCAAGAAGAAACTGAAGCTGCATTTGCTGCGGCGAATGATGACATCTTGGGTGGCCTGCTCTAACTCACACAATGGAGTGTGCGTATGAACTCCGTTATTGTGCGTGCGACAACAATCATCGCGTTCTGGTGTACTTCCCCGATATCAGAGCAGCATGAGGGAATCCGCGCATGGTAACGGAGCTCTATGCACATTGCAAGATGTTCATTAACTGATAACCTGCAGCACGCTTGGCTTAATACCAGCTGATTACAGGGCGTGTTTCAACAAATTTTCTTGGGGGCTTCCGTGGCAGACAAAGCGCAGTTGCAAGCTGATTTGCGTGCCAATCACGGGCACGTACCAGTTATGCGCGCGCGAGTGACACAATTGCTTGCCGAAGCTGTGACCGCTGCAGGCGAACATGCTGTGATTATCGACGGCACCTTGGGTGCAGGTGGACATTCTGAGTATTTCCTCACGCAGTTTCCCCTCGCAACAGTTATTGGTTTGGACCGCGATACCCATGCACTTGGCCAGGCGCGTGCACGACTGGAAAAATTCGGCGATCGTTTTGTGGGGTTACACTGCCGTTTTGATCAGTATCTGCCGGTTCTTGAACAAACTGCAGCTGCAGGCAATCAGGCTTGTCAGCGGTATCTTGACTATGGCTTAACCGGCGCTCTGTTCGACCTTGGCGTTTCATCAATGCAGTTGGATCAGCCAGAGCGTGGCTTCGCCTACAGCATTGATGCTCCGCTTGATATGCGTATGAATGATGCCGAAGGTCTTACAGCGGCGGATATTTTGAATACCTACTCTCATGGTGAACTCGCCAAAGTGCTCAAAAACTATGGTGATGAGCGTTTCGCTGGGAAAATCGCATCAGCTGTGATCAAAGAACGCGAACGTGAGCCGTTTACCACCTCGCAACGATTCGTCGAATTGCTGTATGCCACTATTCCTGCTGCTGCACGCCGCACCGGTGGACACCCAGCGAAGCGAAGCTTTCAGGCATTACGCATCGAAGTGAATCGCGAGCTTGAGGCGATTGAGCAGGTTGTGCCGCGTATCGCAGATGCATTACATCCTGGTGGACGTGCGGTGTTTATGGCCTACCAATCTTTAGAAGACAAGATTGTCAAGCGCATATTTGCCGACTTAACCACTTCTAAAACTCCTCCTGGGTTACCAGTGGATCTTCCTGAGTTTGCTGCCAAATTCAGTCTGGTAACTCGTGGTGCTGAAAAAGCCACTGAAGACGAAATAGCAGAAAATCCACGTTCGGCCTCTGTGCGAGTTCGAGCAATTGAAGCAAAGAAAGTAGCGCAATAGGTCATGAGTGCAACTACCACCGAGTTTCACACCCGGCGACCTAGTTCACCTGAAGAATCGAACAGGCGTCGAACGCTTACTCGTAGCGCAGTTTCTGTTGCCACGGTGCAACCTGCCGAGCCGAAAATTGCTCCACCGGAACGTTCCGTGCGCCCTGCAAAGCGCCGGTTCGCACGTCAATTGGGGTCGCAGCAAGTTATTGTCCATCGTGGCAGGCGTGTTGAGCGCCCACAAGTAGACACTTCCAGGCGAAATCATGCGATCATGTTGATTCTCGCCGTGGTGTTTGGCGCGTGGATGAGCTTGTATTATTCCGGTCTTGCGACGGAAAATGCGTTCAAGATTGATGAACTGCGTGGGCAAGAGATCATTCTGCACAATCAGCTAGAAACCTTGCGTCGAGATTTGGAAAATGCCTCGTCGACAGCAGAGATTGCGCGTCAAGCACAAGAGATGGGCATGGTCATTCCAAATCAAACCGGTGTTCTGGCGCGCCTGGCCGATGGTAGTATCCAGGAAATTCGGCCAGCTGGCGAAGGTACTCGTCCGATTATTGATGTCAATGGCCAAAAAATTCAGCCAAACGTGGCAACAAGTGACCCGAAAGCCACCGCAGAAGTGGTATCCTCGCTGAATGCAACTCCACAATTGGAGGTCACGACGCCACGTCTAGCGCCGTATATCAATGCCAATTAGGTAAAGGTCGAATAAGCAGTGAAGCAACCACGTTCCCGAAGCCCGAGGAGAGATTCTGATGACCCTCGGGCCTTTCGACGTGGCCAAAGTAAAAAACAGCAGCGGCGCGAAGCGCTCAATGCAGATGCATTCGATCCGCGAAATCCACGAAGCTCGCGAGATTCTCGAGCATCGCGCGGATTATCGCCAGCACTTGGCGTCAGCGGCAACCGTTCAAACCCGGATCAATCTTTGCCAGCACCAGCGAAAACGTCAAGGAAGAAACTTGATCGTTTTGGTTTGCTAAAAGTAGCAGTGCTTGGCATGACTGGTGTGATTGCGATGCGCATGGCATGGTTTGAGATTGCCATTCAGCCAAAATTTGCTGAGCAAGCTGCCGAACAGCGTACGCGAGTATTCGTCGATCCGGCACGCCGTGGTGAGATTCGAGATCGACAAGGCCGTCCAATTGCATACACGATGCAAGCACGATCGCTGACAGTATCGCCCAATGTGTTACGCCGAGAACTCCAGCAAGAATTTTTCAACAGTCTGCTATATTCCAGCGAAGGGGAGTCGTTAACCCCTGAGCAACGAGAAAAACTTGCAGCGCGCAAAGTCGATGAAGAACTGATCCGGTATGCCTCGGAGATCCCGAATATCATTGGCAGCACCGGAGCTTCGACTGATGGCATTGATTCGGCAGAGGTATTAGAAAAGCTGCGTTCGGATGCCAGCTATGCAGTTTTGGTGCGCAATGTCGATCCTGATATTGCTGCTGATATTGCGCGTGAATATTATGGGATCGCTTCAGACCATCAAGATCTGCGCCAGTATCCAAATGGTGCCATCGGTGCAAACGTGATTGGCAAAATTAGCCAAGATGGTCAAGGCCAATTCGGATTTGAGGCTTCGAACGATTCCTTACTTTCTGGTATCAATGGTCGGTCGACCATTGATGTGTCACGCATTGGCAGCGTCATTCCTGGTACGCAACGCGATAAAATCCCTGCGATTAATGGTGCTGCGGTGACTCTCACCCTGGATCTGGATTTACAAACCTTTGTCCAGCAACAACTCGAGCAGGCAAAAGCTAATTCTTTGGCGAAATCTGCGTCTGCAGTTGTATTGGATGTTGAAACTGGCGAAGTGCTGGCCATGGCAAACACCGATACCATCGATCCAACTGGTGATATTCAAGCACAGTTAGATCAGGGGAAAGACTTTGGTAATTCCACCATTTCTGCACCATTTGAACCAGGTTCGGTAGCAAAGATTATTACTGCCGCTGGTGTGATTGAAGACAATCTGGCAACACCTGATGAAGTTCTCACCGTGCCAGGTTCGATTGACATGTCAGGTGTGAATGTTCGTGATGCATGGGCCCACGGACCTGTGCCATACACCACCACCGGTATCTTTGGTAAGTCTTCGAACGTTGGTACCTTGATGTTGGCACAACGCTTAGGTGAGCAGCGTTTTGATGATCTATTAACCAAATTCGGTATCGGTGAAGCAACTGGTATTGAATTGCCAAGTGAATCCCAAGGTTTGCGTCCAGAGTTTTCGCAATGGTCGGGTGGCACATTCGCAAACCTACCTATTGGGCAGGGTATGAGTTTAACCTTGCTCCAAATGGCCAGCGTGTATCAGGCATTAGCCAATGGAGGCGAACGCATTCAGCCTCGCATTATCGCCAAGGTTGAAGACGCACAAGGCACTATTATTGAACAACCTGAACCGAAGAAGATTCGCGTCGTCAAGCCTGCAACTGCACGAACTGTGATTGACATGTTCCGTGCCGTGATCCAAAAGGATCCAGCTGGTGTTCAACAAGGTACCGGTGCCGACGCTGCCATCGAGGGCTATCAGCTCAGCGGTAAGACTGGCACTGCTCAGCAGGTTGATCCAAACACTGGGGCATATTCACACTCGAATTATTGGATTACCTTTGCAGGTATTGCACCTGCTGATAATCCGAAGTTTGTGGTGGCCCTAATGTTAGACCGTCCACAGCGCGGTGTGCACGGTGGAGGTGGGCAAAGTGCTGCGCCTTTGTTTAAAGACATCGCAAGTTGGTTGCTTGATCGAGACAATGTGCCGTTATCGCCACCGCAAGAAGGACAATTGATTTTACAAGTGCCTGAATAACAACGCATATTCGCAGGAACGCCAATAGGTGGTGGAAGCGGTACTGTGCTGTCTAAGCTTGAAGCGTATCCTGTGATAGAGACAAGTGTTTCACCGATAACGCGGTAGAATCACAACGGCTCGTCGTGCGTCATCTAGTGGCGCAAGCCGCCTATGAATCATAAGATTTTTGATAGTCAGTATCTGGCGAAAGGACCTCCATGAACGTTTCGAGCACAGGACTACCGCGTGTGACGCTTCATCAACTCGCTGAACTTGCGCAGGCACGGCTTGTTCCAGATACTGTCGATGATTGTGTGATTACAGGTGTTGATCTGAACTCCAAAACGGTGGGGCAGCAGCAACTTTTTGCCGCCATGCCAGGCACCAAAGTTCACGGCGCTACCTTTGCTCATGCAACCCCAGCTGCAGCGGTTCTGACCGACGAAGCAGGTTGGCGCATCCTCGAAGAAGCGGGGGAAACCCGTCCGGTACTGGTAGTTGAGAATGTTCGTGACGTTCTTGGCACGGTTGCTGCCACGGTGTATGGCAATCCTTCGCAAGCTATGACTGTTATCGGCATTACCGGTACCTCTGGTAAAACCACAACGAGTTATTTACTCGAAGCTGGTTTAACTGCAGCAGGTTGTACTGTTGGGTTGATCGGCACTACTGGTACTCGCATTGCAGGTCGAAGCGTTCCAACTTCATTAACCACTCCTGAAGCACCAACGTTACAAGCACTCTTTGCCCAGATGCGCGATGCTGGAGTTAGCCATGTTGTGATGGAAGTTTCCTCTCATGCACTTTCCCTTGGACGCGTCCAAGGCGTGGACTTTGACGTCGCAGGCTTTACAAATCTGTCGCAAGATCACCTCGACTTCCACGCAACCTTAGAGGAATACTTTGCAGCCAAAGCCATGCTGTTCGAACCGGACTCACCATTGGCGGCTGCTCGCTCGGTCATCTGCATTGATGATCGCTGGGGCCGCGAGATGCTCGACCGTGCCGGCGCGCAGGCAAAGAGCATGGCCACTCGCGGTGAATTAGCAAATTACGTGGTCACTGATGTTGCTATTGACCCAGCAGGTGGACAAAACTTTATTTTCAGTGGCCAAAAAGTTCATTTGCCACTTCCAGGACGCTTTAATGTGGCCAACGCCGCTCTTGCCTTAGCGCTTGGCGACGCAGTTGGGGGGGATATTCACCAAATGATTACAGGCCTTGCCAATGTTGGCGTACCAGGGCGAATGGAATCGATTGCAGTGGGACAAGATTTCTTAGCTGTGGTGGATTATGCCCATAAGCCAGCAGCTGTTGCGGCAGTATTAGAAACGGTACGCGCACAAACCAAGAATCGTGTTGCAATTGTGCTTGGTTGCGGTGGTGATCGAGATCGATCCAAGCGGCCAATTATGGGTGAATACGCAGCTCGTGGTGCGGATCTGGTGATTATCACCGATGATAATCCGCGCAGCGAGGATCCAGCGACGATTCGTCAAGCCATGCTTGAGGGGATCGCGGCTATTGAGACTGATGCGGAAGTTTTGGAAATCGGTGATCGTCGTCAAGCAATTCGTGCGGCGGTCGCGTGGGCGAAGTCGCAAGACTCCATCATTATTGCTGGTAAAGGCCATGAAGTTGGGCAGCTAATTCAAGGCGTGAATCATCACTTTGATGATCGTGATGAACTTCGCGACGCGCTGCAATTATTGCTAGCTGGAAAGTTGGAACAAGCATGATTCCGCTGACACTCGAGCAGATTCGAGCAGTTGTCGCCGGTCGTCTGGAGCATGGCTCAAGTGATACCGTTGTGACAGGAAACGTTGAATTTGATTCTCGCAAGATTCATGCCGGGGATCTGTTTGTTGCACTCGCTGGCGCGCGAGTCGATGGACACGATTTCGTGGCACAGACTATCGAACAAGGCGCTGTTGCTGCATTAACGGCACGTTCGGTTGGTGAATCCGCGATTGTGGTGCCACCAGTTGCATCCGAACACAACCAGGCGTATGCCTTTGCCCACGATACTGATGGTTCAGTTGCGGCGGTGTTAGCTGCATTGTCGAAACTTGCTCGCCATGTGGTTGATACTCTCGATGTCACAGTGGTGGGAGTGACAGGTTCGGCGGGTAAAACTTCGACGAAAGATATGATGGCCACGGTCTTTGCAGCCGCTGGCCCAACCGTTGCTCCACCTGGATCCTTTAATAATGAAATTGGGCATCCATATACCGTCTTACGATGCACACATGAAACGCAATATTTGATTGCAGAATTGAGCGCGCGCGGCAAAGGCCATATTGCAAAACTTGCCGAGATTGCGCCACCAACAATTGGTGTTGTGCTAAATGTCGGTAGTGCACATGTTGGTGAGTTTGGTTCGCAGGAAAATATTGCCGCCGCCAAAGGCGAGTTGGTAGAAGCCTTGCCTGCCGATGGCGTGGCAGTTTTAAATGCTGACGATCCACTTGTTGCGGCGATGGCGTCTCGAACCCAAGCGCGTGTGCTGTACTATTCAACCACCCAGCCGGTCGATGTCTATGCGAGCGACATTGTGCTTGATGAAAGTGCCAGAGCACGCTTTACTCTGCACTTCAACGATGCGACCGCACCTATTGCATTACAAGTCCACGGCGAGCATCAAGTCTCGAACGCGCTTGCCGCAGCCGCAGCAGCATTGGCTGCCGGAATCCCATTTGCAACTGTTGCAGCTCAACTCAGCGCCCACACCGCAGCTTCAGAGCATCGGATGGACGTTCAGGTCAGAGCTGACGGGCTGACTGTGGTTGACGATTCTTATAACGCTAATCCAGATTCCATGCGTGCTGCATTAACAGCTGCAGTGAATATGCGCACGCCGCAAGGGCGTGTAATCGCAGTACTCGGGCCGATGGGCGAATTAGGTGTCACAGCCAGAAATGATCACGAAGCAGTGATTGAATATGCTCATGACCTTGGTGTTGATGCCGTCATGGCAATTGGTGAGCATCCGGATGTTCACGCCTATGCCACGCGCAGTCGGCAGTTGGGCATTCCATGCCAATGGCTAGGTGATGCTGCATCAGGTTTGACGGCTCTACGCGAATATATCCAACCGCATGATGTGGTATTGGTGAAAGCCTCCAATGCTGCGCAATTATGGACGATCGCTTCTGGGTTACTCGAGTGTGCTGCTACACCAAGCGGGTCGAACGGTCAGAGCGGGCAGACTTGCGAACGACTCGAGCACAATACGAATCAAGAGGAGAACTAATCATGACACAAATGATTTTGGCAGGAGCGATCAGTTTCCTCGTCTCTATTTTCTTCACACCTGTGCTGATCCGGAAGTTCTCTGCAGAAGGTATCGGCCAAGAAATCCGTGAAGAAGGCTTAGCCTCTCACTTTAAAAAGCGCGGCACCCCAACTATGGGCGGCATCGCAATTTTGCTGGCATTCACACTGGGATATGTCATCACCGCAATTATGGGTGAGATCACTGGCAAAGGTGGCTTTAGTGCCTCTGGTGTTTTAGTCCTAGCATTAACATTAAGCCTTGGCGCATTAGGCTTTGCCGACGATTTCATCAAACTCTACAAGGGTCGCAATTTAGGGCTCAACAAAAAGGCGAAAATATTTGGCCAATTAGGTGTTTCCTTAGTCTTTGGCGTCGCCATTTTGGCCTTCCCGAACAAAGATGGCCTAACCCCAGCATCCACCCATCTTTCATTCTTGCGTGATTTCGACACCATTGATATTGCACTTGGTGGAGGCATCGTTGGCCTCATCGTCTTCTTGCTGTTCATTTCATTTGTCATTGCTGCATGGTCCAATGGTGTGAATTTAACCGATGGCCTCGACGGTCTTGCCGCCGGTGTGACCACCATTGTGCTTGGTGCCTATGCCACGATCAGTTTCTGGCAGTTCCGTAACTCTTGCTCCATTGCAGCAGTACCAGGCTGCTACGATGTGCGCGATCCACTGGATATTGCGGTGTTAGCCGTGGCCGGTCTCGGCGCCTGCATGGGCTTTTTATGGTGGAACGCTGCACCTGCAAAAATCTTCATGGGTGACACTGGTTCCTTGGCATTAGGCGGACTTGTCGCAGGCATTTCGATCGCATCGCGCACCGAGCTACTCATGATCGTCGTCGGTTCTTTGTTCGTGATGGAAGCCACCAGCGTGGTGATTCAAGTTGCAGGCTATAAAACGAAGAAGATTCGTATTTTCCGCATGGCGCCATTCCATCACCATTTCGAAGCCGGCGGCTGGGCAGAAACGACCGTTGTGATTCGTTTCTGGCTGATTGCTGCAGTTTCGGCATTGCTGGGTACATCGCTGTTTTATGGCGATTGGTTAAGCTACGGAGGCATGTAAACCATGCAATATTCTGACTTAAATGTAATTGTCACTGGCGCTGGTGTTGCCGGCGTTGGCGCTGCAAAGATGCTTGTCTCACTTGGCAACACCGTTTTTATTGCCGACGATAATGAAACTGCCCTCGCCAGAGCACTAGAAGTCACAGGTGCAAGCGGCGGCACCACGGTTCAAGCGCAGGATTTGCTTGACGACGCTAACCTCGTGGTGACCTCACCAGGTTGGCCTCCGACAACCCCATTCTTAGAAGCCGCTGCTGCTCGAGGCGTAGAGGTTATCGGTGATGTCGAGCTGTGTTACCGTCTCGATCGAGCAGAAGTGTTCGGACAACCGCGTACCTGGATGGTGATTACTGGTACCAACGGTAAAACCACCACCACGCAAATGCTCACCGCAATGATGCAAGAAGCTGGCGTGCAAGCAGCTGCAGTTGGCAACATTGGTGTTTCAATCGCAGAAGCCCTCCAGCAGCAGAATCGCATTGATGTGTTGGTTGCTGAACTCTCCAGTTTCCAATTGCACTGGAGCAGTCAGTTACGCCCAGATGTGGGCATTTTGCTGAACTTGGCAGAAGACCATCTGGATTGGCATGGTTCGATGCAAGCCTATGCTGAAGCGAAAGCAAAAGTGCTGCAAGCGCCAATTGCGATCGCGGGTATTGACGATGCAATGGTTCGGGAATATGCACCTGGAGCCTATGGGTTTACCCTTGCACCACCAAAGCCTGGTCAAGTTGGCATTGTCGAACATATGCTTATCGACGCTGCCTTCGATCACAACCTAGTGGTCGCACCAGCCGTAGGTATTCAACCACCTGGACCAGCCGGCTTATATGACGCATTGGCAGCAGTTGCAGCTGCACGTTCCCAAGGTGTTGAACCTGCTGCAATTGCACGAGCATTAGCCAATTTCCAGGCAGCTGCTCACCGTGGACAAATTGTTGCGACGAAAGGCACGATTGTTGCCGTTGATAATTCCAAAGCCACAAATCCGCACGCAGCTGATATTGCATTAGCAGCCTATGATCGAGTGATTTGGATTGCAGGAGGCCAGCTCAAAGGCGCGCAAGTTGATGAACTTGTGCAACGCCATGCCGACAAGCTGCAAGCGGTTGGTTTGCTTGGCGTTGACCGTGCGATGATCGCTGAAGCTGTGCAACGCTATGCGCCACACGCTGAGATTTTCACGGTAGATTCGCAAGATCCACATGCAGCCATGCACGCACTGGCACACTGGGCAGTCGCACGAGCAGTGCCAGGAGATGCCATTGTTTTAGCGCCGGCAGCAGCAAGTTTGGATATGTATACAGGTATGGGGCAACGCGGCGATATCTTCGCTGCAGCGATAAACGCTGAATTTGAAACTTCTTAATACTTGTAGAGAAGTTGCTGGAACGGGCTTGTGTCGTAAAAAACGATGCAAGCCCGTTTTGCTTGCTGTGTTGCTCAAAAACATGCACTGGCTGTTGTGTTCTTCCTACATATACACCCGCGAGAAAAGCGTCGTAAAGCTCCGACATTGGCATATACAGTGATCTGAAGAGGAACAGCATCGAACAGGCGATGTGATTTATTTCACTTGTATTTTTGGAGGAGGATAAAACCAAGCAGGGAAGTGGCTCCGAATACTAGGTAAACCCATTCAATACGAATAAAGAAAGGGAAGCCTCTTGTTCCTTGCTATCATCGGTCTCCTCGGCGGCTTTATTACCGGTATTTCCCCGTGTATTATCCCCGTCCTACCGGTCATCTTCTTCGCAGGCGGCGCAACCGGCGCGCGTGTGGGAAATGACACCTCTGAGAAACCGCGCCCTGAACTTTCCATCCAAGGATTAGACCTTGCGCCAGGAAATCTTGCGCTCGGCAATTTCTCCGGTAATAAATCAACAACCGCAGCCGTTACTCCTCCTGCAGCACAACAGAAGGCAAAAGCGGTTGCCGCAGAACCTTCCCGCTGGCGTCCATATCTTGTGGTAGCAGGTTTGGTCGTATCCTTCACCTTCTTCACCTTGCTTGGATCCGCACTTGTGTCGCTGCTGCATTTGCCGCAGGACATTATCCGTTGGGTTGGTATTATCCTGCTGGCACTGATCGGTGTTGGCATGCTGTTCCCATCTGTCATGGAAATTCTTGAAAAGCCATTTAGTCGCTTCAGCAAGGCTGGAAATCACCAAAGCGATAACGGCTTCCTTTTGGGTCTTGTCCTTGGTGCTGCCTATGTGCCATGCGCTGGACCAGTCCTTGCAGCAGTGTCTGTCGCTGGTACCACTGGTGAAATTGGTGTAGACACAGTGATCCTGGCCGTTTCCTTTGCAATTGGTACGGCAATTCCACTGCTCTTCTTCGCACTTGCCGGACGTAAAATGACTGAGCGTATTGCAGCGTTCCGTGCACGCCAGCGCATGATTCGCATTGTGTCAGGTTTGTGCTTGATCGGACTTTCGCTGGGCTTGGTATTCAATGTTCCAGCAGTGATTCAGCGAGCACTGCCGGACTGGACTGCTGGTCTGAGCGAAAAAACTAACGTCTTGCTCTACGGTAACGAACAACGCGGCGGGGGACAGGGCTCGACAGAAGAAGCGTGTGTTCCAGGTAGCTCGGCATTGGGCGATTGCGGTACCTTCCCTAATATCGAAGGTGAATACGCATGGTTTAATACTCCAGGTAATCAGCCTCTGAAGGCTGAAGAGCTGCAAGATAAGGTTGTGTTAGTTGATTTCTGGGCATACTCCTGCATCAACTGCCAGCGCACATTGCCACACCTGCAAAAGTTGCATGAAACCTATAAAGACGCTGGTTTTGTCTTAATTGGTGTTCACGCTCCTGAGTACTCATTCGAACGCGAACCTGCCAATGTTAAGCATGCCGCTGATGAATTCGGTCTGACGTACCCTATTGCTATTGATTCCGACTTAATCACCTGGCGCAATTTCGATAACCACTATTGGCCTGCTCACTACATTAAGGGCACGGACGGAAAGCTTCGCGCATTTTCCTACGGTGAAGGTGGCAATGCAACCACCGAAAACCACATCCGTACCCTGTTGCGTGAAAAGGATCCAACCATCGAACTTCCTGAGCCAGTATTCACCACTGACGAAGTCGATGTGCAAGGTGAGCGCAGCCCAGAGACCTATCTAGGTGCGTGGCGTGCAGATCATTTCGATGGGAAAGTTCTTGTTGTCGGCCAACAAACCTTCACGTTCCCAGCAAAACAACAGCCTGATACCTTTGCCCTCGAAGGCGACTGGATTATTGAAAGCAAGCACATCACTCCTGCTAATAAGCCTGCCAAGCTGCGTCTGAACTATCACGGTCGTCAGGTGAATCTGGTGATCGCTGGTGAAGGAACCTTAACCGTTACCCGCGGCGATGAGGTAAAGAAATATCAGATCAGCGGTGTTCCAAATGCATTAGAAGTTGTGAAAACCGACGATCTTTCCAAAGGAATCGTTGAGTTCGATGTCCCACCAGGACTTGAACTGTATTCCTTCACCTTTGGATAATCAGCGCGCGTGCTTGTTCGGTCAGTTAGATAACAGGACTACAGTCTCTTAGAATGGATCCTGTGAATTTCCCTGATCGAACACCTGAGAACCAGTTGTTGGCCGCAACAGCACAAGGGGATCAACGAGCGTTTAACGATCTCTATTCTCGAACAAGCGGACGCCTTTTCGCTCTAATTGTGCAGATTCTTCTCAATCATGCACAAAGCGAAGAGGTGCTCCAAGAAGTTTTTGTTGAAGTGTGGCGGCTAGCACCAAGTTTCGATGCGACTCGAGGAAATGCGATGGCATGGATGGCAACAATTGCACGACGCCGAGCAATCGATCGAGTCCGTTCTTCGCAAAGCGCGAAGAATCGAGAGGCTGCGTATACGGAATATATGCCTGACGCAGACTCAACAGTTATACAGGTTGAAGAACGTCTCTCCGGCCAACACGTGCGTGAAGCGTTAGACGAGGTAGGTGAGCCGTGGAAAAGCGCGATCATTTTGTCGTACTTTACAGGGCTAACTCATTCTCAAATCGCGCACCAATGCAGGATTCCGGTAGGAACAGTCAAAACCCGAATTTTTCAAGGAATAAAGAAGCTACGAGCCGTGATGGAGGTGCAGAATGAACATGCATAATGGACGTCGTGCAGATGATCTCTCTGATGCTGAGCTTGATGCATTGCTTGATGAAACCTGCGGTGAGTTCTTGTCTGATGCATTGGGTGAACTGCCTGTGCCAGAGTATGTTCGTTTCAATGTTATGCAGGCAATTCGTGACGTCGAACAGTTGCAAGTTGGGCCGGTTGCAGAACCTGAAGTTGCGACTGCCAGCGATGCGCCAGCACCTAGCAGCGTCGCAAAGCTTGACGACGCCGCCGTGCTTGCCGCCGTTCCAGACGCTACACCAGAGCCTCTCGAAGACGCCTCTCAAGACGCTGTTGTAGTGGAGTTTCCATTGTGGCGTCGCGTCGGTGGTGTGGCACTTCGATCGGTTGCCGCAGTTGCGTTGCTCGTTGTGGGTGTTGGGATTGGACGCTGGACAGTGATTGATTCCATGTCAGACGAGATGGATTATGCGCATTTGAACGCAGCGCAAGATGTCACCCGCATGGATTCCATGATGAATGATGGAAATATGGCGACGCTGACATGGTCATCGCAGATGGAGATGGCGGCTGTCACACTCCCAGCAACCCTGCATACGCCGAAAGGCTATGCACTACAGGTTTGGAAGCGCTTTGCAGGAGAAGTCACATCAGTAGGATTCTATACACCCGATAATGGTGCATTATTTTCCTTTATTGATGCTATGCCGATGCCAGGGTTAGAAATCCTCATTACCTTAGAACCAGCAGATGGATCACCGCAGCCAACAACCGAGCCACTGTTGGTCTTTACAGTTGGGAATACTGAAAAGGGCGTTGAGGCCACGGTAACCGAGGGCCCAGTTCTCTAATACAAACTTGTGATGCAACGATCCTTATTGCGTGTGATGTGGCAAGACATATCAGCGTATGAAAGTAGGTAGGTGATCATACCTGCCGTGATGGCAGTGGCGGTACATGCACACGATGTACCACCACTGCCATTTTTATCAGCAATATCTGTCGTACATGATGCTGTGTCTTGATGCTTTCTCATGGATGCTCTCTACACGCATCACACGCATCACACGGATCCACGCGCAATCGTCTGTGCTGTCATGCATGCAGCGATCGCGTGACCGCGGCCCCTTCACGGAGCCTGAAGTCATGCAAGTAACCGCGAGACAAGAAAATTTCCGGCCTATTCGACTGACGTGTTCACCATTCAGGTGTGCAAATCTATTAGACTAGTAATTCACATACGTCACTTCTATATCCTTTGATAACTTCAGTGACGCCCGTAGGTACTCGCGTTTGCTGCACAATCACAGACAGGCTGGAACATGACTGCTCCCACCACGAAGAACTCATCGCAACCGTTGCGTTCGCCCTCGCCAATGAGTCGTGGCAGGTCTTATCTCAAAGACATCGCAAGCCGGCCATATTTTGACTACTTCAGTGTCCTTATTATTACCGTCTTGCTCTCCGGCATTGGTGTTGCAATGGTCATGAGCGCCTCTATGGCAACCTCCATGGCCTTAACCGGTAGCGTGTGGAGCCAACCACGTCGCCAGCTCATCATGGTGGCAATTGGTTTCGTTGTTATGTTGCTCGCAATTCGTACGCGTCCAACAACCGTGCGTAAATACGTCTCAGGATTGCTGATATTGTCGTTTGCGTCGTTGATCTTGGTGCTCACACCACTTGGTACCGGCCTTGCCTCGAAAGGCTCCCAGTCCTGGATCGCATTCGCCGGCATTAGCTTTCAGCCCTCTGAAATCGCGCGCATGACAATTGTAATTTGGGGCGCACACATGTTGGCGTCTGCACGTGGCTACCAGAATCTGCCGTGGCAAGTTGATCCATATAAAAAACTCGCGATTGTCAGTCTCGCGATGTTCGCCTTGATCGTCGCTGAACGCGACATCGGAATGGCAATGAACTTCGCACTCGTAGTAGTCCTGCTGTTTTTCTACGCAGGACTTCCCACAGTATTCTTCAAAGCTTTCGCGACCATTGCTGCAATCGCGTTGATTCCAGCTTATTTCATCTTGCAAAATAGCTTCCGCGGCGAACGCATCACAGTCTGGAAGAGCGCATTTTTCGGATACTTCGATGATCCTCGCGACATCGGCTATCAGTCCTATCAAGGCTATCTTTCGCTTGCCGACGGCTCACTGTTCGGCGTAGGTCTTGGACAATCACGTGCAAAGTGGTTCTATCTCCCAGAAGCAAAAAACGACTTCATTTTCGCCATTATCGGTGAAGAACTTGGGCTCATTGGTGCCTTTGTCGTAGTTGCACTGTTTGCTTGGCTTGCTATTGTCGGATTAAGAATAGCCAAGCGCTCGCAGTCCTCATATCTCCGTCTGCTGGCACCAACGCTTGCCTCAGCGATTGTGTTCCAGGCCTTCTATAACGTCGCTTACGTATTGGGCTTAGCACCAATTACCGGTATTCAATTGCCAATGATTTCCTCAGGCGGTACATCTGCACTGATCACCCTTGGTGCAATGGGGCTGATTGCCAATGCCGCACGCTATGAACCAGAAGCAATCTCGGCAATGCAAAGTAATGGTCGTCCAACGATCGACGCTGTATTCATGCTGCCTGAACCAACACCGGTGGATGAAATTGTGCAGCGTGGCCAACGGATGAATCATGCTGGTCAATCATTCGTTCGCGGTGAACGTCGAAAAGCAGTGCCGCGCCGGGAATTGCCAGCGCCGCGCCGCACGATGCGCGATCAGCAGCGCAGCTACCCGCCGCGTGGCTAAGTGTACAAAAACAGTATTGTTTGTTTGCAGTCACCGCAAAATGCCAAGTGAGACTACACTGAATCTTGGCCGTTTGAGAAACAGAAAAGAAGACTATGACTATCGACCATCTCAATGTTGTTGTTGCCGGTGGAGGAACTGCAGGTCACATCGAACCTGCCCTTGCCGTGGCGCTGGAATTACGGAAGCGAGGTGCCAATGTTATCGCCCTTGGCACACCGCGAGGTTTAGAAAAAGATCTCGTACCAGCGCGCGGTGTCGAGTTACGTATGATTACCCCAGTGCCAATTCCACGCAAACTCACAGGGGATTTGTTCAAAGTTCCCCTGAAGCTTTCCAAAACGTTGCGGGAAACTCGCCAAATTTTGAAGAATCACAATACTGATGTGTTGATTGGTTTCGGTGGGTATGTCGCAGCACCTGGCTATCTGGCGGCGAAAAGCTTGCAGATTCCATTTGTGATGCACGAAGCCAATGCACGTGCAGGAATGGCGAATAAGCTTGGCGCACGCCTTGGCGGATTAGGATTAAATGCTGTTGCGAATTCTGGTATGCCAGGTGAGATTGTTGGTATTCCAATTCGATCTGGTTTAACCGCACATGCGGATATTACTGCAGCTCGCGAGCGTGGAATGCAGCTGTGGAACTTGGATCATACGCGGAAAACAATTCTGATTATTGGTGGTAGCCAAGGCGCGCAATCGTTGAATAATGCTATTAATTTGCAAGCTGATAGGCTTATCGACGCAGGCTATCAAGTATTAATTGCGTATGGTCCAAAGAATCAACCACCAACGCCTCGTGAACATTTACATGCTGTTCCGTATATTGATGATATGGCCGCCGCTTACCAGGTAGCAGATTTGATTGTGTGTCGATCCGGTGCCATGACAGTTGCTGAAGTTACCGCTGCGGGCATTCCGGCACTTTATGTGCCATTGCCGCATGGTAATGGTGAGCAAGGTTTAAATGCAGCAGCTGTAGTCGAAGCCGGCGCAGCGCGGATCGTGTCAGATGCTGAAGTATTAAATGATCTGATTCCGCAAGTATTAGAAATCATGCAAGATACTCAAGAATTAGCCAAGATGCGTGAAGCCGCACGAGCATCTAGTGTTGGAAATGCAGCTGAAAGAATTGCTGATATTGTCATCAGCGTGGCCAAGAAGCATCGCAAATAGTTACTACATGTTGTAGGTTGGCGAGAAGGTTGTTCAAGAAAGGATACTCCTATGACATCGAATCCAGAACAGAATCGAGCACAAGAGTTGGTGCAGACTCCAGCAAATATTGATCTTTCACGAGTCCATCTCGTCGGCATCGGTGGTGCTGGTATGTCCGGTGTGGCACGTATTTTGCTGAGCCGTGGGGCAGTCGTTTCTGGATCCGATGTCAAAGACTCACGTCCTGTCATGGCCCTGCGAGCGATGGGCGCAGTCGTAGCAGTTGGACATGCTCCTGAAAACCTCATGCTCACAGGTCAGCTACCAACAGTTGTTGTGACTTCTTTCGCAGCTATTCCAAAAGATAACCCAGAACTGCTCGAAGCGCAGGCACACGGGATTCCCGTGATTCGCCGTTCGGATCTGCTTGGAGAATTGCTTGCTGGTAATACCCAAGTGCTGATTGCCGGTACACACGGCAAAACGTCGACCACCTCTATGACGGTTGTCGCGATGCAATATGCCGGGATGGATCCAAGTTTTGCCATTGGCGGCCAGCTGAACAAGTCCGGCACCAATGCACATCAAGGTACCGGAAGTTGCTTTGTTGCAGAAGCCGATGAATCTGATGCTTCATTATTACGCTATCAGCCGGATATTGCTGTTGTGACCAACATCGAGCCGGATCACCTCGACTTTTTTCACACACCAGATGCCTATTTTAACGTGTTTGATCAATTCGTCGAAAGAATCACCCCGCATGGAGTGCTGATTGTTTGCCTTGACGATCCACACGCGGCAGCTTTAGGACAACGCCATGCAGCAACCACTCGGGTACTTGGCTATGGCACCAAAGCTGCATGTCAGCAGTATCCAGACTTAGCGCATACTGAAATTCTTGAAATGACAGTCACACAACGTGGTACACAAGCACAAATCCGAATCGGTGAGCAGACGGTGAGCGTATTCATCCGCATTCCAGGAGAACATATGGTTCTCAATGCTGCTGCTGCGTTAACCGCTGGTGTGACTGCTGGTGGCGAGGTAGAGCGCATTGCACAAGGCGTTTCGGAATTCACCGGTGTGCGTCGTCGCTTTGAGTTCCGAGGTGCGATCGGAACAGGCCGATATGCTGGCGTTGAGGTCTATGATGATTATGCGCATCACCCAACGGAAGTGCATGCAGTAATTACTGCAGCAAGAGAGAAATTACAGGCCAGGGGGCACGGTCGCATTATTGTAGCTTTCCAGCCGCATCTCTATTCGCGCACCATGGAATTTGCAACGGAATTTGCGCAAGCCTTGAGCTTAGCCGATGCTGTTGTGGTGTTGGATATTTTTGGTGCTCGCGAACAACCAGTGCCAGGGGTTGATTCTCGTATTATTACTGAAAAAATGACAATTCCTGCAGTTTTCGATCCAAACTTCACACATGCAGCAACTAGCGTGCAAGAACTGGTCGAACCGCACGACATTGTCATTACTATGGGTGCCGGTTCCGTGACGATGTTGGCACCAGAGATTCTGCAGTGCCTCCAACCGCAAGATGACCAAACCGTATGATGAAGCGCATTTTTATCAGTGTCGGTATTACCTTGGTATTGCTGATGAGCGCTGGTATAACCGCATGGTATTACCCGCTGCTCACGGTAAAATCTGTGGAGACCACCGGAATGGTACAGACCAATGAAGAAGAACTTGCGACTTTTTTGGATCCCTTAATGGAGCAAAATCTGCTGCATGTTGATACCAATGCGGTGGCAATGCAATGTATTCAGCTGCCGTGGGTGGCAGAAGCTCATGTGAGTAAAAATATTTTCGGTACAGTCACGGTTGAGCTTCAGGAACATGTGGCAGTGATGTACATTCCGCGGGAAGACGGCGATTATCTGGTCAACGAAAAGGGCAATATTTTCTTAACCGCCCCGCATCCACCAGAAACATTGGCGGTATTTGACGCACCCGATGATGATCCACAAATGTTGCAGGATATTTTGGTCATTATGAAAGAAATTGGTATTGGCAATCGTGAACAGATCGCGGAAGTCCATGCCCCGAATCGGGTGAGCGTGAATTTTGTGCTCAAAGACGGTAGGGAAGTGTTCTGGGGAGCATTTGAAAACAATCATGACAAAGCAGTGGCTTTAACTGCAGCGATCACTCGCCCAGAGCGACACTTGGATATTTCAGGCGCGCCAATTATTGCAGCTCGCCCCTAACTAAACCCATGACAAAACTAGGTGGAACAACATATGCCACCTAGTTTTTTTATGCCCGATTCTGGATGCTTGACGACGCGCCTAAAGTAGCGGGTGTAGTTCAAGGGGGTAGTCAGTGCGGTGGCGGTTGTTTACAGGTGAGTCAGCGTCGAGAAAAACTCCATGTAACGCCTATAACTGCATGTCAAAACTTTAAAGTTCAGCTTGAGAGTATCGACACGCCAAAGAAAAATATCCCCGAAAATATCGTTGTGTTGGGAAAGATAGAAGCAACGCACATTCATGCCTCGATAGTTTCATTGGAGACTTCACGGTTGGCATGGTGGTTGCAAACGTTTAGAACCATCTCCGAAGATTGAAATGAAAGGCGAGTCTGAATTCATGACTTCCCAAGATAACTACCTCGCCGTTATCAAAGTTGTTGGCGTTGGCGGTGGCGGCGTAAATGCTGTGAATCGCATGATCGAAGAAGGACTCAAGGGTGTTGAGTTCATTGCAGTCAACACTGACTCCCAAGCGTTAATGTTCTCTGATGCCGATATCAAACTTGATATCGGACGCGAAGCAACCCGTGGTCTTGGTGCTGGTGCTAATCCGGAAGTTGGCCGTCAGTCCGCAGAAGATGCCAAGAGTCAGATTGAAGACAGCCTCAAAGGCGCGGACATGGTGTTCGTGACTGCAGGTGAAGGCGGCGGCACCGGTACCGGTGCGGCTCCAGTTGTGGCTGCTATTGCGAAAAAGCAAGGTGCGCTCACTGTTGGCGTTGTGACTCGTCCTTTTAAGTTCGAAGGTCAAAAGCGTACGCGTCAGGCTCTCGAAGGCATTGAGAAGCTTTCCGAAGTGTGCGACACCTTGATTGTGATTCCAAACGATCGTTTGCTGCAGCTTGATTCCGAAAATCTCACCATGATGGAAGCCTTCCGTGCTGCCGATCAGGTGCTGCATAACGGTGTGCAGGGTATTACTGATCTGATCACCATTCCAGGTTTGATCAACGTCGACTTCGCAGACGTGCGCTCTGTGATGGCTGACGCTGGTTCAGCGCTGATGGGTGTAGGTTCTGCTCGCGGTGAAAACCGTGTGATGGAAGCTGCTCAGCAAGCAATTAACTCCCCATTATTAGAATCCACCATGGAAGGCGCAAAGGGCGTGCTGCTTTCTGTCGCCGGTGGTTCTGACTTAGGTCTGATGGAAGTCAATTTGGCTGCCTCGATGGTGGAAGAAAAGGCTGATCCGGATGTAAACCTCATCTTCGGTACGATTTTCGACGATAACCTAGGCGATGAAGTTCGCGTGACCGTGATCGCAACTGGTTTCGATTCTGCCAATAAAAAGCCGATTGTCCCGGCAAAGCCTGCACTAGCGGCTGAACCAACTCCTGCACCAAGCGAATCTGGTTCATTCTTTACCGCAGAGCAAACTCGTGAAACTGGTGAGTACGTACCACGCCATCGTTCAGAATTCACGCCTACCTATCGTGATGATCGTCGTGGCGGTTTGTTCACCGATCGGGAACGTACACCAGAGCAACCAGCGTCGCCAAGCAATGACGATGATCTGGATATACCAGACTTCATGCGTTTCTAGGCGCGCAGGGGCCTGTCCTCTTTCATGAGTGCGAAGTAATTTTCAGTCATACTAAGGGAAGTCATATGACCGATCAGTTTTCTCGTCCAGTGCGGCAAGTGTTTACTTCGCGTGCTGGCGGACATTCAACTGGGAGCTTTCGCTCATTTAACCTTGGGGATCATGTTGGTGATGATCCCCAAGCAGTACAGGCCAATCGTGCCCGCTTGGCACAAGTTTTAGGCCTTGATCCAGCACAATTTGTGTGGATGGAACAAGTCCACTCCCATAATGTCAGCGTGGTCAACACCCGCCAATCAGAACCTGTCGCGGTAACCGATGCGCTGGTGACCCAAACTCCGGGGTTAGCACTTTGCGTACTTGTCGCCGATTGTGTGCCAGTGTTGCTTCACGACGTCCAAGCCGGTGTCATTGCGGCAGTCCATGCAGGACGTCTTGGAGCGCGCAATGGCATTGTGGCAAAAACTGTTGCAACCATGATTGAGCTTGGGGCACAGCCTCACGCAATGCAAGCCTTATTAGGGCCAGCAGCGTCTGGTACACAATACGAGTTGCCGCGCGAGATGGCACTGGATGTTGAAAAGCACCTGCCTGGTTCGCTGACAACCACCGCAAAAGGTACCACTGGTGTTGATATTCGAGCTGGTTTAGTACGCCAACTTTTGACACTGGGGGTCCGCAATATCGAAGCCGATCCACGCTGCACTATCACCGATGAATCGTTTTTCTCCTATCGTCGCGAAGGCAAAACTGGCCGACAAGCTGGAGTGATTTGGTTACCGGAATCGTAAATGCCAAAGATGTAATTTACTTGCGTGTTGCAGGCAGATAGCGCGTACATGGCCGTTACAATAAAACCTACTTATAGTGGCAAATGCCACTTTACACTTACAAAACTCTCCACAACTACACGTACTATGCACTGCTCGAAGGGAACGAGAAAATGTCTTTAATAGGAAAAGTTACAAACGAAGCAAAGCAGTTTTTTGGTATTGGTCCGATCGACTACGAAACTGATGATGCATATTATGAAGAATCTGTTGGCTACGAGACGCATTCTGGATATAACGCTCGTGAAGCTGAATCGCGCAGCGACTATAGCTATCACCCTGAGCGTACGAACTATCGCTCCACCATCGTGCCTGTAACGATAACTGAATACAACGATGCAGTAAGAATTGGCGAGCCATTCCGCGACGGCGATGCGGTTGTTTTTGATCTCAGCGCACTTTCTGCAGGAGACGCAAAGCGAATCGTGGATTTCGTGGCAGGTTTGTGCTTCGCATTGCGCGGCACGATGCAAAAGCTGGAAAATCGCGTATTTGCAGTTGCTCCAGAGCATTCCAGAGTTACTCTTGAGGAATTGCGCCAAGCCGTACGTGGGCATTAAGCCAGTGCCGGCGATGCTGTAGTTGTGGACTTTTTGTATCGTCAAACATGCGAGAGCAGGTCGTACGCCTGAAAATGCATGGAACTTTTATGCACTCCGTTTCGTTACCATTAGAGTAATGATGCGGAGTGTTTGCGTACGAAGCTCATTGTGGATGAACATCTAATATTACCGACTGAAAGTTGAACTGTGGAAGCGATAAAACTTGCGTTATTCCTAGGCATTGATATTTTTATCAAGATTTTGATTGCGCGCATCATTATCGAGATGATTGTCACAATGTCCAGAAGTTACACTGGGCCGAGCTGGTTTAACAAGACTGCTGAAATCATGTTCATGATTACCGATCCACCTGTGAAGCTCATGCGTCGACTCATTCCACCATTAAAGGTCGGAAATGTTGCACTTGATATTTCTATTTTGGTGTTGTTCGTGCTACTCAGCGTTGTGTTAGTCTTGCTTTCTTCATTGTAGAACGATCATATTGTAGCCCTAGGACATACCGCCTGAGTTTCATATTCGAGGATTACACCGCGCTGCCAGCGAGCAATTGTGACGCGGTAGGAAATTGACCCAGTGTGCGGCGAGCGGCGAGAGGCGCGACGAGACATGAGAGGTGCGGCGAGAAGCGAGGCAATCAGACTCCACGCTGGAAGCTGTGGCAGACTCCTCATCGGCAGCCTCGGAAGCTGCGGCAGACCCTTGAGTAGGTGGGTAGGGGGTATGGAAACTTAACATTGTCGATACATTATGGGGTATTTATGGTGGTAATTTGTGGGAAAATATCGGGAATATAGTAGAGAGTATATTTGGTTAAAAATACTCAAAAACCCAGTTCAAGGCGATAAAGCATGAAGTTGCCTGTTGAAATGGTGCAAAATATTTGTAATTTTTTACAAAAACTTTAGGTGTTTGGTCGCTTCTGCGATTATTATGAAATTGACGCTTGTGACAAGTGACCCCATGCACTTGCCATTTCTGCGCCAACGTTAGGTTAGTAACAGCCGTAACAGTAGTTATGGCGTCTGTCGAATCTTGAAGGGAATACTTCCATGCCGCTGACTCCAGCCGATGTGCATAATGTCGCGTTCAGCAAGCCGCCAATTGGCAAGCGCGGCTACAACGAGGACGAAGTAGATCAATTCTTGGATCTCGTTGAGGATACGCTCGCGGAAATTCAAGATGAGAACGATGATCTGCGCCAACAGATTGAAGATCTGAATGCTGAACTAACTCAGGCACGTTCTGGCCAGCCACAAGCTACACCGGCAGCAGTGCCGACTGCTGATCGTGCAGCGATTGAAAAAGAACTGAAGGCCTCCTACGACAAGCAGCTTGCAGAAGCACAGCAGCGTGTTGAAAAGGCTCTTGCGGAAGCGAAGACTGCAAAGGCTGAAGCTGATGCTGCAAAGGCTGAGCTGAAGAATGCTCAGAAGCCAGTTGCCGCTGCTGCTGTTCCTGCAGGTGCAGCAGCCCCTACAGGTGCTGCAACTCCTGATACTCATATTCAGGCTGCAAAGGTTTTGGGTATGGCGCAAGAGATGGCTGATCGTCTGACCGCTGAGGCGAAGGCTGATTCTGAATCCTTGCTCACCGATGCACGTAAGGTTGCACAAAAGCAAGTTGCTGATGCAGAAGCTTCTGCAAAGGCTACCTTGGAAAATGCTCGTCAGAATGCAGCGAAGCAGGTTGCCGATGCTGAAGCAACCGCAGGTCGTTTGGTTGCTGAGGCACAAGAGAAGTCCGATAAGACTCTCACCGATGCTGCTACTCGTGCAACTGCACAGCTGAAAGCTGCCGAAGAAAAGGCAAATGCTTTGCAGGCAGATGCTGAACGCAAGCACACTGAAATCATGGCAACTGTCAAGCAGCAGCAGAATGCTCTGGAAGCACGTATCGCTGAACTGCGCACCTTCGAGCGCGAGTACCGTACTCGTTTGAAGACTCTGTTGCAGTCCCAGCTTGAAGAACTGGAATCGCGTACTTCCGGCCATAACGACGCCGGCGAGTAAAATCCGCATTCGTTCGTAGACTCGAAGCCATATCAGATTCACATGAATTTGATATGGCTTTTGCGTTTGCAATGTCAGTTCAAGTGCATCAACCACAACTTCAATCTCGCAGCACAGCACATGCATGCGAATCACGCAGTCTGCAGGCGATCTACAGTCTCTGCTCGCAATCAACGAGATGGTGTGTACTACCTCGTGGATGCTTTTTTACTCATTTGACAGATAGGTTATACTTTAGCTACTACAGGTGTTGATCCTAGCTATCACTAGGGGAATCTTTCGGAAGAACGAAATGCCAAGAGGCATTTTTATTAGAACCGAACGGGTGGGATCGTTAATTCCTTTAAAAACAAGTGGGATATTCGTTGTTGAATATCCAAGCAGGGTGGTACCGCGCTATTGAGCGTCCCTGCAGTTCACACACAGCAATACACGTTTTTAAAGGAGTCATGTCATGACTGACATCGGCAAGGTCTATCCACGAGTAGACCTCACAGGAAACTCAACACGTTTTCCTGATATGGAACAAGAAGTTTTGAAGTTTTGGGCTGAAGACGGCACCTTCCAAGCTTCCTTAGATCAGCGTGACGACGCTCCAGAATACGTCTTCTATGATGGCCCACCATTTGCTAATGGTCTGCCACACTATGGTCACTTGCTTACCGGCTATGTTAAAGACATCATTCCACGTTTCCGCACCATGAAGGGTAACCGCGTGGGTCGCGTCTTTGGTTGGGACTGCCACGGTCTGCCAGCTGAGCTGGAGGCTGAAAAGCAGCTTGGTATCAAGGATAAGGGCGAAATCGAGGCGATGGGCCTTGAAAAATTCAATGAGTACTGCGCAACATCCGTGCTGAAGTACACGGAGGAGTGGAAAGAGTATGTGACTCGCCAGGCTCGTTGGGTAGATTTTGAAAACGGCTACAAGACCATGGATATGAACTTCATGGAATCTGTGATGTGGGCGTTTAAGACTTTGTATGACAAAGGCTTGATCTACCAGGGGTTCCGCGTGCTGCCATATTCGTGGGCTGAGCATACTCCATTGTCCAACCAGGAAACTCGTCTTGACGATTCCTATAAGATGCGTCAAGATCCAACGCTGACCGTCACCTTGCCAATTACTGGTGTCAAGGAAGGCTCTTCGGCAAATCCTGCACTTGTTGGTGCAAGCGCATTGGCCTGGACGACTACACCTTGGACCTTGCCATCGAACTTGGCATTGGCTGTGAACCCAACTGTGACCTATGCAATGGTCGAAGTTGGTGCTGATGGCTTGGCAGAATTCGTCGGACAGCGTTTCTTGCTCGCCGAGAATCTCCTGGGTGCCTATGCGAAAGAACTTGGTGAGTACACGGTTGTGTCCACCCACGTTGGTACCGAACTCGTCGGCCTGACGTATCAGCCAGTGTTCGAGTATTTCTTGGACCATCCAAATGCATTCCAAATCATCGCTGCTGATTACGTCACCACCGAAGACGGTACTGGTATCGTGCACCAGGCACCAGCATTCGGTGAAGACGATATGATCGCGTGCCAAGCAGCTGGTATCGACGTTGTGATCCCAGTTGATATGGATGGTAAATTCACCAGCTTGGTTCCAGAATATGAAGGCCAGCTGGTCTTTGACGCCAATAAAGACATCATTCGTGATCTCAAAGCCAAGCAGCGTGTGGTCCGCCATCAAACCATCGAGCACTCCTATCCACACTCTTGGCGTTCTGGCCAGCCACTGATCTATATGGCATTGCCATCGTGGTTCGTGGCAGTGACGAAATTCCGTGATCGCATGGTTGAACTGAACCATAACGAGATCGAGTGGATGCCAGCGCATATTCGTGATGGTCAGTTCGGCAAGTGGCTCGAAGGCGCCCGCGACTGGAATATCTCCCGTAACCGCTATTGGGGTTCCCCAATCCCAGTATGGGTATCCGATGATGAAAACTACCCACGTGTGGATGTCTATGGCTCCCTCGATGAATTAGAAGCCGATTTTGGTGTGCGCCCAACCTCGTTGCACCGTCCATATATTGACTCCTTGGTACGACCAAATCCAGACGATCCAACAGGAAAGTCCATGATGCGTCGTGTTCCAGAAGTATTGGACTGCTGGTTCGAGTCAGGCTCGATGCCATTCGCGCAGAAGCACTACCCATTCGAGAACAAAGAGTGGTTCGATACCCACTCGCCATCAGACTTCATCGTGGAATACTCCGGCCAGTCGCGTGGCTGGTTCTATACCATGCACGTGCTGGCAACGGCACTGTTCGATCGACCTTCCTATAAGAAGGTTGTAGCCCACGGCATCGTGCTTGGCGACGACGGCCTGAAGATGAGTAAGTCTAAGGGCAATTATCCAAACGTCAATGAAGTCTTTAATCGCGATGGTTCCGATGCGATGCGTTGGTTCTTGATGTCTTCACCAATCTTGCGCGGCGGTAACTTGATTGTCACCGAGCAAGGTATTCGTGAAGGTGTACGTCAAGCATTGCTGCCAATGTGGAATGCATATTCCTTCTTGCAGCTGTATTCCTCCAAGCCAGCAACCTGGTCAGTTGATTCCACCGATCCACTCGATCGTTATATCTTGGCAAAGCTGCATAACTTGGTTGCCAATACCAACGAAGCATTAACCGGTACCGATATTGCACGTGCTTGTGATGAGGTTCGTAGCTTCTGCGATGCGCTGACCAACTGGTATGTGCGTCGTTCCCGCGATCGTTTCTGGGCTGGTGACGATCAGCACCCTGAGGCCTTTAATACGCTCTACACCGTATTAGAAACCCTCACGCGTGTGACCGCTCCACTGTTGCCAATGATCTCTGAAGTGATCTGGCGTGGCCTGACAGGTGAGCGTTCCGTTCACTTGGCAGATTTCCCTGATGCAGCAGCATTCCCAGCTGACGATGCACTGGTACGCACCATGGACGATTTACGCGGCGTATGCTCCTCGGCTTCCAGCTTGCGTAAAGCACATAAGCTGCGTAACCGTTTGCCACTGCCAAAGCTGACCGTTGCATTGCCAGAAGCAGCACGATTGAACGAATTTGCGGCAATTCTGCGCGATGAAGTTAATGTCAAAGACGTTCAGTTTACCGATGACGTTGATTCCGTTGGCCGCTTCGAAGTTGTGGTCAATGCAAAGGTTGCTGGCCCTCGTCTTGGCGGCGACGTACAGCGTGTCATTAAAGCAGTCAAGGCTGGTAACTATGAGCGTACCGACCATGGCACCGTGCTTGCCGACGGCATTGAGCTGCAGTCAGAGGAATTCAGCGAGCGTCTGGTCGCAGCTGATCCAAAGTCCACCGCCCAAATTGATGGTGTTGGTGGCTTGGTTGTGCTCGATACCAAGGTAACCGAGGAACTTGAAGCTGAAGGTTGGGCTGCCGATGTCATTCGTGGTTTGCAAGACGCACGTAAGGCAGCTGAATTGGAAGTTTCCGATCGCATTACTGTGGTCTTAAGCGTTCCAGCTGAGAAGCAAGAATGGGCACTGCGCCATGCAAGCCTGATTGCCCAAGAAGTCTTGGCAACTGCATTTGACGTTGTCGTAGACGAAGTCCTCGACGTTGCAATCATCGCTGGTGTGACCGCAACACTGAAGAAGGCATAACACTCTACGTCGTTGAGGCATTAAAACGCCGGTCCTGAACTTTTTGTCAGGACCGGCGTTGTGCTATGTCTTCAGCGATATTGAAAAACTTAACGTTGCTGTATACCTAAGAATTTCAAAATGGTTTCAGCTTGATATTTGGTACCTGCTTCGTTTAAGTGCAACGGCAAGTATTTATCGCGCTCAGGCGCGTCAAGGATTGTTTTAATATAGCGCATGGAATCTGGGGCACAGGAGCCATGCCCAATAGATCCGGTATAAATATCAACATATTCTGCTCCCATCAGAGGTGCAGTGATTTTCATTGCGTCGTTCAGCGCAAGAAGATAGATACGCTGTCCAGCTGCTGGTACGGCGATGCGAATTGGGAAGCCAAAGCGATTGGTATCGACAAGACAGTTCAAATTATCTGCGCCAACATATTCTGGATACCCAACTAAGAGCACCCGAGCATGTGGTGCCAATTGATGGATGCGATCCATTGATGCAGCTAAACGACGTTGGTATTCATCGGGCGTGACAATTTCAGGGGAACCGAACAAGCCGTAATCGCGGAAACCGATCCAGGCTTCATTGCCTCCAATCGTTAAGGTGACAATTTTCGTTTGCGGGCCAAGGGCACCGTCGCGTTCGGCGGCATCGAGCAGCATTGCCATATTAGAAATGCGTGGTTGCGCGTCGGTGTCTTTTTCAATGACAGCGCCAGAGCAGGTGTAATTAGCGAATGAACGGAAATAAGGGGCGATGTGAACTGGATATGAGTTTTCTCCATGACGACATTTTTGATCCGTCGGGAGTTGCTCGTATTGCTGTTTCGTAGTGGGGTTACCGGCATAAGAATCGCCCAGTGCAACGTATTCTGCACCGCCAGCAGGAATATTTTCTGCGCCTAAGAAATGAATAGCAGTTGCTGGAGCAACGTTCGTCATGCTGGCGAGTATCACCATGATCGCCACAACGTAAGAACGTAACTTTTTCATTTCAATCAATCCTTATAAAATAATTCAGAACGATAACTATTTCTGATGAATGCGGCTACTGTCTTAATACTAGCATGATTTTAGTAGTCATGGGAGATTTCTGCGCAGCTAGAGGCTATAAAAAACAGAGGTAATCCTCGCATTTGTGGTCAATCGAGACGCTTGTCGACGTTACTTTGTACGTGTCGGGTCCTACAGCTTTGCCGCATTGGTTGTGCCAACAAGAGTGAAGCATGACGGAGAAAAACATTCAGCAATACTCACCTTGAACTGCATAATTGGAATGCAGGCTAAGGGAATATGCTGATTTAGGGCAATTGCGTTTACACTAATTTAGTGACTTTGAAACAGCGTCCTCAAGTGATCGCGCCTGCACTGTATACCATCGGTTCTGGCTTAAGTACCTATACCGGTGCTGCTTTGGCATTAAGCTTATTTGCCTTATTCGAACCAAGTTTTGTGGCATGGTTACGAGTACTGTGTGCAGGGTTGATTCTGATTCTGATTTCTGGATTCAAACCGCAACTGTTACGTGGTCCGCAAGCGAAATATATTATCGCCTACGGCATCTCGATGGTGTCTATGAACGTGTGTTTTTATAACGCCATTGACTCAATCCCATTAGGAACCGCAGTTGCCATTGAGTTTCTTGGCCCAATTGTCGTCGGTGCGATAGCATCGCGGACTCCCAAGCATTTGATTGCGCTGGCCTGTTCTGCAGGTGGTGTGCTGTGTATTTCTGGCGCGCAGTGGACGCAAAACGCATCAGGCATTCTTTTTGCCTTAGGGGCAGCAACAGGGTGGGCAGTATATATTGCAATTGGTTTGCGTTTAGCGCAGCATATGAACGGCACCCAACAACAAACTCGCCAGATCTTAGGACTCGCGTTATGTATTGGCGCGCTTGCCGCAACACCAATTGCCTACCTAGTGCGTCCTGACAGTTTTGGTACTGCACCAATGAGTGTTGTAGGCCTTGCATTAACGCTCGCGTTACTGGCTACAGTTGTGCCAAGTATTTGCGATTTCAACGCCATGCGTTTAGCGTCTCCTCAGCTGTATGCAATCCTGACCGCCTTAATGCCACTGGTGGCAACCTTGTGCGGGGCAGTGATGTTAGGGCAAGTGCTCTCTGGCATCGAAGTTGCAGGCACGTTGTTGATCGTAGGTGCTGTGTTGCTGCGTCGTGAAGCATGATTGCATCTCAGTGCAATCGATTAGACTGAGAGATCATGGAAAGGCGCTGGGTTCTACATTTAGATATGGATGCATTTTTCGCATCCGTGGAACAACTCACCCGCCCAACCCTGCGCGAACGGCCGGTGCTTGTGGGAGGCACGAGTGGGCGAGGAGTTGTCGCAGGAGCGTCGTATCAGGCGCGTAAACTTGGCGCCCACTCTGCGATGCCCATGCATCAGGCGAAAAAACTGGTTGGCTACCGCGGCATTATCGTTGCTCCGCGCCATAGCGTGTATGCCGTTGCTTCACGACGCGTGTTTGAAATCGTGCGGAAATATGCAGGCCTGATTGAACAAGTCAGTATTGATGAGGCGTTTTTGGAACCCGATGGTTTACAAGGGGCCTCTGTTACTGAGGTGAACGATTGGGCAGAACACCTGCGACAAGAAATTGCTGCTGTGACTGGTTTAATGAGCTCGATTGGTGCAGGAGGTGGCAAGCAAGCTGCCAAAATTGGTTCTGGTCTTGCCAAACCAAATGGTGTGTATGTAATTCCGAAGGAACGTGAAGCGGAAATTCTAGGGCCGCTGCCAGTGCGAAAACTGTGGGGCGTTGGGCCAGTTGCTGAAACGAAACTGCATCGCTACGGAGTCGAAACAATTGCAGAGTTTGCGAATTTGCAACGCGGTGAAGTTGAACAACTACTCGGCAAAACGGTTGGCGTGGGATTATGGTTGGTGGCCAATGGTTTTGATACTGCAGCAGTAGAGCCAAGAAGTGAAGCGAAATCCGTTGGTGCAGAATTTACCTATAGTCACGATCTGCTCCTTGCCAGCGAAGTGCAGCAAGCGCTTGAGAAGGCATTTGAAGCGGCGATACAGCGGTTGCGCAAAGATGGTCGTGGTGCGCGAACTGTGAGTGTGAAGCTAAAAACCGCTGATTTTCGGGTGAATACTAGAAGTCAAACCTTGCTGTATGCCAGTGATGATGCGAACGTATTAAAGGCGCTGGCTGATGCACTGGTGCAATCACCTGCAGATTTAGGTGCGATTCGGTTAGTTGGCGTTTCGTTTAGCAACTTGGAAATGCCAAGCCAAACTACGTTATTCCCTGAAACGTTGATTCGGCACAATATTGTGACCGAAGATCAGCAGGTCGATCAATTCTTACCACTCCAGGTTGAATCAGAGGTGCCGAACTTGGGAGATCCTGTTCAGGCAAATCCTTTGTTAGGGATTTCTGGCAAAGATCAGGAAGACCAGGAACATCAGGAAGACCGGGAGCACCGAGAGCACCGGGAGCTGAGGAATTGGCGTAACACCGAAGACGTGTATCACGCAGAATATGGTCATGGCTGGGTGCAAGGCTCTGGACATGGCATTGTGACAGTCCGGTTTGAAACAAGAACTACCGAGAAAAGTTTTTCTCGCACCTTTCCGATTGATACTGACCAATTAGTGCCAGCAGATCCTGTTGCCAGCTTAGAATGGGACGATTATTTAGCTATACGTTCAAGCACTGATTCTGCTGATGCGGTGGTTACAAATGTTGCCACCAACGTTGGCGAAGGCGATCACGAAACGATGGACTGACACATAGAATTTGAACTATCACCAGACGCTCCGCTGCTATGAAGAAGAGCAGTGGAGCGTCTTGTTTTTTGAGAACGAGTATACAAAAACTACGACAAACTGTGTATCTGCTGGTTATTAATAAAATCCCAGCGTTGGCGCGAGACACATAGCGTTGAAGCCTGATGTTGGCAAAGATAGGGGATTGGAAATTACCATATGCACATTATGGTTCGAGTAAATGCCGGATTGTGAGTTACTGTCTGCACCATAGACATGTGATCTATGGTGCAGACAGTAATGAGCATCTGTGCGCTGCTTGCAAGTTCGTGCAGGAGTGGCATCGCATACTTGATTCTGATGATGCAAGGTGATTACAGCAATACTTGTAGTGCTCGTTTACGAAGTGAGATTGTGGGATTTATGGTTGCGGAGAGAGTAACTCTATATTTTCTAGTGGCCAGTGTATGTCCCTGCTAACCATTTTCCAATCATCCCCTGTTTTCCGCCAGCTAGTAACAATATAAGGAAATCTGACATGCCCAATACGTACATTGTTTTTATCGTAAAAACCTAATTCTAAAGTATAGGCTCTCCCGAGGGTACCATTGTGAGATGGCTTTGAATCATCATAAATTATAGATTGCCCTTGGAAACTTTCAGATAATGTATCTACGCGAGCATAAGCATCTTGTTCCATGAGCTTAATCCAGATTGGTTGTGGAGTCCCATCAAGAGCACATACGTGTTTGCCTTCATTATTGAGACTAGGTACTAGATCTTCTGGTTCAAAACTTACCAGTGCGCATCCTAAACTCGCATAATTTTGGGTTCGGAATGAAAACATATTTGTGATAACTTCAGCTGCCTTTTTTGTGAGACTAAGATCCGTAGGTGGACCAGCAAGCGGGAATACTTGTGGATTAGGAACTTCTCCTTCAAAACTGTGCCGTGTTGGAGGATGTATAAAGACATCTCCGTAAAGAGTTACGTCATATCTAGAATCGTAGTTGCCGCGATACTGTTGGAAGAGTGTTTCTCCTTCAGGGTTGACTAATTGGGCTTTGTTTTCATCGGGAAGTGGTGGTCTTTCTGCTTCTTTTCTTTCTTCCGGAGTCATATTGGCAATTCTGCTGGTGATTTCTGTCGCTATTTCAGCATTACTGCCGAGTTCTGCGAAGTTTGCTTCTGTGCTTACAGATGTGCCGCCAGTATAGAGAGAAAATATTTTTGATAATGGAATGAATCGTGAAGTGATAACCACTACTGCAACAATGCAACCTAGTGTAATAAATTTCATTATTTCTTTTTGTCTATGGTTCATTGTTTTGTTCCTTGTTTGTTATTGCAGATGTTAAAACCTTTAAATATATAAAGTAGCAAACAAAAAAGGCTGATGATAGAAAGGACTCTTCTTTAGCCATAACCGGGTAGAAAACTCTTCAATATATATTATTGGTACGATGTTAGAGATTATTTCTGACCGCCAACATCAACATCATACAAGTGCTGCATGGAGTACAACATGTCAGTTGATACGTGACATGGAATTCGTATGCTCCACGTATACGAATGATGAGAATAAATCTGCTGATATGCAAAAGTGCACAAGTAGAAGACTGTTTTAGAGTCTAGAACAATGTTTGTGAATGTGCGCCTATTGCGATTGTGAATAACACTCTGGCGTACCATGCTAAGAAAATTTTGATCCGATGATTCCTAAACCTATGTAAGAAAGCTCTGCAGTCAGTATCACCGTAACTGTCCAAGCCTTCCACGCATATACTTCACTATTGTAAAATTGCCATCAATGTTGGTGAGGGTGATTATGATATGAACGGCTCATGCTGGATCTTGTTTTAGCAAAGACGCTCCACTGCCATCAAGAAGAGCAGTGGAGCGTCTTTTTAAAGAATTTGCTTGCAAAAGTACCGTGAACTGTGTATCTGCTGGTAATTGAACAAGCCGACAAATATTTGATGGTGCTAGTTCAACGCAATTACAGCACTACAAGTAGCATTATGTAGAAGAAATAAGATCGTTGCACTTTATACATGAGATTCGATTAGCTATAGATCTCATATGTACAGTGGGATCATATAATTCAATTTCCAATCGTTATCTATTTGCTTCCAGTAAGTAGCGAATTGCTTGAAGCTGATACTATCAAGAAGTACATTATTTTTGTCATAAACGCCTAAGACTAAATCGTAGGTTATTACTTCACGATCGTCATTAGGATTGAGTGTCTCAAAATAATACGGCTCTGGATCTTTGATTACTTCACGTAAACTATCTACACGAATATAAGCATCTTGTTTCATGAAATCAAGCCAGTATTCAAGTGGATCCGGATGAATACTACAGTGGTAGCGTTGTTTGCTATTGGCTGACTCATACATTATATCTTCTGATTTAAAGCTTCCTACTCCGCATGTGAAACTAGCATAATTTTGGGTTCGGAATGAAAACATATTTGTAATAACTTCAGCTGCTTTTTTGTGGAGACCAGGATCCGCAGTCGAGTCAGCAAGTAGGAATACGCTTGGATTGGGGACCTCTCCTTCAAAACTGCGCCGTGTGAGAAGATTGTCAGCGCTAAAAACGTTTCCGTAAAGAGGTAGTCCTGTTTTTGAGGAGTAGTTGCCGAGATATTGTTGATAGAGTGTTTCTCCTTCAGGATAAATTAATTGGGCTTTGTTTTCATCGGGAAGTGGTGGCCTTTCTGCTTCTTGCCTTTCTTCCGGAGTCATATTGGCAATTCTGCTCGCGATTTCTGCTGCGATCTCTGCATTGCTGCCGAGTTGTCGAGCGGCAACTGTGTCACTGCTAGGTTGTGGTGCGGCGGCTGCGCCGCTTGAGGGGTCTGCCGGGCTTGCCGCTGTGGTTACAGATGTGCCCTCAGTTTGCAGCGAAATTACGTTTGATAATGAAATGAAGCGCGAAGCGATAATCACAGCTGCAACAATGCAGCCTAGCGCAATAACTTTTATGAATTCTTTGAGTCCTTGGCTCATTGTTTTTTAGTTCCTTTTTCGGTATTACAAATGTTAAGCCTTTAGATAATTAAAGTAGCAAACAAGAAAGGCTAATGATAGAAAAGACTCTTCTTTAGCCATAACCTGGTAGAAGACTTTTCAATATATATTATTTGTCTGATACCAGCGGTTGATTCTGGTCGGCAACATTATCACTATCTCAGTTGATCCGTGACGTGATATTTGTATGCTTCGCGTATACGAAAGATGAGAGTATTTGTGCTAATGCGAGAATATACGCAGATACAACACTGTTTTTAAAGGCTAGAACAATGTTTGTGGATGTACGCCTGTTGCAATTGCGAATAACACTCTGGCGTGCCATGCTAGGAAAATGTTGGTCCGATGGTTCCTAAACCTATGTAAGATAGCTCTGTAGTCAGTGTCACCGTAGCTGTCCAAGCCTTCCACACACATACTTCGCTATTGTAAAGTTGTCATCAATGTTGGTGAGGGTGATTATGATGCGAACGGCTCACATTGGATCTTGTTTTAGCAAAGACGCTCCACTGCCATCAAGAAGAGCAGTGGAGCGTCGTTTAAAGAATGTGCTTGTAAAAGTACTGTGAACTGTGTAGCTACTGGTAATTGAATAAGGCGTCATGAGTAGGCCTGAGATACATCACCTCGAAGTTTAATGGTGATGGTTCTATCTTCAATAATCCTTGTGAAGCAAGCCGACAAATAATTTGATGGTGTTAGTTCAACGCAATTACAGCACTACAAGTAGCGTTATGTAGAAGAAATAAGATCGTTGCACTTTATACATGAGATTCGATTAGCTATAAGTATATCGGGATCATATAACTCAATTTCCAATCATTATCTATTTTCTTCCAGTAAGTAGAGAACTCTTCAAGATTGGAACGATCAATAACTACATTGTTTTTGTCATAAAAAACGAAGTCAAAGTTGTAGGTTATGACCACGTGCTCATTATCAAAATCGGCTGCAACATTAAAAGGAGAGTCTGGCGCTTTGGGTACTTCACGTAAGTTCTCGATACGAACGTAAGCATCTTGTTCCATGAGCTCAATCCAATTTGAATATGGATTCGGATCAAGATCGCATTGGAAACTATATTTACTAGTGACGTAAGGCACTGTATCTTCTGATTTGAAGCTTGCTACTCCGCATTGGTAACTAGCATAGTTTTGGGTCCGGATTGAAAACATATTTGTGACCACTTCAGCTGCTTTTTTGTGGAGATCGGGATCCTCAAGTGAGCCAGGAAGCGGAACCACTTGTGGAGCAGGAACAATTCCTTCAAAGCTATGTCGTGTTGGAAGATTGTCACTGCTAAAGAGATTTCCGTAACGGGTGAGTCCTGTTTCTGGGAAATAGCTGCCACGATATTGTTGATAGAGCGTTTCTCCATTGGGATTGACTAATTGCGCTTTATCTTCTCCTGGATGTGGTGGCCTTTCTGCTTCTTGTCTTTCCTCAGGAGTCATATTGGCAATTCTGCTTGCGAGTTCTGCCGCGATCTCTGCGTCGCTGCCGAGTCGTGGTGCGGCAGCTGTGTCCTGTGAAGGCTCTGTTTTGACATCTGCGTCGCTGCCGGGTTGTGGTGCGGCAGATGTGTCTCCTGGGCTTGCTGCTGTGGTTACAGATGTGCCCTCAGTTTGCAGCGAAATTACGTTTGATAATGAAATGAAGCGCGAAGCAATAATCACAGCTGCAACAATGCAGCCTAGCGCAATAACTTTTATGAATTCTTTGAGTCCTTGGCTCATTGTTTTTTAGTTCCTTTTTCGGTATTACAAATGTTAAAACCTTTAGATAACTAAAGTAGCAAACAAGAAAGGCTAATGATAGAAAGAACTCTTCTTTAGCTATAACCTGGTAGAAGACTTTTCAATATATATTATTCGTCTGATACCAGCGGTTGATTCTGGTCGGCAACATCATCACTATCTCAGTTGATCCGTGACGTGAAATGCATATGCTTCACGTATGCGAAAAATGAGAATATTAGCGCTACTGTGAGAATATTTCCAGATCAATCACCGTTTTTAAAGACTAGAACAATGTTTGTGGATGTACGCCTGTTGCAATTGCGATCGCCAATAAAACTCGAGCTTGCCCGGCACGGAAATATGTTGATCCAATGGCTCCTAGACTATGCAAGGTAGCTCCACCACCAGCACCACCATAAGTGCCTGAGACATTTCCGCGCGGCACCCTGGTTGAGATCACTACTGGAATACCTGCAGCAAGAGTTTCTGCAACTGCAGCTGCCAGTTCGGTGCCGATATTGCCGCTGCCCATGCCTTCAATAACTAATCCTTGTGCGCCTGCGGCAAGTGCAGCATCAAGCAGGGTACGCGGTGCGCCTGGGTAGCCTGGAATAATATCCACTCGAACTGCTGCAAGGGGAGCGACAGGCACTGGTTCAGCGCGTGTTGGTTCCTCTGGGCCATTCGTCGCAAAGGCAAGCTCGTCGGTGGTGTGCCACTTCAAAGCTCCTCGTGCTGGTAGCACTGCATGGCCGAAAACGATTAACACGCCAATGTCTTGTGCCGCTGGTTCGGTTGCAATGGTGATGGCTTCGAGAAGATTGGTGAGGCCATCAGACGTTGGATGATCAAATGGCAATTGCGCACCGGTGAGGATAACCGGACGAGAATCGTGATGAAAGGTATCCAATGCGATGGCAGTTTCTTCTAAAGAGTCAGTGCCATGTGTGACAACCACGCCGATTGTTGCAGGATCTGCAAGTGCTTGATGGCATGCTGTGACGATGTCATCAATATCGGCAAATGTCATAGACGAAGAATCAAGTTGTTGTAATTCGTTAATTTCAACACGCAGTGTTGAAGCAAGCCGTGGTTGAATTGCTGCAACGAGTGCTTCACCGGTGACCGTTGGAACTAACGCACCGCTGGCATCTGTGGTGCAAGAAATGGTACCGCCGGTGGTAATAACAACAACTTTTGGTGCTGCATCAGCGTGCATATGCAATGTCCTTATTCTTTTGAATGTGTTGGTGTAGAGATACATGCTTATACACACGATGTCATGGTCAAAGGGGAGCGGTTATCGCCTGTATATCATCAACATGCAAAGTTTGGTGTTGAGTATACCGTTTCTTTACAGGTCAGAAATATAGGGCTAACGTTGGTGTGCGAGGCATGCATTCAGGGGAGAGCCACTCATCTACGCCAGCGGTACGTATGAAAGGCGACGCCTCTCAGCCCTCCCAACCGTCCCCGAGAACACCGCCTATCATCCAAACCTCGAAACCCAGGTACGTCTCTGTGTCAACCGTTGCCTACAGCTGGTAATAAACTGATGAATCAAGCTATAAGATGACGTATTCATAACAATTAGGTAAACTGTATTTTTTAGATTAATAAAAATGTGCTCTTGTCTCGACATTGTATTAGCACTAAGTGGCATTCATGTCAGAAAACTTGGTGTTGGTGGTAACCCCTCGTACGTTCAGGTGCACTGTTACAAGGAGAATGTTGTGAACAAAATTCAGCTTTCACTCGCTGCAGCCGCTGTAGCGCTTTTGACCACTGGCTGCGCGGCAACCGAGGAAGCTGCACCAGTGATGACTTCCACCCAAACAGCAGCGCCTACAACCGAAGCTGTTCAGGTGGCATTGCCAACAGCTGAAGAACTCAATCAGATTCTGATGCTTGCTGCAGATCCACAAGCGCCAATTGAAGAAAAGATTCGTACCGTTCAAGGTGGCGAAACTGCTCCAGAACTTTTTGAAGTCATGACAGCTGCGAAGATTGAATCTGGTGCGAATTTCCAAGTTGTTCAGCCAATTTTGCCTGGTTATACTAACGAGTCGCTGCTTGCAACGGTGAACGTTATGTTGCCAGACCGAGAGGCTGAATTAGCGGAAAATGTCGAATTCGTCTTTGAAGATGGCACTTGGAAGCTCTCCCAGTCATGGGCATGTACGTTGATTACCAATACGGTGACCCCAGAGCAAGTACCTGCAATGTGTGGTGCATCAGTGCCGCCAGCGCCACCTGCGGAAGAAGTTGAAAAGCCAGCAAGCTAATTGCTACGCAAACATATATGTATGAACCTTGGTATCTTGCCGGATCAAATGGCAGATTCCAAGGTTTTTGCTTTTCGACGTCATCTGTTCCACGAAGCGTCGCCTGCACATGCATTGTGAAAATCTTGGTTGTAGTCTCACTGTTCGTAGACTTGCCAGGATTCGACATTCAAATGAACTTCCCAAATCTGGCGCCGTGGCATTACCGCGTGCGTGCAACTGGCGACTAGGCTAAACGCTATGAATGCTGTTTTACGGACGTTAGTCGGATTATCTTCTGTATGCGTTTTGGCATCGTGTACTGTCACTGCTCCTGTCAGTGAAACCACTACAGGAGCACCAGCCACAACCTCAGAAGTGACCAATGATGCTTTTATTGAAAAATGCGGTGTGACATTTGAGAGCACAAAAGAAGATGTCGCGACTTTGCCAGAAGACGTATTAGAAAAAGATGCGGTATTGGTATTGACAACGGATGCAGGGGATATTCCAATTACTCTGCATACTGAGCAAGCGCCATGTACTACCGCAATTTTGGCAAAACTGGCCACCGAAGGCTTTTATAACAATACCCAGTGCCATCGCATGACGAATGAAGGTATTTACATTCTGCAATGCGGTGATCCAACTGGTTCTGGTACTGGTGGACCTGGCTTTAGCTTTACAGATGAATTCCCAGTTGGGAAGGAAAGTGGATCGTTTTATCCAAAGGGAAGCGTTGCCATGGCTAACGCTGGTGCAAATACGAATGGTTCGCAATTCTTCTTTAATTACAAAGATTCTCCATTGCCACCGTATTACACAGTATTTGGCACAGTTCAGGAACCTGGTTTAGAAGTATTAGCAAAAGTAACGGATCCAGGTACTGCGCAAGGTGAACCTGATGGTCCACCAAAGCAGCCAGTAATTATTACGAACGCAACCGTAGAACCACTGAAAGCTGCGTCGAAATAATTGCGTTGCACAACGCCATAACAAAACAAAAACTGGTGTAGCGGCTCAACGAAGCTACACCAGTTTTTTAGGCTCTTAAACCCTGCGATCACCAGCTGTTATTGGCTCTGAAAGACTAACGACGTACCCACGTCTTGCACCACACGTGTCTCAGAATCTTGTGTGCCATATGCCACTCGACTGACTGAATATAACTCGCCAGCAGTTGGCAGGGGATGGCGCATATCAATTTCCAAAGTACCTGTTGTGGTACTGGAAGTCTCGAGCACTTCTAAATCGGTGCCTTCTTCAGTGCGTAATGCCCCTAGTGTTGGGCGTTGTGAAAGATCAACTTTCAACGTCACAGCCATATCTGCAATGTTTTCGACAGAGTAGGTCAGCGTTTGTAAAAAGGTTTGGGCAACCGTTTGCACTCGTGATTCCACAGTCCAGCTTGCACCGACTCCAATTGGTGTATCGGGAAACACTACAGGCAAGCTGGTGAGCGTGAGCATATGTTGCTCGACTGTGGTCCGCGCGTCGTCAGTTGCTTGTTGCGGAGCAGAGAAATTCACTGAGGAAATCTTGCCAGATTCATTGGCAAACCAACCAAAGGCGAACCCGCGAGCGGAGGCTAATTCATGATTCACGCTTGGCTTGCTATGGCTCGGTGTATCGAGCTCAAGGAACACCGAACGCGACGATACAGTTGGGTCTGCTGCAGGTTTTGTCATGGCCGTGAGCGTGGTGCGGAAAACTTCCATGGCGTCAGGGTTTAGCACAGGTGGTTGTTGACTTGTCGCCACATCGGTGACTTCTTGGGTGAAACTTTCGCCAATGCGCACTTCAAGTTTTTGCCGGCTTTGCTCAATATCGGCAAATTTCAAAACTTGGAGGGGGGCGGTACCTGGATTCGTAACTGTCAGCCGTGGTGCAACAACTTCTACACCAATGGCTTGTTCAATTGGTACTTTCGGGGTGGAATCAGTAATGCCGCAGCTAGTGATCAGGCCGAGATTGAGTGCGAGAACAAGCACGAATCGACGCCGAAACTGTAAATGAGCAACCATAGATTCTAAGCTTAGCCGCTAGGAATTAGAACCTCCATGCGTGGCAAGTAACACAATTGCGAAATATTTTGAAAAGATAGGAAGCGTGACTGAACAAGATAGGAGTAAGACTCAACGGTTTGTAGGATTCATGATCGCGATTATCTTCGCGGTGGGCGTGTGCGATCAAGCAACCAAAACATGGATACTGGCAAAACTTAGCGACGGCAGTACCTGGTACCTTATCGGTGACTGGTTTCGCTTCCGACTCCTATTTAATCCTGGTGCCGCATTTTCCTTTGGAACCGGCTCTACCTGGATCTTTACCTGCCTCCAGCTTGGCTTCTTCCTAGGCATCATGGTCTATTCACCCAAGGTCCGCGATCGTGCCAGTGCACTTGGCTTAGCTTTACTAGCAGGCGGTGCATTCGGAAATCTCATCGATCGCCTTTTCCGTCCACCACAGTTTTTCCTCGGCCACGTGGTCGATTTTATTTCAGTCGGTAACTTCGCAGTTTTTAATGTTGCAGATTCAGCCATTACCATCGGTGTTGTGGTCTATCTTCTTGCTATGTTCAAGGAAGAACAACGTGAAGCTAAAGGGGTGCGCGCATGAGTCGAGATACTCGTTCATTAGCTGTACCAGAAGGCTTAAGTGGTATGCGTGTTGATGCCGCCTTATCCAAGCTATTTGGCATCTCACGCACTGTTGCCGCCGAGCTTGCCATGCTTGGCGACGTCAGCGTCGATGGCGTCACCGTCGGCAAATCCGATAGGCTTCACGACGGCGCCTGGTTGGAAGTTACTCTACCGGAACCGAAAAAGCCCTTAATGCCTACAGAAGAGCTGGTAGAAGGCCTGGATATTTTATATTCCGATGATGATGTCATCGCGGTGAATAAACCTGTTGGTGTCGCTGCGCATCCAACCGTTGGTTGGGAAGGCCCAACAGTTGTTGGTGGACTTGCTGCCGCAGGTTTTCGCATTTCAACTTCTGGCCCACCAGAGCGCAAGGGTATTGTCCAGCGCTTAGATGTTGGCACCTCGGGTGTTATGGTGGTTGCAGCATCAGAACGCGGTTATTCAGTGCTCAAGCGTGCGTTCAAAGAGCGTTCTGTGACCAAAACCTATCATGCGTTAGTGCAAGGTCATATGGATCCTTTGCAAGGTACTATTGAAGCTCCAATTGGGCGTCATCCTTCAGCTGGTTGGAAATTCGCTGTGACCACGGATGGTAAGCATGCAGTGACGCATTATTCTACTTTGGAAGCGTTCGCGGAGGCATCGTTGCTGGAAATCCACTTAGAAACTGGCCGCACCCACCAAATTCGTGTGCATATGGCTGCGATGCATCATCCTTGCTGTGGCGATCCAATGTATGGTTCTGATCCAACGTTATCTCAACGTCTGGGCTTGCAGCGACAGTGGCTTCATGCTGTGAACCTTGGATTTACCCATCCTGCTGATGGTCGCTGGATGGAGATTACCTCTCCGTATTCTCCTGATTTAGCGCATGCATTAGAGGTTTTGCGCGCCGGGAATCAGTAGTGGCCACAGATGTGTAATATGAATCACTTTAGTGACAGTTTTGTGGTCTAAACGAGTCATTTCGCATACCATGGAGGGTATGAAGAAAAATGAAGGTCAAATTGACCGCGCGCTGCGCGCTGTTGCTGGTGTTTTGTTGATTATCGCTGGTTTCTTGACCACTGGTGCGATTTCTATCGTATTTTGGGTTGTTGGTGCAATTCTTGCACTTACAGCAGCACTTGGGTTCTGCCCGCTCTATCAAATCTTTGGCATTAACACCTGCAAACTGAACAAGTAATACATATCTGCTCACTGTCTCGTGTTTGAGGCAGTGAGCATTTTTATGCCCTTTGTAGGGGATTGGTGCTAGTTACGGCAGATGCATGAGTGCCAACAGTGGTACTTACTTGCAAACGGCAGGTTTGCGGTACCTGCGGAAAATATCAAAGAAAAATAGTGCCACTGCCACCCAAATGAAACTAAAGCCCAGCCAGCGTGCAGGACTTAAGGTTTCGTGGACAATGAAGACTGCCCATAACAATTGCATGGTTGGCGTCATATATTGCAACATGCCAATCGTCGATAAGTGAATGCGTTGGGCGGCTACTCCAAAGAGTAAAAGTGGGATCGCGGTGACCACACCTGCGGAAAGTAACAAGCACGTGTGCGCGATACTGATATGCCCAAAGCTACCAGTACCAGTGGCTTCTAAAAAGACGAGGTAGCCGAGCGCAAGTGGCGCTAAGCACAGTGTTTCTGCAGTCAGTGAAACTGTTGCGGGCAATGGAATTCGTTTTTTAATCAGTCCATAGAACCCAAAACTCAATGCCAATCCCAATGCAACAATAGGCGGTTGGCCTGCAAGCACTGTTAACCAGAGAACAGCTAAAAGAGCAATGGTTAATGAGAGAAGCTGCAATTTGCTTAAGCGCTCGGATAAAAAGAGAAAGCCTAATGCCACGTTGACGAGTGGATTAATAAAGTATCCCAAGGCGGCATCGGCGACATGATCAGTATTGACTGCAATGACATAAATCAGCCAGTTTGCAGCAATGAGTACTGCGGCAAATGTAACTCGTACCCACACAGCTAAAGAAATGCTGCGGAGCTGACGCCAGTTGCCTTGTACTAGTAACACTGCGGCCATAAATACGCCAGTCCAGATAATTCGGTGGGCGATAATTTCGAGAGGCGTTGCAGGTTCTAGCAAAGGGAAGAACGCTGGGAATAATCCCCACAGCAGGTAGGCGCCGAGTGCAAAGATCATGGGAAAATACTACTGAAGTGATGCTGAAAACGAAAACCGACAGTAATGTTTTTGAGTATTGTTCACCACGTATGCGGCTCGTGATGGAACTTAGTACTATGGTGAGTTATGGCTAAATCATCTTCGTTCGTGCACCTGCATAATCATACTGAGTATTCCATGCTCGATGGCATGGCGAAGGTGGATCTGCTGGCAGCTGAAGCAAAGCGCTTAGAGATGCCAGCAGTAGGAATGACCGACCATGGCAATATGTTTGGTTCCGATGCGTTTTATCGCGCAATGACCAAAGCCGATATTAAACCAATTATTGGTATCGAAGCCTATATTGCACCAGGGAGCCGCTTTGATCTCAAGCGCCAGCGCTGGGGTGAAGAACACCAAAAAAGTGATGACGTTTCAGCCTCTGGCGCATATTTGCATCAAACGTTGATTGCAGAAACCGCTGAAGGACTCAAGAATCTCTTTTATTTGTCCTCGATGGCATCGTATGAAGGACAATTGGGTAAATGGGCACGTATGGATGCCGAATTAATTGCAGAACATGCAACTGGCATTATTGGCACCACCGGCTGCCCATCAGGGGATGTGCAAACGCGGTTGCGCTTGGGGCAATTTGATAAAGCCTTGGAAGCTGCGGCAATGTGGCAAGACATTTATGGCAAGGATAATTATTTCCTTGAGCTGATGGATCATGGCCTTGATATCGAAAACCGAGTGCGGTCAGAACTGCTTGAAATTGGCCGCAAACTCAACTTGCCACCGCTGGTCACCAACGACTGCCATTATGTTGTCGAAGCCCAGGCGCATCCGCATGAGGTGATGCTCTGCGTGCAAACTGGAAAAACCATGCAAGATCCAGATCGCTTTAAATTTGATGGTTCTGGCTATTATGTGAAATCCGCTGAACAAATGCGTGAACTGTGGGATCACATGGTTCCAGACGGATGCGATAACACCTTATGGATTGCTGAGCGCGTGCAAGATTATTCTTCGGTGTGGGAAGAACATCCGCATGATCGAATGCCAATTGCTGATGTGCCAGAAGGTCACACCCCAACATCGTGGTTGCATCATGAAGTCATGGAAGGCCTTGCTGAGCGCTTCCGCGGCAAAGAAGTACCGCGTGAATATATTGAACGTGCGGAATTTGAAATTAATGTCATTGATATGAAGGGCTATCCTTCATACTTTTTGATCGTGGCGGAATTGGTCAAGCATGCGCGTTCTATTGGCATTCGTGTTGGACCCGGTCGTGGTTCAGCCGCAGGTGCACTCGTGGCATATGCGTTAACCATTACCAATATTGATCCAATGGAACATGGCTTGCTCTTTGAGAGGTTTTTGAATCCAGAGCGCCCATCCGCACCTGATATCGATATTGACTTCGACGATCGCCGTCGTGGTGAGATGATTCGCTATGCCAGCGAACGCTGGGGTGAGGACAAAATTGCACAGGTGATTACTTTCGGTACGGTTAAAACAAAGCAAGCACTCAAAGATGCTGCGCGTGCACTTTACGGACAACCTGGCTATCAGATTGCCGATCGAATTACTAAAGTGCTCCCACCTGCAATTATGGCAAAGGATATTCCGTTAGCTGGTATCATGGATGAATCACATCCACGCTATGCCGAAGCCGGTGAAGTAAGACAATTAATCGAAATTGATCCGGATGTTAAAAAGATCTACGACACCGCGCGTGGGCTTGAAGGTGTGGTACGCCAAGCCGGTGTGCACGCATGTGCAGTGATTATGGCGTCGGTGCCATTGCTCGATTGCATTCCAATGTGGAAGCGCCCTGCCGATGGTGCCCTAATTACCGGTTGGCCATATCCAGCTTGTGAAGCAATCGGCTTGCTGAAGATGGACTTCTTGGGTCTTCGCAACCTGACTGTTATTGGCGACGCGCTAGAAAATATCAAGCTCAACCGCAATGAAGAAATTGATCTGGAAGCCTTAACCACCGATGATCCAAAGGTGTATGAGTTACTTTCACGAGCTGAAACTCTAGGTGTGTTCCAGCTTGACTCTGGTGGTATGCAGGAACTGCTCAAACGTATGCAGCCAACCGGCTTTAATGATATCGTCGCTTCGCTGGCACTGTATCGCCCAGGACCAATGGGCGTGGGTGCTCACCTTGATTACGCAGACCGTAAAAACGGCAAGAAGCCAATTACCCCAATTCACCCAGAGTTGGAAGACGCCTTAAAAGATATTCTGGATGAAACCTATGGCTTGATTGTGTACCAAGAGCAGATCATGGCGATTTCTCGTAAATTGGCAAACTATACTGCTGGTGAAGCTGATGGTTTCCGTAAAGCCATGGGTAAAAAGAAACCAGAAGTGCTTGCCGCAGAGTATGAAAAGTTCTCGCAAGGATGTTTTTCCAATGGTTTCTCAAAAGAAGCCGTTGATGCGCTTTGGAACGTGATCGAGCCATTTGCTGCCTACGCCTTTAACAAATCACACGCAGCAGGTTATGGTTTGGTGTCCTATTGGACTGCTTATTTGAAGGCCAATTACACGGCTGAATATATGGCGGCACTCTTAACCTCTGTGTCAGATAAAAAAGACAAAATGGCGATCTACTTGGCCGATTGTCGCCACCAGGGCATTCAAGTGCTCTCGCCAGATGTGAATGAATCATTTTATAATTTCGTGCCAGTCGGTACGGATATTCGCTTTGGTTTAGGTGCGGTTCGCAATGTTGGCGAAGACGTTGTGCATTCAATTGTGGCTTCGCGTCAAACGAAAGGCACCTTCCAAAACTTCACGGATTATTTAGACAAAATTGATTTAATTGCGTGCAATAAGCGCGTCACTGAATCACTGATTAAAGCCGGCGCGTTCGATTCATTAGGACACCCTCGAAAAGGCTTAACCTTGGTGTTTGAAGAAGCTGTTGACGCAGCGACGAATCCGAAAAAGGCCCGCGATCGTGGCCAGTTCGACCTTTTTGCAAGCTTAGGGCAAGAAGATGATACTGCGACACAAGTCTTTAGCGTGACGGTACCGGATCAAGAATGGGATAAAAAGCATAAACTCGCCCTCGAACGCGACATGCTTGGCCTCTACGTTTCAGGGCATCCGCTCGATGGCTATGAAGATGCCTTAGAGCAGTATATCGATACACCATTATCAGTGATTTCTGCAGGCGATGTCACCAGTAATCAACAAGTTACGATTGGTGGCATTATCTCTGCAGTTGATCGCCGCGTAAGTAAAAAAGACGGTGCGCCTTGGGCAATTGTCACGATCGAAGATCATCACGGTGTGCAAGCAGAACTGCTGATCTTTAGCAAGCTTTATAGCATCGTTGGTCCACAAATTGTCGAAGACACCATTGTGGTAGCGAAAGCACATATTTCGATCCGCGATGAACGCATCGGTGTATTCTGCGATGATCTGAAAGTACCAGATCTTGGCCCTGGCAATGGATCAGGGCTTCCGTTGCGGCTGACTATGCGCACTGATCAATGCACCATGGAAAATATTGCGCTGCTTAAGCAGGTACTCCAAGCCAACGCCGGAGATTCTGATGTGTACCTCAACCTCGTTGATGGGGAGCACTCTCGCATGATGATTCTTGGCGAACATCTGCGCGTGAATAAATCTTCCAATCTCATGGGTGATCTCAAGGCGACGATGGGCCCGGGCATTCTCGGGTAGTTTTTAGCCTATTAAGGAAACAGACAAGCGTCGTCAAGCAAACACCACTGCTTGACGACGCTTGTCTGGTATGTGTTTAGGAACCCAAGGCTGGGAACTGGTTGGTCAGCCAGGTGTAACCTTGCGAGCTGGTTTGGGAACCAAAGAGGTTCCACAACAGCTGCTTCACGGCTTCCACACCACCGGTAAACGCGCGATACATCACCGCAGCGAGAAGTGTGAAACCTGCACCGATGGCGAATAAATCCAAAGAGGTGCTACCTGTAGACGACCAGCCGCGTTCGGTAGAGGTGGCGTTTTGTACAGGGGGATTGCTTTCTGGGCTCGGAAAGGTTGCTCCTTGCGCAGGCAATGTCTGTACCACTACAGGTGTTTGTGGTGCTGCCACGGTATGTGGCGTGACCAGCAGCAGACAGGTGCACGCAACGGTGAGAAGACGGTGAGGCTTTGCCATGCTACTTTACTCGCTTGATTACATCACGGAAGAACTGTGTCACGAAAGGATTGGTTTTCACTAATGCCAAAATAACAGAGGACATGGAGGCAAACAGGGCAAACACTGCGGCAATTAAGCCCACGACATCTGAATCAACGGAACCAATTGCTTTGACAGCGCCTGATTCTTCAAACTGAATCCAGCCATTTGCGCTGCTCTTATCCTTAGGAGGATTTGGCAATGGCGCTGGGGTGGTTGCAGCCGCGGTGGTGGTTGGCGCTGGTGCAGCGTTGGTGGTTGCAGCCGTGGTGGTAGTACTTGTTGGTTCGTCAGCTAACACAGTTGTAGCAGACGTACCAGCAAGAATTGTAGCGGCGCACAAGCTTGTATAAAGAATGCGGGATGGGCGCAAGGGACTCTCCTGATAGTTTGTGTTAGCACCAACAAAACTGCTAACGGAATGTCATCAATAGTGACCATCAGCGTATCAGGAAAATACTGTAGGCAAAAGAAGGGAGAAGGCTGTTGGCGAAAAATAGGCAGAATACTGGAGGTAAAAAGAAGCAGGAATAAAAGAAGTTTTAATACTTTAATAAGTTTCAGACTATGCTTGTTGGTTATGGATAAACAGGCAGCTCACACTTCTAGCATGGCGTCGAAGCAGATTCACGCAGCAGACATTCAACTTGCACAAGCACGAATTTCTGCCACGATTGCACCGACCCCATTGCAATATTGTGCGCGCCTGTCACAGGTAACTGGGGCAGAAGTGTACGTCAAGCGTGAGGATTTACAAGACGTTCGCTCGTATAAGATTCGTGGTGCAGTGAATTCAATTTCACAATTAAGCGCTGAGCAGAAAAAAGCTGGAATTGTTGCAGCATCTGCAGGTAACCATGCACAAGGTGTGGCATTTGCGTGTCGCACAATGAATATTAAGGGATGCATTTTTGTTCCAGCGGCAACGCCAAAACAAAAACGCGATCGAATTATGGTGCATGGCGGCGATCACGTCGAATTGGTTGTTACCGGTGCAAACTTTGATGAAGCCAATGCTGCAGCACATGAATATGCTCAACGAACAGGTGCCACGATCGTGGAGCCATTTGCTGCTCGAGATACGATTATTGGCCAAGGCACCGTTGCAGCCGAAATTTTGGCGCAGCTTTCTGCCCAAGGTAAAAGCCCAGATACGGTGGTCGTGCCAGTCGGTGGTGGCGGTCTCATCTCAGGCATTTTAAGTTATTTGGCAGAATTATCACCACGCACTGCAGTCGTCGGCGTTGAACCAGCAGGAGCAGCTAGCCTGCATGCTGCTTTGGCTGCTGAAAAACCTGTCACTTTAGACAGCGTTGATCCATTCGTTGATGGTGCAGCGGTCAAACGCATCGGCGATATCAACTACGACATCATTGCTGCAAACCTGGGTCGATTGCATCCATTAACGGTGAGCGAAGGTGCCGTTTGCACAGAAATGATCGAACTGTACCAAAACGAAGGCATTATCGCTGAGCCAGCCGGTGCATTATCGGCAACCGCGTTGCACGAGCTTAATGTTCGCCCAGGTGAAGTTATCGTTTGCATTATCTCCGGTGGCAATAATGATGTACTGCGCTATGCCGAAGTAGTAGAGCGTTCCTTGGTACACCGCGGGCTCAAGCATTATTTCTTGGTCAATTTCCCGCAAGAACCAGGTCAGTTACGCATATTCTTGTCAGATATTTTAGGTCCAGAAGACGACATCACCTTATTCGAATATCTCAAGCGCAATAACCGCGAAACTGGCACAGCACTAGTTGGCTTGCAACTTGGCCGTGCCAGCGATCTTGAAGGTTTGATGCAACGCATGGCTGCATCACGAATTGATTGTCGTCGCCTTGAACCTGGCACACCTGAATACGAATTTGTGGTGAGCTAGTGCGGTGTTAGCTGGCATATTGTAAGCCGTTACGCTGTGTGCGAGAGAATACGCCTTGGCATGCACCGAGCACCGGCTTATCGTTTTCTGCCGCACCCGAGCGCACGCGTTACATATTCTCACACCACACGACACCCCACGCCTGCATTGGCGTCGGCGTAGAACTATAGACAACTGTGGTTGCAAACGGCAGCGGCAGCTCATGATCGCTGCAATTTGCAATCACACTGTAGTGCTGCCCGCGCAGTGCAATCCAGTTTTCACCAGTTTCTACGTGATATTCACCAAGCGGTTTGGTTTTCCGCAACTGCAAAATCTGGCGATACCCAGCTACTACTTCAGGGTTTTCGCGCCAATCAAGACGCGCTTTCGCAAAAGTATCTGCCGCAGTTGGGTCGAATTGGGTTTCTGTAAACCCATACTCGGCTAGCATCCGAGCACGTCCCTTAATAGTGCCGCGCTTGGTACTTGCATATTGATGATCCACAAAAAACGGAAATGGGGTAGTAGCACCATACTCTTCACCCATAAATAACATCAGTGGTGCACCGGTAGCAGCCACCAGGGCAAGTTTAAATAATTGCTGGGCAACCGTTAATGAGGCAGCCGGCCTGTCGCCACGAGGACGATTCCCAACCTGATCATGGGTGGTGGTATACACAATCGATGGATACCGCAACTGCAATTCATGCTTCAGCTGCGCAATTTCGCCATACTGCTGAAAATGATGATACCGTTCACCTGTGACCAGCGCGTGTATCGCATGGTGCAAAGAATCATTCCACTGATAGTCAAATGGCAGATCAGTTCGATTTCGTAAATCTTCTGCAATCATCACACCTGGTAAACGTGCAAAATCCATCAGCAGTGATTCATCCGCAAAGGCATGGGTGGAATCAAACCGTAAACCATCTACCCCGTAATCTTCGAGCAGTATGCGAGCACTGTCGAGAATATAGGAACGCACTTCATGATGCTTAATCGCAATTGCCCGTCCCCATGGGGTGCGCTTTTTTATGTTGTATGGCCCAAACTCGTGGAAATAATTATCCTCAGGGCCAAAGTGGTTATAGACCACGTCGACAAGCACCGCAATGCCATAACTGTGGCAAGCCGCAACGAAATCGCGCAAGCCCTGCACACCACCATAACTTTCAGCAACCGCGTGCCAATAGAGCCCGTCGTAACCCCAGTTTCGATCGCCTGGAAAAGGCTGAATCGGCATGAGTTGAATAGCGGTTACCCCTAATGCGTGCAGGTAGGGAAGCTTTTCCGCGCATCCATAAAAATCCCCGCCGAACGCGCCAACATGAAGCTGATAGATCAAACTTATATCAACGGATTTCTTTGGAATTGGTGGAGCCGTTAAACCAGCCAAGCCACCAACAAGTTCTCGCCCGCGCGGATCGGGGCGAACCGGTCCGTGATCGAGGCTAAAGCCATAGGGCTTGTCGACGTTCGTGCGCACGAAGAAGTATTCATGAAATCGTTGCATGGCAATTCTGGTAGAACCGGTTACCAGCTCGCAAGATTGAGCATACGGAGCCCACACTGAAAATAATGACATGCGTTTGAGTCTAGCTTTGACATACACTAATTCGTACTATGTATAACCGTCCAGTTGCCGATATTGAATTTTTCAACGAAATTGACATTAAGCGCAGTAAGTTTTTAACCTTTATCACCCGTGTGGAAAATGAAGAACAAGCGCGGGCATTTATTGGTTCCTTAAAATCGCGCTATCCCGATGCGCGGCATCATTGCTCTGCTTACATCTACCATGTCGAAGGGGCAAACCCGGTTGAACGTTCCTCCGATGATGGCGAACCATCGGGTACGGCAGGTACCCCCATGCTTGATGTCCTGCGGGGCAGTGGCTTGTTAGATATTGCGGCAGTAACAGTTCGCTATTTTGGCGGGATCAAACTTGGTGCAGGCGGGTTAGTACATGCCTACTCAGACTCAGTTTCGCAATGCTTAACACTAGTGAAAAGTGTTACGCGCGCGGAAAAAGAGCTCTATTCGGTGTCCTTACAACACGGTGATGCGGGGCGAATCGAGGCAGAATTGCGTGGCCGCGGCTACCAAATTGTGGATGTCAGCTACAGCAATCGGGTGACACTGACAATTGGTATTGATCCCGGCACCTATGAACAGCTGGCAGGCACATTGGCAGCATTAACTGCCGGTGGGGCTCGTGTACTTGCTGCAGGAACGCAATGGGTAGAGTAAACTTTGGTGCATTATGACTATGCAACCTCGTCCTACTAATCCTATTGAATTACGGAAACAACAAGTCCGCGAGCATGTACGTGCAATTGCAATTTCTACCCCAATTGCTCTTGTCAGCTTGGTGATTTTAGGCTTTGTTTCCACATCAATGCTGTTCATGATCACCTTTTTAGTTGCAACCGCAGTCGGTGCTGTCAACGCGGTGAAGCTGCGTCGGGTGATTAACCATAAGGATCAATATTAATGGCTGATGCAGTTCGCATCGACTCTTGGATTTGGGCGGTGCGGCTCTATAAAACCCGCAGCCTTGCCGCACAAGCCATTAAAGCCGGACATGTGAAACTCAATGGTGCCAGTGTCAAACCATCTGCACAGGTAGTACCAGGCGATATGGTGAGCGCTTGGATTGAGCATCGCGAACGCAAAGTTGAGGTCGTGACTACCTTCAGCAAGCGGGTTGGTGCTGCTATAGCTGCAACCAGCTATATTGATCATTCACCACCGCCACCACCAAAAGAAGTACTCATGTCATTACCGCGTCGTGATCGTGGCGCGGGACGACCGACGAAAAAAGAACGCCGCGAAATCGACCGCCTACTTGGGCGTTTCTAGGCTGGCTTCAATAAGTTCTAAGCGACGGCGCAAGCGATTGCGACGACGATGCGGGTTGGAATCATTCTCACCAGTTTTCTCAATATGCACCTGCCCAAACTTCGCCAACAATAAATCGTCGAGAATACGCGCATGACCTGGTTGGAACTGATAGTTTATAGCCTGTTGCAGGCGCGCGATATTGCTATCAGTCACAAGCGCTCGAAGCTGCTGAATTGTGGTGATATTATGCGCGTGCAGCAACTCTTCGATCCAGGAATAGCTTTCTAATCGCGATGGCGGAATCTTCGTCCCCTGCAGCATGGTGATAATGCCAGGTAACGTATTGGCTGTGAACTCGTGCTGCTCATCGGTAGTTTCAACAGGTTGCTCGAGCGCTGCGATTTTATCGAACTGCTGATCCGCTAATTCAATCAACCCTGCTGCTAGGGTAAAAGCGCGATCGACTTCTGGCGAGAGTTTGCCACTTGGCCGCTTATAGCGGATATCATGCTCGAACTCGGCCCACGCATGCTGTAAAACAGTACGAATCTGAATCTCGAAATGAAAATCCTCGTACCCAACCAAAATTGGGGCTGTTGCATGTAAATGATGTGAGCCATACCCGAATGACCCCGAGATCTTTGTTTCTGCAGTCTTATCAATACTTTTGACAATATGAAACACATCTTTTAACGCATGAACAATCTGCGGAATCTCCGTAGAATGATACGTCGTAATGCGCACCCCAATAATGTCGTGAATATTGTTCCAAGGATCTGGATAGATCAATTCACCACTACTGCGACGCTTGCGAGCTTTTGTCCGCAACGAACGCCAGGATTTTACGCGCACACTAATTTGATCGTACGACAAACCAGAATCGTCCAAAGCGTCTTTGATTGCATCAGTAAATACTGCAATCAGCTGAGGATGACTACGCAGTAGTTCTTGATACTTTCGATGCAGTTCTTGTAATGAATTCACGATTTCTATTCTACGAGTACAACGGTTGTTTCGTCTGCTGTGAATATCGTGTTGGCATGTGAACCACACGATGAAGATAATGATGCGTTGGAAATCCACGTTCAATCTCACACGGATACGCCAACCCAAACGGCGCCGCATACGTAGCTTCTGCCCAGCGTGTGAGATGTTTGGTCGCAACACTTGCCGGGAACACAAATAAGCGCTTTGCATCCGGGCTAAAAAATCGCACCGGTTGATGAAACTTCACTTCAAAATGTTGCAACAAAACCGTAGCCGTACGCGGATGCGCTAACCACGAGGCAGGCAAAGCGCCTCGCATATCCACTTCCACACCTGGACCTTCATGCGGCAATGTCACACTTGCTGGTCGAGTACGTAGCACAAGACCATCGGCATCACGCGCAGCAGCAAGCATACTTGTAGCAACACCATCCCAGATCTCTCGAATTGATACTCCCAAATGCATCAATGCATCACAGCTGAGTATTTCACCACGCGCCGTAAACCCCACCTCGAGATGCGAACTTAACGCAAGCGTCGCCGGCATATGTGCTCCGGTGCTACATTCACCAAAGCAATGCCTTCTTGCACGCAACACCACTGCAAGACTCGTGTTCCCGATAACCACCGCAAATCCCCCTTACACCTTAAAACTTCCATTGGTGTATTAGACGCTTACATTGCACAAACGGTTCCCGTGGGGGAATAACGGGGGTAAACACGATGCTTGACGACGCCTATCAGCTCCACAATTTCCTGGCCAGACACAACGAGCCAGACACAACGAGCCAGACACAACGATCGAGAATGAAAAGCAACCGAGTTCCCGCGCCGGGGCTGGACACAAACTCGCCTACAATACTCCAAGGAGAAGCGTTAAAAAGGCGGCTGTTCGTCGGCGGCTTGTAGACCAAGTGCCTGATAAAGATCTTCGCGTGACCAAAACGTAATATCTTGACCCTTCTCTTTGAGTTCTTCGGCGCGTTTTTGCTTGGTAGTCACAGAATCCCACGGCCCAATGATGATGAGCGTTGTCTTTTTCGTGACATTTTTTGCAATCGTGCCACCAAGATCAGCAATTTTTTGCCAAAGATCAACTTTGTCATAAGGATCAAAATCGCCAGTCATCACCACCACTTTCCCAAATAATGCATTGGTGGGATCAGCTTGTTCATTCGGACTTGGGAGCTGAGTTGGCTCGTTGCTCCATTTCCGGAAGCGTCGCTGCGGCTGCGTCTGTGTCGTTGTTGCACCAGCCGTTGTTGTTATATCAGCGGGTGCAGCATTCGAGAGCACTGCCGCCGTGCTTGTCGTAGGAGTTAAGTTCTGCTGAAATGCTTGCGTCGCAGTATGCGAAGGCGGCAACGCCGTAACTGGAAAGACTGAAGCGTCACTGAGCGTGCCAAGAGAAAACCCAAGTGCGTGAAATACTTGTTCAATATTGCCGACTGCATGAATGCGTTGGGCAAGCTTGACTAAAATAAGCGCGCTTGCGTTTGCATCGTCTTGCGCATGATGATGATGTTCTAATGGGACATCTAAAAACTCGGCCATGTTATTGAGGCGATGCGATGAAACTGGGAGTTTTGCTGCTCGCGATGCGGCCAGAGAACATGCGAAACGCCATCGCGGGGTGGGGATGTTCGCTGCTACACAGGCATCTCGAAAGGCTGTCATATCGAATTGTGCATTATGCGCCACAACAGTATCGTTGCCGACCCATGCTTGCACTTCGGTTAAGACTTCAACAAAAGTTGGGGCATCAGCAACCGTTGCTTCTGTGATGCCATGAAAGTTTTTATTGAACTCATCAAAGCCAGGAATTGGTGGTTGGCACAACCAGGATTGCTGCGCCACAACTTCGCCATCGCGTATTCTGCTGACACCAATTTGGCAAATAGAGCCCCATTGTTCATTCGCAGTTTCAACGTCGATACCAACGCAATGAAGCCCTGGTACAGCTGCTATTGGCGTGCCGTGAAAACGCGCATCTAAAGCGGCAACGCATTGCTCGAATAGTGTGATGCTCGTTGGTGGGAATTGTAAGATTTCGCCACTAATTTCGATTTTGCCGCCCAAATACGCAGTTGGGGTTGTCCGCACAACCGGTGCTGCATATGCAATGGTATGCGGTTGCGCGCCCAATGATTGTTGCAGCAGGGAAGGGATAATGTGAATCCTATGGCTTGCAAGCTCAATTTGGCCGCCGTGAATGGCAAAAGTTGTGGTCACGAAGCTCTCCCAAAACGTATTTGAAGTTCCCTACGCTACACCGAAATTGGCACAGGCGTAATCATCATGCGGTTGCACAGTTATCTGCGCTGGCTGCTGTGAAGATGATTCAAGCGGATCAATCTCACGTGGGAGTTTCTGCCTGAAAATCATAATCGAGCGTGCCGAAACCGTCACGGTACCACCAGCTGAAAGGTGCTTCTCATCTACTGGATAACCAGTCGATTCGCTGGTATCTACGATCAACTTCCAACTCGTTCCAAATGTTTCGTCCGGCAAGGTGAATTCGATGTCGTCGTAATGCGCGTTGAACATCATTAAGAAGGAATCGTCTTCGACCTTTTGGCCGCGACGATCAGGTTCCTTAATAGAGTTGCCGTTGAGATACACCATTAAGGACTTGCCGAAGGCAAACTCCCAGTCACATTGCGTCATCAACTTGCCACTTGGCACCAGCCATGCAATATCGCGGTTTGGAGCATCTTCGCCAAGCGGCCCGCCAGCTAAGAAGCAGCGACGACGAAATACTGGGTGATTCCTGCGGATACGAATCAGCCGTTTGGTAAATTCAAGCAGCTCTCGATTCGTTTGTGTAAGATCCCAGTCCATCCATGCAAGTTCGTTATCTTGGCAATATACGTTGTTATTACCATGTTGCGTACGCGCGATTTCATCACCATGCGCAATCATCGGCGTACCTTGGCTTAACAGCAAGGTGGTTAAGAAATTACGACGTTGCTGGGCGCGTAACTGGTTAATCTCAGGATCATCGGTTGGGCCTTCAACACCGCAGTTCCACGAACGGTTATGCGATTCGCCGTCGCGATTATCTTCGCCATTGGCACTGTTGTGCTTTTCGTTATAGCTGACTAGATCGTGCAGCGTGAAGCCATCATGGGCGGTGACAAAGTTAATCGACGCTGAAGGCCGGCGACCGTTATGCGCGTAGAGATCCGATGAACCTGTTAAACGCGATGCGAATTCACCCAATGTTTTAGGCTCGCCGCGCCAGAAATCACGCACGGTATCGCGGTATTTACCATTCCATTCGGTCCATAACGATGGGAAGTTACCAACTTGATAGCCACCTTCGCCAACATCCCATGGCTCGGCAATAAGTTTCACTCGAGACACAACTGGATCTTGCTGGACTAAATCGAAGAAGGTTGCGAGCTTGTCGACGTCGTGAAGCTCGCGTGCAAGCGTCGAAGCGAGATCAAAGCGGAATCCATCGACATGCATTTCGGTGACCCAATAGCGCAGCGAGTCCATAATGAGCTGCAGTGGGTGAGGGTCGCGCACATTTAAAGAATTGCCGGTACCGGTGTAATCCATATAATGTGCCTTGTCATGATCGACAAGGCGGTAATATGCCTCGTTATCGATGCCACGGAATGCAATGGTTGGGCCGAGGTGATTGCCTTCCGCCGTGTGGTTATAGACGACGTCAAGAATAACCTCAATATCAGCTTCGTGGAAGGCACGAACCATGCCTTTGAATTCGCTCACGGCTGCGCCTGGTTGTTTGGCGGCAGCATAATCTTTTTGAGGTGCAAAAAAGCCGAACGTGTTATAGCCCCAATAGTTGCGCAGGCCGAGATCGCGCAAACGATCATCTTGCAGGAACTGGTGTACTGGCATTAATTCGATTGCGGTAACACCAAGTTCTTTTAAGTACTTGATAATGACCGGGTGGGCCAGACCTGCATAGGTGCCGCGGAGTTCTTCAGGGATATCCGGATGCGTCATGGTCATGCCTTTGACATGCGCTTCGTAGATCACAGTGTCCTGGTAGCTGGTACGCGGCGAACGATCTGAACCCCAGTCGAAGAATGGATTGACCACGACAGAGGTCATGGTATGACCTAAAGAATCTTCCGTATTTCGCGTGTGCATGTCATACGGCTTGGTGATGTCGTAGCTAAAAAGCGATGGGTGGCCGTCAAACTCGCCATCAAATGCCCGCGCATATGGATCGACTAGTAATTTGTTGGGATCGCAGCGCTTACCGTTGGCAGGATCATATGGGCCGTGAACGCGGTAACCGTAGCGTTGCCCAGGCAAAATACCTGGCAGGTAACAGTGCCACGTTTGTGCGTCTACTTCTTCGAGCGGGATGCGTTCTTCGTTGCCATCGGCATCGATGAGGCAGAGTTCCACTTTTTCGGCGACGTCAGAAAAAATAGCAAAATTGGTACCAGCGCCGTCATAGGTAGAGCCGAGCGGATATGCATCGCCAGGCCAGATTTTACGAGTCGTCGAAGGTGTGAAAACAGTCATGATGACCTATTCTAGCCTGATATGTGTTGAATGCCGGTAGTTAAAAGGTCAAGGCCCCGATCGAAGGTGTCGTCGGAAACAGATCCAAAGACGTCTGCATGAAGCTGGTATTCGAGTTGATCGTAGACCGTTACTCCCACAATAAAATGCAACGCAGTGGTGGCTGCATCGTGGCGTAGTGCGGGGGCCAAATCGGCGCCAAGTACTCGTATAATATCTTCGCGAAGGCTTGTCGATAACAATGCAGCTGAGAGTAATTCGGCACCATCGCGATATAGAAGCAAACTTCGACGTAAGTGCCGGCACGCGCATGCGAAATCTGTATGATTTGCGGTTAAAAATTTTTCCAGCATACCGCGAGCGGTTGCTTCAATAAGTACTTGTTTATTCTTAAAGTGCCAATAGATTGCAGCTGGCGCAACTTCAAGATGATTCGATAAGCGACGCATGGTCATATCTGCGAGACCGAAAACATCGAGAAGTTCGAGGCTGGCTTTAACGATGGTGTCCTTACTCAATTGCACATGTTTTATTCTACGACAGGAATACCGCGTGCGTGTGGGTAATTTGGAAGTCGGAAAGTAGCTGCGTGATCTTCGGTGCTCACTGGTAAGTTGCTGGGAAAAGGCTGTGAAGCGTTGTATTTGTTTGTTGAGGTGTTAAGCTTGAATTTAATTTGCGAAAGACAATGTTTTAATAAGGAGCCATATTTCATGAATGTTCTGTCCCGTACCACCGCTTTGAAAAAGACCGCGGTCGCTATTGTGGCAGCAAGTGCTCTGGTGTTAGCTGCGTGTGGCTCTGAAGCTGAAACTGCTGCAACTTCTGGTGCGCCTTCTGCTGCACTAAAGGCCACCACTGTGGAGAAAACCACTGCTGCGATGACCAAAGAAACGACGACCACTGAAGCTCCAAGCAGTGAGGTCACGAAGTCTTCTATTCCAGAAGCAACTCCTGAGCAACCGGCTCCAGCGCCTGAACCAGCTCCTGAAACCTTGCCGCCACTGCCAGAGATCGTGGTTACTCCACAAGCACCTGTCCAAGGTGGTCAGCCAGCTTCACCAGAAGATACAGCAGCAATTTCGAACTTGGTGATGGGGCTGAACAATGCACAAACCTTGCGTGCATATATGCGATATGTTCCAGATAATGCTTGTTCGAAGGCATTGGCTGAAGTTGATGTTTCAGGTTTAGATTACAACCAGATTCCAGATATTCCTTTGGATGCAAACCCAGAGTTTGCAAAAGCAAAGAACTTGATTGTTGGTGTTGGTGACGTTGTTGTCGATGGCGAAACTGCCAGCGCAAATGTGACCACCAACGTTGATGGTAAGCAAGAAGTCGCAGTGCAGCGCTTCGCTCGTGAAAACGGTCGTTGGTTGTTCTGTAACTAATGATCTTGTTTGATACAAGCAGCGATACAGCATTTGTGTAATTTGAGAAGCCTTCTCGCAAGCGCGCGAGAAGGCTTCTCAAATCTGTTTGTTCCTAGCTTGATCAGCTGATTGAGAGCCTCGATGCTCCGCAATAGGTTGAGGGCAGAGGATAAGCAGGTGCTTGTGGAGCATGTGCTCTTGAATGCAGCATACGCAGGGGTGCATAACCAGCAAGGCGCATGAACGCTTGCAAACGCTGATAGCAGCGTATATTGCTTTACGACGTAGTGCTTTGTGCGTTGGTGCCGATGTATGGAAAGTTTTGTAACAGGCACATAGGCGGATGCGGTGGCAGAATTTACTTAAGAATATTTTGGTGGCAAAGGGATATAAGGATGCTCAGACAATCACAACAAGTTCGCTATTGGGCACAAGCAGTTGTGGTGATCGTGAGTCTCTACAGCATTGGGGGAGTGCTGTGGGGAATCTTGCGCCCTGGCTACCGTGTGCAACGTGTGAGCGCTGATCAAGTAGCTGTGGTGGGTGGCGAAAGTGTGGAGTTTGCTGGATTTGCAAGCTTTGTGCTGGCAACGACCATTTTGGCAACAGTGATAGTGCCGATGTTATTTCATTCTGAACGCGTGACGCATCCGAGACGGTTTATTGTGTGGCTTGCAGGGTGGAGCGTTATTGCAACGATTGTGTTTTTTATTATCGGTACGTGGATGACACCGCTGCGATCTGCTTCCGAAGAAGTTTTAGAGCAGGCTGCGCAAGGTGAAATTTTGACCTTATTACCAAGCTTGCATCCGCAGGTGGGGTATTTTGTTGTGCCAGGTTTAGCAGTGGTTTTGATGAGTATGGTTGCCTATTCTTTTGAGCGGCTGGCGGCAATGCAACCGGAGCAATCAGCAGTGCGATCGGAGCAACAGGTAGGGGAGAGTGCTGAGAGCGCTGAGGATATGCGTGCTACGAGTGGTGATGGAAGTAGCAGTGTCTGAGGATTGACAGAGACACAGATGATACAATTTTGTGCTTCGATACTATTGCCCAGTCTCGTGGGCATGCAGTGGATGTGGCTACTGAATTACGTCATTTCATTCCACAATCTACTGAGACTATCGGCAATGATGTTTTACAACGCCACCGCGTATTAAGTCTTGGTGATGAGTTAGCGAAACAGTCGTTGCGGTATTTTGTTTTGTTGCTTGCCGAGCATTCTCCTGAGTCGCAAATATTACCAGCAAGCACGAGAGAACATGACGAAGGCTATGGGGGAGTTGCTTACGAGACCAACTTCTTCCTTCACCTGTTTCAGGACGAGCACGGCAGGGCCACATTTGTATCAGTGTTTGCAGTTGTTGCTTACCCTGTTCAATGTTGATCATGATTCTTCAGCGGATTTGTTTTTGCCAAGTGCTACGACATATATCGATACCGTGCAGCTTTCAAATGCTGCGTTGCGCGAGGTGTTGGAGAATATGAGAGACACCTATCAGATATAGTTGCACAGAAATAGATGTAGTCTAAGAGTTTGATGGTGATTACGTGATTGCTGGCGTCGTGGAATTGGAAAAGGATATCGTCGTAAACATTTGCTTAACGCAGTGTCCGTAGGCGTGCAGCAGATGCTTTATCTACAGTAAACTCGATCAGTTTGAAAATATAGAACCAAGAAACGCCACAGATTCTCGATCTTGTCGCGCAACGGGGAGTATACGATCGGCCCTTTTCACAGTCAGATTACACACTGACTTTTATGTGATCATGTCGACCAACAAATAGATCCCGGATGAGGAAGTTTGGGTAATGCAGCAACTCACGCTGTCGTTGACTCAAAGAATTTCGTAAATGCACAGAACTGCTCCCGAAATTTAGTATCTGATTTCTCAGTCCAACTAATGGAAAGCAGTTCTTGTTCGACTGGACTTTTTCTAAAATCTACAAAGATTATGACAGATATACTCTGCAGACGGCGCACTTCATGTAAATTGTCAGAGTTTACTTCGATAAAGAAACCGTTAATATCGAGGGTGCCGGTTACATGAAGGAGGATGAGCAAGATAATGGATATTCAACCTACTTCAACACAGTGCGCATGTGGCCTTTGCAGAGTTGTCTACTGCGGCACGCACCCCCTACCTGGCTGTCCTAGTCATTTAGTGCTCACTGAAGGGTTTCGTCTCTGACTGAGCGAAGGCTGAAAGACCTGTGTAAAGGATTCGTCATTTATTTGATCAAACAATCGGCCGGCAGCAAGTACCATCTTAGAAAGCGTCGATAAAACCTTAAGTTAATCGCATCCTTAAAACCAATCTGATTGAATTCACCACAGGCATTAAAAAGGTTTTTACAGTTATATTAAAGATATTTAAACTTCGTAAAACAGGACGATTTCGAATGGCCATAATATTGGGAAGCTAAAAGTCTCTTCAAAAATACCTCATTGAGAAATGCATGATTGAACAAGACCGACACAAGGTGGCTAGAGTCTCAAGTGTCACCGTTATCTAGCGGGTAGAGGCATGATGGGACCGTGACGACACAAGTGTTCACTCGAATATACAGGGCACTTGGATTCTAGGCGGCAGCAATCTTCGGAGTTTTATTTTTCAGAGAAAAGAAAGAAGACGTGTAAGCGAGCCCAGGGAACTTTGTTGGGTGACGCTGCTAAGATTTTGTGTGAGCAGTTCAACTCAAACTGTAATTACTTGAGCAATCGACCCGCCTCCATCATTTAGAGGTCGCAGATTTGGTGCATTCCTATTTATGCTTGAATTACAGATGAGTGCGTTCAAGATAATAGCCGAACTATCAAGAAAGAGGCCAGAATTTGAGATTCCTTCAAGAATTCGAAAAAGTCTTAAAAAGTGATAACCGCTTCCTCTCAGACGATGGGCAACTACTTAAACCACGAGTCCAGGATGCTGTAAACGAGCTCGATGCACAGTTAATTCGTAACCTCATGAACTCGCCAATTCTGAAAGAAAACTTCTTCAAGAACATCGAAGGCATCACAATTTTCGACAAAGAAAGGTTTATGTGGGTCGTTAACTCAAGAGAGTTTCTACCCGACAACTACACCATCTATCGTAACAAAATAGGGTTGTCTCCAAACAACCACGATCTTCTCGTTTCGTCAAGTGAAGTTTCCCTTGTCTGGCCATACAAAGACTGCGTACTCGAAGGTGGACAGGACAAAGAAGACCAAAAGCGTGTCGAAATTTTTTACAACGAAACACTCGCTCCTGATGAAATAGGCAGACTCCTTGCCGCAAAAGCCTTCAGTAAAGCTACTCGATATACCTCAAATGGAGAGGAAAAAGTCACTGAGTTCGATGAACAGGATAATCTGATTATCAAAGGCAACAATCTGCTTGCTTTAAGCTCACTGCTAGAGCATTATGAGGGGCAGGTCAAGTGCATTTACATTGATCCACCGTATAACACTGGTAATGACGGTTTTAATTATAATGACAAGTTCAACCACTCCACGTGGTTGACTTTTATTAAGAATCGATTGCTGTTTGCTCGGCGGCTGCTGGCTGACGATGGTGTAATCTTCGTCAGTCTTGACGATAAAGAAGCGCACTACTGCAAGGTTCTTATGGATGAAGTTTTCGGTAGAGAGAACTTTGTAGCCGATATTTGCCACAAAGCGCGCGCTTCTGTCTCAAACGACAAGATTATTTCAGTCAGTCACAATCACTTGCTTATGTTTGCAAAGAATGAGCGACAAGTTTATGCCAAGCGGCAAAAATATGGGATAACCAAAGATACTTCTACGTTTTCTTTGAAGGATGACCGTGGGTATTACAAGCTTGTGCCTGTGGATGGTCCCGGAGGTGCGCGAAAAGGAAATCCTTATTATGAATTCTTAGGTGTGGAAGGTTACTGGAGATTCTCCAAGTCAACCATGCAAGAAATGTATGATGATGGATTGATCGTCAAGCAAGGCAAATCTCTTCAGCAAAAGTACTACAAATCAAAGGCGGAGGGTCAGCGACAAACTATTACGACATGGTGGGATGAAGGTCTGTTGACCTCAAGTGCAAGTTCGGAGCTAAACAAAAAGCTGGAATTACAGTTCAATAACCCGAAGAACGAAGCTCTTCTTGAGCTAGTTCTTGAATTTGCCACACAGAGCGGAGATCTCGTTCTTGATTTTTTCCTTGGTTCTGGAACTACTGCTGCGGTAGCTCACAAGATGGGGCGTCGTTACGTCGGAATTGAGCAAATGGATTATGTCTCATCCGTGACGATCCCACGTTTACAGCAAGTCATTGCAGGAGAACAAGGTGGTGTCTCGAAAGCTCAAAAATGGGAGGGTGGTGGTTCATTCGTTTATGTAGAACTTGCCGAACAAAGTGAGAAGTTGATGCGGAGTTTGCAATACGCAACGACTGCTTATGAAGTTCAGAAGGTACTTGATCGTGCTACTGAAGGTGGGTTATTACGGCCTTCGGTTCTGCCTGACCAACTTGAGGCCGCTTCATTGGAGTTTGTACAGCTCTCCCTAGATGACCAGAAGCAGGCTGTGGCTGAGCTGATCGATAAAAACCGGCTGTACGTGAACGCTTCAGATGTGGAAGACATCAACTTTGGCTTGTCGGAAGCTGATATAGCGTTTACGAAGTCGTTCTACCGGAAGGGTGAATGATGAGTACATCCTCTACCCAAGATATGTTCTTGTTCGAGCAACTTGACACGTTGTATGAGCTTGGTCAGCGGCAAAATTTACCGCCTCATGTTGTGCAGAATTTGGCACCGAACATTGTCTTGCGTGAGTATCAAAAGCATGCTTTCTTAAACACGCTTGAATATCTGAGTAATAAAAAGCTCTCGAAGAATCGCAAAACGCACTTGCTTTATCACATGGCGACTGGTTCAGGAAAGACAGTGATGATGGCTAGTCTTATCCTTCATTACTATTCGCTCGGTTACCGTAACTTCCTTTTCTTTGTGAATCAGACGAACATTGTCGAGAAAACCAAAGCTAACTTCTTGGACTCAAATTCGGCGAAGTATTTGTTCGCTGAATCAATCGAGATCAATGGTATGCGGGTTTCTGTCAACGAAGTCAGTAATTTTTCAGCCGCGGATCCAAACGCAATCAACCTTTGCTTCTCAACGACGCAAAAGTTACACATGGACTTCCTCGAGTCAAAGGAGAATGCGCTCACAGAGGATGACTTCCATGACACACGGCTGGTGATGATTTCTGATGAATCACACCACGTGAATACACGAACTAAGAGAGCAACGCAAGCTGAGTACGACGAAGACTGCTCGTGGGAATATACGGTCGCCAGAGCCTTCTCGGGTAATCAAGACAATGTTCTGCTAGAGTTCACGGCGACTGTCGATCTGCGCGACGAAAAGATTCACAATAAGTACAAAGATAAGATTGTATTTGAGTACCCGTTGGCTCGATTCCGTGAGTCAGGGTTTACGAAAGATTTTCAGAACTTTCAGTCAGTTTTTGAACCGTGGAGAAGAACCCTTCAAGCACTGATCCTATCTGAATATCGGCGTGCGTTGTTTGCAGATGGTGGTGTCTACTCGAAACCCGTTGTGCTCTTGAAGTCGCAAAGGATTGAAGATTCGAAAGCTTTCTACAACGAGTTTTTTCAACGACTCCGAAGACTCTCTGAGTCTGAAATCCTAGATATAGCCAGCGATGGTCTGATGAAACAAGCCGTCGAGTATTTTAAAATGAAGGATCCGAGTCTGCGCTCACTGCGTTCGAGTATTCAGCAAGGGTTTGCGGAAGAAAACGCCATCATCATGAATGGCAAGACCGATAACTCGATTGAGAAGCAGTTGGCGGTAAATTCTCTTGAGGATCCCTCCAACCCGTATCGGATTATTTTTACGGTCGACATGCTGAATGAGGGCTGGGATGTCCTTAACCTTTATGATATCGTTCGACTCTATGAAACACGTCAAAGTGGCAAGGCCGGAAAGCCTGGTGCGTACACAATCAAAGAAGCACAGCTGATTGGACGCGGAGCACGCTACTTTCCGTTTCTGCTCAACGAAGATTCCGTGTACAGAGATCAAGAGGATAAGTTTGTCCGCAAATACGATCACGACCTTGACAGCCCAAACCGGCTCCTTGAAACCCTGCTCTACCACTCTAAGCAGGACTCAAAATATATCACTGAGCTCCGCACGGCATTGCGAGAATCCGGTCTTTTGCCTGATAAGGTCACTGAAGTTATCTACGAACTGAAGCCGTCGTTCAGGCAGACTGATTTTTACCATAATGCGATGGTGTTCAGTAACAGTCGCGAGGAAGTTAGTCGTGATGAAGTTACCCAGCTCGACAATCGAATAAAATCGGCAATTTACCAACTCGATGTTCGCGATACACCCGCACAGCTTATCAATCTGTTTGATACAGACACTAAGCACATAGGCGTGGCTGAGAATCAGAAGGTTTATACGATTCGCCGCAAGATCGGATCGATGCCGTTAAATGTGGTCTTGGGGACGTTGGCTTGTTACGACGCGCTACGGTTCGAGGCACTGAAGCACTATTTTCCGCATTTGAAATCGTCACGGGAGTTCATCACATCGAAAGACTATCTCGGTGAAACCGAGATTATCTTCCAAAGTTACAATGAAGATCTTACAGCGAACAAATTGCGGAAAGGCCTGGACAAGGTGTTCCGAACCGTAGCCAGCCACTTGTTAGGTATTACGGTCGCATATCGTGGTACGCATGAATTCGAAGCCAGGAGACTGAGTGAGGTGCTTCGTGACAAGCGCCTCAAGATCGCGAATCCGATCGAGGGTGGGTTTGGCACAAGCCAAACCCACGACCCCGACGTTAACCGCCGTATTAACCTCGAAATCGCAGACTGGTACGTTTATAACGATAACTATGGCACCAGTGAAGAAAAGTTTTTTGTCAAGTACTTCTCAAGTGTTGTCGACGACTTGAAACAACGCTACGACGAGGTTTATCTGGTGCGTAACGAACGACTGGCCCCACTTGCCATCTACTCGTTTGAAACTGGTGAGCGGTTCGAGCCTGACTATCTTCTCTTTTTACGCAAGAAGGGTCAGGTGCATAAACAACAACAGATCTATGTGGAACCGAAAGGTGAACATTTGCTTGAACCCGACAAGTGGAAGCAAGACTTTTTGCTCGCGCTTCAAGAGAATGCCGTCCCACACACTATCTACGTAGACAACACCGACTATCGCATCATTGGTTTGCCTTTTTACAACCATGAAATACGGATTAGCGAATTCCGAGAAACCTTCGAAGCCTCGACGGGCATCTGATAATTAGGAGGTTGTCTCTGATCGTTAGTTATGCAGTTGGTTGGTCCTTGATACCGTTTAGAATCTAGGAATGAAGGATCAGCCAACTATTGCAATTGTCGATTTGGGATATACAGCCGGGATCTAGATATTGCTGTGTATGAAAACTGACTGATACAGTTCTGTATCGACGAATGGACTTCGTAAGAACAACGCAGTATTTTCGCTTTAACTCTGTCATTTAGAGCTGCGCTGAATAGGCTGAGTACTTTTCAACAGCAGTTTTTCGATCGACTGGTTACTTTCTGCTTGATAAGGGTCTTGTATTCATCATGACTACTTATGTGAGATTGTTTTTGATTCTACTGTGTTGCAGTAGAAAATCGTGTCAGAGCTTGAAAATTTGTATTTGTAGTTAGAACAATAAAGACTTGGTATGCGAATTGATTCTGATCAACGTGGCGTGAAGTTAGGCGAAACTGTCCTTTGCCTTGAAACCATGACTGCTGAGTTATAAACAACATGATTTGGGTGGTATTTGCTTTAAGGCAATTCGTTGGTTGTTACTCGATGGGGTGTATATTCTGCTCAAGATGTTGTGCAGAAGAAGTATTTGATACTTCCTACTGAGCATCATTTCTCATCGTCATCTGCGGATTGAGTTTGTAACGGCAGATGGCAAAAGATATTTAAGATTTTGTTAGTGATGAGAGTAAGTGGAGGAAGCAACATAAAAATAAGCTTAGTGCTGTACAAATGAAACGTCTTGTGGCGTTTGCGCAGAGCGTTGAGGAGTGTAAAAGTTTGCGTTTGTAATTACGAAAATGGATGTATATGTCAGTATTAAGTTCGATCGAGATTTGGAAGGAACGTTGACTATTTGTTGCACACATTTCCCTGTGATGCGTTTTTTATGACTGAGAACGGCTTATCGATCTTAATGGCCATTTGAGTATAATAAATTACTGAGTCAGAACGTTTTATATGTACGCATCCATAATCTGCTGTGGAGTCTCGGTTGTATCATCGGGTACATCATTTCATTGAGCACAACGCTGACAAGATACGTATGTGGGTAGAGGTAAGCTCGATCAGATCGCTTTTCCACGGCATTCCAGTGATAGGATGTTTGTAAAACATGCAATTGGAACTGTCAAGGGCACATTTCCAATAGCGGCGGTAAACGTATCCGGTGGGGTAGCTACATCTTCAAAACCTTGCTGTATCACTGTTGCATCTGGATATAGCAGCCGACTAATACGAGCAGAAATTTCATCTTGCTCGACACCAACCATCTGGACATCTTCTGGCGCATGCGCAAAGAAATTGCCTGTACCGCTGCCAGGTTCAAGCACAGTTCCAGTAGTTAATCCCGCCTGTCCTAATGCATCCCATACAGGTTTGATGATGTCATCACCTGTAAAAAATGCAGTCAGTGTGGTTTCTTCTAACTGATGATAAACATCAGCAGACACTGCTGCTTCTAATCGCTGTCGAAGTGGTGCCCACTCAGGTCGAGTACGATCGAAAATTTGCGCCGCACCACCCCAACTACGATAACCTGCAAGAATCTGCTGCTCAGCAGCAGTCGGCCAACGCTGTGCGTCTTCAAGAGCATTCAACAACTCTAAAGCTTCAATATTAGCTTCTGCACGTTTTAACGCAGTCGTTGGCGCTGGCGGCTTAAGATTTGGGTCAAATCTTAACGGTTTTTCAACCAACGTTTTGGACGTGGATCCAACGACGGATCCTTCTGAATCATCTCCCAAAAGGTTTCCACCGTCTGTTCTAGAAGATCCTCGCATCCGAAGTTCGTCTCCGGTTGCTGCGCTAGGTAATACCGCAGAAGTGTCTTGTCCACTGAAACTAGTATCTCGTTCAGATACTCCTTGTATTCCTCGTTCGTCATCGTCTCGACCTTGATATCCTCCTCGATCGCTTCGGTAATCAGCTGCGCGCGAGTTGTTCCCATCATCTCGAGTTCGTCGTCGTCCATCCGAAGAATCTCCTGAATCGGATCGTCCCACGACATCGGATGTTCCATATAGCGTCGAATCGGCTCGCTGATCTCCGATTCCATGACTTCCTCGGTCGCTAATTCCGTTGCTTGATTCAACAACGCCGCTGCCGCCTTCTCGTCGGCTGGAGGATCGTTGCGCATCCAAGTTTGATAGTAAGTCTGTGCCAAAGAGTCCACCATCTCCAACATCTGATGATACTTCTTGCTCACTTCCTCCTCGCTCGGCAGCTCCCCGTACAACTTGTACATCATTGCTCGCACTGATACTGGACTAATCATGGCTAATGCCTTTCTTCCGTATTATTCTTCCACGTAGCCTCCGCTAGAGCTGTGAACAGCTGAAACGGATGTTCATTTTTATGATTCTGCTGTGATGCTCTCACCAAGATTCAAGAATTGAACGTTCAGATTCAATCTCAGCGAGGCAATTACTTCTGTTGATTTTTGGAGTAATTCGGAATAAATGTCCCTAAGTACCAAATTTCATCCTCTGTGAAATGCTCTCGCAAATAATGTGCCAGAGCTTCAGTAACAACATCTCGTTCAGACCGATTCTCGGTAGTCTGTATAAAATGCAATACCCTTTTTAATGGTGAAGGAATCAAAACATTGATTTGGAAACTAGACTTAAGTTGTGTGAGCTCATAACAGTTGCGAGCCCACTCTAACTCTGCTTTATATTCTTCTTCAGTGAGATCTTCGTCGGTTATATAGTCCTCGAAAAAATCATCATCCATCTCATCCGGATCCGTATAATGATAGGGATCCTCTGGCATCATCGGATCTCTCTCGAGAAGCTCCTGTATCGGATCTTCTCGCAGTGGCCCAACTATATCTTCTTCGATCAGCTGCGCCCTAGTCTTTCCCGTCGCGGCGACTTCCTTATCTGTCATCGCATAAATTTCCTGAAGCGAAAAGGTCAGCGCTTGTGATTCCCACCATTCTGACGGTTTTCCTACAGCAACGCGTACTAGCCCATTGATGTACTGTTCGGTCATTTGCTCATCCACGAACTCCTCTGACCACTTATACAACGCTATCTTCGCTGTTGTATCGGCATGGGGCTGGGTTTTTATCAAGCGCCGATAGTGCTTTTTTACTAAAGATTCCCTCAGTTCCAACAAATCGCGATACCTTTGGTTCACTGCTTCTTTACTTGGAATCTCTCCCGATAAACGGTACAGCATCGCCTCTACTGATACTTGACTGAACATGAGCAGCTCCTTTCTGCGCAATATCTTCATATGTGATCTGTGCCAGACGCTCACACAGATGTAACTGTTGTGTCAGCATGACTATAGAACTTCAGTTTTCCTATTCGCTCTCATTTTGCATCCAATCAAAAATATGTACGAACAAAAAAGCGTGCATTGCATGTGGTATTGGTCAATATTCCGGTGAAACTTCGGCGTTGAAATTTACAAATTGGCTCGAGTATCCGCATGATTACTATCGCCAAAAGTGCTGTATGTGAGCATTAAACAATCACGTGAACGTTGGTAAGCATCTCAAAATTGGTGGCGTATATCTCTTGCACTATCACAAGAATGCTTCTAAACTCCAAAGGTATAAAAACTGTAAAAAATTCGTACAAACGTTTGGCTCAGTGATGCTTGATTGAAGAATTTTTATAGCTCCAAAACATTGATGTTTTAGCAGGGAAGTGCTGGTATAGTACTGCGTCGAAATTCTGCAACGATGCGGCATTTTTAGGAACGAGGTGTGCGTCGTCAAGCCAAAACTTGAGCGCGTAGCCACCAAGGCAGCGGGTACAGGAGGCTGCTGAGTAGAGTCGCTATGCTTGGCGACGTACACTTACTATCAGTATCACTTACGAAATCGCACGTGTTTGAGATGAAAGGGCAGGATCAGATGCAGCCGCGAATCGGCACAATAACTCGCAATACACAAGAATCTGATGTTTCAGTCACCATTAATCTTGACGGTACTGGCAACGTCAATATTGAAACTGGCGTGTTTTTCTTTAATCATGTGCTGACCTTGTTTGCTCGCCGTGGCGAGTTTGATCTCGAGATTCATGCCGTCGGGGCACCAGATGTGGATGAGCATAACGTAATCGAAGACGTAGGTATTGCGCTTGGCGAAGCGATTGCTGAGGCAGTCACCGTACGGCGAAACATCAAGCAGCTCGGCTCTGCGCTGGTGCCGATAGGCGAAGCGCTTTGTGAAGCAGTTGTGGATCTTTTCGGTATTCCTATATCTGTGGTCAACGGTGAACCAGAGTGGATGGCGACTGCCGTTGTTATGAGCCATTATGCAACTGCTGTGAATGAATCGTTCTTTGAATGCTTGGCAATGCATGCACACATGACCTTGCATTTGAACTGTCGCTATGGTCACGAACCGGAGCATATTACTGAAGCTGAGTTCTGCGCCGTAGGGCGCGCACTTCGGCAAGCGCTGGATGGGTACGGCGCTTAGGTTGTGTCAGGATAAGGTGCGAAGTGTTGTATCACGCGGTTGATGCGGCGTCGTCAAGCTTTTCGACGCTAAGTTCGCAGCAACGGGCATGCTTCTTGCTTCTACACTGCTGGAATCGTGTTAGGCTGGCAATCGCATGCAATGAAAAATGTCTCGCTGGTTAAGTATCAAAGGAGTACTTCAGTGATCACAACCACATTTGGTGTCTTCGCCTACGCATTATTTCCAATCGCTGGGCTATTTTTCGGCGGCGCATGGTCACTGTATAAAAACGAAAACACCATGATGGCTGCCATTTTCGCAGTACTTGCACTCATGGCACTACTTGCCGGAATCATGTGGCTAGTAGGAGAAATGCACTAGATTTTATGGCACGTTCGCAATCATTTTTTTCACAAGCTCCAGAACTATTCCCACTTGCGCTCGCAACCGCTGCAGCATTCGGCGCCTTAGCACTCATGCTACCGGTGATTCCACTGGCAGTTATCGCTGAAGGCGGAAGTAAAACTCTTGCCGGAGCAACCACCACAGTGTTTATGGTTGCGACAGTTTTGACACAGCTCATTACCACGAAGCTCATCCTCCGATTCGGCTATCGCAGTGTGATGATTGCGTCATCAGCTCTGCTCGGCCTTCCCACCTTGGGCTACCTCATCACAATGACACCGGCGCCTTTGCTAGGAATTGCTGCAATTCGCGGCTGCGGCTTCGGCGCGCTCTGTGTCGCACAATTCGCCTTAATCGCGCAATTAAGCCCACCCGGGCAACTCGGACGAGCAAGTGGCATTATCGGATTTTTCACTGGCGCTTCTCAAATGATTGCCGTGCCAATTGGCTTATGGCTAGTAGATATCACCGGAAGCTACACGTTGGTGTTCATATTAGGCACCGCGATTTCCTTACTCGCAGCAGGCTTGGCGTATTTCTTGCCGTCGCCCCCGCTCGAACAAGAGCAGTGGGAGGATGATAATGCTGCATCCTCCTATGAACCAGCACCACTGCCACCGAGCGATGAAGGAATCTTTGCAAACGTTACGTCACGGATTTATCGCAGACCACGTACGCGCGGATTAGCAGTGACTATTGTTCCTGCGATCGCGATTTCGAGTGTGTCGATGGGTTTTGGTGCCGTGCAAAGTTTTCTACCAGCAGCACTACGCGACGTCGACCCTGTCCAAGGCGCTTCGATTGCCGGCATCTTATTAGCCATTGGCGGCGGAGCACAGATGATCTTCCGCTACTTCTCAGGCGCACTTGCTGATCGACGCAATCGACCAGGAGGCATGATGCTGCCTGGTTTATGCGCTGCGATGGTGGGCTTTGCGGGCATTGTAGTGGTGTTGTCGTATCAGCTGAATTTGTGGTGGTTGGTTGTGCCAGCCTTTTTATTCGGGGCTGGTTTTGGTGCGGTTGCCAATGAAGCTCTGCTCGAAATGTTTATGCGCGTCTCACGTGGCAAAATTGGCCATGCTTCAACGATCTGGAATGCTTCATTTGATGCTGGTACGGGTGTTGGCGCAATTGCACTTGGTATTGTTGCCGCAGCTAGTGGCTATAACATGGCTTTTAGTGTGGCGGCGGGATTGGTGCTGATAGGTCTGGTCGCAGAAATTAGTGATCGAGTGCGGAATCCGGATCATCGGTAGGGATAAGTGGGGATTGTTCAGTAGTTTCAAACCTGCAGGGTGCAGTTGAGGTCGATGCGAGTTGCGGACAGCTGGTGGCACAGGCAATCGGAGTCACGGGTAAGATGTCGCGAGCAAGGGGAGTGCCGGCAAGGGGGCGGGCAACCTGTCCCTGCCGAAGTGATGCGGGCAACGTGACGCAAGCAAGGGGAGTGCCGGCACTTGAAGTTTCATACGACGATGCGGATATTTAACTACGCGTGAATACCCCATGAAAGAAGCGACGGAAGAACAATCTTGCCCGTGGGTGATAAGACATTGATACACTGGTGTGCATGACGTTTACTCTTCTTCCTGTAGTTGATGTTTCGCAAGGTCACACCCTAGATCTGCAGCGTGGTACAGCAGACTTAAACCAAGAATCTGCTTGCGCATTTGCCACCGCATCACAGTTGCAAGCACAAGGAACAACCTGGCTGCACATTGTTGATCACGATGCAGCCAAGCATCGCGGCAATAACGCTAAGCTGCTGACCAAAATCATGCAAGAACTCAATGTTCAGGTAGAACTCACTGGCGGCATCGACAATGAAGCAGCGATACACAACGGGCTAGCACTTGGCGTACACCAAATTGTCATTGGTGCGGTTGCGCTAGAAAATCCGCACTGGTTACCTGGTATTTTTCAGCGACACGCAGACAAACTCGCCGTTGCATTAGCCGTGCATCAGCGCGATGGACAGTGGCGAACCAGCAGCACTGCTGTATTACCCGATGGTGGTGACCTCTGGGAGGTACTCGAACGCCTGGATGCTTATGGATGTCGGCGGTTTATTCTCACCGAACCAGAGCATTCAGGTGGCATCACCAATGACTATTGCGATCTATTACGCGATGCAGCTGCTGCAACAGAGGCCACAATTGTTGCTGGCAGTGGAATGACAAATGTGGCAGACATCCAACAAGTCGCATCCTATGCGCACGAAGGTGTGCGAGCGGCACTGCTGCGCCAAAATTGGTCGAATCAGCAAGTGAATCTCGTAGAAGCGTTCGCGTGCCTATGATGTGTATACCAATCTCGCAACTCGAGCAGTACTATCACATTGCCACCGAGATCCTTACCGAAGCTGAAACCATGTTTTCAGCCGGTATGGGGGCAGATCCACTGGTGATGAAAGAAACTGGCGATTTTGCCACCCAAGTAGATCTGAATATTGAACGCTACCTGCGGCAAAGTTTGTTCGAGCGCACCAATATTCCTGTCTACGGTGAAGAATTTGGCGGCGATCAAGCTCAATCAATGTGGGTGATTGATCCAATCGACGGCACTGCAAATTACGCGGTCGGCAATCCAATGTCAGCAATCTTGATCAGTTTGATTCATGCTGGCAAACCTGTCCTTGGCATCACGAGTATTCCAGCTACCGGCCAGCGTTTTGCAGCCTATACTGATTCGCCATTATTGGCATGCACCACTGCCACCAGGTTATTCCCCGATCGAGCAGATACCAGTAACCACATCGGACTTTCATCGCTCATTGCCACCTATGATTCCCCAATGCCTGAAATCTTAGAGCATGGCTTAGAACCACTGCTCAAACATGAGCATTTACGTGTGCGCATGATAGGTTCAGTAGGCATTGACCTTGCGTATGCTGCCGCTGGTATTTATACCGGTGCTGTAAGTTTTAGTCCGCATTTGTGGGATAATGCTGCAGGCGTCGTCCTTGCACAAGCAGCAGGATTAACAGTGACAGATTTATATGGTAACCCGTGGCAACTTGATTCTCGTGGCAGTATTGTTGCCCGCCCTGCAATTCATCGCAGCATTTTGCAAGCATTACGAAGCTAGGTGGTGCAGGTGCGCGTCGATAAGCTTCATACGAGAAGATGAGCGTGTGGCTGTTGCTAGGAGGAACGGGCCGTTGAATACGCCTGCAGCAATTGTCAGACTGGTGATTATCAAGGTTGTGGGAAACAGAGAGGTCGTAATCGGATGAAACACGCGCAAGCCGCAATTGTGCTTGGACTGAGTGGAGTTGCATTATGGGTGCTCACGCGCATGCAATGGCTTACTGTTGCAGCCTTTGATGATAAATCCGGTGCAAAACAATTAAGCCTCACCGGTGGACAATGGCATCCAGAAATTGTGGCTATTGGCATGTTGCTGATGGTTGCTGGAGTGATTGGGCTTTCGCGCGCGGTTATCTTGCGACGCATCAGTGGCGTGTGTGCAGGACTGGGTGCAGGTGCGGTGGCAGCTATCAGCGCGTTGAGTGTTGTCAATGAGCCAGATCAAGCCCAGATTTTAACGTTTTTGACATCTTCGCAGTTCACGCATCGACTGTCGGCATGGGCGACAATCGAGCAGCTAGAAGTCCAGAGTGCGCCACCAATTCTGACAGTGATCTGCGCGCTGATTGGCTTTGGTGCAGCATTAGTAGGTCTTGCAAGCACAAACCAAACTGCACAACGTGAACAAACACGACGTCGCGATAAATATCAGCGTGCCGCGGTGAGTCGAGATCATATAACTGAAGATTTACGGACTGATCCTGAATCTGAGCGGGTGCTGTGGGATGCATTAGACGCTGATATTGATCCAACTGATCAGGACGGAAGAATATAATTACCCCCGCGAATTTTTTAATCAAAATTTCAACCGTTAGCCTTAAAGAGTAGTAATACTTTTACACATATCTTCCGATCGTTAGTTCAGCAGTAAAGGGACAATTACGTGGGCGCAGTTTTCGATGACATTATTGCTGGCGTGCAGCAAGACGTCCAAGCGCGTGAAGCGGTGGTGTCGTTTCAAGAGATTAAGCACCGCTCGCGTACCAGTGCACCGCAGCTTCGCGACGTCATCGAGGTGCTTTCCAGGCCTGGATGTCAACTGATTGCTGAAGTTAAAAAAGCTGCTCCTGATAAGGGCGTGATTGCAGCAATTGATTCTGCTGTGAATCTTGCTCGTCAGTTTGAAGCCGGTGGAGCAGCACTGATTGCCTGCCATACTGATCAGCGCAATTTTCATGGATCGTTAGAGGAAATGGCTGAAATTCGCCGCAATGTCAGTGTGCCAATTTTATGCCGCGATTTTATTATTGATCCATACCAAATTCACGAAGCTCGCTGTTATGGAGCCGATATGGTGCCACTTCGAGTAGGGGTATTAGAACCTTCGCAATATGTGAGCCTGCTCGATCGGATTCAATCACTGGGGATGGTTGCCTTATCTGAAGTACGCAATGAGCAAGAAGCCTCCCTTGCCATTGAAGCAGGTGCACGCGTGATCGGTGTCAATGCTCGTGATTTTGAAACGATGCGCTTAAACCGCAGTGCGTTTGGCGATATTGCTCCTGGTATTCCTAGCCATATTATTAAAATTGCACTTTCTGGCGTGCGCACGGCCAAAGAGCTTTATGATTACGCAGCTGCTGGTGCCGATGCCGTGGTGATGGGAGAATCGCTCATGACTGCACATTCGCCACAAATGTTTACGCGTTCCTTGGTTTCAGCAGGTCAGCATCCAGCTTGCCCACGTAGGTAGCAAAACCTCTCATTCTTCGGCACACTTATAGGCAGCAATGTCGATAATTTTTCTTGTATTGGAGTTTTTGTGCTCATCACAACCCTTGCCGCAATTCCGTCACCACCACAAGGCGTGTGGTTTTTAGGTTATGTTCCAATTCGCGGATACGCCTTAAGCATTATTTGTGGAATCTTCGCTGCTATCTGGTTAGGCCGGCGTCGATACGCAGCACGAGGTGGTAACCCTGAACTGATTTTAGATGCTGCAATCGTTGCTATTCCTGCAGGTATTATTGGCGGGCGCGCCTACCATGTGATGACTGACTGGCAAAAATACTTCTGTAGTGATTGCAATCCTATTGACGTTTTCAAAATTACCAACGGTGGTTTAGGCATCTGGGGTGCAGTAGTCCTTGGTAGCCTTGCCGTTTGGGGATATTTGCGATTCAAAGGTGTGCCATTTGCACCATTTGCAGATGCACTTGCACCTGGTGTGGTCTTAGCTCAAGGCATTGGGCGGCTGGGCAACTGGTTTAATCAAGAACTCTATGGTGCAGAAACTACTGTGCCGTGGGCATTAGAGATTTATCGTCGCGTCGATGAGCAGGGTAACTTTGCACCGATTACGGGTCATTCCACCGGCGAGATTCTCTTGACCGTGCATCCGACGTTCTTATACGAATTGCTCTGGAATGTGCTGGTATGCGTGGTCATTATTCGACTCGATGCGATCTTACGCCTGGGCTATGGCCGCGTGTTTGCGTTGTATGTTGCCTGCTATACCTTAGGAAGGTTCTTCATCGAGAATATGCGAGTTGATGAAGCCACCATGATTTATGGCATGCGCATTAACGCCATTGTTGCAGTTGTTGTCTGTTCGGTAGCCACATTGGTCTTTTTCCGATTGCCAAAAGGCAGAGAAGACGCAAGTGCCGTACAAGGTGGGAAACTTAGCACCGCCGGTACTGTTGTGACATAGTTCTCTTATTTGAGGGAGCCGGATCAGAAAAGTCCATGTATCTTTGCCTGAAGGTGAAAGATACATGGACTTTTCTGATGAAAAAGTGTGATCTAGGTAGTGTTGTTCGCATTGCTGCCTCGATCGGATTAATCTTAAGGGCATGAATCGTCGCACAAAAATTGTTTGTACTCTAGGCCCTGCAGTTGCAAGTAAAGATGCCATTCGCCGCTTGGTTGAAGATGGCATGGATGTCGCCCGCATGAACTTCTCCCACGGTGACCATTCCGACCATGAACAAAACTATCGTTGGGTTCGTGAAGCGACTGATGAAACTGGTCGCGCAGTTGGCATTCTGGCTGACCTCCAAGGCCCAAAGATTCGTCTTGGTCGCTTCATCGAAGGCAAGACTGTGTGGGAAAACGGCGAGATCGTTCGTATCACCGTTGATGATGTCGAAGGCACGCACGATCGCGTGTCCACCACCTACAAGAACCTCGCACGTGATGCGAAGCCTGGCGACCGCCTGCTTGTCGACGACGGCAAGGTTGCACTCGTGTGTAAAGAAGTAGACGGCAATGATGTTGTTTGTGAAGTCGTCGAAGGCGGACCGGTTTCAAATAACAAGGGTGTTTCATTGCCAGGTATGGATATTTCGGTACCTGCACTTTCTGAAAAAGACATCATCGACTTGCGTTTCGCACTCAAGCTTGGCGTTGACTTCATTGCATTGTCTTTCGTTCGTTCCCCACAGGATGTGGAACTTGTCCATGCAATTATGGACGAAGAGGGACGTCGTATTCCAGTGATTGCAAAGCTGGAGAAGCCAGAAGCAGTCGACGCTTTGGAATCTATCGTGCTTGCATTCGACGGCATCATGGTTGCTCGTGGCGACCTTGGTGTTGAATGCCCACTTGAGCAGGTCCCATTGGTGCAGAAGCGCGCAATTCAAATTGCCCGTGAAAATGCAAAGCCTGTAATCGTGGCAACCCAGATGCTCGATTCCATGATTGATAATTCCCGCCCAACCCGTGCAGAAGCATCAGACGTGGCGAATGCTGTGCTTGACGGTGCCGATGCTGTGATGCTTTCCGGTGAAACCTCTGTTGGTATTGATCCACACAACGTGGTTCGCACCATGAGCCGCATTGTTGCTTCCGCAGAACATGATGGCCAAGTACCACCACTGGCACATATTCCACGTACCAAGCGTGGTGTTATTTCCTATTCTGCACGCGATATTGCAGACCGTTTGAATGCAAAGGCAATGGTTGCCTTCACATCTTCTGGTGATACCGCAAAGCGTGTTGCACGTTTGCGCCCACACCAATCGCTGCTGGTGTTTACTCCATTTCCAGAGGTTCGTAGCCAGTTGGCACTGACCTGGGGTGTAGAAACCTTCCTGACGCCGTTTATGCACAACACTGATGAAATGTTGCACCAGATCAACGCACACTTGTTGGCTATGGATAGCTACAATAATGATGATTTGATGGTTGTTGTTGCTGGTACCCCTCCTGGAGTATCCGGTAATACCAATATGATTCACGTGCACTTGCTTGGTGAAGTGGCCACAATCGCGGAATAAACGTATCCGTACGCAGAGCAACGCCAGTTTGTAAAAGGTGTGTCAGTGTTTATGACACATCCGATAACAAACTGGCGTTTGTTGTCGGAATTACATGCTCATGAATTGCCTGTGAGAGAAACAGTACTGTTGCCTTAAAGGTGGCGCACGTAGGCGCAATGCTTGCACGTAGGCAGGTTCATGCGTGCATGACAGCTCTTTGATCGGAGCAACCAGAGTGATGGAGCATAGTGGCCTGCACAGCCCACATCAGCACAAAGGTAAAGAAATAAGCGCGAAGTCCTTGGAAGAAGAATCCTTCCAAGGACTTCGCGCTTGATATCGCTAGGCGATTGAATGTTTAGATCTTGGTTGCTTCAAGCTTCCACACTTCGCGAGCATAGTCGCTAATGGTGCGGTCGGAGGAGAAACGACCAGATTCACAGATATTCACCCAGCACATGCGTGCCCAGTGCAGACGATCTGCGTAGAAGTCATGCGCCATCTTGTCGCGAGTCTCGCGGTAAGAAGCGAAATCACCGAGAACATAGTACACATCTGGAGTTTCCCAGCCGCCGCCATCAAGCAGTGAGGAACGCAAATCGTGGAACATACCAGAATTGTTGTCGTTGAGGTGACCGTCGACAAGCGCATCAAGCACACGCTTGAGGCCAGGAACGGTCTCATACTCGTGGTAAGGGTTGTAATGTGCGCGCAATTCAGGCAACTGCTCAACCTTCGCGCCGAAGATATAAGCGTTTTCGTCACCAACGGAATCCAGAATCTCAACATTGGCGCCGTCGAGTGTGCCCAAGGTTAATGCACCGTTCATCATGAACTTCATATTCGAAGTACCGGATGCTTCCTTACCAGCGGTAGAAATCTGCTCGGAAACATCAGCAGCTGGAATAATGTGCTCGGCAGGGGAGACGTTGTAGTTTTCAACGAATACAACGCGCAAGGTCTTGGAAACCACAGGATCGTTATTGATCAGCGTTGCAATTTCGTTGATGAACTTAATAATTGCCTTTGCGCGAACATAGCCTGGAGCTGCCTTCGCACCGAAAATGAAGGTACGAGGTGCAATATCAGTTTCGCCATCTTCCTTAATACGGAAGTACAGATCAAGCACGTAGAGTGCATTCATCAGCTGACGCTTGTACTCATGCAAACGCTTGATTTGGACGTCGAAAATGGAAGTTGGATCAACATCAATGTCTTGACGCTGCTTGATCCAGGTTGCAAAGTCCTGCTTGTTGGCATCTTTAATGTCCAACAGTTCTTGCATAACTGCGTCATCGTTTGCATATGGCAACAGTGCCTTAAGCTCGTCGAGGTTGGTGACCCAAGCATCGGAACCAGTCAAGCGAGTCAGCAGATCAGACAGGCGTGGGTTGCACATCTTCAACCAACGACGTGGGGTGACACCATTGGTTTTGTTGTTGAACTTCTCTGGCCAAATGCCGTACCACTCTTTTAAGGTTTCTGCCTTAATAATTTCAGTGTGCAATGCTGCCACACCATTGATGGAATATGCAGCGTAGCAAGCCAACCAAGCCATATGCACAACACCATCACGCACAGGTGACATGTAATGAATTTGGCCTTCATCGATGCCGCGAGCACGCATATCTTCACGGAAACGACGGTCGATCTCAACGACGATCTCGAAGACACGGTGGAACAGCTGCTGGAAAATCGAAGTTGGCCACTGCTCAAGGGCTTCAGCCAACACAGTGTGGTTGGTATAAGCGAAGGTTTCAGTCACAATCTTCCAGGCTTCATCCCAGCCAAGACCATGCTCGTCCATCAACAGACGCATCAACTCAGGAACTGCCAACACTGGGTGCGTATCGTTGAGCTGAATGGAGTTGTACTTGCCAAAATCAGCAAGATCTTTACCATGATGCGCAATGTAATTATCGATCATGGCCTGCAGGGAAGCAGATACGAAGAAATACTGCTGGCGAACGCGAAGCACCTTGCCGGCATAGGTGGTGTCATTTGGATACAGCACACGGCACAAGTCCATGACCCGCTCGCGCTCGACGATAGCGTCGGTAAAGCGCTGCGAGTTGAAAGCATCGTAGTCGAATTCTGAAAGTGGCTCAGATTTCCACAGACGCAACGTACCAACATTGTCGGTGCCATAACCTGTGATTGGCATGTCGTATGGTGTTGCGCGAACAACCATGTCGTCGAAAGTTACAATGCGCTGCTGATCTTCGCGACGCACGACGAATGGATAGCCGTCTTCTTTCCAAGCATCAGGTTCTTCTGTTTGGAAACCGTTATCGAAATTTTGCTTGAACAGACCGTAACGGTACAAAATGCCATAGCCGGTTACTGGATAATCTTGGGTGACAGCAGAGTCAAGGAAGCATGCAGCCAAGCGGCCCAAGCCGCCGTTACCAAGAGCGGCATCGTTTTCAGCTTCAAGTACGTCAGATAATTCGTGTCCAAGCGCACGGGTGGCACGTTCTGCTTCTTCGGTCAGACCCAGATTGGTGAGATTGTTCAGAAGCGCACGGCCCATGAGGAACTCAGCCGAAAAATAGTGCTGTTGGCGAGTTGCGTTATAAGCTGCGGTGGTCTTCTCCCAATTGTCTGCTAGCTGTTCCATAACAGAACCAGACAGACCGAACCAGAACTTACGAGCAGTTGCTGATGCTGGAGTTGAGCCAGCAGCGGCACGGACGTGGCCGGCTACAGTTGATTCCAAAGATGGAAGCGAGTGAAAAGCGTTCATATTTGAGAATGATCTCCTGAACTAGACAATAATGATTTCAAGGAAACTCTCAAGAGTTTCTACGGAGTCTTAGTCTAGCTAAAAGAAACATAAAAACTTAGTACAGCTGAGCTGTTTTCAGGTGAATACGTGTTGCGATTTGGTTTTGATGTTGGAATCATCTGATCAGTGACTTCAAAAATCTTGAGATTAACGTACAAAAGCACAGGTAAAGACTAATTTTTAGAGATATCGCACAAAGGTTTGAAACGGTAGTGTGTCAAGAATGTGTAAGTGACCACATTTTTGCTTTTCGACACGGTTGCGCCCTATTGTGCACGTTTTATGTGGGAATAGAGTGGGGGAGACGTCCGAATCACAAACAATCAGACACTAAGGAATACTTACCGCCGCAAGTATTCGGCACAATCAGCTGCGGTGAGCATATGCAAGTATTCGGCACAATCAGCTGCGGTGAGCATATGCAAGTATTCGGCACAATCAGCTGCGGTGAGCATATGCGAGGGGTCGGATTATCGAACTGGCAGATGTCGCGCTTGATGAGCGGTTGGTTGCACGCAACAGGTCGTTGATGATGCTTGGCTGGCGATTGGTTGTGGGCAGTTACCAACTCTTGCATGGTCATTACGTCTTGTACACCACGCTCAAAGATGACGATCAATCCCCAGATCATTGAGCGTGCGCAGGTGTGAAATACACAATGTGGCCGGTGCCTACAACCGTACAGGTTTCAGGCGCCGACCACATTGGGATGTGTGTCTTACGGCAAAGTCTTTAGAAGTTCAAGGCTTTCCGCAATGGACTATTTTTGTCGTGAACTAACCCGACAAAGATTGAACCCAAGAGTCCAAGGACCGCAAGCAGAATCGGAATCCACTTGAAGACTGAAGACAACATGTTTTTCTGCGGTGTTGGCAGAGGTGCTGGTTGCTCAGTCGTTGGCTTTGGCTTCGCGGTGGTGCTTGGCTTTGGCTTCGGTGTTGGCTTTGCGGTGGTGCTTGGCTTTGGCTTCGCACTCGTGCTTGGCTTTGGCTTCGGCGTTGGCTTTGCGGTGGTGCTTGGCTTTGGCGCAGGCTTGTCGCTAGGCGTTTGAGGCTTCTCAGGCTCAGGCTTGACCGGCACCACGAAAGTAGTCGTGGTGGTGTAGCTGACACCATCGATGGTGACTGTCACCGGTACTTCGTAGGTACCACTTGGTGCATCATCAGCAGCAGTGATAGTGCCATTTGGCGCTACGTTGATAAATGCCGGTGCTTGATCACCCTTAGCAAAGCTAAACCCTGCCGCCTCAGCAGCATTTGGCGTCGAGCTTTGCTCTTGCTGCTGCCAGGTTGGCGCAATCACAACTGCCACGGTGGTGGTATCGGTTGAACCATCCGCGTAGGTCACAGTTACTGGAACATCGTGTTTGCCAGGCTGTGCGCTCGCTGGTACCGCAATTGCGAGTTTGCCATCGGCAAGCAGCGTTACCGCCCAATCTGCCTTATCAGTTGCCACAGTGGCAGTATCTGGCAAAGTTGCCGTGCCAGCTGCTTGTGCTTGCGCATTTGGCTTCGCCAAGGCAGCAACTTTCCAGGTCGGATCGTAGCTATCAGCAACTTGCGCCTTCACCGTGACTGGAACCTCAATGGTTTCAGTGGAACCATCAGAATAGGTCACCACAACTGGCACAGTGTAGGTGCCAGGGGTTGCCGAATCGATGGTCAGCACACCTTCTGGCGAAATCGTCACACCTGCTGGAGCGTTCGCGCCAAGGGCAAAGGTGGTGTTTTCACCAGCACCTGTCACTGGGAACGTACGCGCCCCTAAACCAGCAACCGCTGCAACTTCACCAAATGCTGGGTCTAAGGTTTCTGCCAACGTTGGTTTACGCTTTTCGACGTTCACCTCAACCTCAACAGTCTTTCGTGAGCCATCTGGGAAGCGCAGCTCAAGCTCCACAGTTTCTGATCCAACAGCAGTACCTGCAACAGTGAGCACACCATCTGCATCAACCATAATTGTCACATTTGCTGGAGTACCAACAACGCTGACTTCCATACCAGCAACAAAATCTGTTGGGTGCGTGCTGGTCGTGGTTTGCTCGACAAGTGTAGTTGGTGGATAGGCCGTTGTGGCACTATCAGCTTGATTCTTTGTCACGCTAATGGTTGCAGTGAGTTCATCTTGCGAATCATCACTGTAGGTAGCTGTGATACGAACCGTGACCATACCTGGATCAACGTCGCTACCAGGGGCAGCAGTGATCGTGCCGTTATCAGCAATGCTGACCCACGCAGGAGCGTCGACAAGCTTATAGGTCACATCTGCAGGAAGTTCTTCGGTTGCATCGGTGGCCTTATGCACCTCCCCTGTAACAGCGGTGGTACCACGTACTGCGGTGATGGTATCCCAGGTTGGCTCATGAAGGGTCTTGAGCTCTTCTTGCTTGAGGTGCTTCATAAACACCACGCTGCGAGCTGGAACAGTCAGATCACCGGTTTCTTTTGCCCATTTCACCTCGGTTGCAAGGCGCGTATCGGCAACTAAGTGCTCCGAAAGCTCAAGTTTTTGATCCTTCAGTGATGCAACTCGGGTGGTCTGCGGATTCGGGCTTGCGTTGATGATAATCAACGCACCTTCGAGATCAGGGTCAACATCATCACCGTTGCGATCGTCAATATGCATGGCGATGACACCATCAGCAGCACCTGGGAAGGAAACCTTTTGCTGAATCTTCTCAAGCTCACCCAAACGGGTCAGTGGGGTAGAACTGCGCAATTTCACCAGCTCAAGCGCAAGCTTGTTGGCTTGCTGCAAATGAGCGGCATCAGCTTTTAAGTTCTGGTTGTTCAGCAAACCACGGTACAAATCCCAGTGATCGCGATTTTTTTCTGCGACTGGTAAGCCCACACCGAAATTGTGCTCGGTGCCGGAAAGATCCAGCTTATTAAAGTGATCACCTGAGTTATAGGAGTCGCGGTCTAATGACTTCGAACGCATAAACTCCGTACCTGCATGCCAAAACGCTGGTGATTGTCCTAATGCAACTGTTGCCAGCTGGACAGTATTCATCCGAACACGATCATCCATGGACAAGTTTTCAGGCAGCTGCAACACAGAAAGGTCATACAAGGTCTGATTATCGTGAGCATCGATGTAGTTCACGGTATCGCCAGGGAGCAAACCATAACCTACACGTTGGTTATCGAGGTAAAGATCCTTACCTTTCTTACGGCCACTTGCAGAATCAAATTCAAATTCTTGTAAGTTGCCGGCCATGCCAACTTTGATCACATCTTGTAAGTGACGCAAATGGCCAACGCCTTTCGACGGCGTGCCGTTATCTTCCAACCCTAAACCGGTACCGAAGCCTTGTTCACGTCCTTCGTGACCATGCACACCGTTGCGTAAACGATCGTTGAAGGTACCAATATTCGTCCCAGCAAGATTGGTTTGAATTGCTTGGTTGAAACGAGCATTATTGGCGACTTCACCGAAGTTCCAGCCTTCACCGTAGAGATAAATCTTGGAACCATCGATGCCGTCCTTGGCAACAGTTAATTCTGCCAGCGCATCCTTAACAGCTTGCAAGTTGGCAACACTATGGTGGCCCATCAAGTCGAAGCGGAAACCATCGACGTGGTAATCCTTCGCCCAGCTGACTACCGAATCAACCATGAGCTTTTGCATCATGGCATGCTCGGTTGCGAGGTTATCGCAGCAGGTAGAATTGGCAATCTTGCCATCTTCTAACAGGCGATGATAATAACCTGGCACCACCTTATCCAATACGGAATGTTCACTTTGACCAGCACCGAAGGTGTGGTTATACACCTGGTCAGAAACCACGCGCAGTTTCATATTTGCCAGAGCTTGTACCATTTGTCGATACTCTTTGACTCGACCTGCCGCAGACATATCAACGGCATAGGAACCTTCTGGAGTCATGTAATGATATGGATCATATCCCCAGTTAAAGCCGTCTTCCTTGGCATGGGCAAACATTTCAGCTTGCTGAGCCTCATCGGCTGGACCAGCTGCTGGAATCGTAGGATTCACCGGATTTTGTTCTGGAATCGACGCAATATCATTCGTCGGCAGCAAGTGAATCGAGTTCACACCTGCAGCTGCCAATTCCTTCAAATGTGTTACACCATTGGAACCTTCATCGGTAAATGCAAGATACTTACCACGGTGATCTGCCGGCACGCTTTGATCTGCAATGGAGAAGTCGCGAACATGTAGTTCATAGACCATCTGATCAACTGAGCGATCCAAGGACGGAATCACAGTGCTATCCCAACCTGCAGGTTTCAGCGCATCATCAGCCAGATTAATCATTACTGAACGCTTTGAATCCGCAGTCAGACCGCGTGAATATGGGTCAGTCACAATATTGGTCTCGACCATGCCAGTCGAAGGTGCCCAGACCTTCACCTGATACATATACGCACGATTACGCCATTCTGGCTTACCTGCAACCGACCAAATACCAGAGGCATCATCTTTGGTCAGCGCGACTGTTTCAACCGGATCGCCTTCGCCCTCACTGTCGCCATAGACGAGCAAGGAAACTTCCCGCGCAGTCGGCGCCCACAGATGCGGCGTTGGAGTATCGCCAGCCCATTCCACACCCAAGGTGCTTTGTGCTTGTGGAGCATATACCGCATCCAGCACACCAGGAATCTGCACACCAGTTAATGCCAGTGGTGCATTATCGTGGAACAACGCCAAACCTAAACCGCCGAGCAGTAATTCCTTAACTTTTTGCTTATCGACGTCCTGTGGCAGCGTGAAGGTTAAATAATCCCGCAAATGTGGATATTTCGCACCAAGATCCGCGCTTAAACCACCGCCAGCTTCTAAAGCAATCGTTTCGGCTGCAGCTTGTGTCGAAGAAACACCTGTTCCACCAGCAATTGCTGGAGCACCATTGTCGACCCGAATCAGTTTTGCTGCCACAGAAAGTGCCGAGTTCCCAGCAAGCAAACTCCGCGGAATTGCAATGGTACGTTCATCGAGCCATTGCGCGAATGCTCGTTCCATTTCCTTCGAGCCACGATCCTTGAAGTTCCACGTCAACGTGTTGTTAGATTCCGTCCACGTGTAGTGAATCAGTGAGCCCGTTAGCGTCGAGCCATCAACGCGATAGTTTTGATCATTCGGTGCGCCAAACTGCTTGCCCCATTGCAAACCATAGACGACCTTAAGCTGATAATCGCCTGCAGGAACTTTTGGTGATTCAAATTCATACGTACCTGCGCTGGTGCGAGTCATTAACTGTGCCAAACATGCAGGATTCCAGTTGCCGTATTGATCACCAGCTCCGCGTTCTGGGGCAGTAGTTGGGCATCCTAATGCGCCACCCATGGTGCCAGTTAAGGTAATTGGCTCATGTTCTGCCGTATTAAAGAATGCGTGTGTGACACGGTTGTAATAGAAGGTCACCCGTTGTGGATTCGCCAGACTAAACTTCGCATTCTTCGCGTTTCCGCCAACGCCTTCATCTGTGAGTGCTTGCTGATCCGCACGACCATAGTTTTCATCCCACGAGCCATTCAGCGCAATCTTATACTCATGATCGCCAGCAGGAAGCTCAATCGAAAGCGTTGACCAATCGCTATGCGGATCATCTTGGAAGTTTAAGACCTTACATTTTTCATCCCAGTCTTTCACGCAGCCTTGTGATTGCGAGAAGCTACCGGCAAGCACTGCACCCTTTGGCAGATCAGTTTGTTCAGCACGCAGATTCGTGCCAACCACACCCCAGCCACTAGAAGCCGTTGGAGTATTATCCGCATCAACAGTAACCGCACGATATTCCACGATCGTGCCGGCAGGAAGTGCTGAAACATCATGCAATACACGTGCATTTTGGCCAGTATCGGTACCTAATGGCTGCCAATCGCGCTCGCCAAGCTTGCGCCATGCAAAACTGGTTTCACTCCAGTTATCACCGGAAATATCCGTGGCAACTTCAGCAAAACCTGAAAGCTTATCGCCGTGGAGTGTAAGTCCACCGGTTACTGCTCCAGCAAGCTTGGTGCCATTTACCTTATACACCACAGCGCTTAAGCCTGGAACGCGGATACTCACGTCGCCATTTGCACCAGTACTAATGGAATCGTCACTCTCACCAAACAGTTTCGTAAATGTAGCGTTCTTCGTCAACGCCTGTAACTGCACCTGTTGCTCATCAGCATGGTTATTTAATGCAACGAGATATTCTTCCTTTTCATCGCGATCAACACGAGAAAACGCATAAATACCTGTACCGTTGGTGGTCCAACGTTCAATCTGCGCACCAGTGCGCAATGCCTTGTGTTGCTTCCGCAGCTCAGCAAGTTGATGAATGTGCTGATACAGAGGTGCTTGCGTATTAAAGTGTGCACCGGATCCAAATTCAGTGCCATCGAGCAAACGCTCTTGCTTGACACGTTCAACTTGGGTGGCAAACATATCCTGGCGCGTTGCTTTATCGTCGCCAGAACCATTATCGTTTTGGCCGACGAATCCTTGTTCGTCACCGTAATACACCACTGGTTGGCCACGCGTTAAGAACATTAAGGAGTGCGCAAGTTTCGATCGCTTCACCGGCTCAGAATTATTCCGAACAAAGTATCCAATACGGCCCATATCGTGGTTGCCTAAGAAAGTCGGCAAATCCGATGCACTGGAATGATCGGTGGTGTAGTAATCATCAGCTGCAAAAAGATTTTGCAGCTTTTGGGTGCTATGACCATTAGCGAACTCTTGGGCAATATTTTGGAAACCGAAGTCTAAAATCGAGTTCATCTCGGTGTTGCGAACATACGGTGCCAAATCGCTGGCAGCACGATCATAGACCTCACCAAACATAAAGAAGTCAGGTTTGCCTTGATCTTTTGCATACTGTTGGATTTGGCGAGTCCAGTCTTGCCAAAATTCAAAATTGACGTGCTTGACAGTATCGATACGGAAACCGTCAAGACCAAGTTCAACCCACTTTTTATAGATGTCAACCATGCCGTTGACAACCTTTGGGTTTTCAGTCATTAAATCGTCAAGATTCGCAAAATCACCAGTCGTGACTGACTCGCCATGCCAATTGGTGTTGCCGCGATTGTGATACAACGTATCGTCGTTCAGCCAATCAGGCTTGAGAGTAATAGAGGTATCACGGGTGACGGTGTACGGGAATGAATTTGCATTTAAGGTCGGGAAATTTTGATCTCCAATATGATCCTTGAGTGCAAATGTTTGGCCCTGAGCGTCACGATATGGGTGGGTAGATTCTGATAAGAAGTTCGCACCATTGCTACCATCGCCACCGGTAAGCTGGATCATATCGGCAGTGTGGTTAATAACAATGTCGAAGTAGACATTCATCCCGCGAGCATGTGCTTGCTGGATCAAGGTCTTCATATCATCATTGGAACCCAAGTGTGGGTCAATTTGGGTGAAATCTGTGATCCAATAGCCGTGATAGCCGGCGGTGGCATTTTCTCCTTCGCCTTGGACCGGACGATTCTTAAATGATGGTGATAACCAAATAGCGGTTGTGCCTAAGCCGGCAATATAGTCCAGCTTGTTGATGATTCCTCGAATATCACCGCCGTGATAAAACGCGCGATCGGTCGGATCAAAACCATCAGTTAATGGCGAACGCACGCCAGTTGGAGCAACTTCACCATGATCATTATTGGTATCGCCGTTTTCAAAGCGATCGGTCAAAATGAAATAGAAGTTTTTATCTGCTGCAGCATGCTTATACGGAGTAGTGATCAGCCCGCGATCAGACTCCGTAAAGGCCTGATCAAGTGTGACTGGAGCAATGCCAATATGCTTGGTTTTAGGATCGAAGCTAAACTCCAGTTCCGTTGCCTGAGCAACCGAAAGTGGAATATTGCTGTCCTTGAAGTTGGAATCACCAAAAGAAGTGTTCCAGTTTCCATCCAGCACAATCTTGAAGTTATATGAGCCGGCAGGAATTTGCAGGCGTTTTACATACAAACTTCCACTGCGCTGCATTTGTGTAGCGGCACAAGTTTCTTGCCAATCTTGTGCGCAGCCAAGTTCGCTTTGAAAATCTCCAGCAATCACCGCTGGAGCATTCTGCGTAGGCTGAGCAAATGCTGTGAGACCAAGGTGCGGTACCTGACTAATCAACGATGTGCCGAGTACGCTTGCACTGGTTAAAAGGGCAAGAAACGCCCTTTTTGTCAGTCTTGAGCTCAAAATATCCACCTCTTTTCCTTCTACGTGCAATACACATCTTTTTCTAAGATAGTGGTCTTGCTCTCTGAAGAAGGTTGAGTGTTGGATACGTCACTCACCTATTGGAGGAGGCATTGTGCATTTCTCAAGCTCGTTGGCTTGGTATGCAAATAACATGTGTTCGATGCCATGTATCTCCATTGCTGCCTTACCTCCTATAAGGGGTAAAACTTTCGATAGGTACTTAAACGTGCAGATAATGCGACACTGCAATCAAGCTAGCCTCGATGCCAGCGCGAATCGTTGGCTCAAAGTCTGGCAAGAAATCTGGCATGTGATTGGCTGGGACTGCTGGTGTTAAGGGATCAGTCGCAACCGCTTGATCCCAGACATCTTGTGGAGTACCACCAATAAACCAGAAGAAATACGGTGCATCAAAAGCGCGCGGAACTTGAGAGAAATCTTCCGATGCAGTCCAAGGCGTGGCGTCTAAAGAAAGTGGCCCAAAGTGAGCGTCGAAAAGCGGGCGCACATCATCGAAAACTGTATGGGTATTATCGGTCAGTGGCGCATGAGCAAAATAGCGGAAGCTTGGCTCAACTGGCGTTCCGGAGGCGAAGCATTCACCGCGCACCACGCGTTCGATGCTGGCATAAAGTTTTGCTTTCACCACATCGTTGTAGGTGCGACAATTCAGCACAATGCGCGCAGTGCCTGGAATCGTATTATTCGAATGGCCAGATTCCAAAGTGCCCACACTAACCACCGCGAATTCTGCCGGCGAAATTTCTCGCCCCACAATGCCTTGCAAGCGCACCACGATCATGGCAGCTAGATAGGTCGGATCAATTGAGTTATGTGGCATTGAGCCGTGCGCTGATTTACCCTCCAACAGAATTTCGATGGAATCGCTCGCTGCCAAAATTGGGCCAGGGCGGGTCATAACGCTACCAGCAGGACCGGCAGTGACATGCTGGCCTAAACATACATCAGGTGTTGGAATGTGCTGAGCTAACCCATCATTGAGCATTGCCAGTGCTCCTGCGCCGTTTTCTTCGCTCGGCTGAAACAGCGCAATAAACGTGCCGGACCATTGATCGCGCCGGGTATCGAGAATCTGGCACAGTGCTAATAGAGCAGTGGTGTGAATATCGTGCCCACACGCATGCATGACACCGGCATTTTGCGAAGTAAACGGCACCCCGGTTGCCTCGGTGACTGGCAGACCATCGAAATCGGCACGCATGAGCACCGTTTTGCCAGGGCCGTTATGAAATACTGCGACAACGCCGTGGCCACCAATTCCAGCAGTTACGGTGCAATCAAGCCCACCAAGCTTTTCGACGATATAGGCCGCAGTCTCTTCTTCTTGCCCAGAAAGCTCTGGATAGGCGTGGAGATGCTGGTAAATGCCTTGTAATTCAAGCAGGTCGATGGCAGATAGGGCAGTAGCAATATTCATAGAGGTGATTCTATTGAATATGTTTACCCCAGCATAGGGGGAAGGTAAAAAGTTCGAATGACCTGTAAGAAATTTGAGTCAAAAGTCACGCTTGGTGCAAAAATATAGAAGAAGATTGAGCGATGCTGAGATATAGGTAGCGTCGAAATTGTTGAACAAAAATGCTGGTAAATGATGGCGCTATCGCGCGATGAAGTTATTGAATAAAAGGTATCGCAGCGGGCTTGTGTGAAAATCTTATGTTTCGCTTTGATAGTTTCGTGAAATCCTATTAAAGAATTGGCTTGATATGGATGGAAACTAGCCTGTGATTATTATTTCAGGCAGGTAGGGGTGATTTTTGAGAGTTGGTGTTGATGGGAATCGTGAATCCTGTGATTTGATAATAAAATGCTTAACGAATGTGTGAAACTTTGACAAAGACTGTCAAACGAGGGAAGATTAATAAGGATTTGTATCTAGGTTTCTATTTTGTAAAACGATGCGTCGGATGCGGAATTACCGTATTTGATGGTTACTTGCACGAGCGGCAAGGTAAAGACCTTGGTTCATCGGCATTTTGAAGTTTAAGTAATTGAGCGGAAAGTAATTTCATGAAAAAGATAGGATCGCAGTCAATTGCAGCGTTGATTGCTGCAACGATGGCCTTTGGTGGTGCCGTAGCATTGCCACAAACCGCACATGCTATTTCTAACTTGCCGTCCAGCCGTTCTCCATATGCGGGAGCGGTGGACTGGTTGGATTGGTCGCAATTTAAAAATCCTGGCCAAACCACGCCAGTCGGAATCGGTACGCCATTACAAGTAGGTGCCACGATTGAATATTCCCCGTTTCAGGGAATTGATTATCAGATCGTTGCAGAAGTTGTTGAGCTTAAGCCTTTTGCGGCAACTCAGCACTATGTTGATCGCTGTAATTATTGGAAAGATCAGCCGAATTCAGGCGTGACCGCTGCTGATTGCGAAATCAAAGATCTTAAGAATACTGCACGGTATCGAGAGATTCCTGCTTCTCCTTTGGTGCAGACGAATCCACGTTATCAGGGCGTGGTGCAGGCAGAGCGTATTAGTAATGCCGGTTGGTCAACTCTGAGTAATACAGGATTCTATAATTTAGCTGATCGAAATGCTGGCGCTGGTTTGGGCGGTGCCGATAAAGCAGGCGACGTCGGTGTTAAAATTCGAATTTCTGCGACTTTTAAGGGCAATCCTGTCAACGCTAATATCGTAGTTGTTGATGGTGAAAGTAACGACCCGGATGAGTTTATGCTCTGGCATACCAATGGTACGCCTTGGGAATTATTTGACCGTCCTAAGTATCCAAATGATCCGTTTGCCCACCCATTCAAACTAGCTGACAATACCACAAATGGTGGTGGGCCTGGCCGTGATACGCGCGTACGCTTGAATAATAATAATGAAGTTGTGCGAGATGCCTATCCAACGAAAGTTTGGTTAGCGCCTGACCAAGTAAGTGGTGGCATTGGTACTCAACTTGCTGGACCATTTAATTCAGGTGGTACGAGGCCGCGCGATCCTAATGCTGATCCTGTTGTGTTGCTGACCAAAGGTGCCAATGAACTTGAGTTCTTCTTGAACACTGTTGGTGGACAAACGACAATGGTCGGCTTCCTGCTGGCAGATATTGGTGACGCGCCAGATTCCTATGAAGATGTAGACAGTGTTTATACACCAGCGTTCCACTATCGCCAGGCAAATGGTATTGCTGGTCCATATTTGGGTAGCAATGCGCCAGATGCTGAAGCGCCATATGGTCAAGATAATGCTGGTGAATGGACTCGCGACGATCGAGTTGGTTTTGGTGATGGACGACCAGGTGAAGGCGATGAAGGCTTAGCACAGCTGGTTCAAGGCATTGCAATACCTGCGCGTCCGGATGGTTCGAAAGATTTTTCGAATCGAGCAATTATTGCAAACGGCACAGATTTTAACCTGAAGGTTAAAGCGTCGAAAGGTTCTGCAACCTCATCACTGGTTCGTGGTTGGATTGACTACAACAACAACGGCAAGTTTGACGCAGACGAACGAGACGCTGCTGCTGACAACGGTGTTGTTGTAAATGCCGACGATCAGGAAATCACTCTTCCTTTCCGAAACGCTGCGCAGCAGATCTTGCGTGCACAAGGTAACCGTAACTGGGTTGGTGCCCGCTTGCGTACTGTGTCTGGAGCGCAACCAGAAGCTATTCAACAACCAACTGGCAATGCTTCCAGCGGTGAAGTAGAAGATGTGCTTCTGCAGATTATTTATCCTCCTGTTGGCCATCGCTATACTTCAACTGGATTAAAAACCCAGACTCAACAGTCGGATCCAATTGCGCCTGACGCGGTTGGTAAGCAATTCAAGGAAACTTTCAATTCGCCACTTGAATTAACTGAAGACGCAACGATCGATGCAACCAAACAGTTCCAATTCGTTGATCCGAATGATGCCACGCAGGTGCTTTCGGGTACCACCTATGAAGCAGCCGGCGAAGGTACCTATGAGTTGGATACTGCAACAGGTGTTATCACCTTCACGCCAGACCCTAACTTCTCTGGTACCGCTAAGGGTGTTGCGATTCGTTCGTGGGACAGCAATGGTCTGAGCACTGGTTGGACATCTGTGCGTACTGAGCTTCCAAATGTGAATAAGGCTCAAACTGGTGCAACTCAGACTATGGACTCTGTCTATATTCCAACGGTTACCAACATCTTGCCAGTGAGCGAAAACGCCACCGCAACGGGATACCAAGGTGAAGATATCTCTGGTACGCCGACATTCCGTGGCGGCAATCAAGGATCTACGACTGTTCCAGAAGATCAGCAGGTTAAGGTAGTACTTTCTCAGCAAAATCCTGCTAAGTTGATTGATCCTGCAACCAATGCTCCAACAGATGCTGAAACTGTAGATGCGAAGGTTGGCGATCGCGTTGTTGGCCTTTATCGGATTAACCCTGAAACTGGCGAAGTAACCTTCGAGCCAACCGATAAGACCTATGTCGGACCAGTTGACCCTGCGACTGTAGAAGCTCGTGATACGTTGAATAACGCTATTCGAGCTACCTTTACTCCAACTATTCTGCCGATTACTCCAACTGGATCCAACGTTGAGTCGATTGGTATTCAAGGTGCGATTCAACAAGGTACTCCTTCGTTCCAACCAGGTCGTGCAACTGCGCCAATCGTGGTAGAACAAACTGTGCTCCTGAATGAGGATGGCACTCCTGCTGGTCCTGAAGGTGTAACGTTACGTAAACCAAATGGTGATTTAATCGGTACCTACACCATTGAAAATGGCGTGGTTACGTTCACACCAGATAAGCAGTATGTTGGTCGACCACCTGCTGCTCGTGTTCGTGCATTCGATACAAATGGTACGGCTGTTGAGGCTACCTATCGGCCAGAAGTAACACCAGTACGTCCAACAATTACTGTTCCAGACACAACTGGCGTTCAAGGTCAACCACAAGAAGGGACGCCAGCACCTGTTGTGGGTGATCAGCGCGTTCCGATTGATCCAGCATCATTGAAGCTGAAGAACACCGATGGTTCTGAAGCTGGCCCAGAAGGTGTTGTTGCAACCAATGCTGCAGGAGAGACTGTAGGTAAATACACAATTGCTAACGGCAAGGTTGTTTTTACTCCAAACAAAGATTTTGTCGGTACGCCACGTCCAGCAATTGTTGAGATTGCTGATGCGAACGGTACGAAGGCAACGACCACCTACCAGCCAACTGTTACTGCTGTGACTCCTACTGCAACGCCTGCGACTTCTAGCGGTTTGCAAGGTCAGCCACAAACTGGTTCGCCAGAATTTACTTCACCAGAACCAAGCGTGACCATTGATAAGACCACTGCTGTTTTGATTGATCCAGCTACGGATCAGCCTACAACGGGTCCTGTAACGGTACGTGATGCTGGTGGTAAGGAAATTGGTAGGTATACCATTGAAAATGGTGTTGTGACGTTCCAGCCGGACCCTACCTTTACTGGTACGCCTCCTGCAGCAATTGTTGAGGCTGCTGATTCAAATGGCACGAAGGTTCGTACTCAGTACCAGCCGACTGTCACTGCTGTGACTCCTACTGCAACGCCTGCGACTTCTAGCGGTTTGCAAGGTCAGCCACAAACTGGTTCACCAGAATTTACTTCACCAGAACCAAGCGTGACCATTGATAAGACCACTGCTGTTTTGATTGATCCAGCTACGAAGCAACCTACAACGGGCCCAGTAACAGTGCGCGATACAAGTGGTAAGGAAATTGGTAGGTATACCATTGAAAATGGTGTAGTGACGTTCCAACCGGATCCTTCATTTACTGGTACGCCTCCTGCAGCAATTGTTGAGGCTGCTGATTCAAATGGCACGAAGGTTCGTACTGAGTATCAGCCAACTGTCACTGCTGTGACTCCTACTGCAACGCCAGCAGAGTCTACAGGACCACAGGGTCAAGCACAGCAGGGAACACCAACGTTTACGCCTGGTGATCCAACGGTCGCAATTGATTCGACGAAGGCTAAGTTGATTGATCCAGCTACTGGTGTGGCTACAGATCAGCCGGTTGTTGTCAATGATGCTAATGGTGCGAAAATTGGTACGTACACCATTGCTGGTGGTGTGGTGACGTTCCAGCCAGTTCTTACCTTTACTGGTACGCCTCCTGCAGCAGTTGTTGAAGCTGCTGATGCAAATGGTACAAAGGTTCGTACTCAGTACCGTCCAACTGTTACAGCTGTGACTCCTACGGCAACGCCTGCAGCTTCTAGCGGTTTGCAAGGTCAGCCACAAACTGGTTCACCAGAATTTACTTCACCAGAACCAAGCGTGACCATTGATAAGACCACTGCTGTTTTGATTGATCCAGCTACGAAGCAACCTGCAACGGGTCCAGTTGTGTTGCGTGATGCAAGTGGCAAGGAAATTGGTACGTATACCATTGAAAATGGTGTGGTGACGTTCCAGCCGGATCCTTCCTTTACTGGTATGCCTCCTGCAGCAATTGTTGAGGCTGCTGATTCAAATGGCACGAAGGTTCGTACTGAGTATCAGCCAACTGTCACTGCTGTGACTCCTACTGCAACGCCAGCAGAGTCTACAGGACCACAGGGTCAAGCACAGCAGGGAACACCAACGTTTACGCCTGGTGATCCAACGGTCGCAATTGATGCGACGAAGGCTAAGTTGATTGATCCGACTACTGGTGTGGCTACAGATCAGCCGGTTGTTGTCAATGATGCTAAGGGTGCGAAAATTGGTACGTACACCATTGAAAATGGTGTGGTGACGTTCCAGCCGGATCCTTCCTTTAGTGGTAAGCCTCCTGCGGCAGTTGTTGAGGCTGCTGATGCGAATGGTACAAAGATTCGTACTCAGTATCAGCCAACTGTTACTGCTGTGACTCCTACTGCAACGCCTGCAGAATCCACAGGACCACAGGGTAAGACGCAGCAGGGAACACCAACGTTTACGCCTGGTGATCCAACGGTCACAATTGATGCGACGAAGGCTAAGTTGATTGATCCAGCTACGGATCAACCTGCAACGGGTCCAGTTGTGTTGCGTGATGCAAGTGGTAAGGAAATTGGTACGTACACCATTGAAAATGGTGTGGTGACGTTCCAGCCGGATCCTTCCTTTAGTGGTAAGCCTCCTGCGGCAGTTGTTGAGGCTGCTGATGCGAATGGTACAAAGATTCGTACTCAGTA